>CP131915.1:3171056-3805267 GCA_030704225.1 Kosakonia sp. H02
CGCCGCCCACGACACTTGCCGTCACCCAGGGCGCAACGCTGATTCCTGGCGATGCGCAGCAAGCGCTGCTTACCCCGTCCACCGTGTTCTTGTTGTTGCTGGTGTTGCCGCTACTGCCCGGCCTGTTCTGGTACTTCACGCGCCAGAGCCGGGGCGCGTTTCGTCGCAGCGGCGAAGCCTGGGCCTGCGGTTATGCGTGGGAAAAAGGCATGGCACCGTCGGCAGGCAGCTTTACCCAGCCGCTGCGCGTGATGTTTGGCCCACTGTATCGGCTACGTCAACAACTTGATCCCACAGCATCGCTACAACGCAGCCTTGGCGGTATTACGCAGGCGGCAACGCGGACCGAACCGTTCTGGGATGAGCGCATTATTCGCCCGTTGGTAAGCGCCACGCAGCGCACTGCCCGCGTGGTTCAGGCTCTGCAAAGCGGGGATTTCCGGCTCTATTGCCTGTATGTGATTGCCGCGCTGGTGGTCCTGCTGCTGACGATTGCGCTATGAGGAGGGAATAACCATGTTCGAACAGACTTCTGCGTGGTCGCTTGGGCTGTTTGCCCTCTGCCAGGCAATGCTGCTGCTGGCACTCACCCCGCTGTTTACCGGCATCTCCAGGCAAATCCGCGCCCGCATGCACTCGCGGCGCGGGCCGGGGATTTGGCAGGATTATCGCGACTTACAAAAGCTGCTGAAACGCCAGGCGGTCGCGCCCGCGTCGTCCGGGCTGATGTTTCGCGCCATGCCGTGGGTGCTGCTGAGCAGCATGTTGCTGGTGGCGATGACGCTGCCGCTGTTTATCCGCACCTCGCCGTTTACCGGCGCGGGCGATCTGATCACCCTGATTTATCTCTTCGCCCTGTTTCGTTTCTTCTTTGCCCTTTCCGGGCTGGATACCGGCAGCCCCTTTTCCGGGCTTGGCGCCAGCCGCGAATTAACGCTGGGGATCCTGGTTGAGCCGATGCTGATCCTCTCGCTGCTGGTGCTGGCTCTGCTGGCGGGTTCCACCAATATCAGCGCCATCAGCAACACACTCTCCGCTGGCTGGATTTCGCCGGTGGCAACGCTGCTGGCGTTGCTGGCCTGCGGTTTCGCCTGTTTTATCGAGATGGGCAAAGTCCCGTTTGATGTGGCAGAAGCCGAGCAGGAGTTGCAGGAAGGCCCGCTGACAGAATATTCCGGCGCGGGTTTGGCGCTGGTGAAATGGGGGGTTGGCCTGAAGCAGGTGGTGATGGCCTCGCTGTTTCTGGCGCTGTTCTTCCCCTTTGGCAACGCCGCCACGCTCACGCCTGGCGCAATGGCGCTGTCGCTCATTATCACTCTGCTCAAGCTGCTGGTGGTGTTTGCGCTGGCATCGCTGGTGGAAAACTCGTTGGCGCGCGGGCGTTTTTTACTGACGCACCACCTGACCTGGCTCGGCTTTAGTCTGGCTGCGCTGTCGTATGTTCTCTGGCTAACCGGTTTGTAAGGAGCACTGGCACATTATGGAAACTCTTGCTCTGACGACGCTGCTGCTGCCCTTTATTGGCGCGCTGGTCGTCTCCCTCACTCCCCGGCGAACCGCCCCGCAGCTTGCCACGCTGTTTGCCCTGCTGGCAACGGTGGCAACGGCGTCGCTGGCGTTCAGCTTTTACACCGCCGGGCGCGAAACAGTGGATATCCCGCTGCTGGCGGCAGGCCAGGTGGCGCTGTTCGGTATGCTGGTGGACAGCATCAGTACGCTGATCCTGTTTGTGGTGGTGTTTCTTGGCCTGCTGGTGGTCTTTTACTCCACCGGTTATCTGACCCGCGCGAACCGCGAACATCCCCATGACGGCAGCAACCGCTACTACGCTTTTATGCTGATTTTTATCGGCGCAATGTCCGGGCTGGTGCTCTCTTCCACGCTGCTCGGGCAACTGCTGTTTTTCGAAATCACCGGCGGCTGTTCGTGGGCGCTGATTAGCTACTACCAGAGCGAAAAATCCCAGCGTTCCGCAATGAAAGCGCTGCTTATCACCCATGTCGGTTCGCTGGGTTTGTATCTGGCAGCAGCGACCTTGTTCCTCAATACCGGCACGTTTGCGCTCAGCGCCATCAGCCAGTTGCAGGGCACAGCGACGTATCTGGTCTATGGCGGCATTCTGTTTGCCGCATGGGGCAAATCGGCGCAGTTGCCGTTACAGGCCTGGCTGCCGGATGCGATGGAAGCGCCCACGCCAGTGAGTGCGTACTTACACGCCGCCTCAATGGTGAAAGTGGGGGTGTATATTTTCGCCCGGTCGATTGCCGCAGGCGGTGACGTGCCACACGTGATTGGCTGGGTCGGCGTGACGATGGCAACGCTGACGCTGGTGTACGGTTTTTTGATGTACCTGCCGCAAAAAGACATGAAACGGCTGCTGGCGTGGTCGACCATCTCGCAACTGGCGTGGATTTTCCTTGCGCTGTCGCTCTCCATCTTCGGCTCGCCGCTCGCCTTCAAAGCCGGGATTGTTTACATCTTCAACCACGCGTTTGCCAAAAGTCTGTTCTTCCTCGTGGCGGGCGCGCTCAGCTACAGCTGCGGCACCCGCATGCTGCCGCGCCTGCGCGGGGTAATGCGCACCCTGCCGCTGGCGGGGATCGGCTTTTGTGTCGCTGCGCTTGCCATCACCGGCGTACCGCCGTTTAACGGCTTCTTCAGCAAATTCCCGCTGTTCGCCGCCGGGTTTGCGCTTACCAACCACTACCCGATTTTGCTGGCGGTGATGATTCTGGCGCTGGTGGAGTCCGTCGCCAGCTTCGGCTGGTTTATCTACTGGTTCGGGCGCGTGGTGCCGGGTGAGCCGAGCGAAGAGGTAGCCAACGCCGCGCCGCTGCCTTATGCGATGAAACTGGTGCTGGTCATTCTTGTTGTGATGTCGCTGTGCTCAAGCGTGATTGCTGCGGCGTGGCTTGGATAAGGAATCGATGATGACGGGAACCTTGATCGTTAACAATCTGGCGGGGCTGATGATGTTCACCTCGCTGCTGGTCACCTGCGCCAGACGCTACTCCGTCTCCTGCTGGTTGTACGCCCTACAATCGCTGGTGCTGGTTTCTATTTTCTTCACCCTGTCGCAGTTGCTGGAGGCTGAACAACTGCTGATGTGGTCGTTCAGCGCCTTCTTTACCAAGGTGCTGCTGGTGCCGCTGATTATGGGTTATGCGTTTCGCAAAATGGCCCCGGACGGTGCAGGCGAACGGCTGTTCGGCCCGGCGACACTGGTGCTGATGGCAGCGGGCATTGTGCTGCTGTGCTGGTTTGTGGTGCGCCCGGTGCAGTTGCCGATGGTCTCGCAACTCAAACCGGCGCTTGCCGTCGCGCTCGGGCACTTCCTGCTCGGGCTGCTGTGCATCATCAGCCAGCGTAATATTTTGCGCCAGGTGTTCGGCTACTGCCTGATGGAGAACGGCTCGCATCTGGTGCTGGCGCTGCTGGCCTGGCGCGCGCCAGAGCTGGTGGAGATAGGCATTGCCACCGACGCCATTTTTGCGGTGATTGTGATGGTGCTGCTGGCGCGAAAAATCTGGCGCACCCACGGCACGCTGGACGTTAACAACCTGACGGCGCTGAAGGGGTAACACCATGAGTCATGCATTGATGTTTACGTTGTTACTGCTGACGCCGCTGGTGGTCTCGGTGCTGTGTTTCGCCTGCCGCCTGCGCGGCAACGCGGCGCGCGGGCTGGTGACCGTCGTGCATACGATTGGCATTACGCTGCTGCTGGTTATCGCCCTGTGGACGGTGACCGACGCGGTGCGCGAAGGGGAAATCTTCGCCGCAGGCCGCTGGCTACACATTGATAGCCTGAGCGGTCTGTTTCTGTCGCTGCTGGGGATTATCGGTTTTCTCACCGGGCTTTATTCGATTGGCTATATGCGCCATGAAGTGGATCACGGCGAAATCAGCGTGCCGACGCTCTGTTACTACTATGGTTTCTTCCACCTGTTCCTTTTCACCATGCTGTTGGTGGTGACCAGTAATAACCTGATTGTGATGTGGGCAGCGATTGAAGCCACCACATTGAGTTCGGCGTTTCTGGTGGGCATCTACGGCCAGCGCTCATCGCTGGAAGCGGCCTGGAAGTACATCATCATTTGTACCGTGGGCGTCGCCTTTGGCCTGTTCGGCACGGTGCTGGTCTACGCCAACGCCGCCAGCTTTATGGCTGAGCCAGACCACGCCATTTTCTGGACCGAAGTGCTGAAAGAGAGCAGCAAACTCGACCCGACGCTGATGGTGCTGGCGTTTGTCTTTGTGCTGATTGGCTTTGGCACCAAAACCGGGCTGTTTCCGATGCACGCCTGGCTGCCGGATGCGCACAGCGAAGCGCCCAGCCCGGTCAGCGCCTTGCTTTCAGCGGTGCTGCTCAACTGCGCCCTGCTGGTGTTGATTCGCTACTACATCATTATTTGTCACGCCATTGGCGACACCTTCCCGAACCGGCTGCTGCTGATTTTTGGCCTGCTGTCCGTCGGCGTGGCGGCGTTCTTTATTCTGGTGCAACAGGATATGAAACGGCTGCTGGCCTACTCCAGCGTGGAAAACATGGGGCTGGTGGCCGTAGCCCTCGGTATTGGCGGCCCGCTCGGCATTCTGGCGGCGCTGCTGCATACGCTCAATCACAGCCTCGCGAAAACCCTGCTGTTTTGCGGCTCCGGCAACGTGCTGCTCAAGTACGGCACCCGCAATATTGATGTGGTATGCGGCATGTTGAAAGTGATGCCGTTTACCGCCGTGCTGCTCGGCGGCGGCGCATTAGCCCTTGGCGGTATGCCGCCGTTCAATATCTTTCTCAGTGAATTTATGACCGTCACCGCCGGGCTGGCGGCGGAGCATCTCGCCGTTACGCTGTTGTTATTGTTGCTGCTGACGCTGGTGCTCGGCGGGCTGGTGCGCATGGTGGCGAAAGTGCTGTTTGCCGCCCCGCCGCAACAGGTTGCCCGCGGTGAATTAGGCTGGCTCACCACCGCACCGATGGTGATTTTACTGGTGATGATGCTGGTGATGGGCACGCATATTCCGCAGCCGGTCAGCCGCTTGCTGGCGGGCGCGTCAAGCATTGTGCTCGCGGGCAATGATGAACACCCCACCCAGATGAGCTGGTTGTGGGCCTCTTTTGAAACCACCGCCGCTTCGGCTGCGCCATCGCATGAGCAGGGAGAGTTAAAGTGAGTTATTTAGCCAGCGTCAATCTCCAGCAACCTCGCGGCATCGCCGCGCTTGCTGCGCTCAGAAAACAGTTTCCCGGTGCGGTGCTGGATGAGGAGCGGCAAACCTTCGAGCAGGTCACCATTACGGTGAAACTCAATCTGTTGCCAGATGTTGTCCACTATCTCTATTACCAGCATGACGGCTGGCTGCCGGTGCTGTTTGGCAATGACGAACGCACGCTCAACGGCCATTACGCGGTCTATTACGCGCTGTCGATGGAAGGCGCAGAAAAGTGCTGGATCGTGGTAAAAGCGCTGGTCGATGCTGACACGCGCGAGTTCCCGTCTGTAACGCCGCGCGTACCGGCGGCGGTATGGGGCGAACGTGAGATCCGCGATATGTACGGGCTTATCCCGGTCGGCTTGCCGGATCAACGCCGGCTGGTGTTGCCGGACGACTGGCCGGACGATCTGCATCCGCTGCGTAAAGACACCATGGATTACCGCCTGCGCCCGGAGCCGACCAGCGATACAGAGAACTACTCGTTCATTAACGATGGCGGCAGTTCCGCGCGCATTGTGCCCATCGGCCCGCTGCATATCACCTCTGACGAACCGGGGCATTTCCGCCTGTTTGTCGACGGCGAACGGATTGTCGATGCCGATTACCGCCTGTTTTATGTCCACCGCGGCATGGAAAAACTCGCGGAAACGCGCATGGGCTATAACGAAGTCACTTTCCTGTCGGATCGCGTCTGCGGCATTTGCGGTTTTGCCCACAGCGTCGCCTACACCACCTCGGTGGAAAACGCGCTGGGCATTGTGGTGCCGCAGCGGGCGCACACCATTCGCTCGGTGCTGCTGGAAGTGGAGCGGCTGCACAGCCATCTGCTGAACATTGGACTTTCCAGCCACTTTGTCGGCTTCGATACCGGCTTTATGCAGTTTTTCCGCATCCGTGAAAAATCGATGACCATGGCTGAATTGCTCACCGGCTCGCGCAAAACCTACGGCCTCAATCTGATTGGCGGCATTCGCCGCGACATCCTGAAAGAACAACGCGTGAAAACCATTCAACTGGTGAAAGAGATGCGCGCCGAGGTGTCGCAACTGGTGGAGATGCTGCTCTCCACGCCGAATATGGCGCAGCGCACGCAGGGGGTGGGCATTCTTGACCGCCAAATCGCGCGGGATTACAGCCCGGTGGGGCCACTGATTCGTGGCAGTGGTTTCGCCCGCGATTTGCGCTTCGATCACCCCTACGCCGATTACGGCAATCTACCGAAAACCCTCTTCACCTGGCCGGATGGCGATGTCTTCTCTCGCGTGATGGTGCGGGTGAAAGAGGTGTTCGACTCGCTGGCGATGATTGAATTTGCCCTTGATAACCTGCCAGATACGCCGCTGCTGACGGAAGGGTTTCGCTACCAGCCGCATAAATTCGCCCTCGGCTATGTCGAAGCGCCGCGCGGGGAGGATGTGCACTGGAGCATGCTGGGCGATAACCAGAAGCTCTATCGCTGGCGCTGCCGGGCGGCGACCTACGCTAACTGGCCGGTGCTGCGCTATATGTTGCGCGGCAATACCGTTTCCGATGCGCCGCTGATTATCGGCAGCCTTGATCCCTGTTACTCCTGTACCGACCGCGTGACGCTGGTGGATGTGCGCAAACGTAAATCGACGACCGTGCCCTACAAAGAGATCGAACGTTACGGCATTGAACGTCGCCATTCGCCGCTGAAGTAAGGAGAGAAACGATGCTGAAATTGTTGAAAACCATCCTCAGAGCGGGCGAACCCACGGTGAAATACCCCTTCGCACCGCTGGAGGTGTGCCCGGGGTTTCGCGGCAAACCGGAACTCGATCCGTTGCAGTGCATTGCCTGCGGAGCCTGTACCAACGCCTGTCCGGCGAATGCGCTGACGATGGAAACCGATGCGGCAACCAATAGCCGCGTCTGGCAGTTGTTTATTGGCCGCTGCATTTACTGCGGGCGCTGCGAAGAAGTGTGTCCGACGCGGGCCATTCACCTGTCGGAGGAGTTTGAACTGGCGGTGACCCACAAAGCGGATCTCTATGTGCGGGCGACTTTCCGTTTACAGCACTGCCGCGAGTGCGGCGTGGCTTTTGCCGCCGAAAAATCCATTGCGCTGGCGGTGGAACTGCTGGCCTTAAACCAGAGCGCCCCCGAACAGCGTGAGAACCTGCGCGCGCAAGCCTGCCTCTGCCCGGCCTGTCGCCGCCGTGCGGCGCTGGAGCACCGGGGCAGCGATAACGTTCATTACTATCTTGAGGAGCGAGCCTGAGTATGGAATCGAAAGTGCTTAGCCAGCATGTCAGCCAGCCGGTGCAGCTTGACGACGCGGCGCAAAACATCAAACAACGGCTGCTGCGCGATATCCAGCGCTCCGCCTATGTCTACCGCGTGGATTGCGGCGGCTGTAACGGCTGTGAAATTGAGATTTTCGCCGCCATTACGCCGCTGTTTGATGCCGAACGGTTCGGTATCAAAGTGGTCGCGTCGCCGCGCCATGCTGACATTTTGCTCTTTACCGGCGCGGTGACCCGCGCGATGCGTATGCCCGCCCTGCGTGCCTGGGAGTCGGCTCCCGATCATAAAATCGCCATCTCTTATGGCGCCTGTGGCGTCGGCGGCGGCATTTTCCACGATCTCTACTGCGTGTGGGGCGGCAGCGACACCATTGTGCCGATTGATGTCTGGATCCCCGGCTGCCCGCCAACGCCTGCGGCCACCATTCACGGTTTTGCCGTGGCGCTTGGGCTGCTGGAGCAAAAACTGCACGCCGTTGACCACCAGCAAGCGGTTAATGAAACCGCCAGCGTGCGCTGGCCTGCCTTACCGCTGGCACTGCGCGTCACCCTTGAACGGCAGGCGCGACAACTGGCGGGTTATCGCCAGGGGCGCGAAATCACCGACCAGTTATTTGCCCTGCTCACCGAAGGCGAGGCCAGCCAGCGCATGCAGCGCGTCGATGCCTGGCTGCAACAGGCGGCAGACCCGCGTCTGACGGCGATTGTGCAGCAATTAATGGGCGAACTGGAGCGCAGCCATGTCTGAAAACGAGGGGAAAGTGATGTTCTGGACCCTGCGGCAAAAGTTTGTCGATGACAGCGTCGAGCTGGAAGAGAAAAGCCGCCAGGTGATGTATTACTCGCTGGCGATTGGTCATCACGTGGGGGTGATCGATTGCCTCAACGTGGCGCTGGAATGCCCGCTTGCCCAGTATCAGCACTGGCTGACCTTGATCGACGAACCCGAAGCCCGGCGCAAAATGCAGGGGCTATTAACCTTCGGCGAAATTGTCATTGATGCCAGCCATATCAACACGCTGGCACCGGCGTTTGCGCGCTTATCCGCCACAGCGGCAGAACCCTGGCGGGGCTGGAGCCGCCAGCTATTGCAGCATGTGCAGGATATGGCCCATGAACCGGCACTCTACTTAATGGTGCGGTTATTACGTTAAGCCATTTATCAGGCAAATACAGGGGTATGTTCTTATACGTGAAGCACATAACACTACCAAAAAGAGGGATATTGTACTCTTCACCTTCACATCGAAGGATGACGGGTAAATCTGGAAGGGTGGCGTATCCATGATCTTACAAAATAATTTTCAGGCTTCACTGCTTCGGGCATTTATCCCCCTTCCGCCACCTTTCAGCCCTGTCCAGTTTATTGAATTACGCCTCAACAACGGCCACTTCTGGCGCTGCTTCGACGATGGCAGCGTGGCGCAAGGCGATGAGGAATATCCTGCGCCTGGCAGCGACAGTTCCCGGCATATGGTGCTGCTCAATAGCGGCGAGATGGCGGAGCTGCGGTTTGTGCGCACCGACAACGGCACCTTCAGCGAGAAAGATAATGCCCTGTTTGCCTGGCTGGCGCGGCTGGCGGCGCAGGCGCTGGAAGGCGATGCCGCTCGCGAAGCGTTGAGCCAGTCCGTGGACGTGCTGCGTGAAGAGCGCGATCACCATCGGGTGCTGGTGGATATCACCAACTCGGTGCTGTCGCATCTCGATCTCGACGAGCTGATAGCCGATGTCTCGCGGGAAATTCACCGCTTTTTCGGCATTGATAATATTCGCTTCGTGCTGCGCGATACCTTGCACGCGCGACAGCTTATTTGCCACACCACCCACTTTCCCAGTTGCCCGCCAGAGACGGAACGTTTCCCGCTGCGCAGCGACAGCCCGTTGCTGTTGGCGGCGCTGAACGAGAACCACAGCGCACTGCTGCAACAGGCAGACGATGAAGCGTTGTGGCACAGCGATCCGGTGTTGCAACAACTGGCGATGCAGGAGCTGAACACGGTGTTTATTCTGCCGCTGGCCTACAGCCGCCAGTCCACCGGCGTGTTGCTGCTGGCGCACCGCGACAACACCATTTTCAACGAGCAAAACTGTCGACTGTTACAGCAAATCGCCGACAGAATTGGCATCGCCGTCGATAATGCCGATGCCTGGCGCAACGTCATTGAGATGAAAGAGAGCCTGCGCAGCGAAAACCGCACGCTGAACGAACAGATCACCTCCAACCAGACCTTCGGCGACATTATTTACCAGAGCGATGCCATGCGCGATGTGCTTCAGCAGGTGAATATTGTTGCCCTCAGCGACAGCACGGTGCTGATCCTCGGGGAAACCGGCACCGGCAAAGAGATCATCGCCCGCGCCCTCCACCAAATGAGCCCGCGCAAAGACAAACCGCTGGTGAAAATTAACTGCGCCGCGATCCCTGCAAGCCTGCTGGAGAGCGAGCTATTTGGTCACGACAAAGGGGCGTTTACCGGGGCTATTAATACCCACCGAGGGCGCTTTGAAATGGCCGACGAAGGGACGCTGTTTCTTGATGAAATTGGCGATATGCCCATTGAACTGCAACCGAAACTGCTGCGCGTATTGCAGGAGCGGGAGATCGAGCGCATCGGCGGCACGAAAACCATTCCGGTGAATGTGCGGGTGATTGCCGCTACCAACCGCGACCTGCGCCAGATGGTGATCGACCGCGAATTTCGCAACGATCTCTTTTATCGCCTGAACGTCTTTCCGTTGGTACTGCCGCCGCTGCGCGAGCGCCCGGAAGATATTCCGTTGCTGGCGCGTTATTTCACGAAAAAGCTGGCGCGCCGCCTGAATCGCACCATCGATACCATTCCCGCTGAGACGCTTCACCAACTGATGCGCTATGAGTGGCCGGGCAACGTGCGCGAACTGGAAAACGTGATTGAACGCGCGGTGCTGCTGTCGCGGGATAACACGCTGCATCTGCATCTTCATGCCCAGCCGGTCAGCATGGTGCAACCGGTCACCCACGATCCCTTTCCGTTTACGCTGCCAAAAGTGGTGGAAATGATGCACCCCGAACCGCCGGAAAATGATGAAGAGGAGCGCCAGCGCATCATTCAGGTGCTGCGTGAAACCAACGGCATTGTCGCCGGGACGCGCGGCGCAGCGGCGAAACTGGGGATGAAGCGCACCACGCTGTTGTCACGGATGCAGCGCCTCGGGATTGCGGTGCGCGAAGTCCTGTAATTATGTGAACCACCTAACGCTCTGCGCGTTGTTGCTGGTATGCCCTATGCATATGACGGCGGGTAAGGATAAGGCTTTGGCTCTATCCGACTCGCTTATGGCATATCAGGAGGATCCTATGGATTTCGGCAACGCGTTTGACCTGCGACTTCCGGCAGAAATGGCAAAAGTCGCCGAGCAGTCAGGCTTATATAAAGTCAGTAAAAAGAAAGAGCTGTCGTTTTTTCTTGCGGTAACGGCAGGCGTTTTTATCTCGATTGCGTTTGTGTTTTATATCACCGTGACCGCAGGCCCTGCCCCGGCAACGGCGCTGGCAAAACTGGCGGGCGGTGTCTGCTTTTCTCTCGGCCTGATTCTGGTGGTGGTGTGCGGCGCGGATCTCTTTACCTCCACGGTATTAACGGTGATGGCGAAAGCCAGCGGGCTGATTAGCTGGCGGCAGTTGATCGTCAACTGGCTGATTGTCTATCTCGGTAACCTGGTTGGGGCGCTCTTTTTCGTCGCGCTGATTTGGTTTGCCGGCCAGGCGATGAGCAGCAACGGCTTGTGGGGGCTGAACGTGCTGCAAACCGCCGATCACAAAATGCATCACACCTTTATTGAAGCGGTGTGCCTCGGCACGCTGTGCAATTTAATGGTCTGCCTGGCGGTGTGGATGAGTTATTCCGGCCATACGCTGACCGATAAAATCATGGCGATGCTGTTGCCGATCGGCATGTTTGTCGCCAGCGGGTTTGAGCACAGTATCGCCAATATGTTTTTGCTGCCGCTGGCGGTGATTATTCGCGACTTCGCTCCACAAAGTTTCTGGACGGCGGTGCACACCTCGCCGGAGAACTTCCCGGCGCTGACCTTCAGCAATATGATCACCGCCAACCTGATCCCGGTGACTATCGGTAATATTATTGGCGGCGGCTTACTGGTGGGCGTGACGTACTGGATTATCTACCTGCGCAATACCCCCAACGGGCATTGACAGACGCACCGGGCGACACAATTTTTGCCGCCCGGTGGCGTTACTCTTCGACAATCGGCGGGGAATCCGGCCAGGCGTGGATCACCGCCTGAATCAGCGTGGCAAGCGGGATGGCGAAAAACACGCCCCAGAAACCCCACAGTCCGCCAAAGATAACCACCGAGAGGATAATCACCAGCGGATGCAGGTTGACCGCTTCAGAGAACAGCACCGGCACCAGCAGGTTGCCATCCAGCCCCTGAATAATCAGATAGACCGCGAAGCAGCTCCAGAACTCTGTTCCCAGCCCGAACTGGAACAGCGCCACGCCGATAACCGGAATGGTCACCACAAACGCGCCGATGTAGGGAATCAATACCGAGAAGCCCACCAGCACCGCCAGCAGCAGCGAATAGTTGAGGCCAAAGAGGATAAACCCAATCCATGTCGCAACGCCGACAACAATCATCTCCAGCACTTTGCCGCGAATATAGTTGGTGATTTGCTGGTTCATCTCCTTCCACACCTGGCCTGCAAGGCCGCGATTGCGCGGCAGCACGCGGCGCACGGCGTTGAGCATCTGCTCTTTATCTTTCACAAGGAAGAAGACCATCAGCGGAACCAGTACCAGATAGACCGCCAGCGTCAGCAGCCCGACCAGCGAGGCGAGCGAATACTTCACCACCGAGTCGCCCATGGTCAGCATGCGCGAGCGCATGTTTTCCGCCATCGCATCAATAATGCCAGCGTCCATCAATGCCGGGTAACGGCGCGGCAGCGTGGCGGCAAAATCCGACAGTTTGTTTAACATGCCGGGCATATCGCGGATCAGGTAAATGCCCTGCTGCCAGGCGATGGGCATCACCACAAAGGCCATCACCAGCAGGATGCCGACGAACAGCACCAGCACCATGCTCGCCGCCCAGGTTCGGGAACAGCCGATGCGTTGCAGGCGGGCCGTGGGCCACTCAAGGAGATAAGCGATAACCAGCGCGACCAGTAACGGTGCGAGAAGGCCGCTAAAAAAGAAGAGAATACAGAAACCCGCAAGCAGGATGACCAGCAGCGCAATCGCCTCCGGGTCGCTGAAGCGACGGCGATACCACTGCATCAACATTTCGAGCATAACGTTCCTTACTGAGCCTCACAGGCTGGGCTTAAGAGTGGGAAGTGTATCGAAATGTCACAAAAAAGACTTCGCTTTTCGTCGTCTTTCCGGGAAACATAACATTCCGGTGAATGGGATGTTCAATGAATAAGAAGGCGGCTACACTCTCAGGGCTGGAAAACCGGAATGCAGCCCAGCAAACCCGGCTATCGGTGTGTCACGTCCAATACAGGAAAGAGGTTATGTTCAGGCAGTTGAAACGAACGCTGGTCGCAACCCTTATTGCTGCGCTTTGTGCGGGCCAGGTTGCCCCGGCTTTTGCGGATTCGGCAGACAGCCTGCCGGATATGGGAACCTCGGCAGGAAGCACGCTCTCCATCGCCCAGGAGATGCAGATGGGCGACTATTATGTTCGCCAGCTTCGCGGCAGCGCACCGTTGATTAACGATCCGCTGCTGGTGCAATACATTAATTCACTCGGCATGCGGCTGGTCTCCCATGCGTATTCGGTGAAAACCCCTTTCCACTTCTATCTTGTCAATAATGACGAAATCAACGCTTTCGCCTTTTTTGGCGGCAACGTGGTGCTGCACTCGGCGCTTTTCCGCTATACGGATAACGAGAGTCAGCTCGCCTCGGTAATGGCCCATGAAATCTCTCACGTTACTCAGCGCCATCTGGCGCGGGCAATGGAAGATCAAAAAAGCAGTGCGCCGCTGACCTGGGCCGGGGCGCTGGGGTCTATTTTGCTGGCGATGGCTAGCCCGCAGGCGGGGATGGCGGCGCTGACCGGCACGCTGGCGGGCACGCGGCAAGGGATGATCAGCTTCACCCAGCAGAACGAGCAGGAAGCGGATCGCATCGGCATTCAGGTGCTGCAACGTTCCGGTTTTGATCCGCAGGCGATGCCCACTTTCCTCGAAAAACTGCTCGATCAGTCGCGCTACTCCAGTCGCCCGCCGGAAATTTTGCTCACTCACCCGTTGCCAGAAAGCCGTCTGTCAGATGCGCGCAACCGCGCCAACCAGATGCCCCCGATTGTCGTCCAGTCCTCCGAAGAGTTTTACATGGCGAAAGCCCGCACGCTGGGGATGTACAACTCCGGGCGTAACCAGTTAACGGATGACTTGCTCGATAGCTGGGCGAAAGGCAATGTTCGCGAGCAGCGCGCAGCGCAATATGGCCGCGCGTTGCAGGCAATGGACGCGAAAAAGTTTGCCGAAGCGCAAAAGCTGTTGCAGCCGCTGCTGAGCAATGATGCGAATAACGCCTGGTATCTTGACCTGGCGACGGATATTGATTTGGGGCTGAATAAAAGTGGCGATGCGATTAAACGCCTGAATGCCGCCAGCGGGCTGAAGACGAATCCGGTGCTGCAACTTAACCTCGCGAATGCCTATCTCGAAGGCGGCCAGCCTGCGCAAGCGGCGCAGATCCTCAATCGCTATACCTTCAGCAATAAAGATGATGTTAACGGCTGGGATTTGCTGGCGCAGGCCGAAGCCGCGCTGGGCAATCGCGATCAGGAGCTTGCGGCGCGCGCCGAAGGCCAGGCGCTGACAGGAAAGCTGGACCAGGCGATTACGCTACTGAGTAGCGCCAGCTCGCAGGTGAAACTCGGGAGCCTGCAACAAGCGCGTTATGATGCGCGCATTGATCAGTTGCGCCAGATGCAGCAGCGTTTCCGCCCGTACGAGAAGATGTAATTTAAGGAGAGAAGATGTCAGACGCGGTAAAAATCTACCATAACCCTCGCTGCTCTAAGAGCCGCGATACCCTGAGCCTGCTGAAAGCCAACGGCATTGAGCCGGAGATTGTGCTCTATCTGGACACGCCGCCGGATGCGGCAACCATCAAACAGCTTATGCAGATGCTGGGTATGTCCAGCGCGCGGGAATTGATGCGCACCAAAGAGGAGCTGTATAAATCCCTGAACCTCGCCGACAGCCATTTGACAGAAGCGGAACTGGTGCAGGCGCTGGTGGAGAATCCAAAATTGATTGAACGCCCGATTGTGGTCGCCAACGGCCAGGCGCGAATCGGTCGCCCGCCGGAAAAAGTGTTGGAAATAATGGGGTAAGTTTGATCGTAGGCCGGATAAAGCGAAACGCCGCCATCCGGCATGCGTTATAGCGTGAGAATGTCTTTCACAAACGGGATGGTGAGCTTGCGCTGGGCGGTAATCGAGGCGCGATCAAGCTGATCCAGAGTATCAAACAGGGTGCGCATTTCGCGATCCAGACGTTTAAGCAGAAAACGTCCGACATCTTCCGGCAGTTCAAAACCCCGAATGCGCGCACGCAGTTGCAACGCCAGAAGTTTGTCTTCGTCCGACAACGGTTGCAGCTTGTAGATTTGCCCCCAGTCGAGGCGCGACGCGAGATCCGGCAAGCCCAGATTCAACTGGCGCGGCGGCCGGTCACCGGTTATCAGTAAGCGGGTTTTCCCCTGCTCCAGAATGCGGTTATAGAGATCGAAAATCGCCATTTCCCACGGCTCATCACCGGCAATGCATTCGATGTTATCGATACAGACCAGCGAGAGTTGCTCCATGCCATCCAGCACTTCCGGCACAAACCAGGTGCGCTTATCCAGCGGCACATAGCCCACGGCATCACCGCGCTGAGAGAGTTCGGCACAGGCGGCATGCAGCAAATGACTGCGACCCGCGCCTTCACGCGACCAGAAATAGATATAGCCACTGTGCGACTGGCGTAACACATTTTGCAGCGCCGCCAGTAAAGAGGGGTTATCACCCGGCCAGAAACTCGCGAAGGTTTCATCATCGGGTAAATATAATGGCAGGGAGAGCTGTGCCGGCGTGTTCAGACGTACCTCAACAGGGCTTACAAAAAACGCAGTGAGTTTATCATAAAAATGCGCGAGGTTTGAACCGGGCGCGAAGCCCGGCTCAATTCTGCGCGGTGCTTACGGTTTTGCGTCTTCGCTGTCTGGCGCATCCAGCACCACTTCTTCCGGGCGCAGTACGCTTATCAGCTTAAAGATCAGGCTCAGACCGACACCGACAATGGTCGCCAGCGCCATGCCTTTCAGTTCGGCTGCGCCAATATGCACTTTCGCGCCGCTGACGCCGATAATCAGGATAACCGAGGTCAAAATCAGGTTTTGCGCTTTGCTGTAATCCACTTTGGATTCAATCAGCACGCGGATACCGGACGCGCCAATTACCCCGTACAGCAGCAGCGAAACGCCGCCCATCACCGGCACCGGGATTATCTGGATTGCCGCCGCCAGCTTACCGACGCAGGAGAGCAGAATGGCGATAATCGCCGCGCCGCCAATCACCCAGGTGCTGTAGACGCGGGTAATTGCCATCACGCCGATATTTTCACCGTAGGTGGTGTTCGGCGTGGAGCCAAAGAAACCGGAAATGATCGTCGACAGACCGTTAGCAAACATCGAGCGGTGCAGACCCGGATCGCGGATCAGATCTTTTTTGACAATGTTCGCTGTCACCACCAGGTGACCGATATGCTCGGCAATCACCACCAGTGCGGCGGGCAGAATGGTGAAGATCGCAAACCACTCAAAACGCGGAGTGTAGAAGGTCGGCAGCGCGAACCAGTGCGCCTGGGCAATCGGTGTGGTATCAACAACGCCCATTACGAAAGAGAGCGCATAACCGGCCAGCACGCCGATAAGGATCGGGATAATCGCCATAAAACCGCGAAACAGCACCGAGCCAAACACGGTTACAGCGAGGGTCACCAGCGAAATAATCACGGTTTTAGAATCGGCACTTTGCCCTTCTGCGGGCAGCAATCCGGCCATATTCGCCGCAACGCCTGCCAGCTCCAGACCGATAACGGCAACGATTGCGCCCATTGCCGCTGGCGGGAACATCACATTCAGCCAGCCAGTGCCTGCTTTTTGCACGATAAAAGAGACGATGCAGAACAGCACGCCACACATGATAAAACCACCGAGCGCCACTTCGTAGCCCAGCGGTAACAGCAACAATACCGGCGAAATAAAGGCAAAGCTGGAGCCGAGATAAGCCGGGATTTTCCCTTTGCAAATAAAGATATAGAGCAGTGTCCCGATACCGTTGAACAGCAGCACGGTGGCCGGGTTAATGTGAAACAGGATTGGCACCAGCACGGTTGCGCCAAACATGGCGAACAGGTGCTGCAAACTAAGCGGGATGGTCTGCAAAAGCGGCGGTCTTTCACTTACCCCGATAGCACGGCGCGTCATAGTGTTTTCCTCTGAGTGTTGTTGTTTGTCTCCCCGTCCAGGTTGGCGGGCAGTGTTATGAATCCAAAAAAAAGCCGACTATCAAAGTCGGCTTTCGATTTGTTATCAGTTATTTCGTACCAAAGATTTTGTCGCCGGCATCGCCGAGGCCAGGGATGATGTACCCGTGCTCGTTAAGGCCTTTGTCAATCGACGCGGTGTAGAGCTCCACGTCCGGGTGCGCTTTCTCCAGCGCGGCAACGCCTTCCGGCGCGGCGACCAGCACCAGTACCTTGATGCTGTGGCAGCCTGCGTTTTTCAGCAGGTCGATGGTAGCGATCATTGAACCACCGGTTGCCAGCATCGGGTCAACCACCAGCGCCATGCGCTCGTCGATATTGGACACCAGTTTCTGGAAGTACGGCACCGGCTCCAGGGTTTCTTCATTACGGTAGATGCCGACCACGCTGATACGCGCACTTGGGACGTGCTCCAGCACCCCTTCCATCATGCCCAGACCGGCACGCAGGATCGGCACAACGGTGATTTTTTTGCCTTTGATCTGTTCGATCTCCACCGGGCCGTTCCAGCCTTCGATGGTGACTTTTTCCGTTTCCAGATCCGCGGTGGCTTCATAGGTCAGCAGGCTGCCAACTTCCGAGGCGAGTTCACGAAAGCGTTTGGTGCTGATGTCGTTCTCTCGCATCAGGCCCAGCTTGTGTTTGACGAGTGGGTGTTTTACTTCCACGACCTTCATACTCTTCTCCTTCCCCTGACAGGTGGCAACCACAAAAAAAATCGCCGGATTATACCGCTTTTTTTCCGTTGCGCTATAGACAGACGCTTGATCGCGATCAATCAGACTGGAAAAGAGTATATCGTAAGAATCCTCCGCGCCCTGAAATAATGGACTCGCAAACGTTTGCCCTGACTGTTAGAATTGCGCCGAATTTTTTTTCTACCGCTAGAAAACGCGTGGGGACTGAAGCAGTGACCGATAAAACCTCTCTCAGCTATAAAGATGCCGGTGTTGATATCGACGCGGGCAATGCTCTGGTAGACCGAATCAAAGGCGTGGTGAAGAAGACCCGCCGTCCGGAAGTGATGGGCGGTCTGGGCGGCTTCGGCGCGCTGTGCGCATTGCCGCAAAAATATCGCGAGCCAGTACTGGTTTCCGGCACTGACGGCGTAGGCACAAAACTGCGTCTGGCAATGGATCTGAAACGCCACGACACCATCGGTATCGACCTGGTGGCAATGTGCGTCAACGATCTGGTGGTGCAAGGCGCTGAACCGCTGTTCTTCCTCGACTATTACGCAACCGGCAAGCTGGACGTGGATACCGCAGCCAGCGTGATTAACGGTATCGCCGAAGGGTGTCTGCAATCTGGCTGTGCGCTGGTTGGCGGTGAAACCGCGGAAATGCCGGGCATGTACCACGGCGACGATTACGACGTGGCCGGTTTCTGCGTGGGCGTGGTAGAAAAATCAGAAATCATCGATGGCAGCAAAGTGGCCGGCGGTGATGTGCTGGTGGCGCTGGCCTCCAGCGGCCCGCACTCCAACGGCTACTCGCTGGTGCGCAAAGTGCTCGAAGTGAGCGGCGCCGATCCGCTGACTACCCAGCTTGAAGGCAAAACGCTGGCCGATCATCTGCTCGAACCCACGCGTATCTACGTGAAATCCGTGCTTGAGCTGATTGAAAAAATTGATGTTCACGCCATCGCCCACCTGACCGGCGGCGGTTTCTGGGAGAACATTCCACGCGTATTGCCGGATAACACCCAGGCGGTGATTGATGAGTCCTCCTGGCAGTGGCCAGCGGTGTTCGACTGGCTGCAAAGCGCCGGTAACGTTAGCCGCCATGAAATGTACCGCACCTTCAACTGCGGCGTCGGCATGGTTATCGCCCTGCCTGCACAGGAAGCGGATAAAGCCATTGATTTGCTGAATGCCAAAGGTGAAAACGCATGGAAAATCGGTATCATCAAAGCATCCGATTCCAGTGAGCGTGTGGTTATTGAATGAAAAACATTGTGGTGCTGATTTCCGGTAATGGCAGTAATTTGCAGGCGATTATTGATGCCTGCAAACAGAAGAGAATCAACGGCACCCTGCGGGCAGTTTTCAGTAACAAGGCCGATGCATTCGGCCTTGAGCGTGCGCGGGAAGCGAATATTCCCGCCCATGCCCTGAGTGCAGATCAGTTTGCCAGCCGCGATGCGTTCGATCGTGAATTGATGCAGGAAATTGACGCCTACGCACCGGATCTGGTGGTGCTGGCGGGTTATATGCGCATCCTCAGCCCGGCGTTTGTTTCCCACTATGCCGGTCGCCTGTTGAATATCCACCCTTCCCTGTTACCGAAATATCCCGGTTTGCATACTCACCGCCAGGTGCTGGAAAACGGCGATGCGGTACACGGCACCAGCGTGCATTTTGTTACCGATGAACTGGATGGCGGCCCGGTGATTTTGCAGGCCAAAGTGCCGGTGTTTGAGGGGGATACGGAAGAGGATGTGACCGCGCGCGTGCAGGCGCAGGAACATGCTATTTACCCGCTGGTGGTGAGCTGGTTTGTTGAAGGTCGGCTGACCATGAAAGAGAACAGCGCCTGGCTTGATGGCGTCTGTTTACCGCCAGAAGGTTATGCGGCTGACGAATAATCGCTCTTTTCGCCGGACGGCGGCTGTGAACTGCGCCCGATCCGGCAAACAATCTTCCTTCACTACTCCGCAATATTTTCATCACGTTAGGCAATAAAACTGATTACTGTCATACTTTTTTGCCACAGTTGGACATCTTACGGCTAAGCTCGCCATAATAAGTTGTGTTATACGAAGGAACGCCAGCAACGTTCACCTGTAAGTCGGAGCACTGCCAGCGCGAGAAGGATTCGCCGTGCCCGAGAAAGAACCGGAGTGTAAACAGGAATGGGTCAGGAAAAGTTATATCTCGAAAAAGAACTAAGCTGGTTGTGCTTCAACGAACGCGTGCTCCAGGAAGCCGCAGACAAGAGTAACCCCCTTATCGAACGTATGCGTTTTTTGGGGATCTATTCCAATAACCTTGATGAATTCTACAAAGTTCGCTTCGCGGAACTTAAACGCCGGCTGCTCATCAGCGAAGAACAAGGCGTTGCCACCAATTCACGTCATCTGCTGGGGAAAATTCAGTCTCGCGTACTGAAAGCCGACCAGGAGTTTGACGGCCTGTATAACGACTTACTGCTGGAGATGGCGCGTAATCAAATCTTTCTGATTAACGAACGTCAGCTTTCGCAGAACCAACAAAGCTGGCTCAGGAGCTACTTCAAGCAGTATCTGCGCCAGCACATTACGCCGACGCTTATCAACCGTGAAACCAACCTGGTGCGCTTTTTAAAAGATGATTACACCTATCTGGCGGTGGAAATTATTCGTGGCGATGATATTCGCTACGCCCTGCTGGAAATCCCGTCGGATAAAGTCCCGCGTTTCGTCAACCTGCCGCCGGAAACCCCGCGCCGCCGCAAGCCGATGATCCTGCTGGATAACATTTTGCGCTACTGCCTGGATGATATCTTCAAAGGCTTCTTTGATTACGACACGCTGAACGCCTACTCGATGAAAATGACCCGTGACGCCGAATATGATCTGGTGCATGAGATGGAATCGAGCCTGATGGAGCTGATGTCGTCGAGCCTGAAACAGCGTCTGACCGCCGAACCGGTGCGTTTTGTTTACCAGCGCGACATGCCAGATGCGATGGTGGAAATGCTGCGCGAGAAGCTGACCATTTCCCGCTACGATTCCATCATTCCCGGTGGGCGTTACCACAACTTTAAAGACTTTATTAGCTTCCCGAACGTCGGCAAAGCCAATCTGGTCAACAAACCGCTGCCGCGCCTGCGCCACCTTTGGTTTGATAAATTCCGCAACGGGTTTGATGCCATTCGCGAACGCGATGTGCTGCTCTATTACCCCTACCACACGTTTGAGCACGTGCTGGAGCTGCTGCGCCAGGCGTCGTTCGACCCCAATGTGCTGGCAATCAAAATCAATATTTATCGCGTGGCGAAAGATTCGCGCATTATCGACTCGATGATCCATGCCGCGCACAACGGCAAAAAAGTCACCGTGGTGGTGGAGTTGCAGGCGCGTTTCGATGAAGAGGCCAATATTCACTGGGCCAAACGTCTGACAGAAGCGGGCGCACAGGTTATCTTCTCAGCGCCGGGGTTAAAAATTCACGCCAAGCTGTTCCTCATCTCCCGTATGGAAGGCGAGGAAATTGTGCGCTATGCCCATATTGGTACCGGCAACTTTAATGAGAAGACCGCGCGGACTTATACCGACTATTCGCTTCTGACCGCCGATGCGCGCATTACCAATGAAGTGCGCCGGGTGTTTAACTTTATTGAAAACCCCTATCGCCCGGTAAACTTCGATTACCTGCTGGTGTCGCCGCAAAACTCGCGCCGCCTGCTGTATGACATGATCGATGCGGAAATTGCCAATGCGCAGAACGGGCAGCCGTCCGGCATTACCCTGAAGCTGAATAACCTGGTGGATAAAGGGCTGGTGGATCGCCTGTATGCGGCGTCCAGTTCCGGCGTGCCGGTGAATTTGCTGGTGCGCGGCATGTGTTCGCTGATCCCGGATCTGGAAGGCATCAGTGAAAATATTCGCGTGATTAGCATCGTTGACCGCTATCTGGAGCACGATCGCATCTATATTTTTGAGAACGGCGGCGACAAGCGAGTCTGGCTCTCTTCCGCTGACTGGATGACGCGCAATATTGATTACCGTATCGAGGTGGCAGCGCCGTTGCTTGATCCGCGCCTTAAACAGCGCGTTCTGGATATCATCGAGCTGCTTTTCAGTGATACCGTGAAAGCCCGCTACATTGATAAAGAACTGAGCAATCGCTATGTGCCGCGCGGCAACCGCCGAAAAGTGCGTGCGCAATTGGCGATTTACGATTACATCAAATCACTCGAACAGCCCGACTAATCTATGCCGATACAAGAGAAGATGCCACGACCGGAGGAGTTCGCCGCGGTCGACCTGGGTTCCAATAGTTTCCACATGGTGATTGCCCGTGTGGTGGACGGCGCGATGCAGATCATCGGCCGCCTCAAGCAGCGCGTCCATCTGGCCGATGGGCTGGACAACAACAATATGCTGAGTGAAGAGGCGATCGAGCGCGGGCTGGCCTGCCTGTCGCTGTTCGCCGAGCGATTGCAGGGCTTTGACCCGTCAAGCGTTTGTATTGTCGGTACGCACACCCTGCGCCAGGCACT
The DNA here is from genome assembly GCA_030704225.1 of Kosakonia sp. H02. NCBI lineage: Bacteria > Pseudomonadati > Pseudomonadota > Gammaproteobacteria > Enterobacterales > Enterobacteriaceae > Kosakonia > Kosakonia styphnolobii. The sequence goes on from CP131915.1 coordinate 3,193,307, forward strand.
GAACGCCAGTGAGTTTCTCAAACGCGCGGAAAAAGTGATCCCCTACCCGATTGAAATAATTCCGGGCAATGAAGAAGCGCGCCTGATTTTTATGGGCGTGGAGCACACGCAGCCGGAAAAAGGCCGCAAGCTGGTGATTGATATCGGCGGCGGCTCGACGGAACTGGTGATCGGCGAAGATTTCGAGCCAAAACTGGTGGAAAGCCGCCGCATGGGCTGCGTCAGCTTCGCACAGTTGTATTTCGCGGGCGACACCATCAACGGCGAAAACTTCCGCCGCGCGCGCATGGCGGCGACGCAAAAACTGGAATCGCTGGCCTGGCAGTTCCGTATTCAGGGCTGGAACGTAGCGCTTGGCGCGTCCGGCAGTATCAAAGCGGTGCATGAAGTGCTGGTCGCCTCGGGTGAGAAAGACGGCATTATTACGCCTGAGCGTCTGGAATATCTGGTGGCGGAAGTATTGAAGTATAAAAGCTTCAGCGAAATCAGCCTGCCGGGGCTTTCCGAAGAGCGCAAAGCGGTGTTTGTGCCGGGGCTGGCTATTCTGTGCGGCGTGTTTGATGCGCTGGCGATCCGCGAGCTGCGTCTTTCCGACGGCGCACTGCGCGAAGGCGTGCTGTATGAAATGGAGGGCCGTTTCCGCCACCAGGACATTCGCAGCCGTACCGCGCAAAGCCTTGCCAGCCAGTACAACATTGACCGCGAGCAGGCGCGTCGCGTGCTGGAAACCACGACGCTTATGTACGATCAGTGGCAGGCGCAAAACCCTAAGCTGAGCAACCCGCAACTGGCGGCGCTACTCAAGTGGGCGGTGATGCTGCACGAAGTGGGGCTGAACATTAACCACAGCGGTATGCATCGCCATTCGGCCTATATACTGCAAAACAGCGACCTGCCCGGTTTTAACCAGGAGCAACAGCTGATGATGGCGACGCTGGTGCGCTGCCACCGTAAGGCTATCAAGCTTGATGAGATCCCGCGCTTTACGCTGTTTAAGAAGAAGCAGTTTTTGCCGCTGGTGCAAATCTTACGCCTCGGCGTGTTATTGAATAACCAGCGCCAGGCGACCACCACGCCGCCAACGCTGCGCCTGAAAACCGATGACAATCACTGGACGCTCAGTTTCCCCCATGACTGGTTCAGCCAGAACGCGCTGGTGTTGCTGGATCTGGAAAAAGAGCAGGAGTACTGGGAAGCGGTCACCGGTTGGCGTTTGAAAATCGAAGAAGAGCAATCCCCGGACGTGGCGGCCTGAGCCGCCAGCCCGTTATTTTTCCACCAGCGTGTCTAACAGCGCTGGCCTGCCAATCAGATAACCTTGCAGATAATCGATACCCAGCGCGATCGCCGCGCTGCGTACCTCTTCGCTTTCGACATACTCCGCCACCACCTGCATTTTCTTCATCCTCGCCAGATGGCAAATCGACGCCACAATCTGGTAATCGAGACTGTTAGCAACAATATTGCGGATAAAGCTGCCGTCAATTTTCAGCAGATCGGCACTCACCGTTTTCAGCCGCGCATAGCTGGCATAGCCGGTGCCAAAATCGTCAATCGCGACCCGGCAACCCATCTGTTGCAGTTGCGCCAGCGTGTGCGTGGCCTGCGGCAAATTCGGCATGAAATTGCTGTCGGTGATTTCAAAAATCACTTGCCAGGCTTCGATGGCATGCTTCTCCAGCAAGTGCCACACCTCCTGGGCGAATTGCGTACGGCAGACTGATGCCGGAGAGAGATTGATGGCGAAACGCTGGGCAGGCAGTGCCTCGCGGTGCCGGGCCATAAAGCGTAAGACATGCTCAATCACCCATAAATCAATGCGCGATGAGAGGCCGAATTCATACGCTAACGGGAGGAATTCATCCGGGCTGATACTGCCGCCATTCTCTTCGCGCATGCGCAGCAGGATTTCGTAGTAATCATCGCCGCGCACGCCGCAAACCCGTTGCGCCATCAGTACAAAATGATCCTGCTCCAGCGCCAGTTGCAGGCGGTTCATCATGTCCACTTTGCTTTTCAGGCCGCGTTGTAAGTTCGCCGCGCCGCGATTTTGTAGGTTTTCCGGGTGGTTAGTCGCCAGCGAAAGATCGGCAATGGTGCTCATCTCGCCCAGCAACATATAGAGGTGTTTTACCGGAGAACGTACATAGCAATAACTCAAGCCCACCTGCGGTTGCAGCGGCATTTCATCCCAGATAAAGCGGAACTGTTTGACGCGCGCGTCCAGCTCTTCAATACGCGTCTGGTGCGACTGGGTATTAAGTCGAATAACCAGGTCGTGGCCGGAAAGCTGATGCACATCTTCCTCAGGTGTTAACAGGGGCTTGAGCCAGTCCGCCATGCGCTGCTTGTACTGGATGCGCAGTAATACGCCGTAGTTGCGGCCCAATAATTCCAGCTCTGGTACGCGTAGAAAACAGAGCACAGACCAGGGAGTATTTGCCAGCGCACGGCTGAGCGCGCGCAGGTTGGGCATGTTGGTGACAGGATCAATATAGGCCAGCCGACGTGCGCGATCGTGTATCCGGCGCTGTCGGGTCGCCATTAATGCCATCGCCAGAATAATAAACGAGAACACCAGATAGCTTGAGGAGGCTATCGCCAGTTGAACATGCCAGGAGGGCGAAAACGGCAGGTAATGGTAATAAAAGTGAATAGAGATAATCAGTAACGGCGTCCAGATAAAGGACATAAAACGAAAGCCGAAACGCATCGAGCCCCACAGCATCACCGGCAGCAGCAGCGAAAGCGTGTAGTTGGTGCTGAAGATGGAGCTGTTCTCATTCAGCGGGCGCAGCAGGAGCAGCAAAATAGTGACGACAGTGCCCAGCCACAGTATCAACTCTACGCGCGTAACTTTGCGGTCAAACTCCCGGCGCAGTTGTGAAAACCATGAAATCACATAGCGTGGGTGATGGATAATGCGGATTAAAAGATAGCTAAACGGCACGCCGGTGATTGAGCCGACCAGCAGCGCCTGGTAGTTAATGAGCAATGGCACATTGTGCGTCAACTCGCTGCTTTCTCTTATCACCCGATCGCTCAGGTTCAGCCAGGCACCCAGTTCAAAGAGGATCAGGTAGAGTGAGGCCGGACAGAGTATTTGCCAAAAGACGCGTTGGGAAACCAGTCGCGTTGTCCCATAGGCAACCCGGTACCGGCGCGTAACAAAAATGCGATAACCCAGCCAGCTTAACAGCACAGGGATCAGCAGATGTATGCTTTCTAACACCACGGTCAGCGGCCCGGATGAGGCGTAATGGCAGACGAGCGCTATCACAATGCCCGGCAGCGCGGCCCAGCCATAAAACATCATCATGGCGATAAGTAACGCCATTGGCAGGTAATAAAGAATGACGTCTTGCCCGGAAATGACGGTGAATGTATTAGCCAGGCTGAATAATGGATACAAAATGGGCGTAACGATGAGCGGTAAAGCCCACCATCTGTCTTTATAAGCGTTGTAGGTTTTTATCAATGGCATAGGTGCTCGACAAACATAGCCAGATCCCGAAACGTTTTTCAGGCAGGCATCGGATCTGACTGCGCGGGGCACGATTAACGTGCCACTACGCGGGCGAAGCCAAAATTCTAGAGGTGAACAATATCTGAGAATTGACTTAGATCAAAAAACCTACGTCGACGCTTTTTTATTTTCCTGATTTTATCGGACACCGGTGTTTTTATTCATATTCTAAATATTTAATTAATCTTATATAAACCGCACTGATATTTTAATCCGTGCTTTTTTGCGGCAGGCTTAATTGATCTTAGGGAAAGAGTGTGCCTTAATGTCCAGGTCGCCCGTAAATCGGGTTTTCCTAAAGGAACCATTGTGAGTCAGGCACCCAGTATGCGAAAACGACATCGATTTGACAGTCGCATGACCCGTATCGTACTTCTTATCAGCTTCCTCTTTTTCTTCGGCCGTTTCGTCTATTCCTCTATTGGTGCCTGGTATCATCACCAGGAAAAAACCCAGTTGCAGCCTGTCAGCCAGACTATCGACCCCACTTCACAACGCTAAGATTTCATTCGATTTTTATACACGTGAAAAAGCGTGGATTTTTGCATGTCTTACGTGCGGCTTTGCGCACCTTAAATATTTAAGGCTGAAATTGGCGCAGAAACTCATCGGCGTGCTGTGATTTGGCCTCAAGGTTAAAGCGTTTCAGGACGATGTCGTCCATCGGACTGAAAGACGGTCGCACATAGATCCCCCGTCTGGATAACCCTGTTGCGTTAAGAGCCTTGATCACATGAGCATCACGCAATCCATGACCTACAATAACCACGTTGCGATCGACCACGCTTTGCTCAATTAGTGCATAAAATTCATGATCATCAATGACATCACCAAGCTCGCTCGACGTCAGCTTGAGGCTGGACAGGTCGGAAATCGTACCGCTCATTTTAATAATGGTGAGCTTATCCTTTTCTGCCGGCTTCGGTTGTGTTGGCGTTGTCACGACATAAGGAATACCGCTTGTCAGACAAGCCATTTCAAATAATTCGTCATAGTTGGTAGTGATAATAGTTTTAAACTTTTTCACCGCTTCGAAGTGTGCTTCGGTAGGCAAGACTCGCTGGGGCGTGTCTAATAACGCTTTGATCGCTTCCAGAAGAGCATCGTGTCCCCACAGGCTTTCGTAATAACCTGCAACTTCATCAAAGGAGTAGCGAGTGAAGACCTCACTGGCAGTAATCTCAGGCCAAAGACGTGCCGCAAGGCTACTGATAATTAAGTTAGCGGTTGGATAACCCGCAGAAACCGAAAGCCCTGCCCCCGCGATTAATACCCATCGATCATTGGCTTGTACATGAATCGCGTCTTTCGCCACCGCAACCGTCCCTTGCTGTGCGGTTAGCTGGGCGTCACGTCGTCGTAACAGCTCTTTCGATGCGCTTTCCATAAGCACTTCTGTCACTGCACGAGCGACCTTATCGGCGAGATCGGTCGCCAGCTCAAATTCACCGCGAAAATGGCCCTTATCCCATCCAGCCACTTCATTACGAAAATCGTCGCGCAACTTTTCGGCTTCAGCACCATATTCCAGCCGTTTCATAAAAGGCAGTACAGGGATATTGAGTTTGCGTGCTGCGTCATATTCAAGATGAGTAACAGATTTGTTTTGCTCACCACCATATCCGCTATTGGGTACCCAGCCGTAGCTCTCCCCCAGAATCAAAACAAAAAGATGGCAGCCCTGGAGTTTCGGGTCGATAACCTCCCAGCTGGTGCCGCCATCAGGACTAAAAGCTTCAGCATAAACGGGTTCCAGCCCGAGGAACGTTAACCGGTCAATAACTTGTTGCCGCTCGTTACGCAGATCTTTCATCGTGCTGCTAATGAACACACGCAGTTTGTTGGTCATTCATTGCCTCGTTAATTTTATGTCTTCCTGCCTGATATGGCCGAATCATCCGGCAAATCAATTAATAACACCAACAAATTTATCTCAGGCATCGAGTAAATCATGGCCTTTCGCCGTTACTTCTGCGCTACGCGCGCCAGCCACGCAATAAGCATTCTGCGGACGGGATTAGGTCAAAAGGCGGGTCGTCATCTGTAACCCCCAGATATGACACATGACTTTATCAAAAATATGAATGCCACCACCGCCAGGTGTATAGTCAGCCAATCATCGCCGTTAAAAAATGCTCTTTTTAACAAGGAACCTGGATGAACATTTTCGATTTGGATAAAGATGCTTTGCTAAAGCTAACCGATGTGCAGCTTGAAGAACTGATCGCGCGTCTGGCGGAAGCAGAATTAGCATCTGTCGGAGAAAGCCCTGCACAGGTTTTTTGGGGAGGCTCAATTACTGCGCCAGACGATGGAATTGATGTTGCGGTACATGTTACTAACAACGAGTTCAAATCGGGTTTTATCGTCAGGCCACATACCGTCTTTCAAGCCAAAAAGCATTCGATGAAAGCGTCATCCATCAAAAATGAAATGCGCCCCAAAGGAACGTTATCACCCGCAATATCCCGACTCGCCGCATGCGGTGGAGGCTACATCATCGTAAGTCTTGAAGATGATTGCTCTCCACCTATGAGAGGAACCCGCCTTCAGGCGATGCGTAAAGTGGTGGAAGATGATCCCAACCAGCATAATCTTCATATAGATTTCTTTGACCGCTCGAAGCTACATCAGTGGTTGCGGCAACATCCCGCAGTGCTGTTATGGGTGCGTAGCGTGCTGGGGTTGAGCCACTCTGGCTGGAGGCCATTCGAAAAATGGAGTAATCCTCCCGCCGGCTCTGACGATACATTAATTCTCGCGCCAGGCGTTTCAGTCATCATGCCTTCGGGTACCAAACTCGAACTTAGAGATGCCATCGCACAAATTCGCGAGCTCGTCCGATCGACCAGCAAAGCAATCCGTATCGCAGGGTTATCCGGTGTAGGAAAAACACGGATAGTCCAGTCACTGTTCGAAGAGGGGTTGGGAACAGATGCGCTCGACAGAACTGTCGCGGTTTATGCAGATGTCGGTGAAGGACCGTCACCTTCGGCGAGGGCTATGCTGGACACGCTTTTGACTGAAAACAGGCGCGCCATTATGGTGCTCGATAACTGTCCTTCTGACCTTCACTCTCAGCTTGCTTCATATTTGGTCTCACAGGGATCACAGATTTCCTTGATTACTGTCGAATATGACATTAGAGATGATAAACCTCAGCAGACTGACGTGATTCATATCGAAGCAGCACATGCTGGTATGGCTGAAGCGCTACTACTGCGCCGCTTTACGAAAATAGGCCAGGCGAATGCAAAAAGAATAGCGGCTTTCGCGGAGGGAAATGCCAGAATCTCTCTTGCTGTGGCCGAAAGAGTTGAGGCAGGAGAATCGCTCGCTCGCCTTTCGGATAACCAGTTGTTTGATCGCTTGTTTGAACAAAGAAACCAACCTGATGAAAATCTGCGAGCCAACGCAGAAGTGCTTTCACTCATCTATTCGTTTTCCAGTGATCCCTCCAAAACAGATAGTGATGAATTAGAGGTTCTCGCCTCTCTGTGTGAGATCTCACGAATTCAGTTATTCCGTTCCGTTGGCAAGCTTATGGAACGGCACATTGTCCAGAAACGCGCACATTGGCGAGCGATTCTTCCTCATGCAATAGCCAACAAACTGGCCAGTGGGGCGCTGGATAACATACCGCCTGAAACGTTACGCACCACTTTCGAAGCTACGGGACGAGAAAGACTACTTATGTCGTTTGCTCACCGACTGAGTTATTTGCATGAACATCCTGTGGCGCAAAAACTTGCCGAAGAATGGCTTAGTACAAAAGGCTTCCTCTATAACCTTTTCAAACTTGATGATCGAGAACTTCGTATTCTTGAATACATTGCTCCCGTAGTACCCGATGCGGTTCTTAAAAGGATTGATGAGGAAATAAATTCTGAAGCATTTTGCGGCATTAAACCGGCCTACAATCCATGCAGACTGACAATACTCAATCTGCTTAAATCCATCGCTTACGAACCAGATGCATTTGATAAATGTGTTTCTCTTCTTCTCAGAATGGCTGATTTCGAGGATGAATCGAATAACTTCAACTCATCTCATAACGAAATAGTTATCTTTTTCCAACCTTATTTATCCGGTACACACGCTTCGCTGAGCCAGCGGATAACCATTGTTCAGGACACATTGTCATCGGAGAACCCCAAAAGACGATCTCTCGGTTTACGGATGCTTTCTGCCGCATTAGATGGGCCACCATGGCATGGGGCCGGAATATATGATTTCGGCGCACATCCGCGAGATTTTGGTTATGAACCGAGCAGTGATGAGTTAGTGAATTGGCGGCACCAGTTTATCGATCTCGTTGTCACCATCGGGCTCAATAGCAATATTGAACTGGCAAATAGCGCGAGGTCTGTTTTTGCTAAAAAGTTTCGATCGTTATGGTTTCACCAGGCAATCCAGAAGAAATTAGTCGAAGCAGCAAGAGCCTTAAATAGCAGCCAAACGTGGATTGAAGGGTGGAATGCAGTGCGTTCAATTATCCACTTTGACTATAAAAATAAGCAGAGCGATGGGCGCGCACTGCAACTTCCAGCCGATTTAGTTGCGCTTGAAGCCGAACTGGCTCCAGCCGAACTTATGGATGACGTGAAAACATATGTTCTGGGAGATGGACATGCTCATTGGGTATTAGAAGAACAGTTAGATGGCAATGCCGGGGAAAAGCTGCGCCTCTCAGAAAAGTTGTTAGCAGCAAAAGCTGAAGAAATTGGTGAAGCTTACGCACACTCCGGTAAACCTTTATCAATGCTGGGCGCAGACCTATTTTCAATGACGAAGTGGATGCCATATCGGGAAGCTTTTGGTAAGGGCTTAGCGAAAGCCTGCCATGATCCCCTGGAGACCTGGGCGGAATTGGTTCAATTACTGCGTATTTTTGACTACTCTCATTTTAACTTCAGCGTATTGAGCGGGTTCATCGGGCAAATAAACAATATGAATCGCCCGTTGGCGCAGGCAATACTCGATCAGTGTCTGGAAAACAGCCAATTGCGGGCTGTTCTGGTCGGACTGCAACCGGAAGACGATTTTGATAATAAAGATTTCGAACGATGTATGCGGGCATTGGATCAGGACGATGTCAGCGGCTGGTTGTATGAAAAGATGCTCTGGAGAGAAACGTATTCACTCGCGAAAGCGCAAATAATTAAGCTTGCCGCGCGATTGCTTGAAAAGGATTTAGGGGCAAGCATCGTTTTAGATGGGCTCGCGATGAAACTTTATAATACGAACCCGCAAATGGATGTCCTTGGGCCAGAATTACGCCGCATTGGCTTATTAGCCGCAACTAAGCGTTTACAGCAGGAAGGACGAGATCAAGATCACAACATCGAAATAGTCATTAAAGCAGCACTCGCCTTCAAGGGTAATAAAAAAGAAAAGACTGCCTGGCTTGATGGCGTTTTCTCTTATATAGACCAACATTACGGCTACGTGCATGACTTCGAAGATGCCTTCCGGACAACAGCAGCAAAAATGCCGGAAGAATTCTTGCAACGGATATTCTCTGGCAACGAGAAGTCATCCCATACAAGAAAACATTTTCTTCAAAAAGAAACGAGGGAAAGGCTGCCTCTGGCAGCAATAGATGTAGAGGTCCTTATTAATTGGTGCCAAAAACAACAGATACCTGAAGTCTGGCAAGTCATAGCCAGCGGCATTTCTTTATGGGTAAAAGTACCAGATGAGGACGATCTGTCATTAAACCCAAAAGCGTTGCGTTTCCTGGAGAAAGCCCCGGACGCAGAGCAAATTTTACAAGTATATGCACAACAAATTGGCCCTATGTCATGGTCTGGCTCTCGCACTGAAATAATGCAAGCGCGGGTACAAATCTTCAAAATCTTAACAGGGCATAGTGATGAACGAATTGCCAAAGCAGCAGCTAAAGTCATGCCGACGATTTTACAATGGATAGAACATGAGCACGATCAAGAAAGAAAACGTGATGATGAAAATGAACTGAGATTCGAATAATGCAGGGACACCACAGCTACACATGCATTGTTAGGATGGCAAAAAGCCCGTGATTAAGCGGGCTAAATGTTGCTATGAATTGAAGGTCCTCTATAACCTTTCAGCCATATGATGTGCAGGAATACGGCTTTGATGCAGTACAGCCATAACCGTAATCCCTTCATAGGTAGAAACGTAATAGATCATATGGCTGACACAAGGAAAGCTGTGAACGCCCGCGCCCAGTTCAGCTTCTCTCTTTTGTCCCATAGCAGGCATTTCCGCCAACTTTTCGAGCGTCTGGCGCAAACGAACCAAATAATTACGCGACTGTTGCGCGCCGAAATTTTTTAGCGTGTAGCTGCGAATCTCTCGCAGGTCGCGCTGCGCCTCCTCCGTGAGTGTGTATGCCGCCATTTATTCTTTATCCGCATCCAGCAGTTGAGAGAAAAATGCATCGCCATCAACGATGTTACCGATGGTCATATCGTTACGGGCACGCTGAATCTTCGCCTGCAAAAAATGAAGTTTCATCGCTTCAATTTCTTGATAGTCCTCAGCAGATACAACCACAGCCACGGGTTTACCATTGCGGCTGATTTGGACCGGCTCACGCTGCACTTTTAGCAGCATGTCACCAAACTGGGTTTTCGCTTCGTTGGCTGTCAGGGAATACATAGAGTCGTCCTTTTCGCATGAATCGTTCGATTCGTCCATTATAGTTATCGCGCGTTAAATCGCCATTTATTAAATCAGCTCCGTCCCTAAGCCTTTAATAGCACCTCAACAAAAGCCGCAAACTGGCGGGCTTTGGCTGTTGCCATGCGCCCGGCGGGAAAAACGGCCCACAAATCAATATTGGGTAGCGTCCAGTCCGTGACTAACCGCTCAACCGTGCCCGCAGCAATCTCTTGTAAAAACATCCAGTCTGAAGCAAGGGTAATTCCCATATTTGCCAATACCGCCGCCCGGACGCCTTCCGCTGCGCTTAAATGAAGCCGGCCTCTGAGCACGACATTTTCCACTTCATCACCCCGACTGAACTGCCACGTATCATTGACCTGGCTGAAAACCAGCGCCTCATGCTGGCTAAGCTCGCTGGGGTGTTCTGGATAACCGAAACGGGATAAATACTCCCCCGTTGCCAGCACAGAACGTCGTGAGGTTGCCAGTTTACGAGCCACGGCACCTGAATCCTGAAGAGTTCCCATGCGCAGGCAGATATCCACACCTTCGGCAATCAGATCGATTGGACGATCGTCGAGCCTGATATCCACCTTAAGCTGTGGGTGCTGCTTCATAAATTGCGTCAGATAAGGAATGACGTGTAACCTGGCAAAGGTGGGTGGCGCTGCGACTCTCAGGATCCCCGACAGCCCCTTATCTGTGTTTCGTGCGGCGATTTCCGCCTCTTCCGCCTGCTGTAAGGCGATCCTTACGCGCTCATAGAAACGCTGACCCGCTTCCGTTGGCGTCAGCCCATGCGTTGTACGCAGTAACAACCGCACATCAAGGTGCTTTTCCAGTTGTGCGATGGTCTTTGACACGGCTGGCTGACCGATATTGAGAATACGCGCCGCTGCGGAAAACGAGCCTGCATCAACCACCTGAACAAACATCTGCATCGCCTGAAAGCGGTCCATCTTATTCCTCCCGGGAATAGCCATTATGGCTTTTAGCTGTCTGCCATTACCCCCGGACATTAGCAGATACTCCAACTCAACGACAGCGGGCAGGCATTGCCCCTCCCGTTGCAAAACCGAATGCCTTAGCCGAACCCTGATAACCCAAAAGGAAAATGATAATGTCCCGTTTCGAAAATTACCGTCACAGCTTTAACAACGCGCGCCTCACCCGCTCCACCAGCGGCGTGCTTGAAGTTACGCTCCATACAGAAGGCGGCGCTTTGCTGTTTAATGGCCACACCCACGAAGAATTTGTCGACCTGTTTCACCAAATCGGTGCCGACCCGGATAACCGCGTGGTTATCCTGACTGGCGCAGGTGACGCCTTTATGGAGAACATCAGCCCCGAAGGTTTCGATTTCTTCACGCCGCGCGGCTACGACAAAATTTATCGCGAAGGCAAAAAGGTGCTGATGAACCTGCTGGATATTGAAGTGCCTGTGATATCGGCACTCAACGGCCCGGTCCGTCTGCATTCAGAATACGTTTTATTGTCTGACATCGTGCTGGCAACGCCTGATACGGTCTTTCAGGACAAGCCTCATTTCGAATTCGGCATCGTGCCGGGAGACGGCGTTAATCTCTTGTGGCCGGAAGTCATCGGCAGCGTGCGCGGCCGTTATTTTCTGCTGACGCGTCAGGAGCTGGATGCTGCAACCGCTAAAGAGTGGGGTGTGGTGAATGAAATCCTGCCGCGCGACACGTTACTGGCGCGCGCCCATGAGCTGGCAGAATCCCTCGCCGCGTTGCCACCGCTGACGAGCCGTTACACACGCATCGCGCTTACGCAAAAACTTCGACGCATTATTGATGAAGGCGCCGGTTACGGTCTGGCGCTGGAAGGCATTAGTGCTGCGGATGTCGCGTTGCAGGCGGCCACTGTGGCTTAATCTGTCTCTCAACAATGGCTACCTGGCCGGCGCGGTGAACGGTGCCGGTTTTTATCGTTGCGTATGCTGGAGGAGTAGATGAATAAGCAAAGAACATTTCTTATTACCGGAGCCAGTAAAGGCATTGGATTTGCCTTATCTGAACGTCTGGCCGCCGCCGGGCATCAGGTCATCGGTATTGCCCGCCACGCGCCGGAACAGGGTTATCCGGGGCACTTTGTTACGCTCGACCTTGCCGATACCCCGGCGGTACAGCAAAAACTGCGCGACATCAACGCAGAGTTCACCGTAGATGGGGTGATCAATAATGTGGGTCTGGTACGCCCGCAGTGGTTGCCAGAGGTCACGACAGACGCGCTTGACGAGGTAATGCGTGTTAACCTGCATCCTGCGCTGCTGGCGGCTCAGGCGGCATTACCGGGTATGCAAACCCGTGGATGGGGCCGGATAGTCAACATTGCCAGCCTGACTGTGCTCGGCGTGCCTCAGCGTACTTCATACGCGGCAGCAAAAGCGGCTTTAGTGAGCTTTACCCGCAGTTGGGCACTGGAGCTGGCTACGCAGGGGATCACGGTGAATGCGGTGGCGCCGGGGCCAACAGAAACCGAACTGTTTCGGGCCAGCAATGCCCCCGGCAGCGAAAGCGAGCAGCGCTACCTTGCCAGCGTGCCGATGAAACGCTTCGGAAAACCGCAAGAAATTGCCGCCGCCATTCAGTTCTTGCTCAGTGAGGACGCGGGATTTATTACCGGTCAGACACTTTACGTTGATGGCGGAGCGTCAGTCGGGGTCTCACAGATTTAAAACTTCTGCTGAGGCCCGCGAAAGTTGGCCTCAGCAAATATCCCTTGGTCGTATGGCGTATTAAAAAAGGGCACATCATCGATTTTCGAAATAGCCAGAACAGGCGCTATTCATTGCCCCATTCATTCAGAAAGGTCGCAATCTCGTCAATACGACGCGCATCGATGCCCGCTTCAGTAGCCATCTCTTTCTGCGCATCCTCACTGATTTCTTCGTTATTCATTAAGCGGGTGATCAGCAGTTGAAAGTAGTGCGCCAGAGCGTCACGTTCCGGTTCGCTCACCGGCGTTGCTGTTTCCGTCGAGTACTCATCGACGATGTCATAAAATTTAAGCGGTACGTCTTTGCTCATACGTTGTCCTCAAAAAGGCGCTGGTCGGTTCGAATAATTTTAGACCTTGAGCAGTTTCACCGTCGCATCAATGTCTATCTCATCTTCCGAGAAGATTAACGTCGTTCCCTGAAAGGTGGTGATCGCCAGCTTTTTCAGCGAGCGCATTTCACCAGGCTTAGCGGCGGATTTCGGCCGGATACTGCTCATCAGTACTCCCACCGACAGCACCGCATTTTCTTTATCAATGCGCGTTTCGGCAGGCACTTCTTCGCTATACACCAGGTAAGACTTAATCGACGTGAGCTTCAGGCGCTCGCCTGCGATATAGATGTATTTGCTTTCCGGTACAACTTTTACAGCGTACGCGGACAAGCCTTTGTTATTCGTGGTGGGTTCGAAGGTCACCGCCGCGTCTTTTTTAATCAGTTCCGGGTTGGCGACCTTAATCACGTGAAAATAGCGGTTTTCGCCATTTTCATCTTTGATAAATCCAAAGCCTTTATCTTGAAACCAGGTTGTGATCGTTCCGTTCATCGCCATTACCGCCTGTTTAATCGTTTATCTACTCAGTTTTTGCAGCGCGCAGTGTAAAGCACAATACCCGTGCAGACCATGCCTTTGGGTGTTACCACATCAAATCATCAGGCACTTTGAAATCGGCATACGGATCGTCTTCATCCTGCGCTTCCTGACTAAGCGCACTGTTTAGCACAATACTGTTCGCATCGCGCTGCGCGATTTTATCGGCCACGCTCGCCGGAATAATGGCGTATTCACTCTCGCCACGGTTATTAATATCCAGACGCGCAATGGCGAGACGCCCGTTAATGAGCTGCGCCTGAGTCAGCTTATCGACGGAGATTTTTTTGATGAGGTTATTGTCTGTGAAGTTGAAACTGATATCGCCTCTTGCAATAACAATTCTGTTCATTTCAATAAGTTGCTTCACCTGCGCTTTATATTCCTTAGACAACGCAGCCTGTTTTTGCTGCTCGCTGAGCTGCTTATCGCGCTCAAGCTGCGCTTTTTTATTCTCTTCCACCGCTTCTCTTGCCTCACGCGCCTGAACGCGTGATTTTTTAGCCGTTCGCTGGACCTTAGCCATTTTTTTGCTGGTCACTAACCCGGCTTGTAGCATCTGCTCTTGTAAAGTGAGTTTTGTCATCGTCGTTTCTGAACCCTTTGGGAAATTTCCGGGATTATAGCGTTAATTCACCGCAGGGTGTCTGAACGACGCGCAACAGATCAGAATTTGCCTTAAAATATGGTTGTACTGTACAACTTTATTCGAAGGTAAAAGTCAATGAACACCGAATCACAACGTATTGAAGATATCCGCGTTGCTTCACGGCTGATGGTGCGCGAACTCGGTTTTATGAACAACACGCTGGCAGCTACCGACTTTTCCCCTTCCGGTGTACACACGTTACTGGAAATTGAGCATCGGGGTTCCATGACAGCGGCGCAGTTAGTGCAGGTCTTAGGGCTTGAGAAATCCAGCGTCAGCCGTATGTTAGCCAAACTCGTCAGCGCCGGTGAGCTGGAAGAAACGCCATCGGGTGAAGATGCGCGGATCAAGCCGCTCAGCCTGACTGCTCAGGGCAGAGACACAGTGGCACGAATTAATCATTACGCTAACGCACGCGTCATCTCTGCGCTTGAAAAAATGCTGCCTTATCAACAGCAGGTCGTCTCACAAGGGCTTACTTTTTATGCCAATGCCCTGCACGCTTGTCGGAAAGGCAGCGATCTCAGCAGGCAGAGCAACCTGCAAATCGTCACCGGATATCACGCGGGAATGATTGGCCGCATCACTGAAATGCACGGAAGTTATTACGCCCGTGAACATCATTTCGGCAGCTTTTTTGAAGGGAAAGTGGCCTCGGGCCTGGCGGATTTTTCCAGCCGTCTGGATAAGGCGTGTAATCAAATCTGGCTGGCTATGCTTGACGGGCGCATTGTCGGCTCTGTCGCCATTGACGGTGAAGACCTCGGAAACAATGAGGCGCATTTACGCTGGTTTATCCTCGATGACGGTTGTCGTGGCAGCGGAGCGGGTAGAAAGCTGATGGCCGAAGCGATGCAATTTTGCGCTGACAGGCAGTTTTCAGCCGTTCAGCTATGGACGTTCAATAAACTGGTGGCAGCAAGGCGGTTGTACGAATCCTTCGGTTTTGAACTGGCTAAAGAGTGGCAAGGCGATCAGTGGGGGATTAGCATTACCGAGCAGCAGTTTACCCGCACGCTCAGGTAATCGCCCCCGATCGCCTGGAGCCACATTGTCGTGTTACGGCTGACATAAAAATTTGCACCCTTTCATGTCAGCCTTTTTGTTCAAAGACCAGGCTGGGTTTTTGCCGCGTGATGCCCATCGGGACGGATTCGGAACCAGATGGCATACATGGCAGGCAGGAACACCAGCGTAATAATCGTCCCACCAAATGTCCCACCAATCAGGGTATAAGCCAGCGTCCCCCAGAACACCGAATGTGTGAGCGGGATAAAGGCCAGAATAGCCGCCATCGCGGTGAGCAGCACCGGCCTGGATCGCTGAACCGTGGCCTCAATTACCGCATGAAATGGCTCAAGCCCTTGCTGCTCATTATGGTGAATCTGCCCGATAAGGATCAGCGTGTTACGCATCAGGATCCCTGACAAGGCAATCAAACCCACCAGCGCATTGATACCAAACGGTTGATTGAAGAGCAGCAACGTTGGCACCACCCCGACCAGCCCCAACGGCGCCGTCATAAACACCATCACCATCGCCGACATGGAACGCACCTGAAGGATAATGATCAGTAGCGTCACGGCAATCATTATCGGGAATAACGGCACCATTGCTTTGGTGGCTTTCCCTGACTCCTCAATCGAACCCGCCTGCTCAATACGGTATCCCTCCGGTAACGTCGTAATGATGGACTGAAGTTGCTGCATAATCGCAGTGGACACATCCGGCGGCTGGAGAGATTCAGCGATATCGCCCCGCACGGTAATGGTTGGCGTACGGTCACGACGACGCAGAACAGGATCCTCCATGCGAACTTCAACCTCACCCACCTGCGAAAGGGGAATGCGCTGCCCCGTGGAACCGACCAGCGAAAAGCCCGCTATTTTTGCCGGATCGAGCCTGATTTTCCCGGCAGCACGCCCCATAACCTGTACCGAACGAATATCTTCTCGCACAGCGGTGATCGGGATGCCCGAGAGCAGGAACTGAAGCTGCTGTGCAACGGCGTTTGATGTCAGCCCTACCGCCTGCAAGCGATCCTGATTGAGGGTGAAATGCAGTGTCGGCACCCGCGATCCCCAGTCAGTATTGACCGTTCGCATCAGCGGGCTGGCCTGCATCAGCGTTTTCACTTTCTCCGCAATGTCACGCAATACGGTCGGATCCGGCCCCGTCACACGGAACGCAACCGGATAAGGCGAAAACGGGCCAAACACCAGTTGTGTCACGCGAACACGCGCCTCGGGCGCCAGGCCGTCGGCCACCGCCTGGCGAAAGCGAAACTTGAGCGCCTCACGCGCTTGCGGGTTGTCCGTCAGGATAACAATTTTCGCAAAAGAGGGATCGGGCAACTCGGGCGCCATCGCCAGGTAAAAACGTGGTGCCCCCTGGCCGATATAAGAGGTCACGATGGTGGCTTCTTTCTGGTCCTTCAACCACGCTTCGAGCTTCGTCACGGCGGCGCGGGTTTGTTCAATGGAGGTGCCATACGGCATCTGGACTTCCACAAGGACTTCCGGGCGGTCAGACGTCGGGAAAAACTGTTTTTTCACTACAGACATGCCGAGAATGGCGACGGTGAATAACGCGATGACAGAAGCGGCGACCAGCCATTTGCGCGCGATAACCTGCGTCAACAACTGACGAAAACGGTTGTAGCGTCGGGTGTTGTAGATAGCATCGTGCCCCCCTGCAACCGTTTTGATCGCGGGCAGCATTTTCACGCCAAGGTAAGGCGTAAACACCACCGCCACCACCCAGGAAGCAATCAAGGCGATCCCCACAATCCAGAACATATTGCTGGTGTACTCACCTGCCGTGGACTGCGCAAAACCGTTGGGCATGAAGCCGACGGCCGTCACCAGCGTACCGGCCAGCATAGGCGCGGCGGTGTGGCTCCAGGCATAGGCTGAGGCTTTAATTCGGTCGTAGCCCTCCTCCATTTTCACCACCATCATTTCAATGGCAATGATGGCGTCATCCACCAGCAAACCGAGCGCCAGGATAAGCGAGCCCAGGGTAATGCGGTCGAAGTTTTTGCCGGAAGCTTCCATCACCACAAAGACAACCGCCAGCGTCAGTGGTACAGCAGCAGCCACCACCACCCCAACACGCCAGCCCATACTGAGAAAGCAGACCACCATCACCACAAGCAGTGCCACAAAAAACTTGATCATGAATTCGTCTACGGCGGAACTGATGTTAACTGACTGATCGGTGACTTTGGTAAATGTCATGCCGAGCGGCATGTCCGCGTTGATTTTGGCGGCTTCCTTATCCAGGGCTTTACCCAGCTCCAGACCATTCCAGCCATCGCGCATCACGATACCCAGCAGGAGCGCAGGTTCGCCCTGATTGCGAACCTGGAAGGTAGCCGGATCCTCATAACCGCGCTCGACTGTCGCCACATCAGAAAGCTTCAGGGTTCTTCCCTGCGCCACCACCGGCGTTTCACGAATTTTCTCGAGCTTATCAAACGCACCATCCAGACGGATAAACACCTGCGGCCCGCGGGTATCGATTGAACCGGCAGGCGTCAGCACATTCTGGCTGTTCAGCGCCGAGAAAATATCCTGCGGAGAGATGCCAAGCGTTGCCAGGCGATCGTGGGAGAACGAGACAAATATCCGCTCAGCCTGTTCACCGATAATGTTGACCTTTTTCACGCCCGGCACGTGGAGAAGACGCTGGCGTAACGACTCGGCATCCCGAACCAGTAACCGTTGCGGCTCTCCTTTTGCTTTCAGTGCAAAAAGGGCAAAGGTGACATCGGAGTATTCATCGTTGACCATCGGGCCGATAACGCCTGCCGGCAGGTTGTTGGCCTCGTCATTAAGCTTTTTGCGCGCCTGATAAAACTCCTCCTGCACCTGCGAGGGCGGCGTACTGTCCATTAAAGAGAGCATGGTAAAAGCCAGCCCGGCACGCGTGTAGGTCTCTGTACGGTCGTACCACTTGAGTTCCTGGAGGCGTTTTTCCAGCGGTTCAGCCACCTGGTCCTGCATCTCCTGAGCGGTCGCACCAGGCCAGGCAGAAATAATCGTCATCTGCTTGACCGTAAAGGGCGGGTCTTCAGCGCGCCCCAGTTCAAAGAACGAGAGAATACCGGCGACGGTGATAAGGATAATAAGAAACAGGGTGATTGAACGCTCGCGTACGGCGAGAGCCGAGAGATTAAAACGCCCGCGACTCATGGGCGGCTCCCGGCGACACCAGCATTGCGCTGTTTAGCCAGCCGGATAACTTCACCGTCATGCAGCAGATGCGCGCCCAGCGCCACCACCTGTTCGCCGGGTTTAAGGCTACCGGTTACGCTTGCCGCATCGTCCCCCAGGCCAACCACCTGAATGGGCCGCCATGTCACTTTGGCGGGTTTGCCTGAAATGCCCCACACCCCTGGCCCTTTACCCGCGTCATACACGGCCGCCAAAGGCACCTGCAACATCGTTTGAGATAACTTATTTTCCGCAATATGGATGGTGACAGTGGATCCCAGCGGTGCGCCTGATAGTTGACCTTCGAGTACGTACCGCGCCTCGAAAGTGCGCGTCAACGGGTCGGCTGCATTAGAGAGCAACCGCAGTTTCGCCGGAACGGGCTGTTTATCGCTGCCGTACAGCGCGGCCTGCGCCTCGCTCCCCACAGTTGGCCGCAGCGTTTCTGGCAACTGAACGACAGCTTCGCGCTGCCCCGCTCTGGCGAGCCGGATAACAGGCTGCCCGGCACTGACAACCTGACCGGGCTCCGCCAGCGTATCCATCACCACCCCGTCGGCATCGGCTGCCAGCACCGCGTAGCTCATGGCGTTTTGCGCCACATTCGCCTGCGCCAGGGCGGCACTGAGTTCAGCCCTGGCGGTATCCGCAGCAGCTTTTATCTGATCGTAAGCGGATGCCGATACCGCACCTGTCTTGACCAGACCGCGATAGCGCGCTTCATCATCCGCTGTCTGTCGGGCGCGTGCTTTTGCGGCGGCGACCGCCTGCTGCTGAGCCTGAGCCTGCAAGCTCAGATCAACAGGATCCAGACGCATCAACGGCTGACCCCGTTTCACGGTCTGACCGGTATCAACGAGACGCTCAAGGATTTTGCCTTGCACCCTGAAACCCAGATCGCTCTGAATTCGTGCCACAACAACCCCGGTAAAGGCACGGGAGAAATCGGTCGCGCTAACCACCGTTGCAGACCTGACCAGCGGGGGCTGGCTACGTGGATCGTCGCTATCGGAAGCCTCACCGCAGGCCACAAGTGCAAACGGCAACAGGCAAACAGCAAAGGTGACAGGTTTTAGCCCGATCATGGGTTCCCTTATTCAATAAACAGGAGAGGAACCACATACTCTAGCTAGTGACCAATTTTGTCAATAGTCACAAACTCAGGGCGACAAACTTCTCAGGATCAGAGATGACAGCAACACAGCAGCTTGCGGGGCAGTATCCAGATTGTCTTGCAGTTGAACAGGGCTGATATAAGGTCGCATTATAAGAAAAACCGCATACGCAGCCTCGTCCAGCGGGGTTTTTCTTTCGAATTCTCCCGCCTGGCGCCCTTCAACAATGATCTGCTCAATGAGCTGTCGCAGACGTTGCTCATACGCTTCTGTTGAAGGCCATTTGTCTCGTGCAGCGACCGCAGCAATGTCGTAAAGCTTGCGATCGTGGAAAAAAAGATCGCTGCCAGATTCAACTAGCGCTTTGAATAATAACCTTATTTTTCCGGAAGCAGTGGAGGCATCCGCAATCGCCGAATCGACAATCTCCATGATCATCGCCAGGCGATTAGCGCAAATCACCGCGCCAATCGCCTGTTTGGAATCAAAAAATTTATAGATATAAGCCTTTGAAAAACCAATCGCTTTGGCGAGATCGGAGACCGTGGTTTTTTCGTAACCATAGTGGCCGAAATGCTCTGTTGCTGCCTCAACAATCTGATCGCGGACGCTGTGATCCGAGGGTCCCCTTAACGGGTTTTCATTTATGTTTTTAGTCATTTTCCCAGCTTAACTCACTGCGCCCTGATTGACAACGAGTGACCATTTGGTAATGTAGTCACAACTGTGATTCGCCTCAAGGAATTCCGCCAGGCGGAGGATTTATGGCAAAAATAGGTATTCTTGATGTGGACGCGTTAACCGAAACGCTGCTCCGGGGTCTGCTCCACGCCATTCCTGATCTAGAGGTATTTATTTCGCCGGGACATTGCGAACGCGCACAAACGCTGGCCCGGGAATTCCCCTGCTGGACCATGGATACAAATCAGGAAGTGGTTGATGAAGCCGACATCATTATCATCAGTGTCGCCGCCGATACCCTGGATAATCTCGCAGAGAGTGTACAACTGCGCAGTTCACAGACGCTGATTTCTCTGATACCCGGCATTCAAATTCAGACATTACGCGAGAAGTTCAAACACTCGCAATGCGTCAGCTTATGTGGCACGTGACCCCGCTCCGATAAACAACGTTTGTCTTCACGGGGTCACGCCATGTCGTCGGCTTCGTTTTATTCAACCGATCGGGAAATTATTCCCATTCGATCGTCGCTGGTGGCTTCCCGCTGATGTCATAGACTACACGCGATATCCCATTGACTTCATTGATTATTTTGTTAGATACACGGCCGAGGAAATCGTACGGCAGGTGCGCCCAGTGTGCGGTCATAAAGTCGATGGTTTCCACAGCACGCAGGGAGACAACCCAGTCGTATTTACGGCCATCGCCCATCACGCCGACAGAACGCACTGGCAGGAATACGGTGAAAGCCTGGCTCACTTTGTTGTAGAGGTCTGCTTTATGCAGCTCTTCAATAAAGATAGCGTCGGCGCGGCGCAGCAGGTCGCAGTACTCTTTCTTCACTTCGCCCAGCACGCGAACACCTAAGCCCGGCCCCGGGAACGGATGGCGGTAAAGCATATCGTACGGCAGGCCGAGTTCCAGACCAATTTTGCGCACTTCATCTTTGAACAGCTCTTTCAGCGGTTCAACCAGACCCATCTTCATCTCTTTCGGCAGGCCGCCCACGTTATGGTGAGATTTGATAACGTGCGCTTTGCCGGTCGCTGACGCGGCGGATTCGATAACGTCCGGGTAGATGGTGCCCTGCGCCAGCCACTTCACGTCTTCCAGTTTCAGCGCTTCTTCATCGAACACTTCCACGAACACGCGGCCGATGATTTTACGTTTCGCCTCAGGATCGTTCTCGCCCGCCAGCGCGCTCAGGAAGCGCTCTTCTGCCGGAACGTGAACAATGTTCAGACCGAAATGATCGCCAAACATGTCCATTACCTGCCCGGCTTCGTTCAGACGCAGCAGGCCATTATCGACGAAGACACAGGTCAGGTTCTTGCCGATAGCGCGGTGCAACAGCATCGCGGTCACGGAGGAATCCACGCCGCCGGAAAGACCGAGGATCACTTTGTCATCGCCCACCTGCTGGCGGATGCGCTCAACGGCGTCATCAATGATTTTTGCTGGCGTCCACAGCGCTTCGCACTGGCAGATATCACGCACAAAACGCTCCAGCAGACGCAGACCCTGGCGGGTATGGGTCACTTCCGGGTGGAACTGCACGCCGTAGAAGCGTTTTTCTTCATTCGCCATAATCGCGAACGGGCAGGTTTCGGTGCTGGCGACGGTCACAAAGTCAGACGGGATCGCCGTCACTTTATCGCCGTGGCTCATCCACACGTCCAGCAATGCTTTGCCATCGGCGGTCAGGGAATCTTCAATACCGCGGACCAGCGCGCTGTCGGTCTGTACTTCAACCTGCGCATAGCCAAATTCACGCTCGTTAGAGCCTTCAACATGGCCGCCCAGTTGCATCGCCATGGTCTGCATGCCGTAGCAGACGCCGAGAACCGGAACACCGGCGTCGAAAACGTATTGCGGCGCGCGCGGGCTGTTATCTTCTGTAGTGCTTTCCGGGCCGCCGGAAAGAATAATGCCGCTTGGATTGAAGCCGCGGATCTGCGCTTCGGTGACATCCCACGCCCACAGTTCACAGTAGACGCCCAGTTCACGCACGCGACGCGCTACCAGCTGTGTGTATTGCGAGCCAAAGTCGAGGATAAGAATACGATGTTTATGAATGTTGTCCGTCATTGACGTTAGTTCCGAGGCAAGTAGCGAGATGTAAAAGTCAGCGCCCGGTAAAGACCGGGCGCGAAAATCATTAAGAACCCATGCGGTAGTTCGGGGATTCCTTGGTGATGGTCACGTCGTGAACGTGACTTTCCTGGATACCCGCACCGCTGATGCGCACAAATTCCGCTTTGGTGCGCAGGGCGTCGATAGTACCACAGCCGGTCAGACCCATACAGGAACGCAGGCCGCCCATCTGCTGGTGAATAATCTCTTTCAGACGGCCTTTATACGCCACGCGGCCTTCGATACCTTCCGGCACCAGTTTGTCGGCAGCGTTATCGGTCTGGAAGTAGCGGTCAGAAGAGCCTTTGGACATCGCACCCAGCGAGCCCATGCCGCGATACGATTTGTAAGAACGGCCCTGGAAAAGTTCGATTTCACCCGGGGATTCTTCGGTGCCTGCCAGCATAGAGCCAACCATCACCGCGCTTGCGCCAGCAGCGATGGCTTTGGCGATATCACCGGAGAAACGGATACCGCCATCAGCGATAACCGGAATATCCAGCCCTTCCAGCGCTTCAACGGCGTCAGAGACCGCGGTGATCTGCGGAACGCCAACACCGGTCACGATACGGGTGGTACAGATGGAGCCAGGGCCGATACCGACTTTCACCGCGCTGACGCCTGCTTCTGCCAGTGCGCGAGCACCTGCGCCAGTCGCAACGTTGCCGCCGATGATTTGCAGATCCGGGTATTTGGCACGCGTTTCGCGAATACGCTGCAACACGCCTTCGGAGTGGCCATGGGAGGAGTCAATCAGCAGCACGTCAACGCCTGCGGCAACCAGCGCATCAACACGCTCTTCGTTGCCCGCGCCCGCACCGACTGCCGCGCCAACGCGCAGGCGACCCTGCTCATCTTTACAGGCGTTCGGTTTACGTTCTGCTTTCTGGAAATCTTTTACGGTGATCATGCCGAGCAGGTGGAAGCTGTCATCAACTACCAGCGCTTTTTCGACGCGTTTTTCGTGCATTTTTGCGAAAACGACTTCGCGGGATTCACCTTCACGCACTGTCACCAGACGCTCTTTCGGCGTCATATAAACGCTGACCGGCTGGTTCAAATCCGTCACGAAGCGCACGTCACGACCGGTGATGATACCGACCAGTTCGTTATCAGTGTTAACAACCGGGTAACCGGCAAAGCCGTTACGCTCGGTCAGCTCTTTCACTTCGCGCAGGGTGGTGGTCGGCAAAACGGTTTGTGGGTCTTTCACCACGCCAGATTCATGTTTCTTCACGCGGCGAACTTCTTCTGCCTGGCGCTCAATCGACATGTTTTTGTGAATAAAGCCAATGCCGCCTTCTTGTGCCAGAGCAATCGCCAGGCGCGCTTCCGTCACGGTATCCATCGCCGCAGAGAGCATAGGAATGTTCAGGCGAATGGTTTTGGTGAGCTGAGTGCTCAAATCGGCAGTATTCGGCAGAACGGTAGAATGGGCGGGAACGAGGAGGACGTCGTCAAACGTCAGGGCTTCTTTAGCGATACGTAGCATGGGCAATATCTCTGACCTGGGTGGTTAAATATTGCCGTGGCATTATACAGAGCGTAACCGATTGCATCCACACTTTTTTAGAAAAATACTTGCCATCCCCCGTCATCCAGTTACTATCGACTGAATAACTTGCTGATTTAGAATTTGATCTGGCTCACATGTCTTCGTTGCAAACCCCTTCCATTTTTACGGTCAGCCGCCTCAATCAGACGGTGCGTTTACTGCTGGAACGCGAAATGGGGCAAGTCTGGATCAGCGGCGAAATCTCCAATTTTACCCAGCCTGCATCCGGCCACTGGTACTTCACCTTAAAAGATGACACCGCCCAGGTGCGCTGCGCGATGTTTCGCAACAGCAACCGCCGCGTCACTTTTCGCCCGCAGCACGGTCAGCAAGTGCTGGTTCGCGCCAATATCACGATGTACGAGCCGCGCGGCGAATACCAGATTATTGTCGAAAGCATGCAGCCAGCGGGCGAAGGCCTGCTGCAACAGAAGTACGAGCAGCTCAAAAGCAAACTCGCCGCCGAAGGGCTGTTCGATCAGCAATTCAAGCAGCCCCTGCCCTCGCCTGCGCACCGCGTGGGGGTCATAACGTCAAAAACCGGTGCTGCGCTGCACGATATTCTCCACGTTCTGAAACGCCGCGATCCCTCTTTACCGGTGGTGATTTATCCCACGGCGGTACAGGGTGACGATGCGCCCGCACAAATTGTCCGCGCAATTGCCCTTGCCAACAGCCGCCAGGAGTGCGACGTGTTAATTGTCGGGCGCGGCGGTGGCTCGCTGGAAGATTTGTGGAGCTTTAACGACGAGCGCGTCGCGCGCGCCATTTTCGCAAGTCGAATTCCGGTGGTGAGCGCCGTCGGCCATGAAACAGACGTGACGATTGCCGATTTTGTTGCCGACCTGCGTGCGCCGACGCCGTCCGCTGCGGCGGAGATTGTCAGCCGCAACCAGCTTGAACTGCTGCGCCAGGTGCAGGCAATGCAGCAACGCCTGGAAATGGCGATGGATTATTACCTGGCAGGCGGCAACCGCCGCTTTGCGCAGCTTAACCATCGCCTGCAACAACAGCACCCTCAGCTTCGCCTGGCGCGCCAGCAAACGGTGCTCGACAGGCTACAACAGCGGATGCATAACGCGCTGGATAACCAATTAAAGCGCACGTCTGTACGCCAGCAGCGCATTATGCAACGCCTGAATCAGCAAAACCCGCAGCCGCGCATTCACCGGGCGCAAACGCGGGTACAGCAGCTTGAATATCGCCTGAGCCAGACCATCCGCGATCGTCTGAGCAGCACGCGCGAGCGTTTTGGCACCGCATTAACCCACCTGGAAGCCGTCAGTCCGCTGGCGACGCTGGCGCGCGGTTATAGCGTGACCACCGCAACGGATGGCAAAGTGCTGAAACAGACGAAACAAGTCAAAGCAGGCGATAAACTCACCACCAGGCTGAACGATGGCTGGGTGGAGAGCGAAGTCAGCGGCATTATCCCGGCGAAAAAGCCGCGCAAACGCAAAACCCCGTAATTTGTACGATCACTATTCTTAACAGACCTATACTTTTTGTTGTTCCTTTTTGATTTATCAAGGAGATCAACATGACCGCACGCCACCCCCATTGCGTTATTCCTCCGTACATTCTTCGCCGCATTATTGACCAGGGCTCCGAAGTCCAGAAGCGCTGCGCGCAGCAAACCTTAACCCATGTGCAAACGCTGATGGCGCACAGCCACGGCAAACCGAGTGCGCCACTGGCGACCACGCCTGGCGAACTGGTGCGCGATATTTACGATGCGCAGCATAAAGAGAGCCTGCCCGGCAAACAGGTGCGTTATGAAGGCCAGCCGTCGAATGGCGATATCGCCGTTGATGAAGCCTATGAATATCTCGGCGTCACGCACGATTTTTTCTGGAAGGAGTGGAAACGTAACTCGCTGGATAACCAGGGACTGGTGCTGAGCGGCACGGTCCATTACGGCCAGGAATATCAGAACGCCTTCTGGAATGGTCAGCAGATGGTGTTTGGCGATGGCGACGGCGAAATTTTTAATCGCTTTACAATCGCCATTGATGTGGTGGCGCATGAACTGAGCCACGGCGTTACAGAATCCGAAGCCGCGCTGATCTACTTTGAGCAATCCGGCGCACTGAATGAGTCGCTATCGGATGTGTTCGGTTCGCTGGTGAAGCAGTACCACAAACAGCAGACCGCAGATCAGGCGGACTGGATCATCGGAGAAGGATTGCTGACAAACGAGATCAACGGCAAAGGCTTGCGCTCCATGTCGGAACCCGGCACCGCCTACGATGACCCGCTGCTCGGCAAAGATCCGCAGCCCGCGCATATGGATGACTTTATAAAAACCCGTGAAGATAACGGCGGTGTACACCTTAATTCCGGTATTCCCAACCGCGCCTTTTATCTGGCAGCAACCGCGATTGGCGGCCATGCATGGGAGAAAGCCGGTTATGCCTGGTACGATACCGTGTGTGATAAGTCGCTGGCGCAAAACGCCGATTTCGCTGCGTTTGCGAAGCTGACCATTAAGCACGGCAAGAAACGCTCCGGTAACGAAGTGGCGGCGGCTATCGAACAGGCGTGGAAAGATGTCGGAGTATTATGATGAACGAACCCGAATTGACCGACGATGCGGTGGTCGAACTGGCCCGTGAAGGCGGCGTGGCGTTTATGCCGAAACTTGCGGGCACACGGCGTATTGTGATTGCTCGCCTCAGCCCGGAACAGCGCCAGCGCCTTATCGAAATCCTGCATCAGGCGCTGCCGCTCGGGCAGCCGCCTGGTAAGCCGGATTCGCCGGGACGCGGCGATCAGCGCTTTTATCGCGTGCAGATAACCTGGACTACGCAGCAGAGCGACATGCTGTTGCTGATCCCGGAAAGCAAAGCGCCAC
Organism: Kosakonia sp. H02; assembly: GCA_030704225.1. Taxonomy (NCBI): domain Bacteria; kingdom Pseudomonadati; phylum Pseudomonadota; class Gammaproteobacteria; order Enterobacterales; family Enterobacteriaceae; genus Kosakonia; species Kosakonia styphnolobii. Next base: position 3,220,299 of record CP131915.1, read on the forward strand.
CGTCGTTTGTTGAACTGTGGCGCGAAGGTGAAGGCTGTATCTGCAAGCCTTAACGCGGCGTAAACTCGACGCGCTTTTTCGAAATCAGCCCGTGACCGTGCTGGCAGAAGTAGTCCACCGCGCCACAGGCTTTTAATACCTCCAGAGGCTGATGGCACTCCGGGCAGAACGCCTGCACTTCAATATCTTTATCGCAGCCGTAGCAGTGAGCATGTGTGCCCACCAGTTCCAGCGGGTTGTGACATGTCGGGCATTTAAGATCCATAACGCACTCCTTATTTATTCGCTGGGGTAATCATACGCCTCTGACCGCAAAAAACCCGCCAGCGGCGGGTTAAGTGAACGGTTACTTACTTTTCTTGATGTGCTTGATCAGACGCTTACGCTTACGTAACTGGTTCGGCGTCAGGGTATTACGTTTGTCAGCAAACGGGTTTTCCCCTTCTTTGAACTGGATACGGATTGGCGTACCCATAACATCCAGCGATTTACGGAAGTAGTTCATCAGATAGCGTTTATAAGAATCCGGCAGGTCTTTCACCTGGTTGCCGTGGATCACCACAATCGGCGGGTTATAACCCCCGGCGTGGGCATATTTCAGCTTCACGCGACGACCCCGCACCAGCGGTGGCTGATGATCTTCTGCCGCCATATTCATAATGCGGGTCAGGAGCGCAGTGCTCACGCGGCGAGTCGAGCTATCGTAAGCTTCGCGTATGGATTCAAACAAGTTGCCAACGCCGCTACCGTGCAGCGCAGAGATAAAGTGCACGCGGGCAAAGTCGATAAAGCCCAGGCGGTAGTCGAGCGTCTCTTTGACCTGCTCTTTCACTTCCTGGCTCAGGCCGTCCCACTTGTTAACCACAATCACCAGCGAACGGCCGCTGTTGAGGATAAAGCCGAGCAGGGAGAGATCCTGATCGGAAATCCCTTCGCGGGCATCGATGACCAGCATGACCACGTTGGCGTCTTCAATAGCCTGCAATGTCTTGATAACGGAGAACTTCTCCACCACGTCGGTGATTTTGCCGCGCTTACGCACGCCTGCGGTGTCAATAAGTACATACTCACGTTCATCGCGCTGCATCGGAATGTAGATGCTGTCGCGCGTGGTGCCCGGCATGTCGTACACCACCACGCGGTCTTCGCCGAGAATGCGGTTAGTGAGTGTCGACTTACCCACGTTCGGACGCCCGACAATTGCCAGTTTGATCGGCAGATCCTGCGGGTTGAAATCGTCTTCCGGCTCTTCTTCGCCGTTTTCTTTCGCTTCGAATTGCGCCCAGTATTCCGCTTCTTCATCCACCTCTTCCGGCGGGTTCAGCTCATCCATCCACGGCATCAGCACATGTTCCAGCAGGCTGGTGACACCGCGACCGTGAGACGCGGCGATAGCATGAATCTCGCCCAGGCCGAGGGAGTAGAAATCAGACACCGCCTGATCCTCATCCAGCCCGTCAGTTTTGTTTGCTACGAGGAAGGTTGGTTTTTCACGGGAACGCAGATGTTTGGCGATGGCGATATCCGCCGGCATCAGGCCTGCGCGGGCATCGACCATAAACAGCACCACATCGGCTTCTTCAATCGCCAGCAGCGACTGTTCCGCCATGCGCGTTTCCACGCCGTCTTCAGTGCCATCAATACCGCCGGTATCGATACAGATAAATTCGCGGCCTTCTACTTCAGCACGACCGTACTTACGGTCACGAGTCAGACCCGGAAAATCCGCGACCAGCGCATCCCGGGTGCGTGTTAAGCGGTTAAAAAGCGTGGATTTCCCAACGTTAGGGCGACCGACAAGCGCGACCACAGGTACCATTTTTAAAGCCTCATTACAGATAATTCATTAGCAAAACGTCGCGATTTACGCAGCGTTTTAAAAACAGGAAAACGGCCCCTGCAACAGGAGCCGTCTTTCAGAAACGACAACCTCCGCGCGCTTAGCGCGAGAGAGCGTACAGCGTGCCGTCTTTCGCCTGGATAAGCAGTTTGCCGTTGGCAACCACCGGCTCCGTCAGGAAGCCAGAGCTGTCGACTTTCTGCTGCGCCACAAAGCGCCCGTCTTCGACATTAATCCAGTGTACATAGCCTTCGCTATCGCCTGTCACAATGTAACCATTATAGAGCGCCGGAGCGGTCAGGTTACGATGCAGCAGATCGCTTTGCGTCCACAGCGTCACACCGCCGTCATTGGAGAGTGCCAGCACGCGATCGTTCTGATCGATGATATAGATACGGTTACCGTCGACTACAAAATCGCTCACTGAACCCAGCTCGCGTTTCCACATGATCTGGCCGCTGCGCAGATCAAGCGCCGTCATATTACCGTTATAAGCCAGCGCATACACCACGTTATTTGCCACAACCGGTGTGGTATCTACGTCGCTCAGACGGTCAATTTCGGTCGGACCGTTCGCCTGGGAGATACGCTGCTGCCAGATCAACTGACCCTGCTGCAACAACACCGCGCTGACGCGACCGTTATCACCGCCGACAATGGCCGCGCCAAAGGCGGTGGTCGGGGCGGATTCGCCGCGCAGAGAGAGCGAAGGCATATCCAGGTTGACGGTCCATTTCACTGCACCGTCGGTTTCATTCAGCGCCTGCAACTGGCCGTTGCTGGTATGGATCAGCACCAGGCCATCGCTCACGACCGGACGAGAGAGCGCTTCACCGGCAACTTTCGTCTGCCACGCCTGCGTTCCATCACTGGTGTTCAGGGCATAAACCTGCGCTTTTTCGCTACCGATGTAGACATGACCGCCGGAAACGGTAACGCCGCCGGAAAGCTGTGCCGCGCGGGAAGAGAACCAACCGTCTTTCTCCGCCAGATTGACCGACCAGATTTCACGGCCATCGTCGATGCTGACCGCTTTCACCGCGCCATGACGATCCGCAGCATAAACTACGCCATCGGCAAAGGCCGGATGAAGATTAGAGTAGAAGTCGCCAATACCGTTACCCACGGAGGTGCTCCACGACGTTGTCGGCGTGAACTGGTTTTCCACCGTCGGCAGCGGAGACATTTTGACAACGTCTTCTTCGCTATTGAAGAGGGAACAGCCGCTCAATAACGTCACAGAAAGCAGCCCTGGCAGGAGTAATTTACGCAATTGCATCGGGTCCCTCTTAGATGGACAAATTATTAATTTTCATCTGCATCATTTCACTCAACGCAGGAGAAGCATTGTTTTTGATGCCGTTTTCCCATGCGGTGCGCGCACCTTGTTTGTCGCCTTTACTCAGCAACGCTTCGCCGCGCAGATCCGCGACGATGGCTGACCAGCTTTCACCTTTCACGGCATCCAGCGTTTTCAGCGCCGCATCTTGCTGCTTCAGTTGCACCTGAATACGCGCCAGACGTACGTTAATCATCGACTTGAGATTTTCATCAGATGTTGCGGCCAGCCCCTGCTGTAACTGGGCGGCAGCTTTGTCTAAATCGTTCTTCTCAACGTACTGCTGCGCCAGCTCCAGCGAAGCCAGCGCACCATAGGTGTTTTTGTTGTCGGCCGCGAATTTTTCCGCCGCCGTGAACGATTCTGGTTTACCTGCCTGAAGCGCGGAGACCGCGTTTTCATAAGCTTGCGAAGTGGCTTTTGAGGTATCCGCCTGATGGCTGCTCCAGTAGCGCCAGCCAACCAGCGCACCGATACCCAGAACAACCCCAACGGCCAGCGCTTTGCCATTTTCGGCAAAGAAGCGCTTAATCGCGTCTACCTGGTCGTTTTCGTTTTCGTAAATTTCCACGCAGTCCTTCTCCTTAACGATAATTCACCGGGGAGATTAGCCCAGTAGTGTGCGCAAATGCGCCGCAACGCTATCCTGCGTTACCGTACTCTGCTCACCAGAGCGTAAATCCTTCACCACAACATTACCGTCGGCAATTTCAGACTCACCGAGCACCAGTGCGACACGAGCGCCCCACTTATCTGCACGCGCAAATTGCTTTTTAAAATTGCCGCCGCCGTGGTTCATCATCAGCCGTACGCCAGGCAGCGCATCGCGCACCTGTTCACCCAACAGCATGGCTGCGGATTGCGTATTGGCACCAGACGCCACCAGGTATATATCGACAACGGATTCTGCTTTAAATTCCGGATTAACTGCCTGAACTAACAAAACAAGTCTTTCGAGGCCCATCGCGAAGCCAACCGCGGGCGTTGCGCGACCGCCTAACTGCTCAACCAGCCCATCGTAACGACCGCCCGCACAAACGGTTCCCTGCGCGCCGAGGCTGCTGGTGACCCATTCGAAAACGGTGCGGTTGTAGTAATCCAGGCCGCGCACTAAACGCTGGTTAACGGTATACGCGATACCCGCCGCATCAAGGAATGCGCACAGACCGGCAAAGTGTTCGCGGGACTCTTCGTCGAGGTAATCACCCAGTTTGGGCGCATCGTTTAACAACGCCTGGATGTCCGGGTTTTTGGTATCCAGCACGCGCAGCGGGTTGGTGTACATACGACGCAGGCAATCTTCGTCCAGCTTGTCTTTATGCTGTTCAAGAAAAGCCACCAGCGCATCGCGATAGGTCGCGCGCGCTTCAAGAGATCCAATGGAGTTGAGTTCAAGCGCAACATCAGAATCAATCCCCAGCTCGCGCCACCAGCGGGCGGTGAGCATAATCAGTTCGGCGTCGATATCCGGCCCTTGCAGGCCAAACACTTCGACACCTAACTGATGGAACTGGCGGTAGCGCCCTTTTTGCGGACGCTCGTAGCGGAACATCGGCCCGGCGTACCACAAGCGTTGTTCCTGATTGTACAGAAGACCATGTTCGATGCCGGCGCGTACACAGCCCGCCGTACCTTCGGGACGCAGCGTCAGGCTATCGCCGTTGCGATCGTCAAAGGTGTACATCTCTTTTTCAACCACGTCGGTAACTTCACCGATCGCGCGTTTAAACAACGGGGTCTGCTCTACAATCGGCAAACGGATTTCACTGTAACCGTAGCTGCCGAGCACGTTTTTCAGAGTGCCTTCAATGCGCTGCCAGATGGCGGTTTCGCCAGGCAGATAATCGTTCATGCCGCGAATGGCTTGAATATTTTTTGCCACGTTTATTCTCTTTATTAATACAAAAAATGAACCCTCAGGGCCGCGACGACGACAGGTCGCGCCGGGCGGGGTTCATCATACACGGGATGCCAGCCCTGGCCGCAACCTTATTTTTCTACCTGCTGCACGTCGATACGACGCGCTTCGTCCAGCATGGAAGCTTTCGCGCGAATGCGGGCTTCAAGCTGGCTAATCATATCGCCGTTATCGAGACGGTCACGACGCACGCCATCTTCATACAGGCCACTTTTCTTGTTACCGCCCGTCACGCCAAGCGTGGAGACCAGAGCTTCGCCGGGGCCGTTGACTACACAGCCAATAATGGAGACATCCATTGGCGTGATGATATCTTCCAGCCGCTGCTCAAGGGCGTTGACCGTGCCGATAACATCGAACTCCTGGCGGGAACAAGTCGGGCAGGCAATAAAGTTGATGCCACGCGAACGAATACGCAGGGATTTCAGGATGTCGAAACCGACTTTGATCTCTTCCACCGGATCGGCCGCCAGCGAAATACGCAGCGTGTCGCCAATACCTTCGGAAAGCAGCAGACCTAAGCCAATCGCGGATTTCACCGCGCCTGCGCGCGCGCCACCGGCTTCGGTGATCCCCAGATGCAGCGGTTGATCGATCTGTTTGGCCAGCAAGCGATAGGACTCAACGGCGAGGAACACATCCGAGGCTTTCACGCTGACTTTGAACTGATCGAAGTTCAGGCGATCAAGGTGATCGACGTGGCGCATCGCAGATTCAAGCAGCGCCTGCGGCGTCGGCTCACCGTATTTTTCTTGCAGATCTTTTTCCAGTGAACCGGCGTTAACGCCGATACGGATAGGAATGTTTTTATCGCGCGCGCAATCCACAACGGTGCGGATACGCTCTTCGTTGCCGATGTTGCCTGGGTTAATGCGCAGGCAATCGACGCCGTACTCGGCGACTTTCAGCGCAATGCGATAGTCAAAGTGAATATCCGCCACCAGCGGAACACTCACTTGCTGTTTGATAAGTTTGAAGGCTTCAGCGGCATCCATGGTGGGAACGGATACGCGGACGATATCCGCGCCGACGCGCTCTAATGCTTTGATTTGGTTGACCGTTGCTTCAACATCCGTAGTGCGGGTGTTTGTCATGGACTGCACGGCGATGGGAGCACCATCGCCAATCGGCACATTCCCAACATAAATCCGTTTTGATTTCCGACGCTGAATCGGGGCCTGGTTATGCATGAATGATCTCCCGCGTTGCCCGTCTGTTACTGTGCTGCTGATTGTTCGGCATTGAGGGTCAGACGCGCAACCTGGTTAGTTCTGATAAAACGACTCAGATCGACAGGTTTTCCCTGATACTGGATCTGTACTGCTGACGGCGCACCGATTTTCAGTTTGTATGGTGCCTGGCCGGTAAGATTCAGCGTGGCATCTTTACGTTGCAAGCCGCTGAACAATTTTTTACCGGTCGCATCGCTCACTTCCAGCCAGCAATCGGCATTAAAGCTCATCACCAGCGCGTTGGTATCGGCAGATGCGCCCGCGACACCGGCCTGATCGGTCGGCAGTGGCGATTCGTTATTTGCTGTTGCGGCTGGCTGCTGCGGTGTTGGTTCGATGTTGGCCTGCGATGGCGCAACCACGGTGTTCGGGTCGGTCGCCGTGGTCGGCGCTTGCGGTGCGGCGGCAGGCGCCTGCGCGGTATCCGTCGGCGCTGGGGTTTCAACCGGGGTAGACGAGTTATCGACCGGTGCGGTTGCGGTGTCGTTATTCAGCGGTACGCTCTGCGCATTGCTGTTGCTGGCATTGAGCTCGGCAGAAGATTGATCGGCCATGGTGCTGATCTCTTCTTGCTGCGCTTTGTGGTTCTGCCACCACCAGGCACCCGTCAGCCCGACGACGACAAACAGCACCAGCCAGGTAAAGCTCATCAGCCAGCCATCGCGTTTTTTGCGCGGCTTGCCAAGCGCGAACGTCTGCATTGGAGCCACTTTCGCGGCTCTGATCGGCGCTTGTTTTTCGAGAATGGGCAGCAGCTCTTCTTCAGGAATGTGCACCAGGCGCGCATAGGAGCGGATATAACCACGCACAAATGTCGACGCCAGATCGGCAGGCGATCTGTCTTCTTCGATATCGCGTACCGTGGAGACCTTCAGGCACAAGCGTTCTGCAACCGCTTGCTGGCTGAGTCCAAGTTGTTCACGGGCGTTGCGCAGACGTACGCCAGTGGTTTGTGCTTCGTTTTGGTCTTGAGTGGCTTCAGTATTCATTCGCTACAACTACTGGTACGTGAAAATTAAACACACAGGCGCACATAACTGTAAAACCTACACGCGCCGCGAAAAAACCGGGTCAGTTAAACGTAGACCCACAGTATAGGACTGTCAGGCTCGTCATAACAGAACAGCTTTCAGCACTTTTTGCTAAGCCGTTGTTCCATCACTACATACTGCCTCAAAGTCAGAAGAAACGCACCGTAATTATTAATGGCCTGTATGTGTACAGGCCAAATATTCAACATTACGCAAAAACACAGCACATTCTCCGTGCTGTATCTCATACTTACAGCGCTTTGACAGCGATCGGCTCACCCTGCATACGCTTACGCATAGTACGTTTTGTGCGGTCGATCACATCACCGGCCAACTGACCACACGCGGCATCGATATCATCGCCACGGGTTTTGCGCACAATGGTAGTAAAACCATAGCTCATCAGCACTTTGCAGAAACGATCGATACGGCTGTTGGAGCTACGGCCATACGGCGCGCCGGGGAACGGGTTCCACGGAATCAGGTTGATTTTGCATGGCGTATCTTTCAGCAGCTCAGCCAGTTCATGGGCATGTTCAGTGCCGTCGTTCACATGATCCAGCATCACATACTCAATGGTCACGCGGCCCTGGTTAGCATTGGACTTGTCCAGGTAACGGCGCACCGCCGCCAGGAAGGTCTCGATATTGTACTTTTTGTTGATCGGTACAATCTCATCGCGGATTTCGTCGTTCGGCGCATGCAGGGAAATAGCCAGCGCGACATCAATCATATCGCCCAGTTTATCCAGTGCCGGAACCACGCCAGAGGTCGAGAGCGTCACGCGGCGTTTGGAAAGACCGAAACCAAAGTCATCGAGCATGATTTCCATCGCCGGGACGACATTGGTCAGGTTGAGCAGCGGCTCGCCCATGCCCATCATCACCACGTTAGTGATTGGGCGATTGCCGGTAACGCGTGCCGCACCGATAATTTTCGCGGCGCGCCACACCTGGCCGATAATTTCCGACACCCGCAGGTTACGGTTAAAGCCCTGCTGGGCCGTGGAGCAGAATTTACACTCCAGCGCGCACCCCACCTGCGAAGAGACGCACAGCGTTGCGCGGTCATCTTCCGGGATATAAACGGTTTCAACGCGCTGATCGCCCACGGCAATCGCCCATTTAATGGTGCCGTCGGAAGAGCGCTGCTCTTCCACCACTTCCGGGGCGCGGATCTCCGCGACCTCTTTTAACTTGCCGCGCAGGACTTTGTTGATGTCAGTCATCTCATCAAAGTCGTCGCAGCAGTAGTGATACATCCATTTCATCACCTGATCGGCGCGGAAGGGTTTTTCGCCTAAGTTTTTGAAAAACTCACGCATCTGCTGACGGTTTAAATCCAGCAGGTTAATTTTTGCATCTTTGTTTGGAACCGTGAGAGCGTCGTTCTCAGGCATGGCAATCTGTTCAGACATAATTTTTTCCGGCCTCGTTATTACACGTTGTGGCCCGTGGAGGGTTAAAAAGAAGCGCCCCAGGCAAGCGTCGGCTCATCCTGGGGCGCAGCATTGTACAAATTCTGACGCACAGATACCACGTTTGCACGCGGCATTTCACAAATTAAAGTGTAAATCTCGTTACACAGTTAACCGGAAATTAACGGGTGCGCGGGCAAACTTCGCCTTCAGCGAAGAAGTAAGCGATTTCGCGCGCGGCAGATTCCAGCGAGTCGGAACCGTGGGTGCCGTTTTCGGTGAAGCTGTCTGCGTAATCAGCACGCAGGGTGCCAGCGAGGGCGTTTTCCGGGTTGGTTGCGCCCAGCAGATCGCGGTGACGCTGTACGGCATTTTCGCCTTCCAGTACGGAAACCACGATCGGACCAGACGTCATGAATTCAACCAGACCGTCAAAGAACGGACGGCCTTCGTGCTCAGCGTAAAAGCCACGCGCCTGCTCAACAGTCAGGTGCAGCATTTTGGTGCCAACAATTTTGAACCCTGCCGCTTCAAAGCGAGAGAAGATGTTGCCAATAACGTTTTTTGCCACCGCGTTCGGTTTGATGATGGAAAAAGTACGTTCAATAGCCATGATTACCTCTGTAAGTTGTTCTGTTGCCCTGAATAGGTGTGGCGCGGATTATAAAGAGCAATACGGGCGTTGCCTATGGATGAAGGTAACATTTTTTTAAAATAAGACGAGTTTGAGCAACACCGTTTACCTGATACGCCATTTGCCGCTTTATTGCACCGCGAACTGCACTGCCGCCACTTGCCCGGCATCATCCATCACCAATAACTGATACTCCCCGCTTTTATCAAGTTTCAGGCTCAACACACTGCCATGCGCCGACAGCGGCTCGCCGTTTAAAAACCACCAGCGCCCACCTGTCCCACCGTTACTTTGCAGGGGTAACACAGCAGAAGCCGCACCGGGAACACGCTTGATAACGGCCCCGTCACGCACTCCGCTCAGCAACAAGGGCGGCGGTGCATTCTCCTCGCGCGGCGGGCAGGCTTTATCCGCTGGCGGTAAACGGACAGCACGGCGTTCATCGGCGGGTAACCAGGGCTCCAGCGGTAGCGGCCAGACAATCCAGTTTTTTTGCTGCGCATCCGGGCAATCTGCCGCCACGCGACGCCCTTCGCGGTTAAGCCACAGCGGGAAGTTAATGCCGTGCAGCCCTTCCTGCTCCGGCATTAATAATGTTGGCGGCTGGCTGCCATCCAGTAACCAGGTGGACAAACGGCGACGGCAGTTACTGTCCCCAGCAGGCAGGCTTTGCCCACCCGGCCAGCAGATAACCCCCTGGCTTACCGATGCCGGACGCGGATCGCGCGGCAAACGTGCTTGCTCAAGGGCCGAACGAGGCTGTAACAGATTACTGACCTGATTAAGCAACGGCACTGCGCTGGCAAAACCAAACTGCCCGGCTACGGGGGTGCCATCTGGTCGCCCGGTCCAGATACCTATCACGTAGCGGGCGTTGATGCCAATCGCCCAGGCATCACGGTAGCCGTAGCTGGTACCGGTTTTCCACGCCAGCGGCACCACCTGCACCAGCGCATTATCCGGCACCGGCTGGGCTTCATTTGCCAGAATGCGACGGATAATCCAGGCAGCACCTGGCGACATCAATCGGCGCTCCACCAGCGGCGAGTCCGGCGTAAGGCGCAGTTTTCCCGCTTTGCCGTGACGGGCGAAGGCAGTGTAAGCGGCGGCGATATCTTCCAGCCGCGCCCCTGCGCCGCCGAGGATCAGCGATAAGTTAGGCTCTGCATTCGCCGGCAAAATCAGCGGCAAACCGGCGTTGCGCAGATTGCCAGCGAATTTTTTTGGGCCGTAAGCTTCCAGCACCTGCACGGCGGGCAGATTAAGCGAACGCACCAGCGCCTCGTTCATGCTTACCGGGCCGTGAAACCCGCTATCAAAGTTACCGGGGCGATAATCCCCGACCCGACGAGGCACATCCTGCAACAGCGATGCCGGGTGGATGAGTCCTTCATCCAGTGCCAGACCATAAATAAACGGTTTTAACACCGAGCCCGGCGAGCGCACGGCGCTGACCATATCAACATGACTGAAACGGCTATCGTCGTTGATATCCACCGATCCTACCCAGCCGAGCACTTTCATATCCGTATGATCGACGACGATGATCGCCAGCGAACTGCGCGCAGGCAGGCGCGGTTTCACGCTTAAGGCCAGCTCTTCAAGCTGGCGTTGCAGGCTGGCATCCAGCGTGGTTGTCACCTTCAGCGCCTTATTGACGCCGAGCATACGCCGGGCAAACAGCGGAGCGAGCTGCGGCATTTGCCGGGGCGCCAGCCAGACAGGCTCTTCGCGGGATTCCTTCACTTGCGCGACAGGCCATACATTTTGCGCCACCATGCGATCCAGCACTTTATCCCGTGCGGCTTGCGCCCGTTGCGGCCAGCGATCCGGGCGCAAGCGGCTGGGCGCCTGCGGGAGCACGGCTAATAGCGCCGCTTCCGCATAGCTAAGTTTTTCCGGTGGTTTGCCAAGATAGGCCCAGCTTGCCGCGCCAATGCCTTGCAGCGTGCCGCCAAACGGCGCGCGGTTGAGATAGAGCGTCAGGATGTCGCGCTTGGAGAGATGCCACTCCAGTTGCAGCGCGCGCCATACCTGACGAACCTTGCCGCCAAAGGTGCGGGAATGCGGGTCAAGCAGACGCGCCACCTGCATGGTGAGCGTACTGCCACCGGAAACAACGCGCCCGGAGCGCAAATCCTGCCATGCCGCCCGGGCAATGGAGAACGGATTAACGCCAGGATGGTCCCAGAACCAGCGATCTTCATACTGGATCAGCGCCTGCAAATAGCGCGGAGACACCTCTTCGAGCGTAACCGGGTAGCGCCAGATACCGTCAGCATCGGCAAAGCGCCACAGCGGCGTGCCATCTTCGGCCACCACCACCCGCGACGGAGAAACCTCCGTAAGCGGCAGCGGCCAGATTTTATCGGCAGCAATGACACCCAGCACCAGCAGCAGTGGGATGCCCGCCAGCCAGCGCCAGCGGGTGCGTAACAGACGTCCAGTCTTCACGTTACGGGGCGATAATCAGTGGGCCAGTGGTCGCACCGGTTGCCCGCCACTGCGGAACGTACATCGATTCCACCTGCGGAGCCGGAACCTGATAAGTCCCCGGTGTCACCGCCCGCGCCAGGTAAACCAGCGTCACTGGTTGGCCTTCGTTGACCGGTACAGCGGCAACAAAGCGATCGTCGCGAAACTCCATATGCTGAATATCGGCCTGCTGCATGCGGTTAAGTAACTCCTGCACGTCGCTGCCGCTCTCCTGCAAGCTGGCGCTGCTGCTGGCGAGGTTCTGGTTTTCCAGCTCCAGCCCGGCAGGCAACAGATCCACAACCAGCGCATCCGGTACGTTCTGCGTGGCGCTCACTTCCAGCCACACCAGCACCAGTTCACCGCTTTTCAGCGACGAGAGGGATTTACTGCGCCCATCGGTGCCCAGAATGTTGCGCTCGATGTGCAACACCTTGCCAGACGGCGCAGGCGCCTGCTGCGGATAACCGGTGCTGTCGAGGCGCAGCCACAGCGGGGCGCTGCCGCTGTTGGTCACCTGCAAAGTACTCAGTTGATCCGCATCGAGGTTGCGGCTTTGCGCGGTATTGCCGCCAAGTGCTGCCGTATCCAGCGAGGTTTGCGCCTGCCACGTACCGGTACTGTTTTGCAGATTGCGCCCCGCCATAAACAATGCATTGCTTTCCTGCGTTGATAGCCAGCGCTGGCCATAAGCCTGTTCAGAAAGTGTTGCCAGCAGGCGTGTTTGCGCCTCGGGTAACAAATTATTCTCCTGCAACAGCGCCAGCATCAGCGCGTTATCACGCAACTCACTGCCGTAATCGGCCAGCCAGTGGTTGGCCTGCGGGCGCGATGTTTTCAGCGACAGCGCCAGGGCCTGTTCGCTGCGCTGTGCATCACCCATCAGTTTCAGGGCAACGCCAAGCTGCATCAGCGGCAGCCCCGCTTTGACTTGTTCATGACGCGCCCAGATTTCACGCAGCGCACCTAACGGCGCTTTTTGCTGACGCGCCAGCACCAGTCCGGCGTAGCTTTGCACGGCAAATTTTGTCGCCGGAACATCGTCGCTGTAGCGCACCGCCATTGCCGCCGGATCCTGCAAGTAACGCAGCAGGCGATTGTTGGCACTGTTCAGGGCGTCTGCCGGAACGCTATAGCCTTGTGCAGAAGCGCTCACCAGAAAGTCCGTCACATAGGCGGTTAGCCAGTACTCTTCCGGCCCGCTCTTATCCCACAGGGAGAAGCCGCCATCGTCGCGCTGCATTTGCAGTATGCGGGAGATACCGATATCCACCGCCGCGCGGCGTTGTTCGTCGCTTTCCCCTTTGATGCCCAGCGCTTTCAGTTGTGCTGCGTTGGTGTACAACGACGGGAATAGCCCGCTGGCGGTTTGCTCCAGGCAACCGTACGGATAGGCGCGCAGTTCCTGGATATAACGGGCAATATTCAGCGGCGGCTTGCCGCTAAGCAACAAGCGCCCTTGCAGTGTGGCAGGCGAAATCCCGGCCAGATGCTGCCCCGGTATCTGCCAGCTTTCACCTGGGTTGAGCATTGCGCCCGTGTTGAGCGTCTGTGCGGCAAACGGCGGTCGCACGCCGATTTTCCACTGTTTCTGTTGCGGGGCGAAGGTTTCTCCCGGCAGGGTCAGGCCGCTAATCTGCGCGCTTATCTCCCCGTCGCCAAAACCGTCCAGCGCCCGCACCGGGATAAATAGCGTGGTGCGCTCCCCGGCGGCGAGCGTAACGGGATGCGGCTGAGCGCTTTCAAGCGAGATCAGACCGCTTGCTGTCAGGGCAACATTCAGGGTTTGCGCGTGATCGGTCAGGTTGCTGAGATCCAGCGTCAGGCGCGACGTATCACCGCTGCCGAGGAAGCGCGGTGTGTTCAGTTCGGCAATGACGGGAGCGGCCACTACCACTTTGCTTTCGCTGCTGCCAAAATCCTCTGCGCTCCAGGCTTGCGCCATCACCCGCAGTTCGCCATTGAAATCGCCGATAGGCAACGTCACCGTACCTTCGCCGTTTTCATCAAGCGTTACCGGCTGGGCCTGCTGGGCAATGATGGTGACGTGATTCACCGGCGGTTTACCGCCACGGTTAAGTTCGTCGCCATCACCGCCAAAGCGCAGCGCGGCAAGACGCCCCTGCCCTTCAATCACCTGCCCGTAAATATCGTAGATATCCGCACCGTAGCGTTTCTGTCCGAAGAAACCCTGCCACGGATCCGGCGTTACGTAATCGGTAATATTCAGCACGCCGCTGTCCACGACGGAGAGCAGGACGTTGACCTGTTTCGGTGTTGCGCCGTTTTTCGCCGCGGCTTTCACCTTCACGTTCAACGGCTGGTTGGGGCGCATTTTTTGCGGCGCGTCGAGGGTGATATCCAGACGGCGATTTTCATCGCCCATCGGCAGATGCAGTAAGCCCACCGCGCGTTTCGGCGTGGCGGATTTCGATTTATCGCCAGGGCGAACCACCAGCGTGCTGATGTAGAGATCGTGACGCTGCCATTTCTGATCGACAGGAATGCTGAGATCGAGACCGTCTGCCGGCACGTCAATTTCCTGCCACCACAGCGGGCCTTCGCTGGATTCGATCATCGCATAGCCTTTACCGGCTGCGGGCGCGGTCACGTGCAACTTAACGGTATCGCCTGCTTTATAGGAGGGTTTATCAAGCTTCATAGTGACGCGATCCGGCCGAGCTGCACCGCTACCATCGCTGTTGTCCTGCCAGCCAAAACCAGCCCAGAAACGCACGCTGCTGACGGTATCATCCGGCCCTTTTACCTCCAGACGATAGGAACCCCAGTCCACCGGGAAGCTGACTTTACCAGTTTCGTCCGCCGCCAGCGTCAGGCTCTGTTCGCCTTCGACCAGATCTTTTTGGTTGAACTGCGACTGCCAGCCTTCGCTTTCCGACCAGTTCCAGAAGTAGTCGCGGCGTTCACGAATTAAACGTACCTGCAAATCGCTGACCGCTTTTTTCGCACCGCTCGCATCGGCATAGACAATATCAAATGCGGCGTTAGCGCCTTCGTCGACAATTGGCTGATTGACGGTAGTGTCGGTGCGATAGTCATACACCGCTTTTGCGGCAAACTGCGGGCGAATACCCGGCAGCACTGGCGCAGGCCAGATAGCCTGTTCCGCGCGACGGGTAACCGGGCGTCCGCCCGACTCCAGCAGGCTGGCCTGCAAAATCACCTGCAAGGGCGAATGCGTGTCTTGCCACTGGCTTGGGGTGGTGACTTCGCCTTTGCCCTGGTTATCCAGCGTCAGATGCGTTTCATCGAGGCTCCGACTCAGGTTCTCTTCGGCGATATCACCAAACTGGAAGCCCGGCAGCGCTGCTACGGCATCACGCAGGGGGCGCAGGAAAAGCTGGCCCTGCAAGGTGTTGCCGCTGGCAGGCGCGCCGTAAAGGTAATGGCCGTTGACGTTAAAGACCACGTCCGCCGCCGGTGCGAGCGGTGTTGCCTGCGGGGTGATATTCAGCGCCATGCGCTCAGGCATAAAGTCTTCAACGTGGAAGCCCCACTCGCGCGGCAGGTTGTCGCCGGTATTGGCGCGGATATGCCACATCCCGGTTTGCGCGCTGCCATCAAGCGGATAGGTAAAGTGATATAGCCCATTCTGCGGCTGGCTGACTACCGAGCGGATAACCTGCCCGTCCGGTTTGACCACTTCCAGCTTCACCGGCTGTGCTGCCAGCGGTTTGCCATCGCTGTCGCGCAGCAGGCCGTTGAGAATAACCGTTTCGCCGGGGCGATAGAGATCGCGCGGGCCAAACATAAAGAACTGTTTGCTGTAGCCCGGATCGCCGGTAATAGCGAACTCGGCCAGATCCAGCGCCGGAAGTTTCAGATCCAGCAGCGTGGTTTCACCGTCTTTGCGCGCCAGCACCAGCGCCGCTTCTTTATCAGAGTTCAGCGTCGCGTGCCCGTCGCCATCGGTAGTGGCCTGCGCCAGGCTTTGCCCTTTTTCATTCAGCAGCACCACGTCGATACCGGAGAGCGCCGCGCCGTTTTCCAGCCCCTGGGTGAAGATATCCAGCCGGTTATGGTAGCGGTGCGCGGAAAGGCCAATATTACTGAGGGTAAACAGCGTGGCGGCGTTGCTGTAGTTGTAGTGCCCGGCCTGGTTCATCACCGCAATATAAACACCCGCCTGTTGGAGCGGCTGGATGCTGCTTAACGGCAACATCAGTTTTTCACGGGTATTGCGCGAGGGCTTAAGATCAAAACGGCCGGTGTAGACCAGATCGGCCATTTTCAGTAACGTGTCCGACTCCCAGTTGGAGAGCGAATTACGGTATTCCCACTGGCTGACAAATGACGCCAGCGACTCCGGTTTCACCCGGTAGAAATTGACGTCAACACTGTCGACATTCAGCGCCATCACCGGTAACCCTTCAACCACTTTCCCCGGCAGCAGCGAACCACGGCTGGCAAAGCCCACGCTCGGTTGCACATCCTGGGTAGTGAGGGATTTTTCGTAATCGGTGCCGAAAGTGGCTTTATTGAGCGCCACCAGCCCTTTGTCTACCGAAACCAGCAGTTCGCGGTTTGGCTCCAGATGGCGCAGACGCAGCTCTTTCAGGTTCGGTGCCAGTTCCCAGGCTCCGTCAACTTTGCCGCTCTTTTTATCCACCAGATGCACGGTTGAGGAGAAATCCTGATCGGGATCGAGAGGCACAGAGAAGGTAAGCACCAGCGTGGCGGCACCGTCCAGTTGCACTTCTGAGGCATCCAGCACTGTTAAGGGCTTGCCTTCGCTGCGCGCAGCCAGTTCGGCGAGTTTCGTTTTATCCTGCCCGGCTGCGGCCTGAGGTTGTTGCGCGGCGGGTGCCGATGCAGGTTCGCCAGTCTTCGGTTTATCGTTGTCGTCACAACCTGCAAGGGTAAAGGCGGTGAGGAGCGCAAATATCAGTGCCGCAAAACGGAGCGATTTCATTCTGTATCCCTGGTTCATCAACCTGTTGAAAGAGGCGTTGTCATTATCATGTGCGACGCCGGGAAATACAAAACGGCCGGTGGATTCTGGAAAGCGCCTCGCAAACCCCATTTCTTGACATATCGTTGTGCTGTTACCCGGATCACAACCCGCAACGTAACATGTTACGTTGCGCGTCATTTGTTTTTAAAACAACAAGATAGATAGAATAAAAACGTCACAGGCTGCTAACGTTAGGCTGTCTGTGTCCCTTTATGCGCGGTGCTAATAAGCGAGAACACTATGTCCAGAGCCGTGAATGCCCTACAAAATTTTGGTAAGTCCCTTTTTGGTCCGGTACTCATTTTGCCCATCGTTGGCCTGTTTATTGCCTTCGGAAATATCTTTGGCAACGGCAACCTGGCGGAATATGTGCCCTTTCTCGGCCACCCGATTATTCAACAAACCGGTCAATTAATTGCCAAGTCTGCCGTCTCGGTGCTGGCGAACCTGGCGCTGGTCTTTGCCGTGGGGATCCCGGTAGGTCTGGCGACGCGAGATAAAGGCTACGCGGCATTGATTGGGCTGGTGACCTTTATCGTTTTTATCAACGCCATGAACGTGATGCTGCAACTGCAAGGCGCGTTGGCACCTGTCGATCAAATGAAAGCCGCAGGCCAGGGCATGGTGTTAGGCGTGCAGGTGCTGGAGATGGGCGTCTTCGCCGGGATCCTCACCGGCGCGCTGTCGGGTTATCTGTACGATAAATATTCAGGCGTGCAATTTTCCGGGGCGATGGCGATTTACTCCGGCCACTGTTTCGTTGCCATTATTATGCTGCCGGTGTCGATGGTGCTGGGCGTTGTGATGAGTGAACTGTGGCCTTTCGCCCAGCACGGCATCAGCGCGCTGGCGATGGCGATTAAAGGCGCGGGGCCATTTGGCGTGGCGGTGTATGGTTTTCTTGAGCGCATTCTGGTGCCGACCGGGCTGCATCACCTGGTGTATACGCCTTTTCTGTATACCGAACTGGGCGGAACGGCGGAGGTATGCGGCAGCACCTATCAGGGCGCGCGTAATATCTACTTCGCCGAGATGGCCTGCCCCGGTGTGACAACACTGAGCAGCACGGTGGTGTGGGATGCACGTGGCATCAGCAAAATGTTCGGTCTGCCCGCCGCCGCGCTGGCGATGTATGTGACAGCGAAACCGGAGCGCAAAGCCGCCGCGAAAGCAATTTTGATCCCGGCCGCACTGACTTCCTTGTTAGTGGGTGTCACCGAGCCGATTGAGTTTTCCTTCCTGTTTGTCGCACCGCTGCTGTTTGTGGTGCATGCCGTGCTGACCGGCATCGGCATGATGCTCTTCTCACTGTTCGGGGTGCATGCCATCGGTGCGAACGGCATTATCGATTTTATTCTCTACAACCTGCCGCTCGGCACCGAAAAGTCCAACTGGCCGATGTACATCCTGGTCGGGCTGATTATGTTCGCCCTCTACTTCTTTATCTTCCGTTTCCTGATTTTACGTTTCGCCATGAAAACGCCGGGGCGCGAAGAGGACGACGAAGAGACGCGCCTGTATAGCAAGCAGGAGTACCAGGCAAAAGGCAATAACGACGCCGTTGGCGAAGCGATCATCGATGGGCTGGGCGGGCGCGCCAACATTGAAGTGGTCGACAACTGCTACACCCGCCTGCGCGTGACGGTGAAAGATGTGGCGGCCATCAACGAGCCGCAACTGAAAGCCACGGGCGCGAAAGGCGTTATCAAACAAGGTAATAACGTTCAGGTGGTCTACGGGCTGCATGTCAAAAAAATGCGAGAAGCCGTTGAGATGTTTCTCTGAAGGAGTCCAGAAATGGTTAAACCCCCGTTTATTTTATCCATCGCCGGTGGTGGCAGCACATATACACCGGGTATCGTCAAAAGCCTGATGGTCAGACTGGAGGATTTCCCGCTGGCGGAAATTCGCCTCTACGACATTGATGCCGACAGGCAGAACACCATTGCGCCGGTGGTGGAAAAAGTGATTCGCGACCACAGCCAGCGCATCAAATTTACCGTCACCAGCGATGCCGAAACGGCTTTTCGCGGTGCACATTTTGTCTTTGCCCAGATGCGCGTAGGCCAGTACAAAATGCGCGAGCAGGATGAGAAGATCCCGCTGCGCCACGGCGTTGTCGGCCAGGAAACGTGCGGCCCCGGCGGGCTGGCCTACGGCCTGCGTACCATTTTACCGATGGTGGAGTTAATCGATCTGGTGGCGCGTTACGCCGACAAACACGCCTGGATTGTGAACTACTCCAACCCGGCAGCGATTGTTGCCGAAGGGGTGCGCCGCCTGCGACCCGACGCGCGGGTGCTGAATATTTGCGATATGCCGGTGGCGGCAATGCGCAATATGGGCGCGATCCTCGGGGTCGATCGCCATACGCTGGAAGTGGATTACTTTGGCCTCAACCACTTCGGCTGGTTTACCCAGGTGCGCGTCAATGGCGAGGACAGGCTGGCGGAACTGCGCGAGCATGTCGCCCGCTTCGGCCTGCTCACGGAAGATGCCGCGCAGACCGATCCGCAGCATGCCGATCCGTCGTGGGTGAAAACCTGGCGCAACATCAAACCGATTATGGACCACTTCCCGGAGTATCTGCCGAACCCCTATTTGCAGTACTACCTGATGCCGAACGACATCGTTGCGCATCAGAATCCGGATTACACCCGCGCTAATGAAGTGATGGACGGGCGCGAGAAAAAATTGTTTGCCGCGGCCGCCGAATACAAGCGCACCGGCATTCTGCCGGACGCATTTCACGTGGGCGTGCACGGGGCGTTTATTGTCGATGTCGCCTGCTCATTGGCGTTCAACCTGCGCCAGCGCCACCTGGTGATTGTGGAAAACAAAGGCGCTATCGCCAATTTGCCCTACGACGCCATGGTGGAAGTCCCGGCGTATATCACAAGTTCCGGGCCAGAGCCGGTGCGTATGGGCGCGGTGCCGCTGTTCTACCAGACCTTGCTGATGCAGCAACTGGCTTCAGAGCAACTGCTGGTAGAAGCGACCATGGAAGGCAGTTATGAGAAAGCGTTGCAAGCCTTCACGCTTAACCGCACCGTGCCGACCATGCAGCATGCAAAAGCGATTCTGGATGAGATGATCGAGGCCAATCGGGATTACTGGCCCGCCCTGCAAAAGGCGTGGGAAAACGGTAAAGCGGTCTAATTTTCCGAGGTCGCTCGCGGCGTTGGCGAAGGTGGCTTGTCGGGTCAGGAAAAAACGTTAACAATTCAGGTTACTGTTGATGACCCGGAGGTAACATGTCCACCTCGTTTTTTGTCGCGGCCGACTGGCTGATAGAACATAGCGATGACCCTGAAATTCAGCTGATCGACGCCAGAATGGCACCGGTTGGCCAGGAGCATCGCGATATGAAAGCAGAGTACCGCGCCGGACACCTGCCCGGTGCGATCTTTTTTGATATCGAAGCCCTTTCCGATCACACCTCCCCGCTGCCCCATATGCTGACGCGCCCGGAGGCTTTCGCCGTGGCGATGCGCGAACTCGGCGTCAGCCATGACAAGCATCTGGTGGTTTACGACGAAGGTAATCTCTTCTCCGCCCCGCGCGCGTGGTGGATGTTGCGCAGCGTCGGGGTGGAGAACGTTTCGATTCTGGCCGGGGGTCTGGCGGGCTGGCAGCGTGATGCCCTGCCGCTGCAACAGGGCGACGTCGCTTTGCCAGAGTCTGACTTCGCCGCCAATTTCGATCCTGCCGTGGTGAAAAAAGTGACCGATGTGCTGCTGGCAAGCCACGAAGGCACAGCGCAAATTGTCGATGCCCGCCCGGCTCCCCGCTTTAATGGCGAAGTGGATGAACCGCGTCCCGGCCTGAAGCGCGGCCATATTCCCGGTGCGCTGAATGTACCGTGGATTGATCTGGTGACGGACGGCGAACTGAAAACCACCGGTGAGTTGCTGAAAATATTCCACCGCCAGGGCGTTGATTTACATAAGCCGATTATTGCCAGCTGCGGCTCTGGCGTAACGGCGGCAGTGGTGATGCTGGCGCTTGAAACGCTTGGAGCCAGCAATGTGACGCTGTACGACGGCTCCTGGAGTGAATGGGGTTCGCGCGACGACTTACCTGTCGAACCCGCGTAAATGGACAACCGACTTGCGCCTTTGCTGACGCGCGGGGAGTCCCTTTCCCGCGCCGAATACCGCGTGCTTGCACATTTGACCGAACACCCGTTGCTGGTGGGCAACATTACCGTGCGCGCACTGGCGCAAGCCACCTATGTCTCGACCGCCACCATTATTCGCCTGTGCCAGAAACTGGGGTTTAGCGGCTTTAGCGAGTTTATCTGGCACTGCAAACAATTGCTGTCGGACACCCCGCACATTGCCGAGCGGCACAGCGAAAAGCCCGGCGAGCTGCCTGCTCTTTTTCAGCAGTTTATGGTCAATTACCAGCACACTTTCCAGTGGGTGACGGAAGCGAAACGGCGGCAGTTTGCCAGCCTGCTGCGTAATCAGGAGAGCTTTTTTCTGTATGGCGCCGGGTTTTCGTATCTGTTTGCCGAGTACCTGACCAAAAAGTTGCAGGTGCTCGGCAAGACAGCGTTTATTTCCGGCCCGGGTGACAGCCGCAATATTTTTCTCAGCAATGCCGCACGCTACCAGGTGTTTATTGCCGTGTCGCGCAGTGGCGAAACCGAACAGGTGCTGGATAAAGCGCGGATCGCGCAAACGGTCGGCATGACGGTGGTGGCGTTTACCCGCGCGTCGGCGAATTCACTGGCGGCGCTGGCGGATATTCATTTCGCGCTCTATGACGAAGCGGTGCATTTCGCGGCGGAAGCGGCGGGGATCACCTCGTTTGAATCCAACCTGGTATTGTTAATGGACTTATTGCTGCTGGAAGCGACGCGGTGACATTGCCGGGTGGCGTTTTTTGCCGGGTGGCACTACGTTTACCCGGCCTACAAAACCTGCATATGGCAAATCCGTAGGCTGGATAAGATCGGCCGCCATCCGGCAAAACGGGGCGGCCTGGCAATCAAATAATGCGGTTGGTTTTAAAATCGCGCAGGAAGCTGCCCCAGCGGCGTTCGTAGAAGGGCGTGATGTGCGCCACCATAAAGTGGCTAATGCCTTTTTCGCCCTCAACAACCTGGCAGATATCAATCGGTTCATCGCCCGGTAAGGTATCCGTTGCTACGCTGCCTGCCGCGTGGATTACCTCTTCGATATCGCCTTCGGCTTCGATGCCAATCAGCAAGTTGGCCTGCTCATCGGCTTGCTCTTTGATGGAGCAGAGAAACGCGCGCTTCACGGTTTTGATGCTTTTAAACAGCGTGGTCAGGGAATCGACCATTTGCGCGGGCGGTTCAGCAACTTCTGATAACAGTAGCGCGCTGCCGCCTTCCAGCACTTCCTGCTGGCTGAGCGGGCTGTCCTCGCCGCCCACCAGATGGCTGATTTCACGCGGGGTGAACTCTTTGCCGGTAGGCAGTTTTGCGTTAAGAAACAAGGATTCGCCAAGCGTCATCTCAAACAGCGTGCGCGCAGGCATCACCACAAAAGCTTGTTCCTCTTCTACCGCCTGTTGCAGGGCTTCCAGCGAGCTAAAAAACGGGATAACCGACGTGCCGTCATCTTTTTCCCAGTGCTGCAAATCCAGCGCGCTGTCTTCAACAACGGCTTCGCCTTCTGCCGCATTGCCGGGTACCCAAACGGTGGATTCCAGCAGCGTGCGGAAAAATGCCGGGCGGTAAGCGGGCTCGGTCGCCGCCTGTTCCAGCAGGGTTTCTAATTCGTTTTTGGTGTCTGACATAGGTTCTCTGATTCGTTTATTGCCGGATGGCGGCTGCGCCTTATCCGGCCTACGCAGGTCGCGGAATTTGTAGGCCGGATAAGCGAAGCGCCATCCGGCAAGACAATTACTCTGCGGTTAACAAATTCGCGATGGTCCGCACGCCCAGTCCGGTTGCGCCCGCCGCCCATTGATCCACGGCCGCTTTACGGTAGGTGGCTGAACAGTCGATATGCAGCCAGCCTTGCTGGTAGTTTTCCACAAAGTGCGAGAGAAAACCGGCGGCGGTGCTCGCGCCTGCCGGGAAGGCTGCGCTTGCGGTGTTGTTCAGTTCGGCAAAGTTAGACGGCAACTGGCTGCGGTGAAACTCCGCCAGCGGCAGACGCCAGAACGGCTCGTTTTCCGCCGCTGCGCTTTTCAGCAGGCGGCCTGCCAGCGCATCATCAAAGCTAAACAGCGCATGGTAATCATTGCCCAGCGCGGTTTTTGCGGCTCCGGTCAGGGTCGCGGCATCGATGATTAATTCCGGTTTTTGCGCCGACGCGTCAATCAGGCCGTCGGCCAGCACCAGACGCCCTTCGGCATCGGTATTCATAATTTCGACGTTTTTACCGTTGCGATAATGAATGATATCGCCCAGTTTGAAAGCGTTGCCGCTGACCATGTTGTCGGCGCAGCAGAGCCACAATTTGACGCGTTTGTTCAGACCACGGTTGATGGCAAACGCCAGCGCGCCGGTGACCAGCGCTGCGCCGCCCATGTCGGATTTCATCGAATCCATAAAGGCGCTCTGCTTGAGGCTGTAACCGCCGGAATCAAAGGTGATGCCTTTCCCCACCAGCGCGGCATACACCGGCGCGTCCGGGTTTTCGGTCGGGTTGTAATCCAGCGCCAGCAATACCGGCGGGCGTTCAGAGCCGCGACCTACGGTGTACAGACCCATATAGTTCTGCTCGCGCAGATCTTCACCTTTGGTGATGCGGTAAGAGACGTTGTCGCCACCGGCGCTGAACAGCAGATCGACTGCGCGCTGCGCCAGTTGCTCCGGCCCCAGATCTTCCGCCGGAGCGTTAATGGTATCGCGCACCCAGTCGATCACTTTCAGGCGGTTATCCAGCTCTTTTTGCTGGGCGTCGTCCAGCCCGGCCCATTCAACTTTGCGTGTGCCTTTCGGCCCTTTGTAACCGGCCCAGAACGCCCAGCTACGATCCGCGTCCCAGCCTTCGCCGCTCAGGGCAACGTGTTTAATGCCGAGGCCATCGATTTTGCGCGCCGCGCGCTGAATCAGGCCGAGATCGTCTTTACCGGTTAAATGCAGTGCGATGCCGTCGTTATTGATGCTGTACGCGGCTTTTTCACCCCAGCGCGCATCGGCTGGTTGTGTGGTTAACGTTATGTTCATAGTGTCTGTCATTGTATTTATCCTTATCAGCAGATGCCGGATGGTAGCGTCGCCTTTTCCGGCCTACGGTTGTATCCATGAAAACGGGCCACCCGAAGGCAGCCCGTGAGATGATTACGATGCTTCGTCTAACCAGACTAGCAGAATCGCTTCGAGAATTTTTTCATTCGATGCAGCCGGATCGTCGTCGAACTCATCCAGCTCGCAAATCCACTGGTGCATATCCGTGAAACGCACAGTTTTCGGATCCACGTCCGGGCGGCTGTCATACAGCGCTTCGCCGATTTCGCGGCTGTCGGTCCACTTCAGGCTCATATTAATGCTCCCGCGCGTGGTTAATGGTGTAACGCGGGATCTCGACCACCAGATCTTCATCGGTGACGCGCGCCTGGCAGCCTAAGCGGCTTTCTGGCTCCAGACCCCAGGCTTTATCCAGCATGTCGTCTTCGTCTTCCGTGCTTTCCGGCAGCGAATCAAAACCTTCACGCACAACACAGTGGCAGGTGGTGCAGGCGCAGGATTTTTCGCAGGCGTGCTCAATCTCAATGCCACCGCGCAGGGCAACATCCAGAATGGTTTCACCGCTCTTAGCTTCCAGAACTGCGCCATCCGGACAGAGGTCCTGATGAGGCAGAAAAACAATTTTAGGCATATTAAACCTCGTCGACGGAATGGCCTTTCAGCGCGGTACGTACGGATTGATCCATACGGCGCGCGGCGAATTCCTGGGTTTGTTTATCTACATTTTTAATGGCTTGTTCTATCGCGTCGGTATCATCGCCCCCGGCAACAGCGCGCAGTTGCGCCACCGCCTCGTCGATAACCGCCCGCTCTGCGGCGCTTAACAGCGCGGCGTCAGCGGCGAGCGCACCGGTCAAACTTTCCAGCACGCGCGCGGCTTCCACTTTCTGCTCCGCCAGCATGCGTGCTTTCACGTCCTGCTCGGCGAAACTCATGGAGTCTTTGATCATGTCGGCGATTTCGCCATCGGTCAGACCGTAAGACGGTTTCACCTGAATGGACGCTTCAACGCCGGTCGATTTTTCCATCGCCGTCACGCTCAGTAAGCCGTCGGCATCCACCTGGAAGGTGACACGAATATGCGCCCCGCCCGCTGGCATCGCCGGAATACCGCGTAAGGCAAAACGCGCCAGCGAACGGCAATCGCTCACCAGTTCACGCTCGCCCTGCATCACGTGAATAGACATGGCGGTTTGCCCGTCTTTAAAGGTGGTGAACTCCTGGGCGCGCGCCACCGGAATGGTGGTATTACGCGGAATAACCTTCTCGACCAGGCCGCCCATGGTTTCCAGCCCCAGCGAAAGCGGGATAACGTCCAACAGCAGCATTTCGCTGTCCGGCTTGTTGCCGACCAGAATATCTGCCTGAATCGCCGCGCCGATGGCGACCACTTTATCCGGATCAATAGAGGTCAGCGGCGTGCGGCCAAAAAACTCGCCCACGCGCTCGCGCACCAGCGGCACGCGGGTGGAACCTCCCACCATCACCACTTCCAGCACCTCTTCGGCGTCTACGCCTGCGTCTTTCAGGGCGCGGCGGCACGAAAATAAGGTGCGTTTCACCAGCGGGGCGATCAGCGCGTCGAACTGCTCGCGGGTGATGTCGCCCTGCCAGCCGGCAACGTTCACCGTCACGCGGTCGGCATCACTCAGCGCAATTTTGGCGGCAATTGCCGCGTCCAGTAGTTCGCGCTGCTGACGGGCATCGCCACGTTCAGCCATGCCCGCCTGCTCGCAGATAAAATCTGCCAGCAGATGGTCGAAATCGTCGCCGCCAAGGGCGGAATCACCGCCCGTTGCCAGCACTTCGAACACGCCACGGCTGAGGCGAAGAATAGAGATATCAAAGGTTCCGCCGCCGAGATCGTACACGGCGATAACGCCCTCTTTGCCGGAATCCAGACCGTAGGCGATAGCCGCTGCGGTCGGTTCGTTCAGCAGACGCAACACGTGCAGGCCCGCCAGACGCGCAGCGTCTTTGGTGCCCTGACGCTGTGCATCATCGAAATAGGCCGGAACAGTGATCACCACGCCATCGAGTTCACCGGAAAGTGTTTCTTGCGCACGGGCGGCAAGGGCTTTGAGGATATCGGCGGAGACGCGGATCGGGTTAACCAGGCCGCTACGGGTGACGATCATCGGCAGGCCGTTTTCGCTTGACTGGAACTGCCACGGCAGATGCGGGTAGCGCGCCTGAATATCGACAAGGCTGCGGCCCATCAGGCGTTTAACGGAACTGATGGTGTTGACCGAATCCAGCGCCGCATTGTTACGCGCATCAAAGCCGACAGTGTGGCTGTCCGCCTGATAATGAACCACAGAAGGGAGTAAATGACGCCCGGCGCTATCGGCCAGCGTCTCTGCCTGGCCGCTGCGCACGGTGGCAACCAGTGAATTGGTGGTACCGAGGTCGATGCCTGCCGCCAGCCGACGCTGGTGCGGCGCGGCGCTCAGGCCCGGCTCACTAATTTGTAATAAGGCCATGGTGTGCTTCCAAAAAAATTAAAAACCGAGCAGTTTTTCTTCGAGTTGTTCTGTTGAGCTGCGCAGTTTATCGAGAAAACGCAGTTTACGCACGGTATCCGCCGCCGCATCCCACGCTTGCGTATCGAGCTGTTCCACCATCAGTTGGTGGCGCGCGTCGTACATCCCTTTGATCCGTTTCTGGAAAGCGTCCAGACGCGTTGCATCTTCAGCCTGTGCTATTTCATCCAGCTCTTCGCGCAGCTCAAGCTGCTCCATTAAAAAGGCGGTATCGCGCACGGTGTGCTGTTCGGACGCTAAATCGAAACCATGCAGCGAGAGCAGGTATTCGGCGCGCGCCAGCGGGTTGCGTAGCGTTTGCCAGGCCTGATTAATGGTAGCGGATTGCTGGACGGCAGCCAGTTGCTCCGCCTGCGGCTGGTTTGCAAAGCGGTCGGGATGGAACTGGCGTTGCAGATCCTGAAAACGCGTCGCCAGCGCCTGGATGTCGAGTTGATATTGGGCCGGCAACCCAAAGAGGGTGAAGTAATCCATAACAATTCCGGGTGTGCAATCGTAATAAACCCCACGCGCAGAACGCTGCGGTGGGGTCATCGGATGAGGCGATTAAACGTTGAAGCTTTCGCCGCAACCGCACTCGTCTTTCACGTTCGGGTTGGTGAACTTAAACCCTTCGTTCAGGCCTTCTTTGACGAAGTCCAGTTGAGTGCCGTCAAGGAATTGCAGGCTTTTGCCGTCAACCACTACCTTTACGCCTTTGTCTTCGAACACCGTGTCTTCATCATTCGGTGCGTCGACAAATTCCAGGACATAGGCCATACCAGAACAGCCGGAGGTTCTCACCCCCAGGCGCAGACCAAACCCTTTACCACGGTTGGCCAGAAAGGTATTGACGCGCGCGGCAGCACTGTCGCTCAGGCTAATGGACATGACAACAACCTCCCGCCTTATTTCGCTTCTTGTTTGCTTTTGTAATCCGCAATCGCGGCTTTGATCGCATCTTCCGCCAGGATTGAACAGTGGATTTTCACCGGCGGCAGTTCCAGCTCTTCGGCGATATCGGTGTTTTTGATAGCCTGCGCTTCGTCCAGGGATTTGCCTTTCACCCATTCGGTGACCAGCGAGCTGGACGCAATTGCCGAGCCGCAACCGTAGGTTTTGAAACGCGCGTCTTCGATGATGCCTTTATCGTTAACTTTGATTTGCAGCTTCATCACGTCGCCGCACGCTGGCGCGCCAACCATGCCGCTACCGATGCTGTCGTCGCCGTTGTCGAACGAGCCAACGTTGCGCGGGTTTTCGTAGTGATCGATTACTTTTTCGCTATAAGCCATTTTTGATTCTCCTGTTTGCGCAACCGTTAATTAATGATGAGCCCATTCGATGGAATTGATATCCACGCCCTGTTTGAACATGTCCCACAGCGGAGAGAGTTCACGCAGACGGCCGATGGATTTGCGTACCAGCGCAATGGTGTAGTCAATTTCTTCTTCAGTGGTAAAACGCCCTAAAGAGAAACGGATGGAGCTGTGCGCCAGTTCATCATTCATGCCCAACGCGCGCAGCACGTAGGACGGTTCCAGGCTTGCAGAGGTACAGGCAGAACCGGAGGAAACAGCCAGGTCTTTCAGCGCCATGATCAGCGACTCGCCTTCAACGTAGTTAAAGCTAACGTTGAGGATGTTCGGCGCGCCGTGTTCGAGATCACCGTTCAGGTACACTTCTTCGATATCGTTGATGCCGTTCCACAGACGGCTACGCAGACCGCGCAGACGCGCCATTTCGCTCGCCATCTCTTCTTTAGCGATGCGATAGGCTTCGCCCATGCCGACGATCTGGTGAACAGGCAGCGTACCGGAACGCATACCGCGCTCGTGACCGCCACCGTGCATCTGTGCTTCGATACGTACGCGTGGTTTACGCTGCACGTACAGCGCACCGATACCTTTCGGGCCATAGATTTTATGACCGGAGAAGGACATCAGATCGACTTTCAACTGGCTCAGATCGATAGGCAGTTTGCCGACGCTCTGGGTGGCATCCACGTGGTAGATAATGCCGCGCGCACGGCACATTTCGCCGATGGCTGCAATGTCCTGTACCACGCCGATTTCGTTGTTCACGTGCATGATGGACACGAGGATGGTGTCATCACGCATCGCCGCTTCCAGTTCTTTCAGATCGATAATGCCGTTGCGCTGCGGGGCAAGGTAGGTCACTTCAAACCCTTCGCGCTCAAGCTGGCGGCAGGTGTCCAGCACGGCTTTGTGTTCGGTTTTACTGGTGATGATGTGCTTGCCTTTTTTCTGATAAAAGTTGGCTGCACCTTTGATCGCCAGGTTGTCGGATTCGGTTGCACCGGAAGTGAAGACGATTTCGCGCGGGTCAGCACCGACCAGTTCAGCAATCTGGTTGCGGGCGATATCTACCGCTTCTTCAGCTTGCCAGCCAAAACGGTGGGAACGGGAGGCCGGGTTACCAAAGGTCCCGTCCAAAGTCAGAAACTGCATCATTTTCTCGGCAACACGCGGATCCACCGGCGTGGTTGCGGAGTAATCGAGATAGATCGGTAATTTCATTGCTCTTTAAACTCCGTACATCGCTCTAATGCAAGGAATCAGGCAACCGGCTGGATGTACGACCGTGTTAACAGGGCACTTTTACGCGCCCTGGCCCGATTCTGAATTCTGTTTTTATTATGCGCGCAGTTTAACGTCGATAGCGTCTTGAGCGCGGGTGCTGCGATGGGATTCGTTGCTGTGCTGACGGTCAGAGACGTCCAGAATTTCCTGATTATTCACCAGCTCACCGAGAGTGATGTTGTTCAGGAAACCGGTCAGACGGTCACTCAGATCGCGCCACAATGCATGGGTCAGGCACTTATCGCCGCCCTGGCAGCCGCTTTTACCCTGGCAGCGCGTGGCGTCTACAGATTCGTCAACGGCGCTGATCACTTCGCCAACGGCGATGCTGTTAGCGTCTTTGCCCAGCAGATAACCACCGCCAGGACCACGAACGCTGGAGACCAGACCATTTTTACGCAAACGGGAAAACAGCTGTTCCAGGTAGGAGAGGGAAATTCCCTGACGCTCGGAAATATCAGCTAACGGAACCGGGCCCGCGTCGGAGTTGAGTGCAACGTCCAGCATTGCGGTCACGGCATAACGCCCTTTAGATGTCAGTCTCATGTCTTACAAGCCTCAAACTCGCCCCTGCGCGGGGTGTATTTTTAATATGTTAATGTTGCATAGCAGGGGCAAGTCTGACATTCCCGACTAAATTGGTCAACTATTTAGTTGACTGTTTTAGTCAAGTATTTGCCGTTTCGTGCTCAATGGGTTGCGTTGCCTTATCCGGCCTACGGAGAGTAAGGTTTGCCGGCCCAATCACCCTTTCGTTTTTTGCTCGATTGACGCCAAAATGCCACGCAAAATGTTGAGCTCCTGGCTTTCCGGGCGGGCACGCGTAAACAGACGACGCAGTTTGTTCATCACCTGGCCGGGGTGGTTTTCGCGAATAAAACCGGTGGAAAGCAGCGTTTGCTCCAGATGCCCGTAAAAGCGCTCGAGATCGTCAACCAGTGGATACGGCGTCTCTTCATGCTCAACGGTGGCTGCATCGCTCTCTTGCGTTGCCAGCCAGGCCATACGCACTTCATAAGCGATAACCTGTACCGCCATCGCCAGGTTCAGCGAACTGTATTCCGGGTTGGCGGCAATCGCCACATGGTAGTGACACTTTTGCAGTTCTTCATTTGTCAGGCCAACGCGTTCGCGACCAAACACCAGCGCGACCGGAGCGTGTTCTGCTTCATTGACGCTTTTCAGACCGCATTCGCGCGGATCGAGCATCGGCCACGGTAATGTGCGGGAACGCGCGCTGGTTCCGACCACCAGGCTGCACCCGGCTAACGCTTCATCTAAAGTATCGACAATTTGCGCATTGCCAATCACATCGCTGGCACCGGCGGCCAGCGCAATGGCCTGCGAATCTGGTTTCACCAATGGGTTGACCAGCCAGAGATTGGTTAAACCCATTGTTTTCATGGCGCGAGCAACAGAGCCCATATTGCCGGTGTGGGACGTTTCTACCAGTACGATTCGAATATTTTGCAGCATAGATTTTCAACGGCTAAAGAATATTGGCGGATACTATCATAAACCGGAGACATAATTCGAATTCACTGCTATCATACGCGCCGTTTTCCGTTCTTTAAAATCCAGTGAGAGAGACCGATGCATCCGATGCTGAACATCGCCGTGCGTGCTGCGCGCAAGGCGGGTAATTTAATTGCCAAACACTACGAAACCCCTGACTCCGTAGAAACCAGCCAGAAAGGCAGCAATGATTTCGTGACCAACGTTGATAAAGCCGCTGAAGCGTTAATTATCGACACCATCCGCAAATCTTACCCGCAACACACCATCATCACCGAAGAGAGTGGTGAGCACGAAGGCACTGACCAGGATGTGCAATGGGTTATCGATCCGCTGGATGGTACCACCAACTTTATCAAACGTCTGCCGCACTTTGCGGTGTCTATCGCCGTTCGTATTAAAGGCCGCACTGAAGTCGCGGTAGTTTACGATCCGATGCGTAACGAACTCTTCACTGCCAGCCGTGGCCAGGGCGCACAGCTTAACGGCTACCGTCTGCGCGGCAGCACGGCGCGCGATCTGGATGGCACCATCCTGGCGACCGGCTTCCCGTTCAAAGCCAAACAACACGCAACCACCTACATCAACATAATCGGCAAACTGTTTACCGAATGCGCGGATTTCCGCCGCACCGGTTCCGCTGCGCTGGATCTGGCATACGTTGCCGCTGGCCGTGTTGATGGTTTCTTTGAAATCGGTCTCAAGCCGTGGGATTTCGCCGCGGGTGAACTGCTGGCACGTGAAGCAGGCGCGCTGGTATGCGATTTCACTGGTGGTCATAACTATCTGATGACCGGCAACATCGTGGCGGGTAACCCGCGCGTGGTGAAAGCGATGCTGGCGAATATGCGCGACGAACTGAGCGATGCGCTGAAGCGTTAAGCCATTGATTGCCGGATAAGCGTTTTACGCGCTATCCGGCAAACATCGCTAAAACGGTCTTAACCCACCGCCCGGCGGCAAGGCACTCACCCACATAATCACCGCTGCACTCACCAGAATCACTCCCCCGGCTAATGCCAGCGTTGTCCAGCCCACCTGTCGCCATAAAACCGGCGTTTTCTGCCCGCTTAATTTGACAGCCAGTTGCCGAAAACCATGCACCAGCAAAGCCAGCCCGCTGATGGTGAGCGACGTACCGGCGGCCATCGCCAGTGCCGAGGCAATCCCCCAGGCAAACACACCAATCACTTTACTGAACAACAACACCATAATCGCCCCGGAACAGGGACGCATACCCATCGATAACACAATCATCAACCGCGCGCGCCAGTCCTCGCCGCTTTGCAGTTGTGATTGCGTGGGTAAATGCTGATGCCCGCAACCGCAGCCATCGTGATGCACATGATGGGGCGTAAACGCACGGAATTTCGGCGCTTGCAGCAACCCTCGCAATTTTTTCACTGCCCGCCAGCACAGCAATAAACCCAGCACGCCGACCAGCAGATAACTGCCCTTCTCCAGCCAGTAACCGCTCAGATGCAACTGCCGCGCGGGCAATGCCAGAACGCCCAGCACGACGACCACCAGTCCAATAGCCACCAGGCCTTGCAACAACGAGGAGGCCAGCGTCAATGCAATGCCGGATTTCAGTTTTGAGGGATGCGTGGCAAGCCAGGTGGTTATGACCACTTTGCCATGCCCCGGCCCGAGCGCATGCAGCACACCGTACACAAAGCTGAAAAGCAGCAACGACCCGCCCGCTTTGGTGGGGTTTTCCGCCACCCGCTTGAGCAAGGTGCTCATCTGCATATTCACATCACGCTGCCAGAGCACACTTTTCATCATTACCTGCGGCCACGCGTGCCACAGCCAGAAACCACCCGCAGCGGCGCAGGCAATAAACAGCAGCACAGGCCACCCTTGCAGCCAGCGCCGTTTGCGCATCATCTGCCCGGTGATTACTGACATACCAGCGTCACCGTTTGAGCAAACTGTTTACCCAGTTCCATGTCTTCCTCCGGGGCATCACTTTTATCCAGCGACTGGGCATAATTAAGCACCTCTTCGCCGGGTTTAGGGGTATGAACACTCATTTTACAAGCAGACTGCAATGCCGCAGGCAACATGACATCGTTCTCTTTGTCGTAACTCATATCCACGTAATAGGTGGGGTCGAACGTAGCAAAGGTATATTTTTGCCCTTTCAGCGGCTGCGCTTGCGCCAGGGGCAGAACAAAGGTCAGCACCGCCTGGTGTTCTTCACGCGCCAGGCCATATTCGCTCGGTCGATTGAGAAACTTCACCTTCTGCCCGTTATGCCACACTTCGGTGAAATAGTGCTGACCCAGCACATTCGCCATCACTTCCGCCGCCAGCTTTTTCCAGATTTCATCACCCGGTTTTGCGTCACCTGCGTCATACAGAAGATCCGCTGAAGTAATTTCGTCCATCTTCCAGCGCATTTTCAGGCCGGTAAATTGGCCGTTGTCGGTTAAAACCTGCGTTTTCATGCGAATAAAGCTGTGCGGATGCGCCATCACATAAAACGATAAAAGCGCGAGAATAAGCCCCATGACGCACTGTTTAACTACTTGCATGTCTTCCTCACGTGAAAAATTCTGTGATGCTCCCCGGCATTCCTGATGGAAAGAGCAGCGGTCACGCTGTCGCTCATCATACCTTTAACTATTCTTATCAAATACCGGTCTTATCAAATACCCTAACTGGACTCTGACAGATGACCATGACGCTGACCCCACCATCTGTGCTCTCCAGTCCGCAGCGTCGCTGCCAGGTGTTGCTGCTGCTCGCGTTACCCGGGCAACGTATCACCATGGAAAATATCAGCGCCATTAACGGAGTGGACGACACCGTCGCCCTACAGGATATCGCGGAAACGCAGAGCGAAATCCAGCTTTACCATCGGCTTTCCATCGTGCCGCACCCGAACGGCAGCTACCAGATTGAAGGTACGCCGCTCGATCAGCGCCTGTGCCTGCTGCACTGGCTGCGGCGCGCGTTGCGGCTGTGCCCGCAATTTATCACGCAACACTTTACCCCGGCGCTGAAAAATGCGCTTAAACAACAAGGCATTGCCCGCACACTGTATGACGATACTAACCTGCGCGCCTTGATTAACCTTTGCTCCCGCCGCCTGCAACGCTCTTTCGAATGTCGGGATATGCAGTTTTTACGCCTCTATTTGCAATATTGCCTGCTGCAACATCACTATGGCCAGACGCCGGAATTTAACCCGGTGCAACAGGCGTGGACGCAGATGCGCGCCGAATATCTGGTCGCGCAGGACATTGTCCGCCACTGGCAACGGCGGGTTGCCGCCGGGAGCCATGAAAATGAGCACCTGTTTTTGTCGCTGCTCTTTATGCTGGTGCGCACACCCGACCCAACCCGCGACGATCATCACCAGGATCACCGCCTGCGACAAGCCATCAGCGATATGATTGAGCGCTTCCGCCAGCTTGCGGACATGCGCTTTAGCGATGAACAAGGGCTAACCAACCAGCTTTATGTTCATCTGGCGCAAGCGCTGGTTCGCAGCCTGTTTGGTATCGGGATTGATAACGCCCTGCCTGCGGAAATCCATCAACTTTACCCGCGCCTGATGCGCACCACCCGCAGTGCCTTACAAGCGCTGGAGCACGAGTACGGGATGCGTTTTAGTGATGAAGAAGCGGGACTGGTGGCGGTGATTTTTGGTGCCTGGCTGATGCAGGAGAGCGATCTGCATGAAAAACAGATCGTGCTGATTACCGGGGAAGAACACGCAAGAGAGCAGGAAATAGAGCAGCAACTGCGTGAATTAACGCTGCTGCCGCTCACCATTCGCTACCTGTCGCTGGCGGAGTTTCGCAACACCGGTGCGCCGAAAGACGTGACGCTCATCATCACGCCTTACACCACGCCGTTGCCGCTTTTTTCCCCGCCGTTGATTCACACCGACGGGCCCTTGAGCGAGCAGCAACAGCAGCATATCCGCGCCATGCTGGAGGGTTAATTCGCCCCTTGAGCCGCGACTGACGGGCGCAGAAACAGCGCCGGGATAGCCAGCAGTGCCATCACAAAGAACAACCCCTGGTGCAGGTATTCAAACAGGAAACCGGCGAACATGGTCATCAGAGCAATACTGCCGCCCATCGCCACCGCAGAGTAGACCGCTTGCAGGCGGATCACTTCGCTGCCTTTACGCGCAGAGATATAGCGCATCGCGGCCAGGTGGCAGACGGTGAAAGTGCCGCAGTGCAGGATCTGCGCGACAATCAGCCACGGCAGTTCCGTGGTCCAGCCCATCAGGCTCCAGCGCACCAGCCCGCAAATGGCAGATAACAGCAGCAGATCGCGGGCGCTGAAACGGCGGAAAAGCCGGTTGCTGAGGGCAAAGATCACCACTTCCGCCACTACGCCTAACGACCACAGGTAACCGACGATCGAGGCGGAATACCCCGCCGATTGCCAGTAAATCGCGCTGAATCCGTAATAGGCCGCGTGTGCACCCTGCAACAGCGAGACACAGGCGAGAAAGCGCCAGTTCTGCACAATTAATGTCCGCCACGCTGCCCAACCTGCGCCATCGGTCTGTCGGCTTTCACCCTGCGGCAAAATCGACGGTCGCAGCAGCATGCCCAGCAGCATAGACGCCACACCCAGCGTCAACATCGCGAGGATCGCCTGGTAATCAAACAGGCTGACCAGTTTGCCGGTCAGCGCAGATCCAATCACAAACGCAATCGAGCCCCACAGGCGCACGCGGCCATAATCCATCGGGAACTGTTTTTGCCATGTTCCCGCCAGTGCATCGGTCAATGGCACCAGCGGCGAGAAAAAGAGGTTAAAGCCGACAATCACTACCGCCAGCCACGCAACATGGCTACCGGCATGGAACGCGAGGGCAAACAGCAGCGTCGCCAGCGCCAGCACGCGCAGGGCGGTAATCAAACGGGAAGGATCGCTCACGCGCGGGGCAATCAGCAGGCTGCCAAGAAAACGGGCGATCAGCCCTGCGCCAAGCAGCATACCGATGATGTCCGGGGTCAGGCCCACGCCTTTGAGCCAGACGCTCCAGAAAGGTAAGAAGATACCGTAGCTAAAAAAGTAGGTGAAATAAGCGAGCGCCAGCCAGCGCGTGGACTGCAAGACCATGATTTCCTCCTGGAATGGAGGCGATAGTCTGGCGGTAAACGGCCAAACTGGCAAGTAACAATCAGATAACAAACCTGCGCTGGCACAGGTTATCAGCGAATATATGAATCCAGCACGCTCAGCACTACGCCCAGGTCGGCTTCGCGTTTGATTTCATCATTTTCATGAACGATATGTTCGGTGAGATGGCCTTTAATGACTTCCCGCATTAACCCATTGACCGCACCGCGGATCGCCGCTATTTGCTGCAACACCTGCGCGCATTCATGAGGTTCATCAAGCATTTTCTTCAGGGCAGCCACTTGCCCTTCTATTTTGCTCGCCCGCGCTTTTAGCTTTTTTTTATCCCGGATGGTATGCGACATACAGACCTCAATCGACAATACGTAAACGACCGCCAGCATAACATGCATTAACTGGGGTGAGTTAATTCTACTGGGGGGTAGTATTTTTTACTGGGGGGGAGTAGATTTGAGCGCACAAAAAGTTACCGGGAATAATTCTCATGAATGACTTCGCCACCCTGTTTCAAC
Organism: Kosakonia sp. H02; assembly: GCA_030704225.1. Lineage (NCBI taxonomy): Bacteria > Pseudomonadati > Pseudomonadota > Gammaproteobacteria > Enterobacterales > Enterobacteriaceae > Kosakonia > Kosakonia styphnolobii. The sequence goes on from CP131915.1 coordinate 3,256,607, forward strand.
AAGGGAATGCCTGGTTTTTTATCCCCAGCGCGATACTGCTTGGCGCACTGCATGGCCTGGAGCCAGGCCATTCGAAAACTATGATGGCGGCATTCATTATTGCCATTAAAGGCACGGTCAAACAGGCGGTAATGCTGGGGCTGGCGGCCACGCTCTCCCATACCGTTGTGGTTTGGTTGATAGCCCTTGGCGGCATCTGGGTAAGCCATAAATTTACCGCCGAATCGGTGGAGCCCTGGCTGCAAATGGTCTCGGCAGGGGTGATCATTGCCACCGCCGTGTGGATGTTCTGCCGCACCTGGCAGGAAGAACATCATCACAATCATCATCACCATCACGCGAGCCGCGCGGTGATCCTCCAGCCGCAGCCGGTTGCAGTAATGCACGCGCAGCCTGCGATCCTGTCACTGCGCAGAATGACAAAAGAGGAAGCGTATCAGGATGCGCACGAACGGGCGCACGCAAGGGATATTGCGCGGCGTTTTACTGGCACGGAAGTGACCAACGGGCAGATTATGCTGTTCGGTTTAACCGGCGGCTTAATCCCCTGCCCGGCGGCAATTACCATTCTGCTTATTTGTATTCAGTTGAAAGCAATAACCTTAGGCGCGACGCTGGTGGTGTGTTTCAGCATCGGCCTCGCGCTGACGCTGGTTACCGTTGGCGTGGGGGCAGCCATCAGCGTGCAGCAGGCAGCAAAACGCTGGGCTGGCTTTAATACCCTCGCCCGCAAAGCACCCTATTTTTCCAGCGCGTTGATTGCGCTGGTGGGCCTGTATATGGGCATTCACGGCTACGCCGGGCTGCAATAAGGCGAAAAAAAGCCCGCTTGCGCGGGCTCGTTTGATGTCTGAGTCTTATTTACGCGTAAACCGGGAAGCGCGCGCAGATATCCAGCACTTTCTGTTTGGTGCGCTCGATAACCGCTTCGTCATTAATGCTGTCCAGCACGTCACACATCCAGCCTGCCAGCTCTTTCACTTCCGCTTCTTTGAAGCCGCGACGGGTGACTGCCGGGCTACCAATGCGGATACCAGAAGTGACAAACGGGCTTTTCGGATCGTTCGGCACGCTGTTCTTGTTCACGGTGATGTTAGCACGACCCAGCGCAGCGTCAGCTTCTTTACCGGTCAGGTTTTTGTCCACCAGATCCAGCAGGAACAGGTGGTTATCCGTACCGCCGGAAACCACTTTGTAGCCACGGCTCAGGAACACTTCCACCATCGCTTTGGCGTTTTTTGCCACTTGCTGCTGGTAGGTTTTGAACTCTGGCTCCATCGCTTCTTTCAGCGCGACCGCTTTACCCGCGATAACGTGCATCAGCGGGCCGCCCTGGCCGCCAGGGAACACGGCAGAGTTCAGTTTTTTGTACAGCTCTTCGCTACCGCCTTTTGCCAGGATCAGGCCGCCGCGCGGACCCGCCAGGGTTTTGTGGGTCGTGGTGGTCACAACGTGCGCATGGGGAACCGGGTTCGGATAAACGCCTGCGGCAACCAGACCAGCAACGTGCGCCATATCTACAAACAGATATGCACCGATGCTGTCAGCGATTTCGCGCATTTTTGCCCAATCAACCACGCCGGAGTATGCAGAGAAGCCGCCGATGATCATTTTCGGCTTATGTTTCTGCGCCTGCGCGTTCAGATCGTTGTAATCAATGTGGCCGGTTTCGTCGATGCCGTAAGGCACGATGTTGTACAGCTTGCCAGAGAAGTTAACCGGGGAGCCGTGAGTCAGGTGGCCGCCGTGCGCCAGGTTCATACCGAGCACGGTATCGCCCGGCTCCAGCAGAGAGGTGTAGACCGCGAAGTTAGCCTGTGAGCCAGAGTGCGGCTGCACGTTGGCGTAATCTGCGCCGAACAGCTCTTTTGCGCGATCGATTGCCAGCTGTTCAACGATATCAACATATTCACAACCGCCGTAGTAGCGTTTGCCTGGGTAACCTTCGGCGTATTTGTTCGTCAGCTGAGAACCCTGAGCCTGCATTACACGCGGGCTGGTGTAGTTTTCGGAGGCGATCAGTTCAATGTGTTCTTCCTGACGTACTTTTTCCTGCTCCATAGCCTGCCACAATTCGGCATCATAATCGGCAATGTTCATTTCACGCTTTAACATCCGCATCTCCTGACTCAGCTAACAAAACGACTCTAAATAAGGGCCCAAATGGGGAACGGCTGACAGTATAACTGATTACTATTCTGATAACAGGTCTTGACAAAGGTTTTTACGCAAACGATTGGCTCCGCGCCAGGCAAGGCTTTGAGCGATAACACACTTCGTGATTTAAGCGGATTTCTTTTCAGCTTTGTGATGCAACTTCTTCACGTTCGATAACCCTGCCTTTACTGCGCGCTTTACAACGCAGCGTTGAAAATTATAAGATGCATTTAAAATACAACTTTAAATGTTCACTTGTAAGGAAGCCACCATGCTCGACGCCCAAACCATCGCAACAGTCAAATCTACTCTTCCCCTGCTGGCAGCAACCGGCCCTAAACTTACCGCTCATTTCTATGACCGGATGTTTACCCATAACCCGGAACTGAAAGAGATTTTTAACATGAGCAACCAGCGCAACGGCGATCAGCGTGAAGCGCTGTTTAATGCCATTGCCGCTTACGCCAGCAATATCGACAATCTCGCCGCACTCCTGCCAGCGGTGGAAAAAATCGCCCAGAAGCACACCAGTTTTCAGATCCAACCTGAGCAATACAACATTGTTGGCGCACATCTGCTGGCAACGCTTGACGAGATGTTCAACCCGGGGCAAGAGGTGTTAGACGCGTGGGGTAAAGCCTACGGCGTGCTGGCGGGTGTGTTTATCAATCGTGAAGCGCAGATTTACAGCGAACATGCCGAAAAAGTGGGCGGCTGGCAGGGTACGCGCGCATTCCGTCTGGTAGAAAAGAAACCGCAGAGCACGCTTATCACCAGTTTTGAATTTGAACCGGTTGATGGTCAACCGGTAGCCGATTACCAGCCAGGCCAGTACCTCGCCATTTGGCTGAAACCAGACGGTTTCGCGCACCAGGAAATTCGCCAGTACTCCCTGACCCGCCAGCCGAACGGCAAAAGTTACCGCATTGCCGTAAAACGCGAAGAAGGCGGCCAGGTGTCGAACTGGCTGCATAACGAAGCGAAAGCGGGCGATATCGTGCATCTGGCCGCGCCTGCCGGGGATTTCTTTATGGATGTCGCCGCCAACACGCCGGTGTCATTGATTTCCGCCGGGGTGGGTCAAACGCCGATGCTGGCGATGCTTAACCATCTTGTGCAGTCAAAACACACGGCACAGGTAAACTGGTTCCACGCGGCGGAAAACGGTGAGGTTCATGCTTTTGCGCAGGAAGTCACTCAGCTTGGCGCGATGCTGCCGCGTTTTGAAAAGCAGGTCTGGTATCGTAAGCCTGGTACGGCGGAGGAAGGCCTTTTCGACAGCGCAGGACTGATGGATTTAACGACGCTGGAAGGGAAATTCAGCGACCCGGCAATGCAGTTTTATCTTTGCGGCCCGGTCGGCTTTATGCAGTTTGCGGCGCAGCAACTGGTGACGCTTGGCGTTGCTAAAGATCGTATTCATTACGAATGCTTCGGCCCGCATAAGGTGCTGTAACACGCTGCCCTCACCTTGCGGGGTGAGGGCAAAATAGCAAAATAGTTAGATGGCGGCGTCGTCTTCTTCGCCGGTACGAATACGCACCACGCGCGCGACATCAAAGACAAAGATTTTGCCGTCACCGATTTTGCCCGTCTGCGCGGTACGAATGATGGTATCGACGCAGGTATCGACAATATCGTCGCCCACCACAATCTCAATCTTCACTTTCGGCAGAAAATCCACCATATACTCTGCACCACGGTACAGTTCGGTGTGGCCTTTCTGGCGACCAAAACCTTTCACTTCGGTGACTGTCATCCCGGTGATGCCGACTTCAGCCAGTGCTTCACGTACGTCATCCAGTTTGAAAGGTTTAATAATCGCATCAATCTTTTTCATGGTTGTTCCTTACACGCTCTTGCCAGTCTGCTGCATCGTAATCGGTTGCTCACAGTACCATAATCATTTCGCCATTACTCTTTAAAGTCATTGGCGTCCAGTTCATGGCGGGAGAGTAATTTATAGAACTCAGTGCGGTTGCGCCCCGCCATTCGCGCGGCATGCGTGACGTTACCTTTGGTGATTTGCAGCAGCTTGCGCAGGTAGTTCAGCTCAAACTGATTACGTGCTTCGACAAAGGTTGGCAGCGCGGTATTCTCGCCTTCCAGCGCCTGCTCAACCAACGCATCGCTAATCACCGGTGACGAGGTAAGCGCCACGCATTGCTCAATCACGTTGACTAACTGACGCACGTTGCCGGGCCAGGTGGCGGTCATCAGGCGTTTCATGGCGTCGGTGGAAAAGGCGCGGACAAACGGTTTGTGCCGGTCCGCTGCCTGGCGCAACAGATGATTGGCGAGCAGCGGAATATCTTCCGCGCGCTCCGCAAGCGCAGGGATCTTCAGGCTGACAACGTTCAAACGATAGTAGAGATCTTCGCGAAACTCGCCGCGCGCCATCGCTTTGGGTAAATCACGGTGCGTGGCCGAAATAATCCGCACATTAATATCGATATCGCGGTTGCTGCCAAGCGGGCGCACTTTGCGCTCCTGCAAGACGCGCAACAGTTTGACCTGCAACGGGATCGGCATATCGCCAATCTCATCGAGAAACAGCGTGCCGCCCTCTGCCGCCTGAAAAAGCCCTTCCCGGCTGCTGACTGCGCCAGTAAACGCGCCGCGGGCGTGGCCGAAAAGTTCAGACTCCAGCAACTGTTCCGGCAGCGCGCCGCAGTTGATGGCAATAAACGCGCTTTTGCTGCGCGGGCTGGCGTTGTGAATGGCTTGCGCGAGGATCTCTTTCCCGGTGCCGCTCTGGCCGTTAATCAGCACGCTGACATCCGATTGCGCCACCATTCGCGCCTGCTCCAGCAGACGTAACATCACCGGGCTGCGGGTAACAATGGTTTCGCGCCACTGATCGTCCCCTGTCGAACCGCTATGCTCCAGCGCGTCGTCAATGGCTTTATACAGCGCGTCTTTGTCGACCGGTTTGGTGAGGAAGCTGAATACGCCCTGCTGTGTGGCGGCGACTGCGTCAGGGATCGAGCCGTGCGCCGTCAGAATGATCACCGGCATGCCCGGCTGTACGCGCTGGATCTCGGCGAATAACTGCATGCCGTCCATTTCGTCCATCCGCAGATCGCTAATCACCAGATCGATTTTTTCACGCGCGAGAATGCGCAGCCCCTCCTGCCCGCTTTCGGCAGTGACAATGCTGTAGCCTTCGCTGGTGAGGCGCAGCCCCAGCAGTTTTAACAAGCCTGGATCGTCATCCACCAGTAATAAATGGGCAGGCTTACGGCTGGTCATTGCTTCACATCCTCTTGATTCCCGTCGCTCTTAGACGGGTGTGTGCTATCCGGCAGATCGGTGGCGGCCGGTTTACGGGTGGAAAGCCGCCGCTCGATATCGGTGAGGTTCTGTAGTTTGCGGGTGGTGGTTTCCAGTTGCTCACGCAGAAATTGTTGCTGCGAGCGCAGGCTATCCAGCTCGCTGTCGGCGGATTGCTGCAATTTACTGTAGCGGCTGCGCTCTTCTGCCAGCTGAAGCTGCGCCATTTCACCATCGCGCCATAATTGAAAGAGCGGGCGCACCTGAGCAGGAATAGCGGTGCTTAAGGCAGCAAGCTGTTCGGTGTACTCGCGGCGCTCCAGCGGCGAGATTTTGGCATTTGACAATAAAATGCCGCGCCGGAATGTCGCCTGCCACGTATCGTCAGACCACGAATGCGCCTCAGCACGAGCCGCCGCCGGGGCTAAACGCTGGGCGCAGTCCATGCTGCGCAGCCAAAAGAGCGGGTTATTATCGATGTTCTGGCCCGACAGTGACCAGATTTCATTGCAGTCCGTTGAGAGAAAATCAGCCAGTTGATGCTCCGGGAGCCGTTCTTCCTGGTTGTCATGAATAGCGCTTTTCGGCGTTTGCGATACGCAACCGGCCAGTAACAGGCAGGGCAGCGCACGAAGCCACAAGTGTTGCTGTGCAACCGCGTTCACAACGCGGGAAAAAAGATGCGACATACTCACCAGATCCAGGTTCATTTAATGGTTTTTTCCGGCGCAGTGAGCGGTAACTCAATACGGAAACAGACATCGGCTTTGCCATCAGCCACCAGATGCAACTCACCCTGCATGCGGCGAATGCAATCTCTGGCAATGCTTAGCCCAAGCCCGCTGCCTTTTACCGCTCCCTTACGTTGGTGGCTTCCCTGAAAGAAGGGTTCAAAAATCATTTCGCGTTCCGCTTCAGGAATGGGTGTACCGGTATTCGCCACATCGATACAAAGCCGTGCGCCGGCAAGATAACTGTGGAGGTAAATGGTACCGGATTCAGCCCCATAGTGCACCGCGTTGGAGTAAAGATTATCCAGCACGCTCATCAGTAACATCGGTTCCGCCTGGCACGTTGCCACATCAAGGGCGACATCGGTATGCATCATTTTAGCTCGCGCGGGCAAACTGTGGGCAGAGATAACCATATCGACCAGCGGCTCCAGCTCCACCTCTTCCAGCTCGACGGCGCCATCTGCCAGTTTGCGATTATAATCAAGCAGTTGCTCGATCAGCTTTTGCAAATTGCGGCTGCTGGCATCGAGGATTTCCACCACCTCTTTTTGCTCTGGCGACAGCGGCCCGACCACCTGATCGGCAAGTAGCTCCGTGCCTTCACGCATACTGGCGAGCGGGGTTTTGAGTTCGTGCGAAATATGGCGCAGAAACTGGTGACGCTGTGACTCAAGCCACGCCAGCCGCTCGCTGAGCCAGATGATGCGTTCGCCCACGGAGCGCAATTCGCGCGGTCCTTTGAACGCCACGGTATGCCCAAGGGATCGCCCTTCCCCCAGCCGGTTGATCATACGCTCGATGCCCTTCACCGGGCCAATAATCATGCGGGTAAAGAGCAGCACCAGCCCGAGGCTTACCAGAAACAGCACCAGCGCCTGCCAGCCAAAAAACTGGCCGCGCTCGGCAATTTCCAGTTGCAACTGCTGCCCGCGAGAAAAGACCACGGCGCGGGTCGATTGCACCATTTCGGTATTGGCGGCGGCAAAGGCTTCAAGCTGGGCGGAGGCCGCGGCTGACGGGCCGCTATTTTTGCATTGCAACTGGGCGAGATCGTTTAAGTCCTGGCGCAGCGCCTGGTAGAGTTTGTCATCCGGCAACACACCTGCGTGGGCGTCCAGCATTTCGCTGTAGCGTTTGCGTTGGTTTTGGTAGACACGCGCCAGCGTGGCATCGTCCAGCACACAGTACTGGCGATAGCTGCGTTCCATCTCCAGCGCGGCATTGGTCATCGCTTCACTGCGACGCGCGTCGATAAGGGTCGTGCGGTTGGTTTGCAACGCCTGCGCGCTGAGCGCATTCAGGCTTTGCCATGCCTGCCAGGCTAATACCAGCAGCGGCAGCAGAATCAGCAGGAACGCCATCATCACCAGTTGGCGTAACGAGCGGGGGAACACAGGCCAGCGTTTCAATGCAGTACTCTCGCAGGAAAAGGTACAGAGATGCTAGCGAGTGCCGGAGTAAAGAACAACAAAGCCGGGCAAAAGCCCGGCTTTGTTATGAAATTAGGCGGTGCCTAACTCGACGTTTCGCCCGATGTCTGATAAAGCTAAGCAATGATCAGCAGGTGGACGGCAGGCACCTTTACGTGCGTCATTCTAAGTTTATGTAGCGCGTCCCGAAGGGGCTGACATAAGAAGGTGAATGAGCCACTGCGCGATATTATGCACATAATATGCCAGGTTGCCAGCAATTAATTTAAGTAGTTGATAATTACGTTTTTATTTCTAACAAGATATAACATAAACACGCTCACTATTTGAACGCCCTGTCGCTATTTAGCAACACTCATATAGCGTAAAAAATAAAATCATATAAATCAAAAGATTAAGTGTCTCTTTTTGGAGACAACGATAAATATCTGATGTCGGGAAAACCCGACACTTTTAGAGAGTGACGTTAAAGATAGACTCATGCCTGAATCAGACGTTTGAATAAGAGCTGCTGAATATCCTGGCGGTGAGACAAAACAGCATGCACGTTGATTGTTTCTTCATCAATAGAATATAAAACCCGATATCCACCGGACGTATTACATTCACGATATTTTGCGCAGCCTAGTTTGACCAGTTCAGGGCATTGCTGACAGCCAAGCGGGAAGCGCCCCACTCTTGCTTCAAACTCATCCAGAATCTCCGCGATAACAGGGCGGGGTTCAATATCAATGCGCTGTAAATGGGTAACTATCTGATCAACACAAACTTTTGCGGTTCGCGTATAAATAAAAACAGTGCGGCTATCGTCCATAATCTGCTCTAAAAGTGGTCAATGCATTATTCGAGACTTACAAACCTGATAACAGATCATCTCTGGAGTAGACCTGTCCTTCTGCTTTATCTTTTTCCGAGAGCGTCAGCAATTTCAGTAAGGCAATAGCGTTTTCACGCTCCTGTTGCTGATCATAAGACTCAATGACATAGGCAGGCACACCGTTTTGCGTTACCAAAATAGGCTCAGCGAGATCGAGCGATGCGGCATTTTTCTTAACGAAGCTGATAGTTTCAACTTTCATAATCATCTCCTCATGGCAATAACGGTCTTAATATAGACTGAATTTAGACCTGCCGCCATAAAAAAGCCCTCTTCCTTAATGAAGAAGAGGGCTTAGCGCTACAACCTGATTTTTTTAACCCAGTTGTTTACGGGCGTTGCGGAAAATGCGCATCCACGGGCTGTCCTCGCCCCAGTTTTCCGGGTGCCAGGAGTTAGACACTGTGCGGAACACGCGCTCCGGGTGCGGCATCATAATGGTGACGCGACCGCTTTCGTTGGTCACGGCAGTAATGCCGTTTGGTGAACCGTTCGGGTTCGCCGGGTAGGTTTCTGTCACGCTACCGCTATTATCAACATAACGCAGCGCCACCAGCCCTTTGCTTTCAAGCTGTGCCAGGTGCGCCGCGTCACGCACTTCCACACGGCCTTCACCGTGAGAAACCGCAATCGGCATCTGCGAACCGACCATGCCCTCCAGCAGCAACGACGGACTTTGGGTGATTTCGACCAGGCTGAAGCGTGCTTCAAAGCGATCGGAGGTGTTACGTACAAAGCGTGGCCACAGTTCACTGCCAGGGATCAGTTCACGCAGGTTGGACATCATCTGGCAGCCATTGCACACGCCAAGCGCCAGCGTTTGCGGACGATGGAAGAAGGTTGCGAACTCATCGCGTACGCGGTCGTTAAAGAGGATCGATTTCGCCCAGCCTTCACCAGCACCCAGTACGTCGCCGTAGGAGAAACCGCCGCAGGCCACCAGCGCCTGGAAGTTTTGCAGCCCGGAACGCCCGGCCAGCAGGTCGCTCATATGCACGTCGAACGAATCAAACCCGGCGCGATGGAACGCGGCCGCCATCTCAACGTGGGAGTTCACGCCCTGCTCGCGCAGTATGGCGACTTTCGGGCGCGCGCCGGTCGCAATAAACGGGGCGGCGATATCCTCGTTGAGATCGAAAGTGAGCTTCACATTGAGGCCCGGATCGTTGTCATTGGCTTTCGCTTCATGCTCCTGATCCGCGCACTCCGGGTTGTCGCGCAGGCGCTGCATCTGCCAGGTGGTTTCCGCCCACCACATACGCAGGGTGGTGCGGCTCTCGCTGAACACCGGCTTGCCGTCCACTTCAATCACAAAGCGATCGCCACAGACGGCGCTGCCCAGGTAGTGCACAACGTCCGCAAGACCGTAAGCGGCCAGCACGCTTTCCACCGCTTCGCGATCGCCAGCGCGAACCTGGATCACCGCGCCTAATTCTTCATTAAACAGCGCTGCCAGATGATCGCCACCCAGCGAAGCGATATCGACATTCACGCCGCAATGCCCGGTGAAAGCCATCTCGGCCAGGGTGACCAACAAGCCGCCATCAGAACGGTCGTGGTACGCCAGCAGTTTGCGATCCGCCACCAGCGCCTGAATAGCGTCATAGAAGCCTTTTAATTGCTCAACGTTACGCACGTCTGCCGGTTTGTCACCCAGTTGGCGGTAAACCTGCGCCAGCGCGGTAGCGCCGAGTGCGTTACTACCTTTGCCAAGATCAATTAACAGCAGGGCGTTCTCTTCTGTAGAAAGCTGCGGCGTAACGGTGCGGCGCACATCTTCAACGCGGGCAAAGGCGGTTATCACCAGCGACAGCGGCGAGGTCATCTCGCGCTGCTCGTTACCTTCCTGCCAGCGGGTTTTCATCGACATCGAATCTTTACCGACCGGAATGGTCAGGCCCAGCGCCGGGCAAAGCTCTTCGCCTACCGCTTTCACCGCCGCGTACAGACCGGCGTCTTCGCCCGGATGACCGGCAGCGGCCATCCAGTTCGCCGACAGCTTAATGCGTTTAATATCGCCAACTTGCGTTGCCGCAATGTTGGTCAGCGCTTCACCCACCGCAAGGCGGGCAGAAGCGGCGAAGTCCAGCAGGGCAACCGGCGCGCGTTCGCCCAGCGCCATCGCTTCGCCGTAGTAACTATCAAGGCTGGCGGTCGTGACCGCGCAGTTCGCCACCGGGATCTGCCACGGGCCGACCATCTGATCGCGCGCCACCATGCCGGTGACCGTACGGTCGCCGATGGTCACAAGGAAGGTTTTTTCCGCCACCGTCGGCAGATGCAGAACACGGTTAACCGCATCAGCAAGCGTAATGCCGTGCGTATTAAAGCTGTCGCCAGTCGCCTGACGCGTCGCCACGTCGCGGGTCATCTTCGGCGTTTTACCCAGCAGCACATCCAGCGGCATATCAATCGGCTGGTTGTTGAAGTGGCTGTCATTCAGGGTCAGGTGCTGCGCTTCGGTGGCTTCGCCAATTACCGCGTACGGCGCGCGTTCACGGCGGCACAAATCGTCAAAAAGCGCCAGCTGATCGGCAGCAACCGCCAGCACATAGCGCTCCTGAGATTCGTTACACCAGATCTCCAGCGGGCTCATGCCCGGCTCGTCGCTGAGAATATCGCGCAGCTCAAAACGCCCGCCGCGACCGCCGTCACTCACCAGCTCCGGCATAGCGTTAGAGAGACCGCCCGCGCCCACGTCGTGAATAAAGAGGATTGGGTTAGCATCGCCCAGCTGCCAGCAGCGGTCGATCACCTCCTGGCAACGACGCTCCATCTCCGGGTTATCGCGCTGTACGGAAGCAAAATCGAGATCCGCATCGGACTGACCCGACGCCATAGAGGACGCCGCACCGCCGCCGAGGCCAATATTCATCGCCGGGCCACCGAGGACAATCAGTTTTGCACCAACCGTGATCTCGCCTTTTTGCACATGATCGGCGCGGATATTGCCGATCCCGCCCGCCAGCATGATCGGCTTATGATAACCGCGCAGTTCTTCGCCGTTGTGGCTGTTGACCTTCTCTTCGTAGGTACGGAAATAACCGTTCAGCGCCGGACGACCAAATTCGTTGTTGAACGCCGCGCCGCCGAGCGGGCCGTCGGTCATGATATCGAGCGCGGTAACAATACGTTCCGGCTTGCCAAAATCCTCTTCCCACGGCTGTTCAAAACCCGGAATGCGCAGGTTAGAGACCGAGAAACCGACCAGACCCGCTTTCGGCTTCGCGCCGCGCCCGGTGGCCCCTTCGTCACGGATTTCACCGCCGGAACCGGTTGCCGCACCCGGCCACGGCGAAATCGCCGTCGGGTGGTTATGGGTTTCTACTTTCATCAGAATATGCGCCGGTTCCTGATGAAAATCGTAACGGCCTTCCCCGCGATCGGCGAAGAAGCGCCCGACGGCTGAACCTTCCATTACCGCCGCGTTGTCTTTATAGGCAGAGAGCACGAAGTCCGGCGTTTGCTCGAAGGTGTTCTTGATCATTTTGAACAGCGACTTCGGCTGTTGCTCGCCGTCAATTACCCAGTCGGCGTTAAAAATTTTGTGACGGCAGTGTTCCGAGTTCGCCTGGGCAAACATATAGAGTTCAATGTCGTTCGGGTTGCGCCCCAGGCGGGTAAACGCTTCCTGGAGATAATCAATTTCATCGTCGGCCAGCGCCAGGCCAAGACGCAGGTTAGCGTCGATCAGCGCCTGGCGGCCTTCAGCGAGCAGATCCACACTCTGTACTGGCGCAGGCTGATGGTGCCCGAACAGACGCGCGGCATCTTCTGTCGATGCGAATACGCTCTCCATCATGCGGTCATGCAGCAGCGCAGCGACGTCTTTCCACTGGGCATCGCTCAGACCGGCGGCGTCAACGTAATACGCCACGCCGCGCTCAAGGCGATTGATTTTGTCGAGGCCGCAGTTGTGGGCAATATCCGTTGCTTTAGAAGACCAGGGAGAGATGGTGCCAGGACGAGGAGTGACGAGCAGTAATTTTCCGGTCGGCGTATGGCTGCTGAGGCTTGGGCCATATTTCAGCAGGCGCTGGAGCCGGGCGTACTCTTCTTCGGTGAGCGTGTCATTCAGATCGGCAAAGTGAGCATACTCGGCGTAAATATTGCTCACCGGAAGGTTGGCGGCCTGAAAGCGTGCCAGCAGTTTGTTGATACGAAAAGCGGACAATGCAGGCGAACCACGCAGAATTTCCATCATAAGTCTCTCGTCTTCGATTACGAAGCGTCGGGGACGCTTAAAGTGTGCACCAGGGAAAACGGGCGTCATTATAGAGAATCCTGTGCGTTGACGAAACCGTTTGCGTCGAAATAAAATCGCCGCCAATTTTTAGCAATAGCTGTGACCGAATGCTCTAATTAGTTGCCAACTGGCGTTTTGTTGCGCAAAATGCCGCTCAATCACCGACAAACCTTACTGGTTTTACGTCAAAAAATCCTCCTGAGGCAAAGCACGGCGCAGAGAATTAACTCCTTGAAAAGATTTAAGATTAATTATCTGCTCATCGGCATTGTCACCCTGCTGCTGGCAGCGGCCCTGTGGCCTTCTATCCCCTGGTTCGGTAAAGCCGACAACCGCATCGCGGCGATTAAAGCGCGCGGAGAGTTGCGCGTCAGTACCGTTGCGACACCGCTCACCTACGCCACGATAGAGGGCAAGACCTACGGGCTGGATTACGATTTAGCGCAACATTTTGCCGACTACCTTGGCGTCAAACTGACGGTGACGGTGCGGCAAAATATCAGCCAACTGTTTGATGACCTTGATAACGACGACGCCGATATGCTCGCCGCCGGGCTGGTGTATAACAATGAGCGCATCAAGAGCTACCAGACCGGCCCGGTCTACTACTCCGTTTCGCAGCAACTAGTTTATCGCGTGGGCAGCTACCGCCCGCGTACGCTGGAAAATATCAACGAAAGCCAGCTTACTGTCGCGCCTGGGCATGTGGCGCTGGATGATCTGCGTGAGTTAAAAGAGAAGAAATACCCGAATCTAAGCTGGAAGGTGGATGACAAACTCGGCACCACCGCCCTGCTTGAGCAGGTGGTTCAGGGAAAGCTGAGCTATACCGTGGCGGATTCGGTGGCGATTAGTCTGTTTCAGCGCGTTCACCCGGAACTGGCGGTAGCGCTGGATATCACCGACGAGCAGCCCGTCACCTGGTTTAGCAAGCGCGATGATGACAATACCCTTTCGGCGGCGATGCTCGATTTTTTCAATGATATTAATGAAGATGGCACCCTCGCCCGCCTTGAGGAAAAGTACCTCGGCCACGGTGATGATTTTGACTACGTCGATACCCGCTCTTTTTTGCGCGCCGTCGATAGTGTGCTGCCGGACTTACAACCGTTGTTTGAAAAATATGCCGAAGAGATCGACTGGCGCTTGCTGGCGGCGATTTCGTATCAGGAGTCGCACTGGGATTCGCAAGCCACCTCGCCAACCGGCGTGCGCGGGCTAATGATGCTAACCCGCAATACGGCGCAGAGTTTAGGCCTGAGCGATCGTACCGACGCGGAGCAGAGCATCAGCGGCGGCGCGCGTTACTTGCAGGATATGATGAGCAAGGTGCCGGATAGCGTTCCGCAAGATGAGAAGATTTGGTTTGCGCTGGCGGCTTACAATATGGGCTATGCGCATATGCTGGATGCCCGGGCGCTGACGGCTAAAACTAAAGGTAACCCCGATAGCTGGGCGGATGTAAAACAGCGCCTGCCGTTGTTAAGCCAGAAAGCGTATTACAGCAAGTTAACCTACGGCTACGCCCGTGGGCATGAAGCGTATGCCTACGTGGAGAATATTCGTAAGTATGAGATAAGCCTGGTGGGCTATTTGCTGGAAAAAGAGAAGCAAGCCGCAAGAGCACTAAAGCTGGCGCAAAGTTACCCGGTGGTGTCGGCACAGGAGCTTAACCGCCCGGCTTACGGCGTTCTGCCGTTTAGCGCCTTGTCCGCGTTTGACGCCTTCCCGCGTAACCCAATGCTGGTGCCGGATGGGCTGTCGCTGAAAGTGAACCGTTAAGCGGATCGCGCGGCACTTATCTGCCCTAAGAAATCAACGGGTTACAGTTTCGATAATTTTTGTGTTTTTTTCTCCTGCCGACGCTGGCGGAAAAAATCGCTGAGCATCGCGGCGCACTCGTCGCCTAACACTCCTTCTGTTATCTCTACCCGATGATTCATTCCCGGGTGATGCAACACATCCATTAATGAACCCGCCGCGCCGGTTTTCGCATCGCGCGCGCCGAACACCAGATGCCCGATGCGGCTGTGCACCATGGCTCCAGCGCACATCACGCAGGGCTCGAGGGTGACATATAACGTGGTATCAATCAGACGATAGTTTTGCAGCACCAGCCCGCCCTGGCGTAGCGCCATAATTTCCGCATGGGCGGTGGGATCGTGGCGGCCAATCGGGCGGTTCCAGCCCTCACCAATTACCTGATTATCATGCACCAGTACCGCGCCAACCGGCACTTCACCTTCATCCCAGGCGCGCTTCGCCAGCGTCAGCGCATAACGCATCCAGTAATCGTGATTCTGTTCGGGGTTGGACAAAGGGATATACTCCAGTGATTCAGGCGGGGCGCATTATACACACCCCTTATAGGTTCGCCACTATTCGAGTTGCTGCAAGTCACCGTGCGGCGTAACGCGCCAGCGGTGCTGGCAAAAATAGAGCAGCGGGTTGTCCTGTTTACTGTCGCTGTAGCCGCTGTACAGACGCAGAGGTGTGCCGATTTTTCGCTCAAGCTGAACCACTTTTTCGTGACCAAGACAGCGCATCGTTAACACCCAGCCGCCGTAGCGGCGTTCCATCTGGCTGGCAATCACATTGACGCGCGGTAGCCAGGGGGTATCGAAATAGACCTGCTCGACCAGCGGCTGCGGCGAACCGGTGATCAGCCAGATATCCGCATCAGACGCTTCCAGATAGTTGGTCAGCCGCGCTTGCACCACCGGAAACGCCGTCACATGCCCGCGAAACCAGGTGGCAAACTTCTGTTGCAGCGCCACCATTTTGCGTTCGCTGTGGCCGAAGGTGCACCCCCATAACAGTAAGCTCATCGGCCAGCGCGCGGCGCGACCTTTTATCAACAGCCCACCGGCAATCACTGGTAACAAAGGAAGCACTAACAGCGCATTCAGCGGTTGATGACGCAGAACATAACGGAGAAACGTCCCGAACATATCCTGCTGATGTAAGGTTCCATCAAGATCGAAAAAAACGACGCGGCGTTCACTGGTAGCCAAATGGTATTCCTCTACTGGTTAAACCCCAATCGCCGGCAGCTCCGTTTGGCGATCGCACTCTATCAAGCCTAACAGATAGATCCTCACTTTTCCGGTAACAACCTGTCACAAATACCTGCAATAATACGCGCCAGCGTTTCTCTTACCCTCACTAAGCCCCTGGAACAATGATAAAAACCAACACCGCGCCCCGGCGCGCTTTTCACTCGGCCTCCTTTCGCCACCTCTTTTTTGCCCGCCTGCTTACCGTGCTGGGCAACGGTATTGCGCCGATTGCGCTGGCGTTCGCGGTGCTGGACATTGGCGGTTCGGCATCCGATCTCGGCATTGTGGTGGCAGCCCGCTCGCTGTTCAACGTCGCTTTTTTGTTGGTGGGTGGCGTGCTGGCAGACAGATATTCGCGCAGCCTGGTGCTGGTGCTCTCTTCCCTCGTTGCGGCTTTATCACAGGGTGTTGTTGCCTGGCTGGTGCTTGACGGTTCCGCAACGGTGCTGCTGCTGGCGGTACTGGGAACCATTAATGGCGCGGCGGCGGGAATGGCATTGCCCGCGTCCTCAGCCCTGGTGCCGCAAACGGTGCCGACGCATCATTTGCGCGAGGCCAACGCGCTTATCCAGCTTGGGATTTACAGCGGTACGGTGATCGGCGCATCCCTCGGCGGCATGTTGACCAGCGCAGTCGGGCCGGGCTGGGGTCTGGCGGTTGATGCGCTGGGTTTTGCCGCTGCTGCGCCGCTTTATCGCGCGATTCGCATTGATGCTGTCCAGGCGGCGGCGACCAATATTCTGCAAGATTTGCGCGACGGCTGGAAAGAGTTCATTGGGCGGGCCTGGGTCTGGTCAATTGTGGTTCAGTTCACCATCGTTAATGCGGCATTTAGCGGCATTGTGATGGTGCTTGGCCCGGTGATTGCCGATACCGCGTTTGGCCGTATGCAGTGGGGCATTATTGTCGCTGCGCAAAGCGTTGGCCTGATTGCCGGATCGTTTCTTGCCCTGCGCTGGCGTCCACGCCGCGATCTGTTTATTGGCGTGATGCTGGTGGCTCTGTGCGCGGTACCGATTTATCTACTTGGCCAGGTGGCGCCGACGCCGTGGCTTATCGCCGCTTTTTTTATCGCCGGCGTGACCTTTGGTCTGTTCGGCGTGGCGTGGGCTCAGTCGCTACAAACCCATATTCCGCCAGAAAAACTGGCGCGGGTGTATGCCTGGGATGCGATGGGATCGTTTATTGCCATTCCGGTGGGTGAATTGGCCGCCGGGCCGCTGGCGATGCACTTTGGCAGCGACCATGTTCTGACGGCATCAGCGCTGGCGGTGGTGCTTGCTTGTGTGGCAGCCAGCCTCGTTCCGTCCATTCGCCGCCTTGATAATTCACCACAGGTAAACGTCGTCCGCTCCTCTTGATCGCTATCAAAAGCCGGACACTGAAACTTTGTGCTGAAAGAATTATTAATTAATAATTGTGACCATTAGTGGAATAGTTAATTCATTCACCCGCATTATGGCCCTGCACTCCGGAGATCCTATGAATTGTTTGATCCGCATTCGCCAGCGTTACCCCGGCCTTGCGCAGAGCGATAAAAAACTGGCGGAGTTTCTGCTGGAAAACCCCGACCATGCCCGCCATTTAAGTTCCCAACAACTGGCCGCCGAAGCCGGTGTCAGCCAGTCAAGCGTAGTGAAATTTGCCCAGAAGATGGATTTCAAAGGCTTCCCGGCGATGAAACTGGCGATCAGCGAAGCGTTAGCCAGCAATAGCAATCCCTGGTCCGTACCGGTGCATAACCAGATCCGCGGCGACGATCCGCTGCGCGTGGTCGGCGAAAAGTTAATTAAAGAGTACCAGAGCGCAATGCATGCCTCGCTGGATGTGAACAGTGAAGATAAGCTGCTGGAGAGCGTGCGTCTGCTGCGCGAATCGCGCCGCATTGTGCTGACCGGCATTGGCGCGTCCGGCCTGGTGGCGCGTAACTTTGGCTGGAAGCTGATGAAAATTGGCCTCAACGCGATTGTCGAGCAGGATATGCACGCCCTGCTGGCAACGGTGCAGGCGCTTGAACCCGGCGATTTACTGCTGCCAGTTTCCTATTCCGGCGAGCGGCGCGAGATCAACATGGCGGCAGATGAAACGCTGCGTGTGGGCGGTAAGATCCTCGCGATCACCGGTTTTACGCCGAATGCATTGCAGCAGCGCGCCACTTATTGCCTCTACACCATCGCCGAAGAGCAGGCCACACGCAGCGCGGCAATCTCCTCTACCAGCGCGCAAATGATGCTGACAGATTTACTGTTTATGGCGCTGGTACAGCAGGATCTGGAACATGCGCCAGAGCGCATTCGTCACAGTGAGGAGCTGGTTAAAAAACTGGTTTGAACAGGCAATAATCGTATAATCCCCACCCTGTTTGCGATGTTTTGAGGATTTTCTGATGGCGTATTTAATTACCGAAAATGCCTCCATTGCGACAGGTGCGCTAATTCACAAAAACTCATAGCGCAGTTAATAAAATAAAATGATGCGCTACGATTTGAACAGGCGCTTCAATTAAATACTTTTTTCTTTTTTTTGGATTTTAAACAATACGGATAACGGGATGACTGATAAGAATTTTTATTCTATACAAGCGTTGAGAGCGCTTGCTGTGGTATTAGTGATGTGTTTTCACTTTAAAAGTTACATAAATCAAACATTTCAGGACTGGGGAGATAAGCTGTTCCTCAATGGCGATATCGGGGTAGATCTGTTTTTCGTTATCAGCGGATTCGTAATATATTATATAACCCACAACGATAATGGCGGGTTTGCCTCCGCAAAATTATTTTTCCTTAAGCGGTTCTGTCGCGTATTTCCACCCTATTTTGCGATTACGCTACTTGTCGCCGGGAACAGTATTGAATCATGGCTACAAACGGCAAAATCATTACTCTTCATTCCATTAGACATCACGCAGCCTGCTCCGTGGTTTGGCGTGGCTAAATTATTCGTTGGCTGGACATTAAATTACGAATTTATCTTCTATACGCTGTTTACCTTATGTATGCTTTTTCGCGCCAGAAAAAATATCGTTCTTTTTATTGTAGTGATATTAGCCGTTGCTATTCCCGCACTAATTAATAACACGGGAATCTCCCCTGCAAATAATTATAACTATCCAGGCTATCTGGCTATCCTCACCAATAGTTTAATGCTTGAGTTTGTTGTCGGGGCTTTTACAGCCTGGCTGGTTATCAATAAAAAAATCATCTACAGCAAAACGGTCAGCTATGGATTAATGGCATTAAGTTTTGCGTTGTTTCTTTTGGTGGTATTGACGCATTGCGGCATGATAGGCGGCCCCGGTTATATTCTCGCGTCTTTTGCTCTTGTTTTTACCCTGGCAAATCACGAATCTCTCTACTCCTTTCAGGCGCCCAAAGCGGTGCTGACAACGGGGAAAATTTCATTTTCACTTTATCTTGTTCACTACCGGGCAAAATCATTACTCAGAAAGGGATTCAGTTTTAATAATTCGGTCTACGGCGGGATAACGATGTTTATTCTTTTGATCGTACTTTCTTATGTCCTTGCTTTTATTTCATATTATTTATTAGAGAAAAAACTGAGTTCGCTTTTTAAAAAGTACTTATTGAAAAAAGCATAGCAATAAAGCGATGCCATCTGAGGATGGCATCCCGCTTTCCGGCGGCAACAATAAGGATTTTCTGGTACGCGCGGGTGACAGTAAGACAATATTAGTGGATAATAAAAAACCTTTGTAACGTGCTGATTTTAAATTGCTTTAACGGTAATCCTTTGAAATGTCTTTATTAATTACTAAACGCTGTATTAATTGCGATATGTGCGAACCGGAATGCCCGAACGAGGCGATTTCGATGGGTGACAGCATTTATGAAATTAACAGCGATCGTTGCACGGAATGTGTCGGCCACTATGAAACGCCAACCTGCCAGAAAGTCTGCCCGATCCCCAATACCATCCTTAAAGATCCAGCGCGCGTGGAAACAGAAGAACAACTGTGGGACAAATTTGTTCTGCTGCACCATGCCGACAAAATCTAAGCTGACAACATCTAACTCTCGATAATCACCGTCGCACAGGCGTAATGGCGCTCATCAGCAAGCGTAACGTGCATTGACCGCACACCCAACCGCTGCGCCATTCGCTGCGCTTCATCCCATAAACGCAGGCTCGGTTTACCCAGTTCGTCGTTAAAGACTTCGAACTGATTAAACGCCAGCCCGTTGCGAATGCCGGTGCCGAGCGCTTTGGCCGCCGCTTCTTTCACCGCAAAGCGTTTCGCCAGAAAGCGCACCGGCTGCTGATGCGCCTGGTAGAGCGCCCATTCATTGGCGCTCAGTACCCGTTTTGCTAAGCGATCGCCGCTGCGGGCGATCACCGCTTCGATGCGGGCAATCTCGACGATGTCGGTGCCTAAGCCGAGGATCGCCATTACGCGCGCGCTTCCAGCATCAGGCGTTTCATTTCTGCAACTGCCTCTTTCAGCCCGCTCATCACTGCACGGCCAATAATGGCGTGGCCGATATTCAGTTCGTGCATTTCCGGCAGCGCGGCAATGGCTTTTACATTGTGATAAGTCAGGCCGTGGCCGGCGTTCACTTTCAACCCCAGGCTTGCGGCATAGGTCGCGGCATGGGCAATGCGCGCCAGTTCTTTGGCTTGTGCAGCATCGCTTTCGGCATCGGCATAACACCCGGTGTGGATTTCGATATACGGTGCGCCAACTTCAGCGGCGGCTTTGATTTGCTCGTTATCGGCATCGATAAACAGCGATACCAGAATGCCCGCCGCCGCCAGGCGCTGGCAGGCAACGCGCATTTTTTCACGCTGACCCGCGACATCCAGCCCGCCTTCGGTGGTCACTTCCTGGCGTTTTTCCGGCACCAGACAGCAGAAATGCGGTTTGGTTTCGCAGGCAATCGCCAGCATATCTTCGGTCACCGCCATTTCAAGGTTCATCCTGGTATGCAGCGTCTGGCGCAAAATACGGACGTCTCTGTCGGTAATATGACGCCTGTCTTCACGCAGGTGCACAGTAATGCCATCGGCCCCGGCTTGTTCGGCAATAAAGGCCGCCTGCACCGGATCCGGGTAGGCGGTTCCGCGCGCGTTACGCAGCGTGGCAATGTGATCGATGTTGACGCCTAACAATAATTCAGCCATGACAATCCTCAGTTTTTGTTAGTTCCGGCGCGGTCTTTGCCCCGCCTGGCCTGTTATGTAACCGCTAGCGCTTTGGCACAAACTGCCGGAATAACTCCCGGCTTTTTAGCGGCTTGCCCCCAAGATACGGCTTTAGCGCAATGCGGGTAAAGCGCTTTGCCGCGCGCAGCGTGTCGGCATCCGGGAATTCCCGTTCGGACAGTGCGCGCAGGTGACGCCCGGTAAACGTGCTGTTATCCACGACGAGGCTTGCGATAAACCCCTTCTCTTCCCGGTAACGGTAGGTCATCCCATCATCGACCGGATCGCCACTCCCGGCGCAGTGCAGAAAATCGACGCCGTAACCCAGATGCCCAAGCAGTGCCAGCTCGAAGCGGCGCAGCACCGGTTCCGGCGAGCCGCTTACGCCCGCCAGCGCCTGGATGCAGTGCAGGTAATCGAAAAAGAGTGCAGAGAAGCGCGTCTCATGCTCCAGCACGCGGGAGATAAGTTCATTGACGTAGAGACCGCTGTAGAGGGTAATGCCGCTTAACGGCAGCGCCAGCGAGACCGCTTCGGCGCTGCGCAGGGTTTTGACTTCACCCCGCCCACCAAAACGTACCAGCAGCGGGGTAAAAGGCTGGAGAGCGCCTTTAAGGTTAGAGCGTTTGGAACGCGCGCCTTTGGCTACAAGGCGCACGCGGCCGGACTCTTCCGTGAAGACGTCCAGCATCAGGCTGGTTTCGCTCCAGGGCCGACTATGCAAAACAAAAGCACGTTGCCAGCCTTCCATTTTGATTTACTTAGAGGTCGTCGACATAACCGAGACTACGCAGTGCGCGTTCGTCATCGGCCCAGCCGGATTTCACTTTTACCCACAGTTCAAGGTGAACTTTGGCTTCGAACATCTCTTCCATATCTTTGCGGGCTTCAATGCCGATGGTTTTGATTTTGGCTCCTTTGTTGCCAATCACCATCTTCTTCTGCCCTTCGCGCTCAACGAGGATCAGCCCGTTGATGTCATACCCGCCGCGCTCGTTGGTAATAAAACGCTCAATTTCCACGGTGACCGAGTACGGCAGTTCCGCGCCGAGAAAACGCATCAGCTTTTCACGGATGATTTCAGACGCCATAAAGCGCTGTGAACGATCGGTGACGTAATCTTCCGGGAAGTGGTGAATCGCTTCCGGCAGATGCTTGCGCACGATGCTGGCAATGGTGTCAACGTTAGTACCGGTTTCCGCAGAGAGCGGCACGATATCGAGGAAGTTCATTTGGCTTGCCAGGAACTGTAAATGGGGCAGCAGATCGGCTTTTTCCTGCACGTTGTCCACTTTGTTGACCGCGAGGATCACCGGCACTTTGCTGTCGCGCAGCTTATTCAACACCATCTCGTCATCCGGCGTCCAGCGCGTGCCTTCCACCACGAAGATGACCAGTTCAACGTCGCCGATGGAGCTGCTCGCCGCTTTGTTCATCAGGCGGTTGATGGCGCGTTTTTCTTCCATATGCAGACCCGGGGTATCGACGTAAATCGCCTGGTATTCCCCTTCGGTATGGATGCCAACAATGCGGTGACGCGTGGTTTGTGCTTTGCGGGAAGTGATAGAGATCTTCTGCCCGAGCAGTTTGTTCAGCAGTGTGGATTTGCCGACGTTAGGACGTCCGACGATGGCGATAAACCCACAATACGTTTTTTCAGTTTCAGTGCTCATTCCAACTCCAGTTTTTTCAGCGCCTGTTCGGCGGCAGCCTGCTCCGCCTTACGACGGCTGGAACCCGTGCCAACCACCGGTTCGCTCAGGCCGCTGACCTGGCAGTGGATAGTAAATTCCTGATCGTGCGCTTCACCACGCACCTGCACGACAAGATACGACGGCAGCGGCAGATGGCGACCCTGCAAAAACTCTTGCAGGCGCGTTTTCGGATCTTTTTGTTTATCGCCAGGACTGATTTCGTCCAGGCGCGTCTGATACCAGCTCAGGATCAGTTGTTCGACGGTCTGGATATCGCTATCGAGAAATACCCCGCCAATCAATGCTTCAACAGTATCTGCCAGAATAGATTCACGGCGAAAACCGCCGCTTTTCAGCTCGCCCGGCCCTAAGCGCAGACATTCGCCCAGTTCGAATTCGCGGGCGATTTCCGCCAGCGTATTGCCGCGCACCAGCGTCGCACGCATCCGGCTCATATCACCCTCATCCACGCGCGGGAAACGGTGATAGAGCGCATTCGCAATCACAAAACTTAAAATAGAGTCGCCGAGAAATTCGAGACGCTCATTATGTTTGCTACTGGCGCTGCGGTGGGTTAATGCCTGCTGCAACAGATCCTGATGTTGAAAAGTGTAGCCCAGCTTCCGTTGAAGCCGATTAATTACGATGGGGTTCATGCGATACCAATAAATGAATGCGTCAACAATGCAGCACACGAAACCGACCTGAGAAACCAACGCGGTTTCGTGTGCTGTGGCGCCCGAAGGAACCAACCTTAAACTCGGGGGAATATTCTATACGCAACGTTGAGGGTTGTCGTTAGTCTGAAGGGAATAATCCTGGAAATAATTCGGGGCGCAATCCGAATAATTGCGCCCCGCGTAATTAATGAATTCCGCCGATACGATTCAGGCGTACGCCTGTCGGCCATTCACCCTCTTGTTTTTCGAAACTCATCCAGATTGCCGTGGCGCGGCCAACCAGATTCGCTTCCGGCACAAAGCCCCAGTAGCGGCTGTCTGCGCTGTTATCACGGTTGTCGCCCATCATAAAATAGTGACCCGGCGGCACAATCCAGGTTGCCAGCGGCTGGCTCTGCTGACGGTAGTAAATCCCCAGTTGATCCTGCGCGATTGGCACGTTCAGAATGCGGTGCGTGACATCGCCCAGCGTCTCTTTACGCTCGGTCAAACGCACGCCATCTGACATGGTCTGGCCTTTCGGCAACTGGAAGAAACCGCTGCTCGCTTCACCGCCGGTACGGCGGCCAAAGGTCTGCACAAAATCGCTCTCTTCTACGTTGCTGTAAGTGATCGGTAGCGCGTTACCACACGCCTGACCCGAGCTGCAATTCGGCTGAACGGTGACTTGTTTGCTTACCGGATCGTAACTGACTTTATCACCAGGCAGACCCACAACGCGTTTGATGTAATCCAGGCGCGGGTCGTCCGGGTATTTAAAGACGGCAATATCACCGCGTTTCGGATGCCCGGTTTCGATCAGCGTAGTTTGATAAATGGGATCTTTAATTCCGTAGGCGAATTTCTCCACCAGAATAAAATCACCAATTAACAGCGTTGGCATCATTGAACCCGACGGGATCTGGAACGGTTCGTAAATAAATGAACGCACCACCAGCACAATAGCCAGCACCGGGAATACCGATGCCCCCGTTTCCAGCCAGCCAGGTTTTGGGCCGACTTTTTTCAGGGTCTTAGCATCAAGCGCATCACCTGTTGCAGCTTGTGCAGCGGCCTGACGTTCCCGGCGTTTTGGTGCAAAAATAAACTTATCCAGGCACCATAAAAAACCCGTCACCAGCGTTGCGATCACCAGGATCAGGGCAAACATGTTCGCCATGCCAACTCCTTTAAATTATTTGCTCTCTTTGCCAACGTGCAGAATAGCGAGGAACGCTTCCTGCGGCAGTTCGACGTTGCCGACCTGCTTCATGCGTTTCTTACCTTCTTTCTGTTTCTGCAACAGCTTTTTCTTACGGCTGACGTCGCCGCCATAGCATTTTGCCAGCACGTTTTTACGCAGCTGTTTCACGGTTGAGCGAGCAATAATGTGGTTGCCGATGGCCGCCTGGATAGCAATATCAAACTGCTGGCGCGGGATCAGCTCTTTCATTTTCTCGACCAGCTCACGACCGCGATACGGCGCGTTATCGTTGTGGGTGATCAGCGCCAGCGCATCCACACGCTCACCGTTGATCAGCACATCGACGCGCACCATGTTGGACGCCTGGAAACGTTTGAAGTTGTAATCCAGCGAGGCGTAACCGCGCGAGGTGGACTTCAGACGATCGAAGAAGTCCAGTACCACTTCCGCCATCGGGATTTCGTAGGTCAGTGCAACCTGTTTACCGTGGTAAACCATGTTGGTCTGCACACCGCGTTTTTCCACGCACAGCGTAATGACGTTGCCCAGATACTCCTGCGGCAGCAGCATGTGACACTCAGCGATAGGCTCGCGCAGCTCATCAATATTGTTCAGCGGCGGCAGCTTGGACGGGCTGTCGACATAAATTACTTCTTTATTGGTGGTCTGAACTTCATACACCACGGTTGGCGCGGTGGTGATCAGATCGAGATCGTATTCACGCTCCAGACGCTCCTGAATGATCTCCATATGCAGCAGACCCAGGAAGCCGCAGCGGAAACCAAAGCCCAGCGCGGTGGAACTTTCCGGCTCGTAGAACAGGGAAGCATCGTTCAGGCTCAGTTTGCCAAGCGCGTCGCGGAAGTTTTCGTAATCGTCAGAACTGACCGGGAACAGGCCTGCATAGACCTGCGGTTTGACCTTTTTAAAGCCTGGCAGCGCTTTGTCCGCCGGATTGCGGGCGGCAGTGAGGGTATCGCCCACCGGTGCGCCGAGGATATCTTTGATGGCGCAAACCAGCCAGCCCACTTCGCCGCACTTCAGCTCAGTGCGATCGATCTGTTTCGGGGTGAAGATGCCAAGGCGGTCAGCGTTATAGACCTGACCGGTGCTCATCACCTTAATTTTGTCGCCTTTGCGCATGGTGCCGTTTTTAATACGCACCAGAGACACCACACCCAGGTAGTTATCGAACCAGGAGTCGATGATCAGTGCCTGTAGCGGCGCGTCCGGATCGCCTTCCGGCGGTGGAATATCGCGGACCAGGCGCTCCAGCACCTCCGGTACGCCAACGCCGGTTTTCGCCGAGCAGCGCACCGCGTCGGTGGCGTCAATGCCGACGATATCTTCAATCTCTTCTGCCACGCGCTCAGGATCGGCGGCCGGCAGGTCGATTTTATTCAGTACCGGCACTACTTCCAGATCCATTTCAATGGCGGTATAGCAGTTTGCCAGCGTCTGCGCTTCCACGCCCTGACCCGCGTCGACCACCAGCAGCGCGCCTTCACATGCGGCAAGAGAACGGGAAACCTCATAGGAGAAGTCAACGTGACCAGGCGTATCGATAAAGTTCAGCTGGTAAGTTTCACCGTTAAGGGCTTTGTAATCCAGCGTCACGCTTTGTGCTTTGATAGTAATGCCGCGTTCGCGCTCAAGATCCATGGAGTCAAGCACCTGGGCTTCCATTTCGCGATCGGAAAGACCACCGCAAATCTGGATGATACGGTCAGACAGCGTCGACTTACCGTGGTCGATGTGAGCGATGATCGAAAAGTTACGAATATTCTTCATAGAGTGAGATTTTATGCCTTACGGGTAACTAAGAGGCCTGAACGCGCCTGACGTCAATGTACTGAAACGCCGCATTCTACACTACAACCACAATGCGGGGAAATGCTCATACCGGCCTGTTCTCGTAAGACTTACAAGGCAGAATTACGGACGGCTTTCCGTGGGGGCATCAGCAACGCGGATAAGGTCTGGAGGCAACCCCACGCTGAGAATAATCGGCTGCCATTCGCTGCGCGTCGCAAGCCTGGGTGACAGGCCGCGCGCGAGTAAAAAACCGCCCACACCGCCGAGCACCGCGCCACAAAATGCGGCGAGATCGTTACCGAATAGCGTCTGGAAAATCGCACCCATCACAAACAACCCGAGCAGTGGAGACATATAAACCAGCACCGCCGAACCCAGCAAACTGCTTTCGGCGATCCCCAGCTCTACTTTCTGCCCGGCCACCAGCGGTTCAGCGCTGGGCACAGCGATAGTATGCGTCGTTTGCGGGCCGAGTTTATTTAACACGCGGCTGCCGCAACCGGCGCGTGACGCGCAGCTGCTGCATGAGGCTTTGACATCACACTCCACCAGCGCGTGGCCATTTTGCCAGGAGACGACGGTTGCCCACTCTTTAATCATTGTGCGGCCCTGAACTTGAGGCTATCCGCAATACGTTTTGCGGTTTGCGGTGGCAGTTCGCCAACAATAGTGATTTCGGCATTGTCGCGCACACTGGTGCTGACGGTACGTCGCCCGGTGCGCAGCATCTGGTCGGCGCTGTTCTGATTCGCGCGATTGACGTTAACCGAGAAGCTGAATAACCCATCAGAATAGAGGCGCGACTCAACGGGCACATCCATCGTCGGTAACTGGCGACGGCTGCTGGCGACTTCACTGAAGCCCTGCGGCAGCCATGCAGGCGACCAGTTAAAGTCAACTTTGTCGCCGGCCGGCACGGAGAGCAGCGGCGGCAAATTGGCTTTTGCCAGCGTCTGCATGCTGTTGGTCACCTGGCCGTTAACGGTAAACGCAATGACGCGGAACTGTTCGAGGGTTTCGCCGTCGCGATCGAGCAAATCGACGCGCATCGGCAGATGGCTCTCTTCATCCATCCAAACGATATAGCTGTAACGCGTACCGTCACGCGCCACCACGCGGATCACTTCGCACAGCCTGTCGGCAATACGCGTGCGCCCAACGGAGATAAAATCGTAATACGGAGAGAGACGTTTGAAATCGGTATAGATCAGCGACGGCAGCGAATCGACGATGTAGTTACCGTTGAGCGTAAAGGGTTCAAGACCGGGCTCAAAGTAACTAATTTCATTGCCCCGCTGCACCACTTCGCGGCGCGGGCCGTCCATTTGTAACAGCTGCGCAAGGGGTTGGTCGTCCAGACGCACATGACGATAGCGCAACGATTCGACACCCTGCTTATTGATGCTGATAAAAGAGAGTTCGTAGTTGAGGGACTGGCTCGCCACATTCATTTGCTGCAACAACGCCCCGGACGAAACATCAGCCGAGGCGTTGACAGAGTAGAAGAGACCAGCAGCCACAAAAGACATGGCACACCAAAGTTGCTTCATTACTGCGATTGCGTTCCTAAAGTTTGATTTCCTGGCACCTGTACAGCGGCCTGCTGCGTTTGCGCCTGTTCAAACTGAAGCTGTTCGGAGTGCAGGCGTCGTTGCAGTTCGTAATCCTGTAGCATTGCATTAATGCGACGACGCTGTTCCTGCACCTGCTGTTGCTGACCGGCGTTCGCCGTCGCATCAGAAGGAACACCCAAACTTACCGGACTGGCTTTACCCATCATCGGCAGTGTATTGAACACCGGCGCTTCGGGTTGTTGGGTTGATTCAGCCTGGCCATTATAGTGCTGAACGCCAACAATGACAGCAAGCGATACACACGCGGCGACACCCATTTGGGTAAGCTGGCTTGCCCATGGACGAACCTTGTGCCAGAACGGCATTTTCTGCCATTGCTGCGGGGCGGGTTGCGCTTCGGGGATCAGCGGTGTCGTTGGTTGAGCAGCGTCATTCTCAATCGCGGCCATCACTCGGGCTGAGATATCGAAATGGAGGAGATCGGCAGTGTCACCGCGCATAGAGTCGCGAATGAGATGATAGCTCTCCCAGGTTCGCTGCATTTCAGGATCCTGAGCCAGCTCAACGAGCAGCTCGTTATCCAGCGTTTCGCCATCCATTAAAGCGGAAAGTTTTTCTTTCTGCATGCCTAATACCTTTTCCAGTATCCCGCTATCGTCAACGCCTGATAAGCGGTTGAACTTTATTATCAATAGCTTCCCGCGCACGGAAGATACGTGAACGCACAGTACCTACCGGGCAATCCATGATGGCCGCTATCTCTTCGTAACTCAGGCCATCCAGCTCCCGCAACGTAATTGCCATGCGTAAATCTTCCGGGAGCGACTCAATGGTGCGGAAAACGATTTGTCGCAGTTCTTCTGACAACATTAAGTTCTCAGGGTTCGAAATTTCTTTCAGTGCACCGCCACTTTCGAAGTTTTCTGCTTCATTTGCATCCACATCGCTGGATGGCGGCCTGCGCCCTTGGGCAACCAGATAATTTTTCGCTGTATTAACAGCAATACGATATAGCCAGGTATAAAAAGCGCTATCCCCCCTGAATGAATCAAGCGCGCGATAGGCCTTTATAAATGATTCTTGTACGACATCAGGCACATCGCCTGAAGGGACATAACGGGAAACCAGACTCGCCACTTTATGCTGGTAGCGCACCACCAGTAAGTTAAAGGCCTTCTGATCTCCTTTCTGAACCCTTTCAACAAGAACCTGATCCGTTAACTGCTCGCTCATCCGAGGTAAAGTCTCCCCAAAACTAATTTCCACGCGTATCCAGAACGCCACTCCAATACTGCACCATGAGCAAGCAGCCAATTAGAGAGCAGGTCTGTAAGAAAGTTCCGTTACGCCTTTGTTTTTGTGTATCGTTCGACAGAAATTCATTATCACTCATTATACGTCTGCAAACGGTAAACACGCTGTTTCTCAAAGAAAAGACCTTAAGATCGCCAGAGAGTACCGCAATACCGCTTTTTTTTCATCCCTAATACATCTTCGCTAACAAACTGCTTCTTAATATTTTTTTCCTCCTGCCGCTGCAATTGCCGGGCGTTTCCGTTTAGTGATTAGTACAAGAAAGCAAAAAACAGTGCCCACTTTGCAATCCCGATGCTATGCTCGGCAAACATTTGTTTAGTAAATTAAACACACCATGAAAACGACTCCTGAACTCTCTTGCGATGTGCTGGTCATTGGTAGCGGTGCGGCGGGCCTCTCTGTGGCATTACGTTTGGCGGCACAGCATCAGGTCATTGTGTTAAGCAAAGGGCCGATTAGTGAAGGTTCGACATTCTATGCCCAGGGCGGTATTGCGGCGGTGTTTGATAAAACCGACAGTATCGAATCCCACGTTGAAGACACACTGATTGCCGGGGCCGGTATTGTTGAGCGCCACGCGGCGGAGTTTGTCGCCAGCAACGCCCGGTCCTGTGTGCAGTGGCTTATCGATCAAGGTGTCTTATTCGATACTGAAATTACCGAGAGCGGTGACGCCAGCTATCATCTCACCCGTGAAGGCGGGCACAGCCACCGCCGTATTCTTCATGCCGCCGATGCCACGGGTAAAGCCGTGGAAAACACGCTGGTCAGCAAGGCGCTTAACCATCCGAATATCCGTGTCCTTGAACGCGCCAACGCGGTGGATCTGATTACCTCCGACAAAATCGGTCTGCCCGGTGCACGCCGTGTAGTGGGTGCTTGGGTGTGGAACTGTAATAAAGAACAGGTCGAAACGTGCCGTGCAAAAGCCGTGGTGCTGGCTACTGGTGGTGCGTCGAAGGTCTATCAATACACGACGAACCCGGATATCGCATCGGGCGATGGCATCGCGATGGCCTGGCGCGCAGGCTGCCGGGTGGCGAATCTGGAATTTAACCAGTTTCATCCCACGGCATTGTTTCATCCGCAGGCGCGCAATTTCCTGCTGACCGAAGCCCTGCGCGGTGAAGGTGCGTACTTGAAACGCCCCGACGGCACCCGCTTTATGCCGGACTTCGATCCCCGGGGCGAGCTAGCGCCGCGCGACGTGGTTGCCCGCGCGATCGATCATGAAATGAAGCGCCTCGGCGTCGATTGCATGTATCTGGATATCAGCCATAAGCCGCCAGAGTTTGTGCGTCATCACTTCCCGACTATTTACGAAAAACTGCTCGGGCTGGGTATCGATCTGACAAAAGAGCCGGTGCCGATTGTGCCTGCGGCGCACTACACCTGCGGCGGCGTGATGATTGACGATCGCGGGCGTACCGATGTGGATGGCCTGTACGCAGTGGGCGAAGTGAGTTATAGCGGCCTGCACGGCGCGAACCGTATGGCGTCGAACTCGTTGCTGGAATGTCTGGTGTATGGCTGGTCGGCGGCGGAAGATATTTCCCGCCGTATGCCGCAGGCAGAAAGTGTCGCAGTATTACCGGCGTGGGATGAGAGCCGCGTCGACGATGCCGATGAGCGGGTTATCTTGCAGCACAACTGGCATGAACTCCGGCTGTTTATGTGGGATTACGTCGGTATTGTGCGCACAACCAAACGCCTTGAACGTGCTCTGCGCCGCATTACGTTGTTGCAGCAGGAGATTGACGAGTATTACGCGCACTTCCGCGTCTCCAATAACCTGCTCGAACTGCGTAACCTGGTGCAGGTGGCGGAGCTGATCGTCCGCTGTGCGATGGCGCGTAAAGAGAGCCGCGGCCTGCATTACACACTGGATTACCCGCAAATGCTGCCAGAATCAGGCCCGACGATCCTCTCACCGCTCACTTACATAAATAAGTAAAATGCCTGGGTCAGCGCGGTGAAGCTGTCTGAATAGCGCTGATCCGGCCCGCGGATCACCAGGCGATCGGCGAAAACTTCCCCCTGCCGCGGCGAAAATGCCAATAACACCCGGTGCGGCAGGCGGCCTTCGGTCTCTGCAACATCGGTGCGTAAGCGCAGATGCCAGCCGAGATCCAATGCTTTTGCGGTAAACAGGTCGCCCGCTTCGATCGGCAACACCACACAGAAAAAACCCTCTTCGGTAATCAGCGTGGCGGCAATCTCCAGCAAGGTCTGGTGATCGAGTGTGGTGGTGTAACGCGCCCGCTCGCGTTCAGGCGTGGCGCACTTTACCCCTTCGTCAAAATAGGGAGGATTGCTGACAATGAGATCGTAGCGCGCCGTCTTCTGCTGGCTCCACTCACGGATGTCGGCACAGTTGACCGCAATGCGATTGGCCCACGGCGATGCTTGCACATTTTCCTGCGCCTGCCCTGCCGCCTGTTCATCCAGTTCAACCGCGTCAATGATGACCGTTGATGGCGTGCGCTGGGCTAACATCAACGCCAGTAAACCGCTGCCGGTGCCGATATCCAGTGCGTGCCGGGCATTGGATACCGGCGACCAGGCACCTAACATTATCCCGTCGGTGCCGACTTTCATGGCACAGCGATCGTGCGCGATAAAGCACTCTTTAAACGTGAAGCCATCGCGGCGCAGCGGGGCCTTTGGCTGAGACATCTTAACAACCTCAATACAGAAACCGGTGTAGCATAGGGGAAAGCGCGGTGGCAGAAAAGGGATAAAGACAACAGATGAAGATTGCAGCCGTAACGTCTATAATCAGCGCCCCACACAGAGGTAGAACATGACTGTAACGACTTTTTCCGAACTCGAACTTGACGACAGCCTTCTGGACGCGCTCCAGAATAAAGGCTTTACACGCCCGACCGCCATCCAGGCCGCTGCCATTCCGCCTGCGCTTGAGGGGCGTGATGTCCTCGGTTCCGCGCCAACCGGGACAGGTAAAACGGCCGCCTATCTGCTGCCGGCGTTGCAACACCTTCTGGACTTTCCGCGTAAAAAATCCGGCCCGCCGCGGATCCTGATACTGACGCCAACCCGTGAGCTGGCGATGCAGGTTGCCGATCACGCGCGTGAGCTGGCAGCCAACACGCATCTTGATATTGCTACCATCACTGGCGGCGTTGCGTATATGAACCACGCCGAAGTGTTCAGCGAAAACCAGGATATTGTGGTGGCGACAACGGGCCGCCTGCTGCAATACATAAAAGAAGAAAACTTCGATTGCCGCGCGGTAGAAACTCTCATTCTGGATGAAGCAGACCGCATGCTGGACATGGGTTTCGCACAGGATATTGAGACCATTGCCGGTGAAACGCGCTGGCGCAAACAGACCATGCTGTTCTCTGCCACGCTTGAAGGCGATGCGGCGATTAAAGACTTCGCCGAACGTCTGCTGGAAGATCCGGTAGAAGTATCGGCGACCCCTTCCACGCGCGAGCGTAAGAAAATCCATCAGTGGTATTACCGTGCCGATGACGTCAAGCATAAAACAGCGCTGCTGATTCACCTGCTGAAGCAGCCGGACGTCAGCCGTTCTATTGTTTTTGTGCGTAAACGTGAGCGTGTGCATGAGCTGGCCGGCTGGCTGCGCGAAGCGGGCATCGCCAACTGCTATCTCGAAGGTGAGATGGTGCAAAATAAGCGTAACGAAGCCATCCTGCGTCTGACCGATGGTCGCGTGAATGTGCTGGTCGCTACGGATGTTGCCGCGCGCGGGATTGATATCCCGGATGTCAGCCACGTCTTCAACTTTGATATGCCGCGCAGTGGTGATACCTATCTGCACCGTATTGGCCGTACCGGCCGCGCCGGTCGCAAAGGCATCGCTATTTCGCTGGTCGAAGCGCACGATCACCTGCTGTTGGGTAAAGTGGGCCGCTATGTTGAAGAGCCGCTGAAAGCCCGTGTAGTGGATGAACTACGCCCAACAACCCGCGCACCTAGCGAGAAGCTGAAAGGCAAGCCGTCGAAAAAAGTGCTGGCGAAGCGCGAAGAGAAGAAAGAGAAAGACAAAGAGAAGCCGCGCGTGAAGCAGCGCCATCGCGATACCAAAAACATTGGTAAGCGACGTAAGCCCAGTGCAGCGGGTAACGAACAGTAAAAAAATGAAGAATAAAAAACGCCGGGGAAACCCGGCGTTTTTGTTAGCGCTGTAAATTACAGGCTTTCAGTGAAAGTACGGGCGATAACGTCGCGCTGCTGTTCTGGCGTCAGGGAGTTAAAACGGACAGCGTAACCGGAGACACGAATTGTCAGTTGCGGGTACTTTTCCGGGTGTTCAACTGCATCCATCAGAGTTTCACGGCGCAGTACGTTAACGTTCAGGTGCTGGCCCCCTTCTACGCGCACTTCAGGTTGCACTTCCATCGGAACTTCGCGGTATTCGATATTGCCCAGTTTGCTCACAGCAACCACTTCATCTTCTGCATAACCGGCTTTTGCACAGACACAACGCGCTTCGCCTTTTTCGTTATCAAGCAGCCAGAATGAATTCAACAGGTCATCGTTTGCAGCTTTAGTAATCTGGATACCAGTAATCATGAATAGCCTCCCTTAGGCACATTATTTTGATTCGCCGGACGCGTTCCGGCCAATTGGTAAAACCATTGTTGTCTGGATGTTTATATACCAGCCCGACATGGGGCATTCTTTGATTTTAATCAATAAAAACCATGCCGATAAAATGGCTATTAAAGTTTGTTCTTGTTTTATATCAAGTTACGCCGTTTCCTCAAACTTAAGATTTGTGTAAATTTTCAAATTTTTTTTAGGTGCGAATGGCTAAAAAGGCCATGACATTTTGTTCCAGAGAAAGAAGCAGTTAAGCTACGGCAAACCAACTTTGCAGGAGAGCGGGATGACGACTTCATTGACATGGCATGATGTACTGGCAGACGAAAAACAACAGCCCTACTTTATTAACACGCTCAACACGGTTGCGGCTGAGCGCCAGTCCGGCGTGACCATTTACCCGCCGCAGAAAGATGTGTTTAATGCCTTTCGTTTTACCGAATTAGGTGATGTCAAAGTGGTGATCCTCGGCCAGGATCCCTACCACGGCCCCGGTCAGGCGCACGGTCTGGCGTTTTCTGTGCGTCCCGGCGTCGCTATCCCGCCTTCACTGCTGAATATGTATAAAGAGTTAGAAAATACCGTGCCGGGATTTGTCCGCCCCGATCACGGTTATCTGGAAAGCTGGGCGCGCCAGGGCGTGCTGTTACTCAACACGGTGCTCACCGTGCGTGCCGGCCAGGCGCACTCGCACGCAAGCCTGGGTTGGGAAACCTTTACCGATAAGGTGATCAGCCTGATTAACGAGCATCGTGAAGGTGTGGTGTTTTTGCTGTGGGGTTCACATGCGCAGAAGAAAGGCGCGATTATCGACACGCATCGCCACCATGTGCTGAAAGCACCCCATCCGTCGCCGCTGTCGGCGCACCGGGGTTTTTTTGGTAGCAATCATTTTGTGCTGGCGAATCAGTGGCTGGAACAGCACGGAGAGAAGCCGATTGACTGGACGCCACAACTACCGGCGGAAAGTGAATAGCGTTTACATTTCGTAGGCCCGGTAAGCGCTGGCGCCACCGGGCATTTACTGTAGACAGATTACGCTTTGTTCTGACGCCACCACTCTGCCAGCAACACGCCGGTTGCTACAGAGACGTTGAGGCTTTCAACGTTGCCGGTACCCTCAATAGAAACACTGAGATCCGCGCGGGACAACGTAGCGTCAGACAGACCATCACGCTCCTGGCCTAGCACCAGCACCATCTTTTTCGGCAGCTCGGCTTTAAACAGCGGCGTCCCGTTATGGCTGGACGTCGTAACTAACGCGTAACCGGCCTGGCGGAACTCTTCCAGCGCATCGACAAAACTGGCGCCGGTGATTGGCTGAACGTGTTCCGCGCCGCCTTCCGCCGTGCGTATTGCCGCGCCGGATTCGACCATGCCCGCATCCTGCAACACTACGCCTTTCACACCAAAGTGCGCGCAGCTACGCATAATTGCGCCGAGGTTATGCGGGTTGCCAACATCTTCCAGCGCCAGCACGCAATCTTCTTCACCGGCGTTAGCGACCCATTTCTGCACACTCAGGCCATTGCGCTTTTTGATCAGGAAGCAGACACCACCGTGATGCTCAGTACCGGACGCTTTCGCCAGCTCGGCTTCATCAACCACATGGTATGCCTTGCGGTTCGCCGCCATCCAGCGCAGTGCTTCTTTAAAGCGCGGCGTCACGCTCTGCACAAACCAGGCGCGAACAATCGAGTCCGGGCGGCTGCTGAACAGCGCCTGGCAAGCGTTTTCGCCATAGACACGCGTCTCTTCTGCGCGTTGACGGCGCAGGACTTCCGGATCGATATAACTTTTACCGCTAATGCCGCCGTGATCCGCTTTTTCCGGCGTCTCGTCGCCCGGAGCCCGGGAAACGGTGCGCCATGGTGAATCACCACGGGCGCTGTAATCATCACGCTGAGGGCGACTTCTGTCATCGCGAGCAGAACGACCTTTATCATCACGGGAAAAACGGCTTCTGTCGTCACGGCCTGGACGACCTTTGTCATCACGCGATGTGCGACGGCCATCATCGGCACGCGATGACGATCCAGAACGTGCAGGGCCTTTCCCGGTACGCGGGTTGTAACCTCGTTTGTCGGAATCATCATCACTGCGGACATACATCACTTTGACCTTGCCGCTTTTATTCTTTAATTCATCGTTCATGCTTTTCTCCACCAGCGCTGCGCGAAGCGCGCAGATTACCTGATGTCCTTGCGCTTCGCCATTAATTCGTTCAAAAGCTATCGACTATTGTACTCATTGAATAAAACACATTGTCGTTTGAAACCGTCCCATCAATAATACGTAACATTGTAGAAACATAACGGTGTAAAGCCGTTTTGTACCATCGCTTCCCTGAGGTTAGTTATGAATACCGTATGTGCAAACTGTCAGGCGTTGAATCGCATTCCGCAGGAAAGGATGAATGACGGCGCTAAATGTGGGCGCTGTGGACATGAGTTGTTCGATGGAGATGTCATTAACGCCACCGGCGAAACGCTGGATAAGCTGCTCAAAGATGATCTGCCGGTGGTGGTGGATTTCTGGGCACCGTGGTGCGGCCCGTGCCGTAACTTCGCACCGATTTTTGAAGACGTTGCGGAAGAGCGCAGCGGCAAAGTTCGCTTCGTTAAAGTGAATACTGAAGCGGAACGTGAACTCAGCGCCCGTTTTCGTATCCGCAGCATTCCGACCATTATGCTATTCAAAAATGGCGAAGTGGTGGACATGCTGAGCGGCGCAATGCCGAAAGCACCGTTTGATAGCTGGCTTAACGAATCACTGTAATCCTGGCGGGGCGCATCTTGTGCCCCGTTTTCACCTCTGCGACAATGGCGTTTTTCTTACGCGATCTCCATGACCGATAACGCTGTTCTTCAACTCCGCGCTGAACGCCTTGCCCGCTCGACTCGCCCCTTTCTTGCACGTGGCAACCGCATCCGCCGCTGTCAGCGCTGCCTGCTGCCGTTGCGACAATGCCTGTGCGATACGCTACAACCCTCGGCGGCTACCAGCCGTTTTTGTCTGGTCATGTTTGATACCGAACCCATGAAACCCAGCAACACCGGGCGCTTGATTGCCGATGTCCTGCCCGACACGCTGGCCTTTCAGTGGTCGCGCACTGAGCCCCCACAGGCGCTGATCGATTTATGTACCAACGACGCATATCAACCGATGGTAGTTTTCCCGGCCTCTTACGCAGGTAGCGAGCGTCAGGTATTGAGCGCACCGCCAACGGGAAAACCACCGCTGTTTATCATGCTGGATGGTACCTGGACCGAGGCACGCAAGATGTTTCGCAAAAGCCCTTATCTGGATGCATTGCCGGTGATTTCTGTCGATTTGTCGCGGGTTTCTGCTTATCACCTGCGCGAAGCCCACGCGGAGGATCAGTATTGCACGGCGGAAGTGGCGATCGCCCTGCTGGATTTGGCCGGAGATAACACCGCCGCACAGGCGCTTGGTTCCCATTTCTCCCTGTTCCGTGAGCGCTATCTGGAAGGGAAACCCCATCATTCGCCCACCATCACAGCAAAAACGGCAGAAAACGTTTAATATCATCCGGTCACTCATTTGTGGAGGCCGGTATGAGCCAACGAGGGCTGGAAGCGTTATTGCGTCCCCGATCGATTGCGGTGGTGGGTGCGTCGATGAAACCGGATCGCGCCGGTTTTCTTATGATGCGCAATTTACTGGCGGGCGGTTTTGCCGGGCCCGTTTTGCCGGTCACACCTGCCTATAAAGCCGTGCTGGGCGTGCTGGCCTGGCCGGATATTGCCAGCCTGCCTTTTACTCCCGACCTTGCCGTGCTCTGCACCCATGCCAAACGCAACCTGGAACTGCTCGACGCGCTCGGGCAGAAAGGCTGCAAAACCTGCATTATTCTCTCCGCGCCGCCTGAACAACACAGCGACTTGCTCGCCTGCGCGGGTCGCTATCAAATGCGCCTGCTTGGCCCGAACAGTATGGGTTTGCTGGCTCCGTGGCAAGGATTGAATGCCAGTTTCTCCCCGGTGCCTATTACGCGCGGCAAGCTGGCGTTTATTTCCCAATCCGCCGCCGTTTCCAACACTATTCTCGACTGGGCGCAGCAGCGGGAGATGGGCTTTTCCTACTTTATTGCGCTGGGTGATAGCCTCGATATTGATGTCGATGAGCTACTCGATTTTCTTGCCAGAGACAGTAAAACCAGCGCCATCCTGCTCTATCTTGAACATTTAAGCGATGCGCGTCGGTTTGTTTCTGCGGCGCGCAGTGCCTCGCGCAACAAACCGATTCTGGTGATTAAAAGTGGCCGCAGCCCGGAAGCTCAACGTTTGCTGCACGCCCATTCCGGCCTCGATCCCGCCTGGGATGCGGCCATTCAGCGTGCCGGTTTGCTGCGCGTTCAGGATACGCACGAACTCTTTTCAGCCGTGGAAACGCTCAGCCATATGCGCCCGCTGCGCGGCGAGCGCTTGATGATTATCAGCAACGGTGCCGCTCCCGCCGCGCTGGCGCTGGATGAACTGTGGTCACGCAATGGCAAACTGGCAACATTAAGTGAAGAGACAGTAGCGCAGCTGCGCGCAGCGCTACCGGAATCTGTCACGCCCGACAACCCGCTGGATTTGCGGGATGATGCCAGTAACGAGCGCTATGCGGCGGCACTTAACATTTTGCTTAATAGCCATGATTACGATGCGCTAATGGTTATCCACTCGCCAAGTGCCGTTGCGCCGGGTAGCCAAAGCGCGCAGGCGCTTATTGACGTGCTGAAAAACCATCCTCGCGGGAAATATGTCACCGTACTCACCAACTGGTGCGGTGAATTTTCATCCCAGGAGGCGCGGCGTTTCTTTAGCGAAGCGGGTTTGCCGACGTACCGGACGCCCGAAGGCACCATCACCGCGTTTATGCATATGGTCGAATATCGGCGCAATCAGAAACAATTACGTGAAACACCGGCGATTTCCGTGAGCCTGACGGCGGATACTGCTGAAGCCCATCATTTGTTGCAACAGGCGCTTGCCGACGGCGCGACCACGCTGGATACGCATGAAGTTCAGCCAATTTTAGGTGCCTGGGGTTTGCAAACGCTGCCCACCTGGATAGCCAGCGACAGCGCAGAGGCGGTGCATATTGCCGAGCAGATCGGTTACCCGGTGGCATTAAAACTGCGCTCCCCGGATATTCCTCATAAATCTGAAGTACAGGGGGTGATGCTTTATCTGCGCACCGCAAAAGAGGTCCAACAGGCGGCAGATGCGATTATCGAGCGCGTAAAAATGAGCTGGCCGCAGGCGCGGATCCACGGTTTGCAGGTGCAGAGCATGGCGAACCGCGCGGGTGCACAGGAGCTGCGCGTGGTGGTGGAACACGATCCGGTATTTGGCCCGCTAATTATGTTGGGTGAAGGTGGTGTTGAATGGCGAGCGGAGGATCAAGCGGCAGTTGCCCTGCCCCCGTTGAATATGAACCTGGCGCGTTATCTGGTCATCCAGGCAATTAAAAGCAAAAAGATCCGCGGCCGTAGCGCATTGCGCACCCTGGACATTGCAGGTCTGAGCCAGTTCCTGGTGCAGGTTTCAAACCTTATTGTTGATTGCCCTGAGATTGAGCGGCTCGATATTCATCCTTTGCTGGCCTCCGGCAATGAATTTACGGCGTTGGATGTAACCATGACGCTCTCGTCTGCTGCCGGAAATGGCGAAACGCGGTTGGCGATCCGCCCTTATCCGCAACATCTGGAAGAGCAGGTGACGATGAAAAATGGTGAACATTGCCTGTTCCGACCGATCCTGCCCGAGGACGAGCCTCAGCTTCAGCGGTTTATTGCCCAGGTAACGAAAGAGGATCTTTACTATCGCTACTTCAGCGAGATCAACGAATTTACCCATGATGATTTAGCGAATATGACGCAGATCGACTACGATCGGGAAATGGCGTTTGTGGCGGTGCGCCGCACGGAGCAGGGCGAAGAGATCCTGGGCGTAACCCGCGCGATATCCGATCCGGACAATATCGATGCTGAGTTTTCCGTGTTGGTGCGTTCCGATTTGAAAGGGCTCGGGCTTGGGCGACGTTTACTTGAAAAGCTTATCAGTTATACCCGGGATCACGGACTTAAGCGCTTGAATGGTATTACTATGCCCAATAATCGCGGCATGGTAACGCTGGCGCGCAAACTGGGATTCGATGTCGATATCCAGCTGGAAGATGGGATTGTGGGTTTATCGCTCCAACTGGCGCAGACGGCGCAATCCTGAGTAAGGCACTGGAAATGTTGACCACTTTAGTAGGCACGGTGTTATTATTGCCCGCTTATGTCGTCTGCATGGTACAGAAGACCCTTCAATAAACAGAGAAGAAACGCACTGTGATGTTGTCAAAATTTAAGCGCAATAAACATCAACAACACCTTGCCCAACTCCCCAAGCTTTCTCAGTCTGCTGATGATGTTGCATTCTTTTACTCACCGGCCGTTTTCAGGGAGACGTTACTTGCGAAGATAGCCAGCGCAACGCGTCGAATCTATATCATTGCCCTGTATCTCGAACAGGACGATGGCGGGAAAGGAATTCTTAATGCGCTGTATGAAGCAAAACGCCAGCGACCAGAACTTGATGTCTGTGTTCTTGTAGACTGGCACCGCGCTCAGCGTGGCCGTATTGGTGTGGCGGCATCGAACACCAATGCTGACTGGTATTGCCGCCTTGCCCAGGAAAACCCTGGCGTTGAGGTACCTGTTTATGGCGTGCCGGTCAATACGCGCGAAGCACTCGGCGTCCTGCATTTCAAAGGTTTCATTATTGATGACAGCGTGCTTTACAGCGGCGCGAGCCTTAATGATGTTTACCTGCATCAGCATGATAAATACCGTTATGACCGCTATCAGTTGATCCGCAATCCGCAAATGGCCGATGTCATGCGTAATTGGGTCGAGAAGAACCTGATTCAGGGGCGCGGTGTGAACCGCCTGGACGATCCTCAGCGGCCGAAAAGCCCGGAAATCAAAAACGATATTCGCCAGCTCCGCCAGGAATTGCGGGATGCCACGTTCCATTTCCAGGGCGATGCGGGTAACGATGAACTGGCGGTCACGCCGCTGGTCGGGCTGGGGAAATCCAGCCTATTGAATAAAACGATTTTCCATCTTATGCCCTGTGCGGAACACAAATTGACCATTTGTACGCCGTACTTCAACCTGCCTGCGGTGCTGGTGCGCAATATTATTCAGCTTCTGCGCGAAGGTAAAAAAGTGGAGATTATCGTTGGCGATAAAACAGCGAATGACTTTTTTATCCCGGAAGATCAGCCGTTTAAAATTATCGGTGCATTGCCCTATCTTTATGAGATTAACCTGCGCCGCTTCTTAAGCCGCCTGCAATATTATGTGAATACCGACCAGTTAGTCGTTCGTCTATGGAAAGATGACGACAATAGCTATCACCTGAAAGGAATGTGGGTGGACGATGAGTGGATGTTGTTGACGGGGAATAACCTCAACCCGCGCGCCTGGCGTCTGGATCTGGAAAACGCTGTGTTGATCCATGATCCAAAACAGGAGCTGGCGGCGCAGCGTGATAAAGAGCTGGAACTCATCCGCACCCATACCACCGTGGTCAATCACTATCGAGATTTGCAAAGCATTGCCGAATATCCGGTGAAAGTGCGTAAACTGATTCGGCGGTTGCGCCGTATCCGCATCGACAAGCTGATTAGCCGCATTCTTTAAAACAGAGCCCTGTCACTGCGACGGGGCTTTTTTTCAGGTTTCCCTGCATGAAATATGCCCCACTGTTAAGTGCACTGCTGTTGACAGGCTGTAGCCATATGGCAAATGACAACTGGAGCGGCCAGGATAAAGCGCAACATTTTCTCGGTTCAGCGATGCTCTCCGCAGCCGGTAATGAGTACGCACAGCATCAGAGAATTAGCCGCGATCGCAGCGCAGTAATAGGGGTAATGTTCTCTTTAAGCCTGGGTGCATCAAAAGAGCTATGGGACAGCCGCCCATCGGGAAGCGGCTGGAGCTGGAAAGATTTTGCGTGGGATGTTGCCGGTGCCACAACGGGCTATGCCGTGTGGCAACTGGCTGAACACTAAAGTCGAATACCTTTGCCTTTGCGATGCAGCATCAGTGAAACCAGAAACGCTAAGGCCCCCATTACGGTGACATACCAGAAGAACGCAGTTTCGAAACCGACTGATTTCAGCGACAGCGCGACATATTCCGCGGAGCCACCAAATACAGCATTTGCTACGGCATAGGATAAACCAACGCCTAAAGCACGTACCTGAGCCGGGAACATCTCAGCTTTCAGGATCCCACTGATCGAGGTATAAAAACTGGTGATAATCAGTGCCATCATTACCAGAGCAAAAGCCGCGTAAGGTGATGTCACACTGTGTAATGCACTCAGGATCGGAACGGTACAGACTGTTGCGAGACCGCCAAAAAGCAACATAGACGTTCGGCGGCCAATACGATCTGACAGCGCGCCGATAAAAGGTTGGATCAGCATAAACACAAACAGCGCTACCGTCATAATGATGCTCGCGACATTCGCATGCATACCCGCAGTATTAACCAGGTACTTTTGCATATAAGTAGTGAAGGTATAGAACGTCAGCGAACCACCGGCAGTAAAGCCAAGCACCATCAAAAAGGCTTTGCGGTTGCGCCATAACCCTTTCATCGAGCCGGCTTCTTTCAATGCGCGAACTTCTTGCTGTGAGGTTTCATCCAACTGGCGGCGGAGCCAAAGCGCAACAATCGCTAGTGCCGCGCCGATGGCAAAAGGAATACGCCAGCCCCAGGCACGAAGTGCTTCATCCTCAAGGATTTGTTGCAAAATAACCACGACCAGTAGCGCCAGTAATTGCCCGCCAATCAGCGTGACGTACTGAAATGAGGCATAAAATCCTTTACGCCCTTCTACCGCGACTTCACTCATATAAGTTGCGCTGGTTCCATATTCGCCACCGACGGAAAGCCCCTGGAACAGACGCGCCAGCAATAATAAGGCGGGAGCCAAGGTCCCAATGCTTTCATAACCGGGTAAACAAGCAATGACCAGCGATCCCAGGCACATCATACATACCGAAATCAGCATGGATGTTTTGCGCCCGTGGCGGTCTGCAATGCGACCAAATAACCAGCCGCCGATTGGCCGCATCAGAAACCCTGCGGCAAATACGCCTGCGGTTTGTAGTAACTGCGTGGTGGTGTTACCTGCCGGGAAAAAGATGTGAGCAAAATAGAGAGAGCAAAAGGAATAAACATAAAAATCAAACCATTCCACAAGGTTACCTGATGAGGCACCGATGATCGCCCATACTCTGCGGCGGGTATCACTACTGGTGAGCGATTCCCGGGATGTCATACTGCTTTCAGCCATTCGAATGTTACTCCTGCCAGCGCTAAGGATTGCTTTTTGATAGTGAACATCCATGCTCACCACTGTGCAAAGATACAAATGTTACATATTTGTTATCATGCATTAGTGATGAGCATCACAATTTAGCTTAGCAGGAGAAGTAAATGAAACGGTGCAGAAAGACAACAGCAAAAAAGCCCCATGCTTTCGCATGAGGCTTTTCGTCACCGGCTGGCCCAGCAGTCTGCTGCGGTCAGTGCGCGCATCCGTGCCGAGCACTGTCAGCGACAGCGTGAACGCCTCCGACAGCGCCTCGCGCCCGGAGAGTTTCCAGAAAAGCAGGCCGTCTACCGGCAAGGTGACTGTGATCCTGTCCTGCATGATTCAATCCTTTTAGCGTGTCTGTCCATTATTTGGCGCGATGAAACTTCAGGCTCTGGATAATTTCCTGATACTGCTTTTGATAAGCCTCACTGAATTCCCCCGGGCAGGTGCCAATATAGCTGACCATTTTTTTTCCTGAAGCGGGATCCGCCAGCAAAATGATGGTCTGGCGCTGATAGATGACATGATTATCGTTTTTGAATTGATAAAACAGCTCAACGGCGGGATTACCGTCCACTTCCAGCATTTGTGAAGATTCAAGGTGAAAGTCGGTTAATGTCATCTCCAGTTCACGTATTTTTCTGGCGGCGACCGTGTGGACTTTATCATCGGCTTGTGCACTGGCGCGAGACACGACAAACGTAAATTCACTGCCACCGTTATTACTGTGTGTTAATAAATTCATAGTTCTGTCTTTTTAGTATGTCGGGCGAGACTAACGTCGTTATTGAAAAAGAAGCCATTGCTCCATGCAGCAATGTGAAAAAGATACGCGCGGAAAGAGGAAGACCTC
This sequence comes from Kosakonia sp. H02, assembly GCA_030704225.1. Classification (NCBI taxonomy): domain Bacteria; kingdom Pseudomonadati; phylum Pseudomonadota; class Gammaproteobacteria; order Enterobacterales; family Enterobacteriaceae; genus Kosakonia; species Kosakonia styphnolobii. The sequence continues at coordinate 3,300,650 of CP131915.1, forward strand.
TCCGCGCGTTGCCGGGCGTGGAAGCCCGGGCGGAACAATGACTATTGCGGTTGTGGATTAATAAGCCAGGTGCCAGGGCTGGCGATAGTCACCGTCTGGCGGCGGGTCTGGCCGTTACCCCGTAGCACCAGTTCATAGCGACCTGGTTGCACTTTCAGCGATGCAAAACCGCTGGTGGCAGGTGAAACTGACTGGCTTTCACCATTAAGGGTCAGTTTTTCACCGTCATTCATGCGGATAAAGAGTTGTGCTACCGGCGCTTGAGCGGCGGCGGGCGCCGCATTCTGGTTCGCCGTTTGCGCAGGTGGCGTTGCAGGCTGTTCAGCCGGAGCAGACTGGCGCGGCGGATCGGCAGGAGCCGTGTTCTGCTGCACATCAGTATTGCTGGCGGTTTGGGTTGCCGCGTTCTCCGGCGCAGAACCGCCGCTGAACAACAGGCCGCCAGCAATCAGCCCCACCAGCACGCCAGCCGCGACCAGGCCTGGCATTTTGTAACGTTGCCAGCCTGCCACTTCCGCTTTTTCCGGGGTGTCTTCCACCGGAACCAGCATGGTGCCTGGCTGTTTAACGCTCAGCACATCATCAATTCCCGCCACCGGCATCTCGATAAGCGCAGCGAATTCATCCACGGTTTGCGGGCGGTCTTCCATTTTCAGCGCCAGGGCGCGATCCACCGCTTGCAACAGCGACAGGGAGTAACCCGGCAGACCGCGTTGCGTCAGCGGCACATAAGTGTCCTGAATACTGCGCACCACGCTCACCGGCGGCGGCGAACCGATAATTAAGGTATGCAGCACAGCGCCAAGGGCGTAGATATCGGTCCACGGCCCCTGCTCGCTTTCATTGTCATCGGTGTATTGTTCGATCGGTGCATAGCCCGGGCGCAGCATGGTTTCGGTTTCATCAGACACCGAACCAATACTGCGGCGCGCAGAGCCGAAATCGAGTAGCACCGGCAGGCCATTTTCCTGGATTTGGATGTTATCCAGCGAAATGTCACGGTGCAGATAACCTTCATCGTGAATGGTTTTGATAGCCCCGAGCAGCATCGGCAACATGCGGCGGATCCAGGCTTCATTAATCAGCGCCGGGTTCTTTTCGCGCAGGCGGGAAAGCGTTGTTCCGCTGTAAAACACCGTTCCCATATAGGCGGTGTCATTCTGCACCCAGAAACGCAGCACATGCAGCAGGTTCGGGTGGTTAAAGCGGGCCAGTAAACGGGCTTCCTGGATAAAACTGTTCAGCCCGGCGGTAAACGCTTTGCTGAACCGCTCGCTGCGCAGCACCAGCGTCATGTCGTCGTTACGGACTGCCAGCGAAGAGGGCATAAACTCTTTAATCGCGATGGTTCGCTCAAGCTGGTGATCCCAGGCGCGATAGACGATGCCAAAACCCCCACCACCGATCACTTCTTTGATTTCGAACTCGTTGAAGCGATATCCCGGTGGCAGCGCGTTCGGTACACTCCGGTTGTTATCGTGATCCGTCATATTGGAAAACTCTCTTGATAATGGCGTTACGCCGCAAACTGACAGTGAAACTCACCCTGCTCAAACGTGACACGTAAGCGTTTATAATGCTCGTCGCGCGCACTGGCGTCGAGTAATAGCTGGCTCATCAGCGGCAGCAGAGTGTTGGTAAGGATGGCGTCCACCATACGGCCGCCTGATTCAACTTCCGTACAGCGGGCAACAATTTGCTCGACCACGCTGTCATCCACGTCTGACACAATACCGTGGTTTTCTTCAAGGCGACGCTGAATGCGTTTAAGCTGCAAGCGCACGATCATCGCCAGCATTTCATCGCTGAGCGGATAGTAAGGCACCACCAGCAATCGTCCCAGCAACGCTGGCGGGAAAACCTGCAACAGCGGCGGGCGCAACGCATCGCGAAGCGCATCCGGTTCCGGCATCAACGCCGGGTCGGCGCACATGCCGGTGATCAGATCGGTGCCCACGTTAGACGTCAAGATAATGATGGTATTACGAAAATCGATATGACGACCTTCGCCATCTTCCATCCAGCCTTTATCGAATACCTGGAAGAAGATTTCATGCACATCCGGGTGCGCCTTTTCGATTTCATCCAGCAGCACCACGCTGTAAGGGCGACGGCGCACCGCTTCGGTTAACACGCCACCTTCGCCATAACCGACATAGCCTGGAGGCGCACCTTTCAGCGTTGAGACGGTATGCGCTTCCTGGAATTCACTCATATTGATGGTGATGATGTTCTGCTCGCCGCCGTACAGTGATTCCGCCAGCGCCAGCGCGGTTTCGGTTTTACCCACGCCGGACGGGCCGCAAAGCATAAAAACACCGACCGGTTTGTTCGGGTCGTCAAGCCGCGCGCGTGAGGTACGAACGCGTTTGGCAATTAATTCAAGGCCATGGCGCTGGCCGATAACGCGTTCATTGAGGGTATCGGCCAGTTTCAGCACTGCGTCAATTTCGTTTTTCACCATCCGACCCAGCGGAATACCGGTCCAGTCGGAAACCACGGCAGCGACTACATTGACCTCCACCGAGGTAAACAGCAACGGCGCGTCACCCTGCAAGGTGCGCAGCGCCGCTTGCTGCTGAGTCAGTGTTTCGCGTAAATCCGCCAGCGCCTCATCCGGTGCAGTATGCAACTGCGCGCGCAGCGCGATAATGCTATCCACCAGCGCTTGCTCCTGCTCCCAGCGCCGGGTGAGTTCATCACGCTGTGCGCCGAGTTTTTCCAGCTCAGCCTGCAATTTCACAACGCGCTCGCTATCACCAACGGCCACTTTCGCTTCGCGGTTAGCAATTTCGATTTCCACATCCAGCGCAGCGATACGGTGCTGGCAATCTTCCAGTTGCGGGGGCGGTGAACTCTGGCTGACAGCAACGCGCGCGCAGGCGGTATCGAGCAGCGCGACGGCTTTGTCCGGCAACTGACGCGCCGGGATATAGCGATGTGAGAGTTTTACCGCAGCAACAACGGCTTCATCCAGCAGCAGCACACGGTGATGTTTTTCCAGCGCGGAGACGGTGCTGCGTAGCATCAGCACCGCTTTTTCTTCATCTGGCTCCGCCACTTGTACTGTCTGGAAACGACGGGTTAGCGCCGGATCTTTCTCAATGTATTTTTTGTATTCCGCCCAGGTTGTTGCGCCGATGGTGCGCAACTGCCCACGTGCCAGCGCGGGTTTCAACAGATTTGCGGCGTCGCCTGTGCCCTGTTGCCCGCCTGCGCCAATCAGCGTGTGGATTTCATCGATAAACAAAATGATCGGTGTTGGGCTGGACTGCACTTCGTTAATCAGCGATTGCAGACGCGCTTCGAACTCCCCTTTCATGCCCGCGCCCGCCTGAAGCATACCGATATCCAGCAACCACAATTGCACACCGACTAACGGTTCCGGCACATCGCCTGCGGCAATGCGCAGCGCCAGCCCTTCAACGACAGCGGTTTTCCCGACGCCCGCTTCACCGGTTAACAGAGGGTTGTTCTGGCGACGACGCATCAGGATATCGACCATCTGGCGGATCTCTTCGTCGCGCCCGACTACCGGGTCGATTTTGCCGTCGCGCGCCCGGGCAGTCAGATCCTGGCCGTATTGTGCCAGCGTCCCCTGCTGTGTCGGCACTGCGATGCCTGCGTCATCATTGAGGGCAACGGTCGCCTGCTGTGTCTCTTTGCTGTTGGCAAAAATAGGGTCGAAACCATCCAGCAGCGCGTCAGCACTGACCCGGTCAAACTGCGGCGAGATGCCTTTCAGCACGTTAGCCAGGCTCCAGGTTTTCAGGATCCCGGCTAGCAGATGCCCGCCACGAATGCGGGTAACGCCAAATTTCAGCGAACCGTAAACCCATGCGCGCTCGACGGCGGTATCAATGTGTTCCGACAGATCGGACACCGAGCTTGCGCCGCGCGGCAGTTTATCCAGCGCCGCAACGATATCGCGGGTCAACGCCTCTTCATCAAGAGAAAAGTGGCGGATAACCTGTTGCAGGTCGCCGTCCGTCTGTTGCATCAACTGATGCAGCCAGTGAACCAGCTCCACATAAGGGTTGCCGCGCAATTTGCAGAATGCGGTGGCGCTTTCCAGCGAGGTGAATAAGAGTGTGTCGAGTTTGCCGAACAGTACGGCGCGGCTGATTTCTGACATGGATTCTTCCGTTAGTTGTACGTCAGATTAAAAACAGGAAGGATTAACCCTCCGGGCTAAATACCAAATCTCCACGCGCTTCTGGTCGCGGCTGCGTGCCAAGCCAGGCGCTATACCCCAGGCGGCTGTCACCGCCCAGCGCGGTGCCAGCGACATCTTCGCTGCGCAAAATCACCCGTACCGCCCACTGGTATTCGATGCCCAGATACTGGCGTACCCAGTCGCGTAGCGCGGTGACATATTTTTCCCCAGGCATAAAGCGTCGGTAGGCGTCGGCAGCCAACGGGCCAATTTCGATGCGAAACTTATGGCTAACATCGCGTACCGCCTCGCCAAGAAAGGCCGACTGACCAAGACGTGGCGCATGGCGGCCGCCTTGCAGACGGGCGCGCTCGCGTTGGCTAAGCGGCATCCACTGCGGGACGTTTTGCACGATTTTCACCGGCACGTTGAAGTAACTGCGCAGGATCTTCTCCAGCCCTTCCGGATCTCGACCATTGCGGGTTAAGTGCCCCGCCAGCGCAAAGCGTGAATGCGGGCTGAGGCTGCCTTTTTCCAGTTGCCCCGGCTGCCCCATGCCAATCAGCGAAGCGATGTACTGTTCGAACCGTTTATTATCGGGTCTGTCGAGGGACACGGTAGGTTGCGCATCCGCCCATGCGCGGTAAAAAAGCAGCGACAGCCTGTGATGGAACAGATCCGCGAACGCGCTCAGGCTATCGTCCTGATGGTGATCGATACGCTCGCTGGCGTATTCCGTCAGGTGGATCGGCAGTGGACCGTTAGGGCCAAACAGGCCAAAGCTGAGGATCGACACATCATGCAGGGATGAATTTTCACGCTTGCGTACCCCGGCCAGCGTCGAAGGGGCAAACCCCAGCGACGGCTTCTGGCCGATACGCAGTGATTCAAAACGCGGTAACGGTGCGCGCCCCAGCGGATAACGTTCACCGCCCTGGGCATCTACGCGACGTAGCAGGGTAAACAAATCATAACGCCAGGGCGTGGCCATCACGTTTTGCCAGAAGGCATCCGCTAACCCGTTAACGCGAATAATCGTCGGTGCGCGGGCGGGCGTATCGGTCATATCAGCGCCCTCTTACCCATGCGCGGTGGCCAGTAACCAATTTCGCCGCGCTGTTGGCTTTTCAGCGTGAACTCCGTAAAGCTGTTCATGCCCACCAGCCGGGCAAAAACGCGCTCCAGCACGCTACCAAACAGCCACGGGCTAAAGCCGGAGAAGGCCTGCTCATCTATTGTCAGCGTGATGCCGGTTCCGCGGGCGAACACGATGGGGCCCGGTTCCGGTACGCGGCGGTGCACGGGCTCGAGCACGCACTGGCGAACGCCTTCAATCTGGCGGGCAACGGGCGCTTCTGCCAGCCGGGTATACAGCCCGAGTAACTGGCGCAGCGCCGCCGCGCCTTCGCCATTTTCCCCGTCCATCAGGCTGAGGTAGTTCATCTGCAACTGGCTGATTAAGCGCCAGGTGCTTAGCCCTTCCGCCAGCGCCGGGCGCGGCGGTGTCGGGCCTTTGCGTAATTGCAGGGATTTCACCGGCAGAGAATCCGGCAGCACAAACTGGCCGAGATCCTGTTGCAGCATCAGCGGTAAATCACGGCTGGTACACAGCACTTCGGCGGTGATATAGCGTAAATCTTCCCGCCAGGGCGCATGCTGCTCATCGACCAGCGAGGCAAAGACTTCCGAACCGATATACCCCGTGCGGGTGCCGTAACGCTGCGCATGTTCAGAAAGCGCGCGCTGTTCACGGCGCACCGAGAAGTAAGCGCCATAGTTGCCGTCGTCCTGGCTCCAGCTACTCCAGAAGGGACGAAATGTCTGTTCGTCGCGCTGACCATCAACGCTGGCGTGGATTTTGGTAACGGAGTAAATCTCGTAATCAAGCGGGCGGATGTTATCGACCACCAGATGGTATTCATGCAGGCTATCGCTCAGCTTCTGCCGCTCGGCCACTTTCGGGAACAGGTTAATCACCGGCGTGCAGTGCAGCGCCAGATGATTTTTATCCACCACCCGCTCCAGTTGCGCATCGGCTTTATCCAGCAGGATGATGATATCGAAGGATTTCACTTCGCCGCTGTTGGCAAGCATCGTGCGCAGCCCGTGCAGGCTGATAAACAGAAAACGCGACGGGAACGCGAAATACTCCTGCAACAGACGGTAACCATCGAAGTTGCGCAGATCATCGGGCAGCAGCGCCTGGTCGGCACCGAAACCTTCCTGGCGCAGCGCATCATCCGCCAGTACATGCACCGGGGAGTGGTGACCGTTCGCCTGACACAGGATCCCGACCTGATGCCCCATTAACAGTTCAAGCAGTTTCAGCGCCTGCATATCCGGGCCGCTCAGGAACAGATCCAGACGGTCAAAATCAAGATGACTGAGATTGACCGGGCCGTCGCAGCTTAGCCGAATACGCAGTGCGCTCTGGGCACCGCGCTGGCTTAACCCCACCTGCGCCAGCGGTAAATCGGCGGGCACGCCGCCCAGCTCAACCTGGCTAATTTTCAGTGGCAGTAGCGTGACATCGTGCGCGGTGGTGTAGCTACAAGTGACGCCGTTCTTTTTCATCACCTGGCTGTCCATCATGGTGCCGCGCGGTACCACAAAACCGTTGCTGAGATCGCCTTTGGCGCTGTCCGGTTGCAGTTCGGCAATCGCCATGGACGGCGTTGGCGCCAGGTAGTTGGGCGCGACCATCTCCAGCAAACGCTGAGAAAAACGCGGAAACTCGGCGTCCATTTTTAACTGTACGCGCGATGTCAGAAAGGCGAAGCCTTCCATCAGGCGTTCGACATAGGGGTCTGAGACATCCATACCGCGCATGCCCAGACGCCCGGCCACTTTGGGATAACGTCCGGCAAACTCCTGGCCCATTTCACGCAGCCAGGCCAGTTCGCGGTTGTAGTATTCCAGTAATCTGCTGTCCATTGTTACCCCGCGTCTTTCAGCTCGAAATGCCCGTTTTCCAGATCGACATCGGTGCGAAACAGGAACTCCAGCGGATACGGCACGCACCACAGGCGGCCTTTGATTTCAATTGACAAGACGTTGTGCAGATCCAGCGATTGCGTATCCGAAATGCAGCGCACCTGCAATCCCTGCGGCAGAATGCGCGGTTCAAAGTGCAAAATCGCGTCGGTGAGCTTACGTTGAATGTCGTGCCATTCAATATCGGACATGCGTTTGCCCGCCAGCGGTGAAACGCCAAAGTTCACCACCGAGCGGCGCACCTGATCGAACCCCGAAAGATCCTGCTGAGCTTCGTTGTTGATGGTATTAAACAACCATTGCAGATCGCGCAAAACATGGCGGCGCAGCGCCGAGTGTGAAACCAGGTTACTGTTTGTTGGCTCTTTGACTTTATCCGGCGCGTCATCGGTCAGGCGATCGAGCAACGACGGCTGCATTTTATCGCGCGCGCCAACGGTATCTTTCCCCCGCCGCGCGCGCCAGCCGCTACGCAGCAGGTCGCTGTCTTCATTTTGTGCCGGGTTACTCATGCGCGGCTTCCGCATTAAAACTGAGCGTCGCCAGATCGAGTAGCGAATATTCAGCGCTGTCGTTGAGCCACACTTTTTGTCCCTGCCCCTGATAATGCGGCGCGTCGCCCGCCAGCTGTTGCCATTCAGTCACGCGACAGAGTTTAAAGCGGTCCTCAGTATGCACATCAAGGGGATAGCGCGCCGGGATCTGGCACACTTGCTCGCTGCCGTCGCGCAGGCGCACCAACGTATGTCGCCATACGAGGTCGGTCACGCTGGCCGGAGGTTGAAACTGCATTGCATCGATGGCACTGAATGGCAACCAGAAATAGCGCCCGTTGACAATGGCTTCGCAAACCGGCCCAAAACGGCAATCGCCATCCATCAGCCAGTCGAAGGCCACTGTCTGACCATCCTGCGTGGTGAGCTGGCCCGGATTGGCATCGGCCAGTTCCAGCGCCGCGTCACGCTGTGCGCCCGCATCGGCAGATTGCGGATCCAGCGCACTGACCATGGCGGCCAGCCACGGCCATTGTTCATCCGGCGCGACAGGACGTGCGCGCCCTGCCATGACCTCGGCACGTTGACGTTCACCTTCGATAGCCTGCTCAAGCAAAGTGACGGTTGGCTGCGCTTGTGGTTTCAGGGCTTGCCAGCTTTTAAGCTGAGCCAGCGCACGCGCCCAGTTGCCGTCAAGACATAAGAGCTGGGCGAAAGCCGCCCGCAGATCGGCATCACCCGGTTGGGTGCGGATGCGGCTTTCAAGCTGCGCCAGGCTTTCCTGCAACGACTCGCCTGCCAGTTGCTGAAACAATGTGTTCATTGCCGCTCCTTAGTTGATGGTTCTGTACGTCCCGACCGTGGGATCGCGCAACTGCGGATGCAGCGAATCAATAAGCAGAATCGTCAGGCGGGTGCCCGGCTCAAACCACGGCGTCCAGGCTTTACGCACTTCATCAAGGCGCGCCTGTAAACGTGTTTCATCACTGGCGACTTCACGCGAAACTTCGACGGCTACGGTGCCGTTAGCTTGCCAGCCATTCAGGCTGTTGACGTAGGGCAGGATCATCCAGCTTTGTGCCAGGCTACCTTCACTGACCACCATACGTTCGTTATTGACGGTGGTGATCAGCAGACGGTCGGCGTCCACTTTGTCACTCAGGCCGCTGACGGGGAAACCGTGAACAAAAGTCATGGTGATTTTCTTTTCTGCCCCGTTGCTCACCTGGGTGACATCGCTGCGCCCGTTCAGCCAGCCGCCTTTTTCACATTTGCCATCTTCTTTCGCGGGGATAAACAGTGCCGGTGCACTGGCATCGCCCTGCCAGAAGGTGCGCAGATGACAGCCATCTTGCAGCGTAAATTCTTGCCACGGCGCACGGTTGGCCGGTGGGGAGAGATCTTCTGCGCGACCAACAGGCTGCGTGTTCGCCGTCGATTGAGCGGTGGTCGCACCGGTGGAGGTCACTACGGGCTGCCAGTCTTTGGCTTTATCTGCCGTCCCTGCTGCAAGGGTTGTACCCTGCGGATCGGTCATTTTCCAGTGAACCTGCGTCAACGTGCCGCACTGGTTTTCCAGCAATGCGCCAAGACGCGGTAAGAAGTTGTTCAGTACTGATGGCTTTTTGTCACCCCCTGCGACAATGCGCAGCGGCAGCGTTTTTGCGCACCAGCTTTTGGGGGTGTTATCCGCGATGTTATCGATCCAGACATCCAGTTTTTGCGAAGGCGATTGCACGATGCGGTAGTTTTCAGCCTGCGCGCTGCCACATAACGCAAGCAGGGCCAAACCCGGTAGCCAAAGTTTCATAAAAGTCCTTGTAAGCTGTATCAATCACGAAGAGGGAAAAACTGAGCGGCTTCAGAGAGCGTATGCAAAAGCGTGGTCTCCTGAGGCGTACCCATCCACACCGCTACGGCGCTGTAGTTATCCTGCTGGGTTTGTTGCCCGGCACCGTTTTTCAGCAAGATTTGATTCATTAAGGTCAGCCACTCTTCCGGCGTATTCACCATATGTAGCGACTGTTGCATCTGTTCTTCGCTGACGCCGTGCCAGAAACCATCAGTACATAACAAAAAGGCGTCACCATCTTCAATCGGTACTACGTCGCTATAGCTGGGCTCGCGTTCATCTTCCCCCAGGCCAAGCGCGAAATAAAGCAGGTTACCGTTGATGCCTTCAACCTGATGCCCGGCATCTTTCATCTGCTGGACGAGGCTGTGATCGGTGGTGACATGGTACAGCCAGCCGCGGCGAAAGAGATAGAGGCGACTGTCTCCGGCATGGGCCCAGTAGGCGAGCTTGTAATCACGGTCAATGAACAGGCTGACCATGGTCGTGCCCATGCGGTGATAATCCTGCACCGCTTTTTGCTCTTTGCGAATCGCGTGATTCGCGCCGTTCACATATTGACGAATGTACTGAGCATTGAGGTGCGCGTCGCCGTCAAACCCGGTGATAATCGCATTTCGCGCCAGCTCTGCGGCCACGTCGCCGCCGGGTAATCCGGCTATCCCGTCGCAGACCACAAAGCAGGCGGCACGCTCGCCGATGGTTTCCCCGGTCTGATCCTGATTACTGGCACGCTCGCCTTGTCGTGATATTGAGGCGGTGCTGATATTCATTCTTCCGATCCGCTTTGTGAGTCTTTGTACTGGTTAACTTCCATGTCATAAGCGTGAAGAAACGCTTCGCCGAACAGGGTGTGGAAGTCATCGTCAATCTCACCGGCGGTTTGCGCATAGGTGCGCACAAAGTAATCCCACATTGCGGCTTTACGGTTTGAAAGTACGCCAAGCCGTGAAGTTGCCCCGTCACGTTTGGCATCCTCTTCCAGCTGTTCCGGGTTAAAGGATTGCAGCATCGCGGCGATAATGGCGCGAATACCGGAAATCATCCCTAACTGATGCGCCTGTAAATCGATCAGCGCATCGCGAACGGATTTTTTCGGCGGCATAAAGCCCGGCATGCGGCTACCGAACATTTGCATCAGCACCGATTTACCAGAAGGCAGCAGCTTAAACGGGTTGTTGGCATCGTCCAGCACCATGGTCATTTCTGCTTTTACACCGCGTTTCAAAATAGAACGCGACGACAAAAGCGCGACAGTGCCCTGAGAGAACATGCTTAACATCTGGCCGAACTGGCGCATGTTTTCTTTATCGAACTGCGGCACGGGTTGCATATCGCCAAGGCCCATCCCTTCAAGCAAGGCATCCAGCAATTCGCCTTTCAGCACATCACCGCTGTCGCCGGTACTGGTTGAGGGAGCCGATTTCGCGCCTGGGCTTTGTACCGGATCGATACGCAGACGGCCTTTCGGCGTTTGCGCCGCGCTACGCTGCACCGCCTGCGGCGTGGGCAACGTAATACCGGCGTAATCCTGCACCTCTTGCGGCGCAGCGATAGATTCTTCGTCAGTAAACAGTGGCGTGCCGCTCAACGCTTGTGCATCCAGCTCGGTGATGATGGGCTGTGACTGCGCAGGCGGCTCTGCGGCATGCAGATCGGTGATAATCGGCTGCGGTGCGGGTTCTTTGTTTTTGCTCGGTGCAATATCATCGGCATGGGCCAGCGGTACGGCTCCGCTGAGCAGGCCGAGGGGATCGTCGCTACGCGCTTGCGGCGCGCTGCCGCTGCCACCAAACAGTGCCAGCGGATCGAGTTCATCCGTTTCTGGCGTTTGCTGTTTGGATGCAGATTCAATCGGCGGCACCAGCGCCGATGGCGTGGCGTCATTAAAGATGCTGTCGTTTTTGAACAACTGTTCGTCATTGAACAATTGATCTGAGGCGAGAGATTTTGGCGTGACCAACGGCTCATTGTTATTCAGCAATGAGAGCGGATCTTCCGGGTTACGTTCCGGCTCTTTCGGTGCCGCAAACGGATTGAGGTTCTGTGACTCACCCGGCTTCGCGCGGCTGCTGGAGATGCTGTCGGAAATCGAAAACTCCTGCATCAGGCTGTCCCAGATTTCTGTAGGGACGGACGCAGGCGCGTTTTCCGACGCGGCGGGAGGCGTGTTTTGTGGTTTAGCGGCCGGGGCTGGCGCAGGTTTCGCCGCCGGGGCTTGTGCTGGCTTCGGATACATCTCTTCCGCCATGCGGCTTACCGGTTGCGTATCCTGGATGAGGTCGGTCACTTCGATGCGGTATTCGTCAATGCCGAGGATATCCCCGTCTTGCAGTTCTACCTGACGCCCGCGTTCCAGTGGGATATCGTTCAGCACGACGCGAGTGACATTACCACGGTTGGTGACGCGGCATTCGCCATTGCCAGCAATATGGACAATGGCTTGCAGACGAGAGATAGAGCGGTCGTTGTCCGGCAGCACCAGATTGTTATCAGTGCCACGGCCAATAGTACCGCCCGGGGGATAAAAGTCGCAGCGGCTTTGCGGCGGCTGATGACCGGGTTTAGTGGTGATAATAGTGAATCGCATCGCATATTCCTGCTGGAGTTATGTGCACTCAAACGGTGCCGTTTTCGCTAAAGCGGCTGCGTTTAACTGCGCGGGTACTTTCACTCAATTTCAGATCCCGGTGCGGTGAAAGGCAGTATACAGATTCTGGCGAACCGGTTTCGCAAGGTATTAGCGATCCCTTACGGGATCGCTCGTCATACTTACGCTTCTTTGTTCTCTTTGATGTTCCAGCCAGCGCTGGTTTCAGCACCTTTACCGCCGGAAGAGGACTGCTCCCAGTACTGCTGTTTCACTTTCGCTGCCTGGAATGCGTAAGTTACGCCCACGGTGTCGCCGTTGTCAGCACCGGTGTACTGAACTGAGGTCACCAGCACGTCTTCCAGTGTGATGCGCGCATATTCAACCTGCTGACCGCCCGCTTTGCAGACAGACAGTTCAACTTTGGTCAGATGCTTGCCGCTGGAGCAGTGCTTCAGGATAGCCGTCGTGGATTTGTCAATGAGTGCGTTAACATGCAGGTCGTTGAAATTGACTTTACCGGCACCGCCGCCACCGCCAACACTCATGTTTCCGGGTTGTGAAGCCCCCCAGGAAAAAGATGTGATATCAGTCCAGCCGGTGTGGTTAGAGTCTTTAGATTCACCCGTAACTCCATCGACCTTCAGAAACATATCAATAGCCATAATATTTACTCTTCGTTAATGATAAATATTGCTTTCGAAAAAGCGCTTATATGGCAAACGGGTAAGCATGGGGCCGAATAAAACCGTCCATATTTTACCTCTGCCTCTTTTCTTTCCGAACAGACATATGTCTCTTCAGAAATCCATATTCCCCCGTCATGGGAGAAAAATTTATTGGACTAACAATTCGGTTTTTAATGCGTTAATTCAATTCCCAGAACCAAATCTCTTTGCAATTCGTGTGACATCCACTGTTACAGTCCATCATGTTGTCGCCTACAGGTTCAAGCAAGTCGATATGACCGCCACCGTAACCAGCAATCCTGTGGAAATATACAACCCCCTTCCGATTACGCAATTTCCGTCCCGCTTCGCGTATATCGGTATAAATTTCAGCCTTTCCGAACACATTCTCTCTATAGAGTTGGTCCGCCATAAGCTTAGCGCCCGGTTCTATTTTTTTGCCTTTAAAGGGTCCTTCTTTAATGGTCATGCGCCCGATAAAATCGATATTGTTTTTCAATAACGCCATACTCATCCGCACAGCACACGTATTTTCGAAATCGGGGTTATCAGCTTTCAATCTTTTGTAGTCATAACCAATTTCTTTAAATAGCTCTTCAGGTGAAAGAAAGCCGGGGCGATATTTTAAGGAAGAGTGATGATGACGTTTAAGCTGTTCATATAACGGCCTCATTTTTTGTTTTCCTTTTTGCACGGCATCAATTCAGACATGGCATCAGTGATTGTTTTTGATGCGCGTTGTTTGCCTTTTTCTGTACCGAGATTTTCAAAATATGAGTAAAGATTTTCATGTATTGACGATGGCAGGAGTCGGTTATAGCCACACCAGATCGTCCCTTCTGTCGTATCAAGTACCCCCAACAAGTACATATCCGCTTTAATACGTTCGCGCTCGTTAGTTTTCGAAAACCAGGCATCAGCAAAACGTTGTGCGCTCATATTGACGTCAAAACCATTCAATAATGCAGGATCGCGAAGTAAATTTGTTGTTGAATCCTCTGGTAACGGATTTGCCTGGGGATATTGATAAGTTGTCGTCTCAGCACTCGCTAATGCTGATAAAACCAACAGACTGCCTGCGATAACTATACGCATTTTCATCACATATCCTTCTGTTTGCGAAAATGTTTCCAGGCCGTAAGTTCTTCACATTTACGGCCTGCCTGGCTTACGCCTCTTTGGTTTTCAGCGACGGCAGTTTAGAAACCAGGCGCAGAGAAACGGTCAGACCTTCCAGCTGGTAATGCGGGCGCAGGAAGAACTTCGCTGCGTAGTAGCCTGGGTTATCTTCGATTTCCTGAACCTGCACTTCCGCAGCCGCCAGCGGTTTACGCGCTTTGGTTTCCTGCGAGGAGTTGGCCGGGTCGCCGTCGACGTAGTTCATCACCCAGTCGTTGAGCCAGCGTTCCATCTCATCGCGCTCGCGAAAGGAACCGATTTTGTCGCGCACAATGCACTTCAGGTAGTGCGCAAAGCGGCAGCAAGCGAACAGATATGGCAGGCGGGAAGCCAGGCGCGCGTTCGCCGTCGCATCGGGATCGTGGTATTCCATCGGTTTTTGCAAGGACTGCGCACCGATAAAGGCCGCGAAGTCTGAGTTTTTACGGTGGATCAGCGGCATAAAGCCGTTTTTAGCCAGTTCCGCTTCACGACGATCGCTGATAGCAATCTCGGTCGGGCATTTCATGTCCACGCCGCCGTCATCGCTCGGGAAGGTATGGCACGGCAGATTTTCCACCGCACCGCCGGATTCAACCCCGCGAATGGAGGTGCACCAGCCGTACTCTTTAAAAGAGCGGTTGATGTTGGTTGCCATCGCATAAGCGGCGTTCGCCCACGTGTAATTGTTGTGGTTTGCACCATCGGTCTCTTCTTCGAAATCGAAGCTGTCGACCGGATTGGTGCGTATACCGTACGGCAGACGCGACAGGAAGCGCGGCATGACCAGCCCCAGGTAACGCGCATCTTCTGACTCACGCAGAGAACGCCATGCAGCATATTCGGTGTTCTGGAAAATTTTGGTCAGGTCGCGCGGGTTCGCCAGCTCCTGCCAGGATTCCATCTGCATCACGCTTGGTGCGGTGCCGGTAATAAACGGACAGTGCGCCGCCGCGCCAATTCGCGCCATTTCACCTAACAGTTCAACATCCTGCGGGCTATGGTCGAAGTAGTAGTCACCGACCAGGCAGCCAAAGGGTTCGCCACCAAACTGGCCATACTCTTCTTCGTAGATTTTTTTGAACAGCGGGCTTTGATCCCAACCGACGCCCTTAAAGCGTTTCAGGTTGCGGCCCAGTTCCTGCTTGGAGATGCTCATAAAGCGAATTTTCAGCATCTCATCCGTTTCGGTGTTATTCACCAGATGGCTCAGGCCGCGCCAGGCGCTCTCCAGCTTCTGGAACTCTTCATGGTGAATAATTTGATTGATCTGCTGGGACAGCTTTTCATCGATACCGGCAATCAGGTTCTGGATGGTGCGATAGGTATCATTTGAGAAAGTGACGGTGTTTTCCAGCGCCTGCTGCGCCAGGGTTTTCACTGCGCTTTCGACCGCTGAACGCGCCTGATCGGTTTTCGGGCGGAACTCTTTATTCAGCAGTGAGCTAAATTCATCCTGGCTGAAGGACTGCGCGCCCTGCTGCTGTTCATGTTGTTGAGAAGGATTGCTCATGAATTATTCCTCTTTACCTTGCGCGCTGTCGTCACTGTTCGGCAACTGGCTGAGCGATTTCAGCAGCGTCGGATCCTGTAACACCTTGGCAATCAGCTCTTCAGCACCGTTTTTACCGTCCATATAGGTCAGCAAGTTAGAAAGCTGTGTCCGCGCTTCCAGCAGTTTGTTTAACGGCTCCACTTTGCGGGCAACAGCATCCGGCAGGAAGTCATCCATGCTCTCAAACGTTAAATCAACGTTCAGACGGCCTTCGCCGGTGAGGGTGTTGTCAACGTTAAACGCCACGCGCGGCTTCAGCGCTTTCATGCGCTCGTCGAAGTTATCCACGTCGATTTCGAGGAATTTACGCTCCTCAATAGAAGGTAAGTTCTCCACCGGTTTCCCTACCAGATCCGCCATTACGCCCATCACAAACGGAAGCTGGATTTTGCGTTCCGCGCCGTAAACTTCCACGTCGTACTCAATTTGTACACGTGGGGCGCGGTTGCGGGCGATAAATTTCTGACCACTGTTACTCATTGCCATGATGTTCTCCATCGAATATGCGCGGTGAAGGTTTGATGACAGGCAACGCGCCTGCCTTCATAACGCGGTTTGCGTCAGTCTTGACGCCCAAAGATGTTTTGCAGCTGATTAACGCCGTCCGGTGCCAGATCGCGAATAATCTCCATAAAATCCAGTTCGATTAACCGCTGGACACGGTCAATCATCAGCGGCGCGGGGTGGCTTGGTTCATGCTGGGTGAAATATTGCTTCACTTTTTCCAGCATTAACTGTGCGTCCGCACGCGTCGTTACCTGTGCGCTGCGCCAGTCAGTCATGGCGGGCAGCGGTACTGCGCTGGCGGGCTGGGAAACAGTATTAGCCTGCTCAGGTGGTTCGGCGATCTCAGGCGGCGCTTCGTTGCGGGAAGCGCGGCTGACGTCAGCGATAACGCCGACGGTCTTGAGTAATTGTTCCATTTCCGGTACCCCGCTTTCGCCCAGTTGTTCCAGCAGCCATGTACGGATGGTTTGCAGACGCCCTTCGATTTGCCCGATAGCCTCAATGCCGGGCTGACCGCCACGCGTCAGTTCATCAATCAGGCGCACCCGTCCGCCGGGATAGCCCGGACACTCTGTTTTACTGCCGTCGAGCAGCGCCTGCGCATCGCGCACGTTCAGCTCATCGCCGTTGCTGCGCAGTAACACGGCCTGGCGCAACGTTGTGGTGAGGGATGATTTATCACTCAAGCCGGCGAGTGCGTTGATGCGATAAAACGGGTCGAACTCGCCACCGTCTGTCAGCGATGGCCAGAGCTGATCCCAGTAGAGCGCCAGCGCCTGGCCCAGCAGCATCAAACCATCTGCATATCCTTCCAGCCCGCGGCGTCGCGTCCATGCATGGGTCAACGCCATCATGATGCGAATATCTTTGGTGCGCGCAAGCAGACCCGTCGCCAGTTTCTCCACACGCGTCCAGTCGGCTGGCTCTGCGGGAATAATCGTGCTGCCAAATTGCTGCTCAGCTTTGCCGAGGCTTGCCTGCTCCATAGCCTGAAAATCGGCGTCGTACTCCAGGTTTTCACCGCACGGTTGCTCCGGCGTGACCGGAGCGAGTAAGGATTCAATAGTCATCCGCAACCTGCTTATTCATCAAACATGGGTGGATAAAGACCGTGACGTCCGGGTCTGGCCCCGCCCGCCGGATCAAACAACAACGTAAACAACTGGCCAGTGAAATTACCGCTGTGCACGTGAGTGTAGAGCGGGTAACCATCGCTGCGGTTGGTCCACCAGAAACTGATTTGGCGCAGCGGATCAAAACATTCCGCGGCTTGTTGCCAGCCAATGGTTGATGCGCTATCGCCTTCGTAACCAATCACATCCAGAATTTCCGAGCGCACTTCCGGTTCCACCAGTTGCACGGGCGGAATAGCCAGTAACGCCTGATCGAGCTGTTCCGGCGAGTAGCCGTTGCGCACGGCATGTAACATCGAGCGACCCAGTTGCTGATACCAGTCACCGGCCTGAGCGAGATGACGCGGTGACCACTCCAGCGGGTTTATCGCCATTAATGCGCAGAGCGGATACTGACGACCCACGCTGTCGCGCCCCGGTAACAGGCAGCCCATTTGTACTTGCTGCCCACCGAGCATCGGCGGCACAACGAAATTCCAGATAGGCGCATTGCTGAACTGCCTGTCGCTTGCGCGCTGCTCTTCTTTTTGCCAGTTCATCAGCCCAACCTGAAACCAGTGGGACCACTGGCGTTGCAGTGCGTCAGGGAAACGGCGTTGCAGAAAGTCGCCCGCGCTGGGCAATTTTCCATACCAGCTAATTGCAGAAGTCGTAGTCATTAAGCGTTCCTTTGCAGTTCAAGGACATGCGAAACGGGGAAGCTGGAACGGGTTGCGGATACTGTTAGGCGCAAATTCCAGTGTCACCTGATGTCCGTCAACCGTGAATGTCGCCTGGCGGCTCAGGCTACTGCTACCAGGGCTTACGCGCGCTTTATCAAAAAAGCGGTTCAATGCCCATGCGCCATTGGTTACCAGTGTTGTGGTCGTGCCGTTAGTCAGACCCAATTGCATGCGTACCTGGTTAGTGCCTCCCGGCCCCGGCCAGCTGACAATTTGTACCGCCTGCGGGCCGTGGCTGTATCGCAGGATCTGCCCGTCAACATCCAGCGTCATGTTCAGGATGGTGTTATCCATCCGCACCGTGCGCACCGTGGTACGAAACGAGGGGGTCGCACTGCCATTGGCAAAGAACGCATCGCGAATCGACTGTGCCTGCTGAAACGGCACCAGTACGCCTTCGCTGCCCGGCAATGTTTTACCGTCAATGCCCGGCATAAAGCGCCAGCTCGACTGGGTGGTATCGACTTTGTTGGTCAGATTGTCGCGAAAGAAAACGTCCATCAGGCCGGTTCCGGGAGCGAACATCCGCGCCAGGTCGTCCGGCGTCACTTCGCTGCTGGCAGAGCGTACCAGCGGATAACGCCCGGCGATGGCCTGGCGGCAAAAGCTACCGACTTCAACGCTGATGCGTTTGCGCACGTTTTCCAGATCACGGCGTTGTGTATCGCTGCTGGCACCTACCGCCATGTTACTGAACATGGTTTGTAACCCACCGGGCAGACGTCCGGCGCTGGCCTGCAAGCGGCTAATGGCTTCACCGCCCGGTGCTGGCATTCCGCTGTTAGCCGCATCCTGCACGGCGGTCAGATAGCGATAGAGCTCATCAATCTGCTTGAGAAAATCATCAAAAACGATGGTTTTGCTCCCTTTTTCCAGCGGCTGTGCCAGCTCGATGATCGGCGCAAAATGCTCGGTCACGCGCTGTTCCGGCGTCTGGTTAGCAGTGGCATTACCGGCTGCGGCGCTGCTGTCATGATTGCTGAATAAGGTTTCCAGCATTTGCGTGCCACGATTGCTGCTCGCTGCGCTTTTCTCTTTATCCGCATCGCCCGGTTCATCCCGGATGAGCGTGAGCTGCTGGCTGAGATTCATGACCAGACGACGCAGCGGCGAATTGTTACTGGAGAGCAAGCGCGCGGTGTTGATCCGCTGATTGAGATCGGCGCTGTTGTTGAGCTGAATATCGCTTAAAAAGTTATCCCAGATGGCAATAAAATCGCGGGCATAAAGCTGACGCACCGCGTTATCCGTCTGCTGTTTATCTTCTGGCTGCGTGGCTGAACCCAGCACCCAGGCATCATCTTCATGTAAAGAGGCCGTCACCGGGGCGATTTGCACGTTGAAGCTGTTCCAGTAACCGTCCGGCGTATATAACCCCGCAATGCCCTCGTTTACCGGTTTACCACTCTTGCGCGAGAAGACCAGTTCGCTTTGCGGCCCGCCCAGCGTTGCCAGCGACACGGGTTTTAAGTTTTCATCGCGCTCAAGCAGGCGTTTAAGGCGACCATAGACGCGTGTAGAGAGCGGTTGTTGATTGATTAACGCCTGTTCGCGGCTGATTAACGTCTCGTCTTTTGCATAGGGTGACGCCTGGATCTGCGGCTCCAGCAACTGCGTCAGATGCCATTCCAGTTGGCGAATCTGTGCCTGGGTGACGTTCTGCGGCAGGTTGCGTTGCAGATTGAGCATGACCCACGAATGCAGGAACTTGCCGTCATAATGTTTCGGCTGGTAGAGCATCTGATAGGCTTTCAGCGCTTCGTAGCTGTATTCCACATCACTGCCATTATCATTGCGCAGCCAGGTGGTGATGCGCATCGCCACTTCCGGCAGCAACATCTGTTGGAGCGCTTTTTGATACAGCGTTTGCGAGGCATCAGAAACATCGTTTCCGCGATACAGGCCCATACGGCGGGTGATCGGCGGGTTATTAATATCGAACTCTTCGCTTTGCGGCAGCGCGGAAAGACCGTTTAACAGCGGCAGAAGCGCAAACAGATCGCCTTGTTGGCGGTTACGCAGCCCTTTGATTTCTTGATCGAGCGCCGGCACTTTGGCCTGCACTTCATCAAGGTAATCTTTGTTGTTGCCGTAACTGGTTAACCACAGTGCACTAAGAATAATCAGCAGCGCCAACAATGCCGCATAACCGGACCAGATAACCGCCCGGCTACGCAGTTCCCACCAACGGTTTTGCCCGGCAATACCCGCTTCCTGGAAAATCACATTTTGCAGCACGTGTTTAATGAAGAAGCTTTGCCCTTTTCCGCCCGGAACCGGTGCCTCTTTACTGACGGAATCCCAGTTATCGCCGGATTTACCCTGCGGCAGTGACAATGCGCGGTTCAGCTCGCCCATCACGCGGTCAAACGGCAGACCTTCCTGTGTTCCGCTGGCAAAATAGATGCCGCGCGGAGAGAACTCTGTTTCGAAGTTCGAACGGGCAAAAATGGTATTCAGGTAATCAGACAGCAGCGGGCGCAGTGCGGCGAACTCTTGCGGGAACAGGAAGCATTCGGCGCGCGCCTGCGGATCGTTTTCACGCAGCATCGTATCCGGCAACCCGGCATCGAGGCGCTGTTGCAGCAGGGCGAACTCCTGAATAAAGCTGCCTTGCAGATCGAAATCCGCCAGCTTCGCTTTTTCCCACGGGAAGGTGAAGCCCCAAATCTGGTCGCGCTGTGCTTTATCAAACGCGGAAAAATAGGCGCGAAAGCCTTTAAGCAAGTCGGCTTTGGTGACCAGCACATAAACCGGAAAGCGGATACCCAACTGTTCATGTAACTCGGTCAGGCGCTTGCGCAGGTTCAGCGCCTGCTCGCGCGAGGCTTCTGCCGACTGGGTCAGCAAATCGGCAATGCTGATAGTCACAATCACGCCGTTGATCGGCTGACGACGGCGATATTTTTGCAGCAGGCCAAGGAATTTGTTCCATTCACTGGCATCCTGGACTTGCTCACTTTCCTGCGTGGTGTAACGACCGGCGGTATCGAGCAGCACAGCTTCGTTGGTAAACCACCAGTCACAGTTACGTGTCCCGCCAATTCCGCGCAGCGCGGTTTTACCAAACTTGTCAGCAAGGGGAAATTGCAGACCGGAGTTGACCAGCGCAGTGGTTTTGCCGGAGCCAGGGGCACCGATAATCACGTACCACGGCAACTGATAAAGATATTGCGTACTGAAACGCTCGGTCCACTGCCCGCGCTGACCTGGCTGGTTGAAGTGGGCTTTTTTCAGCACCTGCGCCGCTTCTTCGAAACGCTCATTCAGCACCTGATCGTCATTTGTCAGGCGCTGGCGCTCGGTCGGATCTTTCGCTTCGTCGCTTTTCAGGTTGTCCATCAGCTTGCGGTTGAGCCAGGCGTTATACAGGCGCGGCACAATATGGCTGTGAACCCAAATCAGGTACATCACCGCAATAGTAATCATGCGGTTCTGCTCAGACTCAAGCGGGCGGGAGTCCACGACGGAGAGCAGCGGGCCAATCATCCAGATAACCGCTGCCAGCCCCGTAACACCAAGGAAACCCCACAAAATGCGGTTGGTCAGCAATGAAAGCAACATATTCATCCTTTAGTTTCCTTGCGGCAGTCCGTTCAGCTCGGCGGCCGTATTTTCCGGCGACACCAGCAAAGTAATTTCGACACGGCGGTTACGCGCGCGGTTTTCAGCCGTATTGTTCGGAGCGATAGGGTTCATCTCCCCTCGCCCTTCGGCTTTAACGCGTTCTGGCTGCGAAAGATGTTTTTGCAGCAGCGACTGCACAGACCGTGCGCGCTCCAGCGACAGTTCATAGTTCGAGGCGAAACGTGCGCTGCGAATCGGCACATTGTCACTAAATCCGACCACCAGAATTTTCCCGCTGACGTTGTTCATCGCCTGCGCCACGCGGTCGATAACCGGCTCGTAGCTTTCACGGGCAACCGTCGAACCCGAAGCAAACAGGCCATCGCCTTTCAAGGTCACTACGCTGCGATCGGCTTCATCGCGCACGGCAACCAGGCCTTCCTGGATTTCAGGACGCAGAAAAGCACGCAGGTTAAGAACCGGCTGCACGTTTTGTACGGGTTGTTGAATGGAGGCTTCCGGTAGCTGTGTCTGATAAATTTTCGCCAGTACCGGACTGGTGTTATCGCCCAGACGCCAGTTGAGCACAATATAGAACAGACAAGCCAGGAACCCTGCCAGCCCGGCACAGGCCCATAATGGGATCACCGGACGCCAGAGTTTGCGCATCACCGGCTGATCTTCCGGATGTACGGAAAGCGGAGGTGGATAGTTACCACGAACGCCACGGATCATCTGCCACAGGCGCTGTTTAATGGTTTCCAGCTGCGTACGGCCGTTGTCCATAACGCGGTAACGCCCTTCAAAACCCAGCAACAGACAGAAATTAATCAGCTCCAGCAGGGCGATGTGTTCGCGCGGGTTTTGCGACAAACGCGCCAGCAGCTGGAAAAATTTCTCCCCGCCCCAGGTTTCGTTGTGGAATGTCACCAGCAAACCGCTACCTGACCAGACGCCACGGCTTCCCCACGGGGTGAGCGCGGCGGCTTCATCCAGCGCGGTGCACAGGCAGTAACGTGCGCCAACGATAACCTCATACGCCAGCCCCGATTGCTGGCAGCGGACTTCAAAACGGCGAATTTCATCAATCAGGTGCTGGCGTAGACCGCTCTGATCGTCATGAGAGACCGAATAGCGGATCTGCGGTATCGCATTGAGCAGCGGGTTAGCGGCTGCCACCAATGGATTATTACCACTTGCTCCTGCCAGGGCGGCATCGCTGCCGGAGGCGTGTTGTTGCTGCATATTGTGCGCTCGCTGTGTTATTCAGTCGGGCTACGGATGGCCCAAAACTCCATATCAAGACCCGGGAATTCGCCTGCCAGATGCAGGGCGAAAGCGCCCGATTTTTCCATTTCGTTCCAGAGCTCGCCGCCTTTTTCCAGTTCGAAATAGTTGTAACCGGCATGCCATGGAATTTGCGGCGGGGCGACAGGCATGGTGCGTAGCTTCATGCCCGGCAGTTGGAGCTGCACCAGATCGCGGATTTTGGTGACGGGCGCCACTTTCATTTGCGCCGGGAAATGGGTTTGCAGAATCTCACCGGGAACGCTGGCTTTGACCGCCAGCACAAAACCAAACTCGCGAGCCATTGTCGTGGTCGGTAGCGTGGCAATATTTAGCCCATGTGTACGTTCGGTCAGCGGCAACTGGATAGCGTGCTCTTCCATGACCAGCGACAGACCCTGGCGCAACAGCAGTTGCAATTTACTGAAACAGCCCGCGAGATCGTCATGGTCGTAGACCGGCAGCGTCTCTTCCGGGGAACGCGCCGCCGTCCAGGTGGTTAATTCGGTGGCAAATGCCAGCCAGCTGCGCCATAACTCTTCTGGATGGATCAGCGGCAGCGTTTTCAGATGCGAAATTTGCCCGACATGATGGTTAATCAATGCCAGCAGTGAGAACTCGACCATTTCAGAGGTGTTAAAACGCCCCGGTTGGCGCAGACGCTGGCCGATTTGCTGGCTACGTTGCACCAACAGGCTTTGCAAATCGTTGATGATGGCGTAAAGCGAGGGATTATTGACTGCGTTTAGCATCGGCGGAATATAGCGGCTATCAATACGAACCTGGTTGTCGTTCCGCTTTTCCAGCACCTGAGCCACGCCAATAGCTGTCCACTCCGCGCTGAGATCTTTTTCCAGCATCAGTTTCAGACGCAAGCGCCCGAACTGTACCGCAGCAGGACCGACCGACATCGCGTTGTCGTCATCGACTTCGCTTTCCCAGGTGGTATAACGTGCCAGCGAATCTTTCTCTTCACTGAAAATCACTTCATCACGCCCGCCGCGACGGGCAGGAAGCGCGAGAACCACACGTTCATTCGTAAGATTGTCTGGAATAGCCAGTGGTGTCGGGGCCTGGCGGGCATCATTGAATGAGAAGAAAGTACCGTCTGGCAACAGACCGCTGGCGTAGCTTACGGCAATGCAGCCCTGGCGAAGCATCGCCTCGTCCAGTTCGATATCAAGATAGCCCCAAAGATACGGGCGCTGGAGTGTCCCCCACTCGCGAATATGATGCTGTAAGTAGCTTTCCGCACGCTGAAAGTGATGCGGGCGCAGAAACATACCTTCGGTCCAGACGACCTTTTCTGCTTTGTTCATACTGTATTCCTGTTAGGGATGGCGCTATTTGGAAATCACGCGTATTCCGTTAATGTCGAGGAAAATGTTGGCTTCCAACTCATCCGACGACGATTTCCAGAACTCATAGAAATGCGACTCTCCCTGAACGGGAAGAGGCAAGGACATCCGCCATTTTTTGCCGTCCAGTGCCTGATATTCCGCCATCACACCAACATAACGCGCTTCTGGCGAACTTTTGCCGCTCAGCGTTTTCGATAATTGTCCCGGCATCAGGAAAAACTCATCGCTGTTTAGCAAGTTGGCACCCAGAACGCTATCCGCATTATTTTGCAGCGACCAGAAATCAGCGGACATAAATGTCGCGTCCGATTTCAACAGCAACACCCTGACTTTGAGGGGGGCGGACTCATTAATTTGCGGATGAGCCCTGAACTGGAGGTTATAGCTGGTAGGGACGCTGTGTGAAGATGATCCACATCCGCTGGCCAGGGAGGCCAGCACAAAGAAAAACGCCAGGCTAATCTGGCGGACAACCGAATTATTATTCATAGCGGGTACTCATAGCGACTGGATTTAGTCGATTATCCAGGTCCCGGAGTTTGCGTTTTTGCAGGCTTTGCCACTGCCGTCGACAGTCACACAGGTCTGTTTTTTACGCTTGATTTTGCGCGCGTCATTACGCAGGGTTTTTTCATACAGTTCGCTTTTAACGACGGCACGCATTGGCACATAGCCAATCAGCTCTTCCTGACCTTCATCGGCCAGCGCCATCCAGAAGTGTTCAACCTGGCCGAGCACCACATAGGTTTTACCGGCTTGCAGCTGACGAATCACTTTTCCGCCGAAGTCCGGCGTGCTCATGACAGAAGCGGGATAAAGGGCGCGATAATCTTGTTTAACGGGTTGGAATTCCTTCGGTGGAAGGACAGCATAACGGTGGGTCAGGGTCACACCATTGACCTCGCTGGTAACAATGGTGTCGTCGGACGGGGCGGGTTTTGGATGTTTTACACAACCGGAAACGCCAAAAACAAAAAGAAGAGCCAATACGATTCGCATGTTCATAGAGTTTGTTCCATTGCAAATATATTACTGTGTTGACTTGAGCGTTCTGGAAAGGAGGGATGAAATCGTTCTGAATGACTCAATTCCTTGTCCGATAAACGACCTGATAATGAATAAAAGACATAGCTACCGCACGAGCCTGTCGCTACGCAGGCAGCAATAATATTACTTTTCATTGATTATCGTGACATGATTTTACAGATCAGATAATTCAATTCAATATGATCTCTGACCTGCTGAAAACGTATTATTTAATTCTTTTGCAAATTAGGATAAATCTCAACAAATAATTTTACTTAAGATGTATGCCAGTAAAGATACATTTCAAAGGCATTAATCGCATAACGGGCCAATTACTAACTGCATGAATATTAATAGATATTTTATATGGTATTTTAGTAGCACGTGGCCAAAATTATGGGATCAGAGTAGTCCTAAAAAGCGAAAATAGAAAGTCGATACTACAATATTTGGTAGGAATTATTCCAGATTGAATGCAGGGTCTTTGTCTGAAAAAGGGGGATTTCGGATTTTTCTTCGACACCAGAAAATATATTCACGGCGAAAAAGCAATATTTGCATCTTCGGATAGTCACGTACAGAACTATTCCCGTTGTAAATCGCCCATACTACGCAGATGAATTCCGTCGGTTTTGTACAATGTAGTAATACTTAATAGTAATACATCAACAATTAATGAAACCTTTCAGCAAAAATGATTTAGTGCAAATATTGAACAAAACTAGTCATCAACTCTAATTAGTAGAAGCGGTATTATTTATATTTTTCCCTTTGTATCGCCTTCGTTCCGACCCTTTCCAGCCCCGCTATCCCTCCCCTGATTGATCTTCCTCACAGCCAGACGGGTAATTTGTCTGGATTAACGCAAAATGCCAAACGCGGCACACGAATTATCTGATATTCGTCTATGGTTTTGGTCAAGGTTGATCGCAGCGGCCCCGCTGCCCGCCAGCTAAGGAGAAATCAATGATAAAACCCGTTCTGCGCCAGCCGCGCGCCCTGTTTTTAACAATACAACTCGCGTTGAGTGGAGCATTACTTGCTGTTGTGCCCCACTCTTTCGCGGCGGTTGAACAAAATCAGCCACAGTCGCCGGATATTCTGCTGGGCCCGTTATTTAACGATGTACAGAGCGCAAAACTTTTTCCTGACCAAAAAACCTTTGCCGATGCGGTACCCAAAAGCGATCCGCTGATGATCCTTGCGGATTACCGCATGCAGCGGAATCAAACCAGCTTCGATTTACGCCATTTTGTTGATGTTAACTTTACGCTTCCCAAAGAGGGCGAAGCCTATGTCCCACCGGCCGGGCAAAATCTTCGTCAACACATTGATGGATTGTGGTCAGAACTGACACGCACAACCGATAGTGCGGGCAAATGGGATTCGCTATTACCTCTGCCAAAACCGTACGTTGTACCCGGCGGACGCTTTCGTGAAGTCTATTACTGGGACAGTTACTTCACGATGTTGGGTCTCGCCGAAAGCGGCCACTGGGACAAGATTGAAGATATGGTGACCAACTTTGCCCATGAAATTGATACCTGGGGCCATATCCCCAACGGCAACCGCAGCTACTATTTAAGCCGCTCACAACCGCCATTTTTCTCCTTAATGGTGGAGTTACTGGCGACACATGACGGTGATGAGGCGCTGAAAACCTGGTTACCGCAGATGGAAAAAGAGTATCAGTACTGGATGGAGGGAGCCGATTCGCTGCAACCTGGGCAGACAAACAAACGCGTGGTGAAACTGAGCGATGGCAGCGTGCTGAACCGCTACTGGGACGATCGCGATACGCCGCGCCCGGAGTCCTGGCTTGATGATGTGACCACGGCGAAAAACAACCCTAACCGACCGGCAACGGAAATTTATCGCGATTTACGTTCCGCCGCAGCGTCAGGCTGGGATTTCAGCTCACGCTGGATGGACGATCCGAACCAGCTTGGCACCATTCGCACCACCAGCATCGTGCCGGTTGATCTCAATGCCCTGATGTTCAAAATGGAAAAAATGCTCGCCCGCGCTTATCAGGTCTCTGGTGATTCGGCAAAAGCCAGCCAGTATGACGCGCTGGCAACAGCACGGCAAAAAAGTATTGAAGCCAATTTGTGGAATGAAAAAGAGGGCTGGTACGCCGATTACGACCTGAAGACCAAAAAAGTGCGTAATCAGCTGACGGCCGCCGCGCTCTACCCACTGTTTGTGAATGCAGCCGCAAAAGATCGCGCCGATAAAGTCGCAGCGGCAACTCAGGCGCGTCTGTTGAAACCGGGCGGGATTTCGACCACTACCGTAAGTAGCGGACAACAGTGGGATGCGCCAAACGGCTGGGCTCCATTACAGTGGGTCGCCACTGCGGGACTGCAAAATTACGATCATCAGAAACTGGCGATGAACGTAAGCTGGCGGTTCCTCAGCAATGTGCAGCACACCTATGACCGGGAGAAAAAGCTGGTGGAGAAATATGACGTCAGCAGCACCGGAACGGGCGGCGGTGGCGGGGAATATCCTTTGCAGGATGGCTTCGGCTGGACGAACGGCGTAACGCTAAAAATGCTCGACCTCATCTGCCCGAAAGAGAAGCCGTGCGACAGCGTTCCGCAAACACAGCCGACGCAAAGCACGTCTCAGGCTCCTGTAGCAGAACCTGCCGCGCAGAAAGTGGCACAGTAAATTGCAGACGATAAAAAGGCCGCAGAATAATGCGGCCTTTTTTATAGCGTTAATTGCGGCGCAGCAATCTGTAAACTGCCAGCACCACAATTGCGCCAATGACCGCGACAATAAAACTGCGCAGGTTAAATCCTGTAATATCCCCGCCGTAACCGAACATGGTCGCGAGCCACCCGCCGACCACCGCACCGACTACGCCCAAAACACAGGTCAGAATAAAACCACCTCCATCGCGCCCTGGCATAATGAATTTGGCGATGACGCCAGCGATCAGGCCAAAAATAATCCACGCGATAATACCCATATTCACTTTCTCCTTCCGTTTAAGTCGTGTACAGGAACGCACCTTATTAGCAATGCGTTAACTACAGTATAGTTAGCAACCTCAAAAGCGCTGTCATCTCACGGACTTAATTCAAATAATAGGTAAGATTTTTCTATCGTTTGTATTAAGTTCTGACGCAAATTGCCGATAACACATCGACGCTGTGTCAGTCATCAAGGAGCCATTCGGCGTGAGTAATTACAGTGAGCAGTTCCTGAAGCAAAATCCGCTGGCCGTGCTGGGCGTATTGCGTGACCTGCAAAAAAACCAGGTACCGGTTTGCATCAGCTGGAGCAGCGGCCAGTTCATCAGCAAGATCCTGGATGTGGATACCGACGCGCTGGTGATGGATTTTGGCAGTCAGGATTACGAGAATAATGCAGTCCAGCGTGCCGGGAAGGTCACCATTACCGCTGAAACTCACGGCGCGAAAGTCGAATTCACGCTCAATAAACTCGTTACGGGCGATTATCAGGCTCTGCCAGCCTTTATTACGCCGCTGCCGGAAACGCTGTGGTTTATCCAGCGCCGGGAATATTTCCGTATCAGCGCCCCGCTGCAACCCGCCTATTTCTGCAAAGCGCAAATGCCGGATAAAAGCCAGATCCGCTTTCGTCTGTTTGACTTATCGTTAGGCGGTATGGGGGCCTTGCTGGATGGCCAACTGCCCGATGGGCTACAGACGGGCATGCGTTTTAGCCAGGTTGAGCTGGATATGGCCTCGTGGGGTCAGTTCTATTTTGATGCGCAGTTGATTGCGATTGGCGAGCGTAAAGTGATCGACGGGAAAAATGAAACGATAAGCACACCGCGCCTCAGCTTCCGCTTTTTGAATGTCAGCCCCGGCGTTGAGCGCGAGCTCCAGCGCATTATCTTTGCCCTGGAGCGCGAAGCGCGCGAACGCGCCAGCCGGGTGCGCTGATCACATCGCATCCATCGCTTTTTGGACTTTCCAGATATAGCGCGGCGCTTGTGGTGCGGGGTGTTTATCCGCCACGTGCTTCAGGAAAGCGTCGGCGCTTAAATCATTAATGTCCTCAATCGCCTCGCGTCTGTCTGATGAGAACGTTCGTAGCAATGCGCCCGCCCCATTCACGTAAGAAACCACCAGCGCGTACTGCATCACCTGCGGATCGCGAATGCCCGCCAGCGCGCCGTGCTCAAGAATGCTGAGATACGCTGCGCCCATGGAAATGTTGCGCTCCGGGTTTTTCAGTTCGCTGGTCGACGGTTGCCCGCTCCAGCCCATATGGCGATACACTTCACGCCCGGCCGTGGAGGCTTTTAATTGCATCAAACCGACCGCGTTGGATTTACTCACCAGATCCGGGTTACCGCCCGATTCAACCGCAATCATGGCAGTGAGCAACCGCGGGCTAACGCCCCATGCCGCACCGGCTTTCTCAGTGATGGGCATCCACTGCATGGCGCGTTTCACCGGTACTTGCGGGTTCCAGTCCGGGTTACGGTAATCCTGCTTTGAACTACATCCAGCCAGCAGCACGACTAAAAAAGCAAACCATCTTAATTTCACGCCAGAAAATCCTTATTTAAGATATTCATCACCTGGATGACAACGACACGGGTTAGCGGCATGATAACTGTTTGTGTATAGATGTCAGCAAGGAAATACCATGTCCACCTTCCACTTGATTGCCCCTTCCGGTTACTGCATTAATCAGCACGCGGCAGCGCTCGGCGTTGAACGCCTGACGCAACAGGGCCATCACGTCACGAACCAGCAGGTCATCGCCCGGCGTGAAGCGCGCTTTGCCGGAAGCGATGCCGAACGGCTAGCGGATATCAATACGCTTACGCAGTTAACGGGCGATAACCTGATTGTCATGCCCGTGCGCGGCGGTTACGGGGCCAGCCGCCTGCTGCCCAATATCGACTGGCAGGGGCTGGTCGCCCGCCAGCAACACCAGCCGCTCATTATTTGCGGCCACAGCGATTTCACCGTCATTCAGTCAGGATTATTGGCAATCGGCAAGACTATCACCTTTAGCGGCCCGATGCTGGCTGGCAACTTTGGCGCGCAGACGCTGGATGCCTTTACCGTTGAGCACTTCTGGCGAGCCATTAGCCATCAAACGTACAGTGTGGAGTGGGATGGCGAAGGGCCACGCTGCCATACGGAAGGAACGTTATGGGGCGGGAACCTGGCGATGCTGGCTTCGCTTATCGGCACGCCGTGGTTGCCGTCAATACCAGGCGGCATTCTGGTTGTTGAAGATATTAATGAGCACCCATATCGCGTTGAGCGCATGCTGTTGCAACTTTTGCATTCCGGCGTTCTGGCGCAGCAACGGGCGCTCATCCTCGGCAGTTTTTCCCACGCTCAGCCCAATGATTATGATGCGGGCTACACTCTTAATACGATGGTGGACTATCTGCGCGCGCAGTTGGCTATCCCGGTAATCACAGGTCTGCCATTCGGCCACGAGCCGCAAACCGTCACACTGGCCTTAGGCGCGCATGCCATATTGCAACATGCTGAAAAATCGCAATTGATAGTTTCTGGCCATCCCACAATCTCGGCATAAAAAAAGCGCTTAATGCCCTTATTAAAACGCTGTTTCTGCCGTTATTATAATAGGCAGTTATAAATCCCTGTAATGAACGCCACGGGGATCCCCACCGTAGAGATAAGGAGAAGCAGAACATTGGACGCTGAGGCGATAATCAGTCTGTTTATTCTGGGTTCAGTACTTGTAACCTGTAGTATTTTATTGAGTTCTTTTTCATCCCGCCTTGGTATTCCGATTCTGGTTATCTTTCTGGCAATAGGCATGTTGGCCGGCGTTGACGGTATCGGTGGTATTCCATTCGATAATTACCCTTTTGCTTATATGGTCAGTAACCTGGCGCTGGCGATTATTTTACTCGACGGCGGTATGCGTACCCGCGCCAGCTCCTTTCGCGTTGCGCTTGGCCCGGCGCTCTCTCTCGCTACTGTTGGTGTGCTGGTGACCTCTGGCCTGACCGGAATGATGGCTGCCTGGCTGTTTAAGCTGGATATTATGGAAGGCTTTCTGATTGGCGCGATTGTAGGCTCCACCGATGCGGCCGCAGTGTTTTCCCTGCTGGGTGGTAAAGGGCTGAACGAGCGCGTCGGCTCGACCCTTGAAATCGAATCCGGCAGTAACGATCCGATGGCGGTATTTCTCACCATCACGTTAATTGAGATGATCCAGAAGCATCACGCTGACATTGATACGACCTTCTTCCTGCATATTGTGCGTGAGTTTGGCCTCGGTATTCTGCTGGGAGGCGCAGGCGGTTATCTGCTGCAACAGATGATCAACCGCATCGCTCTGCCACCCGGTCTTTACCCCTTACTGGCGCTGAGCGGTGGGATCCTTATTTTTTCCGTCACCACCGCCCTGCACGGCAGCGGCATTCTGTCGGTCTATTTATGTGGTTTTGTCCTCGGTAACCGCCCTATTCGCAACCGTTACGGTATTTTGCAGAACTTCGACGGACTGGCCTGGCTGGCGCAAATCGCCATGTTCCTTGTGCTGGGATTACTGGTCACACCCTCCGATTTGTTGCCGATCGCCGTGTCCGCGCTGGTGTTATCTGCATGGATGATCTTTGTTGCCCGCCCGCTGTCGGTTTTCGCCAGCCTGTTACCGTTTCGCGGTTTTAACTTCCGCGAGCGCGTCTTTATCAGTTGGGTTGGCCTGCGCGGCGCTGTGCCGATCATCCTTGCCACCTTCCCGATGATGGCCGGGCTGGAGCATGCTCGTCTGTTCTTTAACGTCGCCTTCTTCGTGGTGCTGATTTCCCTGCTGTTTCAGGGAACTTCCCTCTCCTGGGCGGCGAAAAAAGCCAAAGTGGTGGTGCCGCCCGTTGGCTGGCCCGTTTCTCGCGTCGGGCTGGATATTCACCCGGAAAACCCCTTTGAGCAGTTTGTTTACCAGTTGAGCGCCGATAAATGGTGCGTTGGCGCGGCGTTGCGCGATTTGCATATGCCGGAAGAGACGCGCATTGCGGCGCTGTTTCGCGATAACAGCCTGCTGCACCCGACCGGTAGCACCCGCTTGCGCGAGGGTGACGTATTGTGTGTGATCGGTCGCGAAAAAGACCTGCCTGCGCTCGGCAAGCTGTTTAGCCAGTCGCCGCCGGTATCGCTGGATCAGCGCTTCTTTGGCGATTTCATTCTCGAAGCCGATGCCAAATTTGCCGATGTTGCGCTGATTTATGGTCTGGAGGAAGGGCTGGAGCATCGCGACAATCAGCAAACACTGGGCGATATCGTGCAGCAACTGCTGGGTGCAGCGCCGGTTGTTGGCGATCAGGTGGAGTTTGCCGGGATGATTTGGACGGTAGCGGAAAAAGCCGATAATGCCGTGTCAAAAGTGGGTGTCAGAGTGGTGGAAGACGAGGCGGAATAACCGCCTCGCCAGAAGTTACATTGTCACAACAGAGACGCGTGGTGCCAGGGCACACATCAATTCATAGCCCACCGTACCGGCCGCGCTGGCCACTTCATCAATCTTGATATCGTTCCCCCACAGCTCCACCGGCGCGCCAATACCGGCGTGCGGGCAAGGCGTGAGATCGACGGTTAACATATCCATTGAGATCGCGCCAACGACGGTAGTGCGAATGCCGTCCACCAGCACTGGGGTGCCGGTTGGGGCCTGGCGTGGGTAACCATCGGCATACCCGCAAGCCACCACACCAATGCGCTGCTCCGCCTGTGCGCGGTAGCGGCAGCCGTAACCTACCGTTTCGCCATGTTTTAACGTCTGTACCGCGGTAATTTCACTGCTGAGGGTCATCACCGGGCGAATACCGCTATTGGCAACGTCTTGCCACTTGCCAGATGGCGATGCGCCATAGAGCACAATTCCCGGTCGTACCCAGTCGTAATGCGCTTCAGGGTGCCATAACGTGGCGGCGGAGTTTGCCAGCGAGCGCGGTAATGACAACCCTTCTGCCGCCTGTTCAATGCGCAGCATGGGTTGAGTTATACCATCCGCGCGTTCTGCCTCGGCGAAATGGGACATCAGCGTGATGCTATCGACGCTGGCAAAACTGCGCAGTTGTTGCCAGACACTTTGCACCCGTTCAGGCGCAAAACCGAGGCGGTTCATGCCGCTGTTGATCTTCAGGTAGATATCAAGCGGTGCTTGTAGCGCGGCACTTTTCAGGGCATTGATTTGCCAGTTGCTGTGTACACTGGTGGTCAGGCGATATTTATCGAACAAGGGTAACTCGTCGGTATGAAAAAAGCCCTCCAGCATCAGGATTGGCCCCTTCCAGCCGCGTTCACGCAGTAAAATCGCCTCTTCCAGGTTGAGCATGGCAAAGCCATCGGTTTTGTTAAGGGTGGACCAGATACGATCAAGGCCGTGGCCGTAAGCGTTGGCCTTGACCACCGACCAGACTTTGGCATGCGGTGCCGCGCGGCGCACCACCTGCAAATTATTCTCCAGCGCTTGCAAATCAAGCGTGGCCAGAACCGGACGAGACATCATTGTTCCTTTTATGAGTTATGGACGCCATGTAAGTGTTGCGCCCGCGCAGGGACAAAGCCAGGCAGATAACGCGCGACACTAAGATCGTCTGCGGCGATGGCGGGCGTTTTGCCGGACATTAAGTCACTCAGCAACTGACCGGAGCCGCAGGCCATCGTCCAGCCCAGCGTGCCGTGACCGGTATTCAGCCATAAATTTTTATACGGCGTGCGGCCCACGACCGGCGTGCCATCCGGTGTCATTGGACGCAGGCCAGTCCAGAATGTCGCCTGTTCAACATGTCCACCACGTGGGAACAGATCGCGCACCACCATCTCCAGCGTTTCGCGCCGCGGTTGCAGCAGTTCGGTATTAAAGCCTACGATTTCCGCCATGCCGCCTACGCGGATACGCTGGTCAAAACGCGTGATAGCAATTTTGTATGTCTCATCAAGGATAGTGGAAACTGGCGCGCCATCTTCCTGCGCAACCGGAATGGTCAGGGAATAGCCTTTAAGCGGGTAAACCGGAATATCCACAATGCCTTTTAACAACGCGGTAGACCAGGAACCAAACGCCATCACGTACGCATCAGCTTTGACGACCTCTTCCCCGCATTTCACGCCATAAATTTTTTCGCCTTCATACAGCAGGCGATCCACCGGCGTATTGAAACGAAACACGACGCCTGCCTGTTCGGCCATGTTCGCCAATTGTTGGGTGAAAAGCTGGCAGTCGCCGGTTTCATCATTGGGCAGGCGTAAGCCGCCTGTGAGTTTATGCGCCACTTCCGCCAGCGCGGGTTCAACTTCCGCCAGCCGCGCGGACTCCAGCAACTGATAAGGCACACCGGCATCCTGTAATACCGCAATATCACGGGTGGCGTTTTCATACTGCTCGGCGGTGCGGAACAGTTGCAGCGTGCCGCCCTGCCGCCCTTCATACTGAATGCCGGTGGTTTCACGGAGCAGTTTCAGGCAATCACGGCTATATTCAGCCAGACGCACCATGCGCCCTTTGTTTTCCATATAGTGCCGGGTGTCGCAGTTACGCAGCATCTGCCACATCCATTTAAGCTGGGATGAAGAGCCATCAAGGCTAATAGCCAGTGGCGCGTGACGCTGGAACATCCATTTGATGGCTTTGAGTGGCACACCGGGTGCCGCCCACGGTGCGGCATAGCCGGGAGAAATTTGTCCGGCGTTCCCCGCACTGGTTTCCTGCGCCGGACCGGCCTGGCGATCAATTACTGTGACGTCATGCCCGGCCTGACGTAAATACCAGGCGCTGGCAACCCCTACCACGCCACTGCCTAAAACAACGACTCGCATATCCCTCTCCCGTGAGTAAAGCACAATCATCTAATTACAAATTGATAACTCAGATGAAAATATTATTCAACATATGGCTTTTTTATGGTGACCTTCCTCACAGCCTCTGCGCCTCATCAGGCCTGCCATTAATTAGCATCTCCTGCTACGGGTCATTTCGCCGCAGAATAATATTTCGTAGACATGACAATTCACGCAGTTGATACACAGAAAAATCGCGAAGAAATCGCTTTGCCTGGCGTACAGTTTGAAATGGGTGTTCTATGCTTGAAATGAGACACTCCATACAGAGAGTGTCGTTAACAATGAGGGCGCGCTAATGGCTACGATTGACTCAATGAATCAGGATTCTATTCGTCTGAGCGATGGACCCGACTGGACTTTCGATCTGCTGGATGTTTACCTGGCAGAGATTGACCGGGTGGCGAAACTTTACCGGCTGGATACCTATCCGCATCAAATCGAAGTGATCACCTCCGAGCAGATGATGGATGCCTACTCCAGCGTCGGTATGCCCATTAATTACCCTCACTGGTCGTTTGGTAAAAAGTTTATTGAAACCGAACGGCTGTACAAACATGGCCAGCAGGGGCTCGCTTATGAAATCGTTATTAACTCTAACCCCTGTATCGCCTATTTGATGGAAGAGAACACCATTACCATGCAGGCGCTGGTGATGGCACACGCCTGCTACGGGCATAACTCGTTTTTCAAAAATAACTACCTGTTCCGCAGTTGGACTGACGCCAGCTCAATCGTCGATTACCTGATCTTCGCGCGTAAATACATTACGGATTGCGAAGAGCGATACGGCGTGGACGAAGTGGAAAAACTGCTCGATTCCTGCCATGCGCTGATGAATTACGGTGTCGATCGCTATAAGCGCCCGCAAAAAATCTCATTGCAGGAGGAGAAAGCCCGGCAGAAAAGCCGCGAAGAGTATCTGCAAAGCCAGGTGAACATGCTGTGGCGCACGCTGCCAAAACGCGAAGAAGAGATAACCATCGCCGAAGCGCGTCGCTACCCCGCTGAGCCGCAGGAAAACCTGCTCTATTTTATGGAGAAGAATGCGCCATTGCTGGAGCCATGGCAGCGCGAGATCTTGCGCATTGTACGCAAGGTCAGCCAGTATTTTTATCCGCAGAAACAGACCCAGGTGATGAACGAAGGCTGGGCGACGTTCTGGCACTACACCATCCTTAACCACTTGTATGACGAAGGCAAAGTGACCGACAGGTTTATGCTTGAGTTCCTGCACAGCCATACCAATGTGGTGTTCCAGCCGCCCTATAACAGCCCTTGGTACAGCGGCATCAACCCATATGCGCTGGGCTTTGCCATGTTCCAGGATATTAAGCGGATTTGCCAGTCGCCCACGGAAGAAGATCGTTATTGGTTCCCGGATATCGCCGGTTCGGACTGGCTGGAAACCGTGCATTTCGCTATGCGCGACTTCAAAGATGAGAGTTTTATCAGCCAGTTTATGTCGCCGAAAATCATGCGTGATTTCCGCTTCTTCACCGTGCTGGATGACGATCGCAACAATTATCTGGAAATTAGCGCCATTCATAACGAAGAGGGTTATCGGGAAATCCGCTCGAAACTCTCCTCGCAATACAATCTCAGTAACCTTGAACCGAACATTCAGGTGTGGAATGTGGATTTGCGCGGCGACCGTTCGCTGACGCTGCGTTACATCCCGCACAACCGTGCACCGTTGGATAAAGGCCGCCGCGAAGTGCTCAAACATGTGCACCGTCTGTGGGGGTTTGATGTGTTACTGGAGCAGCAAAATGAAGATGGCAGCGTCGAGTTGCTGGATCGCTGCCCTTCGCGCACAAATAGCCTGTAACGAAAAAGCCCTCTGGTTGCAGAGGGCTTTTTTATGCTTACCGGCTCTGGAGCGCTAAATCCCCGGGCATCGTTTTCTGCATGCGGTGCCAAATCTCGCCGCTTTCGTGGCCGTAGCGACGCACCAGTTCGTAAACCTTATCGTGCTGCGCATGCTCGCACACTTCCGCCAGTTGATGATAGAAGCCGAGCGCCAGGCTGCGGGCTTCAGGGCTGGAGAAGTAATGGCGGCCAATGCGGGTATACAGCCCTTTCATCCCGTTCAGAATCAGACCATAGATCGGGTTGCCGGAGGCGAATGCCAGGCCACGGAAAATGCTGTAGTCCAGCTCAGCAAACGCGTCGGCATGGTCTTCCACTTCACGCGCGCTGGCCAGTACTTTTAAGGCATCCTCGGGATGCTGACGAAACGCCGTACGAATGAAGATGGTGGAAATATTGGTGCGAACGGACAAAAGATTGTCGATCAGTTGCGGAACACTTTCGTGATCCAGCCGCGCCAGCGTTTCCAGGATATTCAGCCCCGACGTTTCCCAGAAATTGTTCACTTTCGTCGGCTTGCCGTGCTGAATCGTCAGCCAGCCATCGCGAGCAAGACGCTGCAAAACCTCACGTAGTGTGGTGCGTGTGACGCCAATCAGCTCAGATAGCTCGCGCTCGGCAGGAAGGATCGAACCCGGAGGAAAGCGACAATTCCATATACTTTCAATGATGTACTCTTCTGCGAAACCCGCCGGGCTCTGCGCCTTAATAACCATAGAGATATCCATAATACAGCTAAGCAAAGGACACTCATCATACCAGAGGGAGTCCAGAGCAGGTAGCGTAGGGCGAGAAGAAAAAAGGGGATCGATGCGTCATTTTGGCGAATTTGCCTCGCTTATGATTTGTGCAAATACCCCTTTCATTCGAAATAATTCGTGCCCTTTTTCTGGGGTTCATTTTCACTTTTCACATGCTAAACATTCGATTACGCATTATTTTGCGTGTGCGCTAGTGGCCTCGGCTTTGATTTCGTTTACACTGCTTTTTCTACGCATCTTCCAGGGAAATGATTATGTTGCGATATTTGAACAAGTGCTCACGTGGGCGCGGTGCCTGGCTCTTGATGGCACTGACGGCGTTTGCGCTTGAAATGGTTGCGCTGTGGTTCCAGCATGTCATGCTGCTGAAGCCCTGCGTTTTGTGTATTTATGAACGCTGCGCGCTATTTGGCGTAATGGGCGCAGGTCTTGTAGGTGCAATTGCACCGAAAACGCCGCTTCGTTTTATTGCCCTTGCAATCTGGATCTACAGCGCCTGGCGCGGCATCCAGCTTGCGTGGGAACACACCATGATTCAACTCCATCCCTCCCCCTTCCTGACTTGCGATTTTGCCGCGCGTTTCCCGACATGGCTTCCGCTGAACAAATGGCTGCCGCAGGTCTTTGTGGCATCCGGCGACTGCGCACAACGTCAGTGGGAGTTTCTGACGCTGGATATGCCGCAATGGCTGTTGGGGATTTTTGTCGCTTATCTGGTGGTGGCGCTGTTGGTGCTGATTGCCCAGCCGTTCAAACCGAAAAAACGCGATCTGTTTGGTCGCTAAGAGAACGCTCCTTCGGGAGCGTTTTTGTTTTACATGCCGGGCCGATAGTCAATCCGCCCACTCAGGTTTGTTCAGAATGTGATCCTGCCAGTCGCGAACTTCTGATTCTTTAACAGCAATATGGCGAACAGAAATACGTTCGGCGTGCATCGCCGCTTTTGAACCGGTACGCAGCGGGTGCCAGACAGGCAATGCTTTTCCTTCTGCCAGCAAACGATAAGCGCAGCTTGGCGGTAGCCATTCGAAAGTGGGTAAATTCTCGCGGGTCAGTTTGATGCAATCTGGCTCGAACTCGAAACGACGTTCATAGTTGCGGCATTGACAGGTTTTGATATTCAACTGGCGGCAGGCAACGTTGGTGAAGTAAATTTCGTCGGTGTCTTCATCCATCAATTTATGCAGGCAACACTGTCCGCAGCCATCACACAGCGACTCCCACTCCGCGTCCGTCATTTGGTCGAGAGTTTTGCTTTGCCAGAAAGGAGTGTCGCTCATAATAAAATCCGCCATTGAAAACCAGGGTGCACCTTATAACCAGTCTGGCATGCGGATGCAAGTTTTGCCGCCCGATAAAGGCGGCAAACTGCGTCAAAGAACGCGGGTAGTGAGTGAAAGACCGTTAAAACTGACCTCCAGTTCATCACCACTGCTCAGCGGGCCAACACCTTCTGGCGTACCGGTCAGGATCACATCCCCGGCTTTCAGGGTGAAGAAACGGCTCATATAAGCAATCAGCGGCACGATTTTATGGATCATATCGGCGGTGGTGCCTTGCTGACGGGCTTCGCCGTTGATTTTCAAGCCAAGCGAGGTGTTTTGCGGATCGCCGGTAAACTCCGCCGTCGGGATAAAACCGGAAATCGGGCATGAGTTATCAAACCCTTTTGCTTTTTCCCACGGCTGCCCTGCTTTCTTCATTTTACCTTGCAGATCGCGCAACGTGAGATCCAGCGCCACGCCATAACCGGCAATGGCTTTACGGACATGCTCTTCGGTGGCCTGGCGCAGGGATGCGCCGATCAACACCGCCAGTTCCACTTCATGATGAACCGAACCGAAATCCTGCGGCAGTGCCAGTGGCTGGCGAAGATCGCAGAGTGCCGTTTCGGGTTTGATAAACAACACCGGCTCTTCCGGGGTGGCGCTCCCCATCTCTTTAATATGCTTCGCATAGTTGCTGCCAACGCAAACCACTTTACTCACCGGGAAATCCAGCAGAGCGCCCTGCCAGTTATGATGTTGATACATGTACAGCCCCTCCGGTAACACATTGAACATGAGCGAAAAATGACTATCCGCGCCGTCCGGCGGTTTGTCAAATGTCAAAATGTGCGTTGTGTCGTCGAAGGTAGAAAAAAGAAACGGCGGAAAATTCCGCCGTTATCAGTCTGCACGTTTATTCTTTACCGCTGGCGGCGAGATGTTGTTTCAATAAATTTTCCTGCGGCGGAGGAAGCTGTAAATAATAGCCCTGGGTCGTTAAAGATTCTTTAACCTTTTCCAGATCCGCACCCGCCAGCTTTTTACTGCCGTCGAGGGGCAAAATCATCGCCAGCTGTGGCTGGCCGAAACTTTGCATTAATGTTTCGGGCACGCGGGAAAAGTCGTCCCTTTTTTCAACATACAGATAAGTCTGTTCACGTCGGGTACTTCGATAGATCACACAAAACATACTTTTACTCGGAATTAGCGGGTGGTTACTTGCCTGAATATAACAGGGACTATAACATGCCAGGTAGTCTTCAGAATATCACCCCGTTTTCGGGTGTTTATAGCAAAATGAGTAAGGTCAGGATGTCAAATACGCCCATCGAGCTAAAAGGCAGTAGTTTTACCTTATCCGTGGTTCACTTGCATGATGCAAAACCCGAGGTTATTCGTCAGGCGTTAGAAGACAAAATCGCTCAGGCTCCTGCGTTTTTGCAACATGCTCCCGTTGTTGTGAATGTCTCCGCGCTGGAAGGCCCGATTAACTGGCCCCAGCTTCAGCAGAGCATTGCCGCAACAGGCCTGCACGTTGTCGGTATCAGCGGCTGTAAAGACGTTGAACTGAAAGCGGAAATCGAACGTGCCGGGTTTCCCATACTGACGGAAGGTAAAGAGAAAGCGCCACGCAAAGCGGCAGCCCCTGAACCAGTGTCAGTTGCTACTCCGATCACAAAAACACGATTGATTGATGCCCCGGTACGTTCCGGACAGCGCATTTATGCCCCAAATTGTGATCTAATTGTTACCAACCACGTTAGCGCTGGCGCAGAATTAATCGCCGATGGCAATATTCACGTCTACGGCATGATGCGCGGCCGTGCGCTGGCGGGTGCGAGCGGTGATAAAGACACACAAATATTTTGCACACATCTCACGCCGGAGCTGGTCTCCATCGCGGGGGAATACTGGCTGAGCGATCAAATCCCGGCCGAATTTTATGGCAAAGCGGCACGCCTGCAACTGGCGGGTAATGCTTTGACAGTTCAACCCTTAAATTAAGCCCTTTTAACAAGGAACTCCTATGGCACGCATTATTGTTGTTACTTCGGGTAAAGGGGGCGTTGGCAAGACCACCTCCAGCGCGGCCATCGCTACTGGTTTAGCCCAAAAGGGCAAGAAAACGGTCGTTATCGACTTCGATATTGGGCTACGCAACCTTGATTTGATCATGGGCTGCGAACGCCGCGTTGTGTACGACTTCGTTAACGTCATCCAGGGCGACGCAACACTGAACCAGGCGTTAATCAAAGATAAACGCACTGAG
Source organism: Kosakonia sp. H02 (assembly GCA_030704225.1). Classification (NCBI taxonomy): domain Bacteria; kingdom Pseudomonadati; phylum Pseudomonadota; class Gammaproteobacteria; order Enterobacterales; family Enterobacteriaceae; genus Kosakonia; species Kosakonia styphnolobii. The sequence goes on from CP131915.1 coordinate 3,341,732, forward strand.
AATCTCTATATTCTCCCGGCGTCACAGACGCGCGACAAAGACGCCCTCACCCGCGAAGGCGTCGACAAAGTGCTCGAAGATCTGAAAAAAATGGATTTCGATTTCATCGTCTGTGACTCCCCGGCTGGCATCGAAACTGGCGCGCTGATGGCGCTCTACTTCGCCGATGAAGCCATTATCACCACCAACCCGGAAGTGTCGTCCGTGCGTGACTCTGACCGCATCCTCGGCATTCTCGCTTCCAAATCGCGTCGTGCTGAAAACGGTGACGAACCGATCAAAGAGCACCTGCTGCTGACCCGCTACAACCCAGGCCGCGTTAACCGTGGTGACATGTTGAGCATGGAAGATGTGCTGGAAATCCTGCGCATCAAATTGATTGGCGTGATCCCGGAGGATCAGTCTGTGTTGCGCGCGTCAAACCAGGGTGAACCGGTTATTCTGGATACCGACGCTGACGCTGGCAAAGCCTATGCCGATGCCGTGGATCGCCTGCTGGGAGAAGATCGTCCTTTCCGCTTCGTTGAAGAAGAGAAGAAAGGTTTCCTCAAACGCCTGTTCGGAGGATAAGTTATGGCATTACTCGACTTTTTTCTCTCCAGAAAAAAGAATACCGCCAACATCGCTAAAGAGCGCCTGCAAATTATCGTTGCAGAACGCCGCCGCAGTGACGCTGAACCGCATTATTTACCGCAGTTAAAGCGGGATATCCTGGAAGTAATTTGCAAATACGTGCAAATTGATCCGGAAATGGTGACAGTGCAACTGGAACAAAAAGGGGACGATATTTCCATTCTGGAACTTAACGTCACACTGCCGGAAGCAGAAGAAACGAAATAAATTCCGCTATTTCCGGCAATAAAAAAAGGCAGAATGGTTTCTGCCTTTTTTGTTTATTCGATAAATACACTGTAATTATTTACAGTCTTTACCGCGGGTATTCTGCTAATAGTGTTTTTAGCTGATCGGCCATCACTTCCCCGCGCCAGCCGCTAATTAATTCCGGCAGTGCGTTTTGCGGTTTCAGTTTCCAGTGCCAGTTTAATAACTGATTAATCTGACGACGGGATGCCAGCAACTCCGCGCTAATGTTTTCCTTTTCACTAATACTCTGCACCAGCGCTTTAATGGCTTTAAAGGCTTTACGATAACCCGGCATATCCATCAGGTTGAGCAGCGGTTCCGGCAGAGCGTCTTCCGGTAGCGCCTGCGCCTGGGCAACCAGCGCCAGCAGAGTTTTACCGTGAAAGCGGATTTCGCTGCCGGAAAGGCCGATGCTGTCCAGCTCGCCCATGCTGCCCGGCAGATAACGCGCAACGGCCCACAGATTCTCTTCCCGCACCACAAAGTTCACCGCCAGGTCGCGCTCGCGGGCTTTACGCAGACGCCAGCCGGCCAGCAATTGTAAACAGGCAAGCTGGCGCGTACGCAACTGCCAGGCGTTGGTGATTTCACGCCACGCCTCTTCCGGTGCCAACACCTCCAGGCGGCGTTGCATCATCAGGCGACACTCATCGAGCGCGGCGTCAAGCCTGCCCACCTGTTCCGTTTCCGCCATCAGCTTGCCGGCTATCGGCAATAAGTACCAGACGTCGGCGGCGGCGTAATCACACTGACGTTCAGTCAACGGGCGCGCCAGCCAGTCGGTGCGGGATTCGCTTTTATCAATCACCAGCCCGGTGAACTCTTCCACCATCGCGGCAAATCCCCAGGAGAGCGGGCGACCACAAAAGGCGGCGAGGATTTGCGTGTCGATCATCGGTTGCGGCTGTACACCAAAAGCGTTAAGGAAAACCTCCAGATCTTCGCTTCCCGCGTGCAGATATTTCGTCACGGCAGTATTGATGAGCAAGTCGCGAAACGGCGTCCAGTCGGTGATGGTCAGCGGATCGATCAGCGCCACACGTTCGCCGTCATACAGCTGAATCAGCCCCAGTTGCGGATAGTAAGTGCGGGTACGGACAAATTCGGTATCCAGGGCAATGGCTGGAAACGTACTGGCGGCTTCACACAGCGTCGCCAGCGCGTCGTTCGACGTTATCATCTGGTAATTCAAATCATTTTCTCTTCAGTTTGCGCCCATAAAAAACGCCGGCTTAACCGGCGTTCGCAAGGCTAACCATAGCTCAGGCGGTATTGTCCACTTTGCCGCGCGCTTCGTCACGCAATTCTCGCCGCAAAATCTTACCCACGTTTGATTTTGGCAGCTCATCGCGGAATTCAACCTGCTTCGGCACCTTGTAACCGGTCAGTTGTCGGCGGCAAAAAGCGATCAGCGCCTCTTCACTCAGAGAAGCCTCTTTTTTCACCACAAAGAGTTTCACTGCTTCGCCGCTGTTTGTAGAAGGTACGCCGACCGCCGCCACCTCTTTCACGCCCGAATGTTGCATCACCACATCTTCGATTTCATTCGGATAGACATTAAAACCGGAGACCAGAATCATATCTTTTTTGCGGTCAACAATACGCAGAAAGCCTTCATCGTCCATCACCGCAATATCGCCGGTGTGCAACCAGCCATCGCGCAGGATCTCATCCGTCGCGTCAGGTCGCTGCCAGTAACCCAGCATCACCTGCGGCCCTTTCACGCACAGTTCGCCCGGTTCGCCATGCGGCACTTCATTATCGTCGTCATCAACCAGTTTGGCTTCCGTCGACGGTACAGGCAGACCAATACTGCCGCTGTGATAGTCAATATCATGCGGGTTAACGCTAACCAGCGGCGCACACTCCGTCAGGCCATAACCTTCCAGCAGATATTGCCCGGTCAGTTTTATCCAGCGTTCGGCGACCGCCTGTTGCACCGGCATCCCGCCACCGGCCGAGAGATGCAACGAGGAGAAGTCGAGCTTCGTAAACTCGTCATTGTTCAGCAGCGCATTAAACAGCGTGTTCACGCCGGTCATGGCGGTAAACGGATATTTGCTGAGCTCTTTTACCAGCCCCGGAATATCGCGCGGGTTGGTGATAAGCAAATTTTGCCCGCCGAGTTCGATAAACAGCAGGCAGTTCATGGTCAGGGCGAAAATGTGATACAGCGGCAGTGCGGTGACCACCAGCTCTTTACCACAGCGCAATAATGGCCCGTAGGTCGCATTTACCTGTTCAAGGTTAGCCAGCATATTGCGGTGGGTCAGCATCGCCCCTTTCGCCACGCCCGTCGTCCCGCCGGTATATTGCAGAAACGCCAGGTCATCGGCGACCACTTCAGGTTTGACATACTGCATACGGTAGCCGTTATGCAGCGCCCGGCGAAATGAGATAGCATCCGGCAGATGGTATTTCGGTACCAGCCGTTTAACGTATTTCACGACAAAGTTCACCAGCGTGCCTTTCGCCGTGGAGAGCTGATCGCCCATGCGCGTCAGAATCACGTGGCGCACCTGCGTTTTATCAACCACTTTTTCCAGCGTGTGGGCAAAGTTGGAGACGATAACAATCGCCGCTGCGCCGCTGTCGTTGAGTTGATGTTCCAGTTCGCGCGGGGTGTAGAGCGGGTTCACATTCACCACAATCATGCCTGCACGCAAAATGCCAAACAGCGCAACGGGATATTGCAGCAGGTTTGGCATCATTAACGCGACGCGATCGCCCTTCTGTAACCCGAGCCCTTGCTGAAGATAGGCGGCAAACGCGCGGCTACGCTCTTCCAGTTTACGGAACGTCATCACTTCGCCCATATTGATAAACGCGGGCTGATCGGCATAGCGGGTGGTGGAGTGCTCAAATAATTCAACCAGGGATTGATAACGGTCGGGGTTGATCTCCGCTGGCACATCGGCGGGATAACGATTTAACCAAACCTTCTTCAATGCATCACCTCTAAAATGAGTATTTCGTGTCATCGCAACCCCAATTCACAAACAAGTCATTAACATAATATTAACTCAGCGTACCAGTTTAGAAATTAACCGAATGGAAGGTTGCGAAGCGCGTCACTAATTATTTTTCTTATAAATCAACCAATACAAAAACAGCGGCCTGGCCGCTGTTCATTTTTCCTGAGAAAACAAGAAATTACTCTGTCACGACCGTCTGAACGCGGGCAGGCTCAGGTGGATACCAGCCCCACGCGCCGTACCCTGTACGCCAGGGATGCGGCCCAGCGCCCCAGAACCAGGGATCGATCGGCTGCGGCGGCAACATGACCTGCTGGGCTAAGTGCCAGCGTTTGTAGCCGTTAACCTGCATCACCATAAATTTGTAGGGCGCGTTACCGACTTTACCGTCGACGGTGCCGGTGATTGAGCCGACCACCGTGACCAGTTGATTACGGAAATCAACCGGGTCGAGGAAGCCGTTCACATCCGCATAGATGCGCCCAACAGACGCTTCACCCAGCACCGGGCGGGCTCCGCTATCAAGCGGTACGGAGGCGATTTCCAGCCGGGTTTTCCCCTGCTGATTCTGAATATCAATCACTTTGCCGCCGAAGCGCGCTTCCTGGCCGACATACAGCGACGGCGCATTCATTACCCGGACAAGATCTTCCTGCGGTGTCGCACTGGATCCTTTAATCGCGTCAGGCACAGTAACACAACCACTTAACACCGCCGTTGCCAGCCCTGCCAGCAACCAGCGCATAACTCTTTTTTGACTCGCCATGATGCGACCCCTTAACTCAGTTGGTACTACTGAGATTCATTCACGACCTGGAAGTTTCTTCCACGCCACTTCGTTACGCAAATAAACCGGCTCGGCATGCTCGACAGCGACCGTTTTCTGCGCGGCGAGGAGTTGGCGGGCAATGGGCAACATATCTTCCGCTGCCGGAAGCAGGATTTCGCCATCGGTTAACGTCACTGCGCTATTAGTAGCCGCCATATCCGGCCATGCGGGCCAGCCAGTGCCGACCGTCGCCCAGTTGCCGTCAAGCTGTTGCAGACGCTCACTTACCGCGTCGGGTTTGAGCACCGCTTCTGTCTCTTCACCCTGCCAGACACCGTCTGCATCACGCTGATACTCAGCCCAGTAAACTTCCCCCATGCGCGCATCAATTGCGGCCAGCACGCGGGTTGCGCCCGTTTTACGCCAGGCACCTTGCGCCATCGTCGCGAGCGTCGAAACGCCGATCATCGGCAGTTCCGCGCCGAGCGCCAGACCTTGCGCAATACCAATACCAATGCGTACGCCGGTAAAACTGCCGGGGCCGCGACCAAAGGCAAGCGCATCAAGTTCATGTAATTTTAGTTCAGCATCGCCCAGCACATCCCGGACCAGCGGCAGGATGCGTTGCGTATGTTCGCGAGGGCAAAGTTCGAAGTGAGCGAAGGTTGTACCATCGTTGCACAGGGCAACAGAACAGGCTTCTGTGGCGGTATCAATAGCCAGAATTCGCATGGGTATAGCAGTCCACTTTCAACAAAATGGCGCGCATCTTACCACAGTCCGCAGCAAATTACTGCGCCGGGGGAGCAGCAAGAAAATCCACCGCGCGCCGGATATCGCGCGTGCGCGGCGCGGGCGGCAGGCTGGCGAGGAACACCGCGCCGTACGGGCGCATCACCAGCCGGTTATCGCAAATCACCAGTACACCGCGATCGTCAGTATCACGGATCAGGCGGCCAACGCCCTGTTTCAGGGTGATAACCGCGTCGGGTAATTGCACGTCATCAAACGGATCGCCTCCCCGCAGGCGGCAATCTTCCATGCGCGCTTTCAGTAACGGATCGTCCGGCGAGGTGAACGGCAGTTTGTCGATGATAACCAACGAGAGCGTATCGCCGCGCACATCAACACCTTCCCAGAAACTGCTGGTCGCCACCAACAGCGCGTTACCGGCGCTGACAAATTGCTGGAGCAGTTGACCTTTGCTGGTTTCACCTTGCAGGAGAACCGGCAAACTCATGGTAGCGCGAAATTGTTCGGCAAGATCGCGCATCATGGCGTGGGACGTGCAGAGCATAAAGCAGCGGCCATTGTTGGCTTCAATCATCGGGCGGAGCATCGCCGCCAGTTGACGCGCCGCGCCGGGCTGGTTGGTTTGCGGCAGATTGCGCGGTACGCAAAGCAGCGCCTGGCGCTGGTAATCAAAGGGGCTCGGCAACAGCAGCGATTCGGCCTCATCAATCCCCAGCCGTGCGGTGAAGTGATGCAATTCATCATTCACCGATAACGTTGCAGAGGTGAAGATCCAACTGCCCTTCTTCTGCGCCATCACCTCTTTAAATTTGTCCGCCACCGTCAGCGGCGTTAACGCCAGCGTAAAGTTGCGCGACGTGCATTCATACCAGTAGCTGTAACCGGGCTGGTTGATCTCTTTTAAACGTTTGAGGCGTGTACGATACAACGTGGCGCGCTCGAACGCGGCATCCAGCAATGCGGAACGCCCGAGCGAAAGTTTCGCCACGTCGTAGCAGAGCTCAAGGGCGTCATCAAGCAGCAACAAGGCGCGCTGGATATGCGCATTAGCCAGCAGCTCGCGTAAGTTGCCGCGATAACCCGGCTCACCGAGCTGTAAACGAAAATCCTGGGTGCTTTGTGCCAGCCGATCGGCGCATTTCTGCAACTGCGCGGTATCTTTTAATTCAGTGCGATAAGCGATGGTGAAATCTTTTGCCAGATCGAGCAGTTGGCGGCTGGACAGGGATTGACCAAAATACTGGCTGGCGATATCCGGGAGCTGGTGCGCTTCGTCAAAAATCATCACCTCCGCTTCCGGGATAAGCTCGCCGAACCCGCTCTCTTTCACCACCATATCGGCAAGAAAAAGATGGTGGTTGACCACCACGACATCGGCGTCCATCGCTTTTTTACGCGCCTTCACCACAAAACAGTCTTTGTACATCGGGCAGTCGCTGCCCAGACAGTTGTCGTTGGTGCTGGTGACCAGCGGCCAGGCCTGAGAGTCTTCCGCCACGCTGACGCAGGTGCTGATATCCCCGTCTTTGGTCTGGTTGGCCCAGGAGCGCAGCAGGATCACATCGCTGAGGGTCTGCACCGGCAGATCGCCCCCGGCCAGCGCTTGTTGTTCAAGACGTTCGATACAGAGGTAGTTGGAGCGCCCTTTCAGCAGCGCTGTGCGGCCGGTAAATTCCAGTGCGGTGGCAACCGTCGGTAGATCGCGGCTGTAAAGCTGATCCTGGAGGGCTTTCGAACCGGTAGAGATAATGACTTTTTTACCGGCACGTAACGCGGGGGCAAGGTAAGCGTAGGTTTTACCGGTACCGGTTCCCGCTTCGACCACCAGCGGCTGCGTTTTTGTAATCGCGTCGGTGACGGCATCGGCCATCTGGCGTTGCGGTTCGCGCGGTTTGAATCCCGGTATCGCTTTGGCAAGTTTGCCATCTGTTGCAAAATCGTCCGTCACACTACCCCCTGGTTAAATCGCCAGTGATTATGTCAGGGTGTGCGGATTTACGCCAGCCGGGTTTTTATGGCACTCTTGCCCGCGACGAATGGAAAAGAGGAAGGAAAAGTTATGACTATTGTGCGTATTGATGCGCAAGCCCGCTGGTCTGATGCGGTGATTCACAACCAGACCTTGTATTACACCGGCGTGCCGGAAAACCTGGACGCCGATGCGTTCGAGCAAACGACCAATACGCTGGCGCAAATCGACGCTATTTTAGCGCAGCAAGGCAGCGATAAGTCCCGCATTCTTGATGCCACAATTTTTCTTGCCAACAGCGACGACTTTGCCGCGATGAATAAAGCCTGGGACGCCTGGGTTGTTGCCGGTCACGCACCGGTGCGCTGTACCGTGCAGGCGAAGCTGATGAACCCGCGCTATAAAGTGGAGATCAAAATCATCGCCGCGGTGTAATTACTCATCGTCTTCATCTTCAAAGCGCGCCACGATCCGCTCGCCGGTATGGCTGGCGCGTAGCTCTTGCGCGACCTGCGTAATCGCCTGCCCGCTACTCATTCCGCCGGCCATTAGTTCCTGGATACGTTCCACCGCTTTTTGCTGCTGCTCGTGACTGAGGGACGGTAAACCTGCAAACATGGTGAACTCCTGATAAATTGACGGCGCTAATTATTTCACGCGTCTGCACGCTTAGCCAGTGAAGACGCATTTGAGTCAGGATTAATGAAGACTGTTATCTCGCTGCCGTGGCGTCAGGACGCCGCTGAATTCTACTTCACCCCGCTTAGCGCACAGCCGTGGGCCATGTTGCTGCACTCTGGTCATGCCGATCACCCGCATAATCGCTTTGATATTCTGGTGGCCGATCCGCGCATAACGCTCACCACCCACGGCGAAACAACACTTATCAACGACACCGAACAGCATGGCGATCCGCTGCAACTCCTGCAACAGGCGCTTGATACGTGCAATCTGCACGGCGAGCCAGATGCGGATCTGCCTTTTCAGGGCGGCGCAGTGGGGCTGTTTGGTTATGATTTAGGCCGCCGTTTTGAAAAATTGCCCTCTTATGCTGCGCAGGATATCCCGCTGGCCGATATGGCTATCGGCATTTACGACTGGGCATTGGTTATCGACCATAAGTTGCAGCGAGTCAGCCTGTTAAGCCACGGCGATGTGCATGTCCGCCTGACATGGCTACAAGGCCAAACCGCGCCGCAGCAGGCGGATTTTCACTTAACCTCCGGCTGGCAGGCCAATATGAGCCGCGCCGAATACGGAAAAAAGTTCCGCCAGGTGCAGGCCTGGCTGCACAGCGGGGATTGCTATCAGGTTAACCTCGCTCAACGTTTTCAGGCCCGTTACACCGGGGATGAATGGCAAGCGTTTGTCCGCCTGAACCGCGAGAACCGCGCGCCGTTCAGCGCCTTTTTGCGCTTGCCGCAGGCGGCTATCCTGAGCCTGTCACCGGAGCGTTTTATCCGTCTTGAGCGCGATAATATTGAAACCCGCCCAATCAAAGGCACGTTACCGCGCCTCGCCGATCCGCTTGCCGATGCAGCGCAGGCCGCAAAACTGGCCGCCTCAACCAAAGATCGCGCCGAAAACCTGATGATTGTCGATTTGATGCGCAATGATATTGGCCGCGTGGCAAAGCCGGGTTCCGTGCGTGTGCCTGCGTTGTTTGCCGTCGAGGCTTTCCCGGCGGTTCACCATCTGGTCAGTACCGTGACAGCGAAACTTCCCGCCGGGCGACATGCCAGCGATCTTTTACGCGCGGCGTTTCCCGGCGGTTCGATTACCGGCGCGCCGAAAGTCAGGGCGATGGAAATTATTGATGAGCTGGAGCCGCAGCGGCGCAACGCCTGGTGCGGCAGCATCGGTTACCTCAGTTTTTGCGGCAATATGGATACCAGCATTACCATCCGCACCGTTACAGCCTGCGACGGGCAACTTTACTGTTCCGCCGGCGGGGGGATTGTTGCCGACAGCCAGGAAGCGGCGGAATATCAGGAAACCTTTGATAAAGTTAACCGTATCCTGCGGCAACTGGAGACGTAATTCGTGGAGCAACCGGCTTTAACACTGGATGATTTTTTATCGCGCTTTCAGCTTTTGCGCCCTCAACTTAACCCCGGTTCTGTTAACGCGCGCCAGGCGGCGGTGCTGGTGCCGGTGGTGCGGCGTGAACAGCCGGGATTACTGCTGACGCAGCGTTCAGCCTTGCTGCGCAAACATGCCGGTCAGGTTGCTTTTCCTGGCGGTGCGGTGGACAGCTCCGACGCCTCGCTCATTGCTGCTGCGCTGCGCGAGGCGCAGGAGGAAGTGGCGATCCCACCGGAAGTGGTAGAGGTGATTGGCGTTCTGCCGCCGGTGGATAGCGTCACCGGTTTTCAGGTCACACCGGTGGTCGGCATTATTCCGCCTGATTTGCCCTATCACGCCAGTGAAGATGAAGTGGCCGCGGTATTTGAAATGCCGCTTGCCGAAGCGCTGCGTCTTGGGCGCTATCACCCGCTGGATGTGCATCGTCACGGTAATGCGCATCGGGTGTGGTTATCCTGGTATCAGCATTATTTTGTCTGGGGCATGACGGCGGGGATTATTCGTTCGTTAGCGCTGCAAATTGGCCTCAAGCCGTAGGCTATACTTTACACATCGCACGTTGTGACGGCCAACTCGCTATTAGTTTAATCGAGGTTATCTATTAGTTTAATTCATGTGAATAGTTAAGCTGATACGTCTCTTCCCTCTTACACTATGCGCAGTTATTACATCGTTACTGGAAACACCGGTAACCCTGTCAGGAGCGTTAATGTGATTAGTCTATTCGACATGTTTAAGGTGGGGATCGGTCCCTCATCTTCCCACACTGTTGGCCCAATGAAGGCCGGTAAGCAGTTCGTCGATGATCTGGTCGAAAAGGGGTTGCTGGAAAACGTAACCCGCGTGGTGGTGGATGTTTACGGCTCACTCTCCCTTACCGGGAAAGGCCACCATACCGATATCGCCATTATTATGGGACTGGCGGGCAACGAACCCGCCACCGTTGATATTGATGCTATTCCGGCGTTTATCCGTGATGTGGAAAACCGTGGTCGTTTATTGCTGGCCCAGGGCCGCCACGAAGTCGATTTCCCGCAAAATGATGGCATGCGTTTTCATAGCGATAACCTCTCGCTGCACGAAAACGGTATGCGCATCACCGCCCTGAAGGGTGATAACGCCGTCTACAGCAAAACTTATTACTCCATTGGCGGCGGGTTTATCGTCGACGAAGAGCATTTCGGCAAAGAGACGCTCAGTAGCGTTACCGTGCCTTATCCGTTTAATTCTGCGACGCAAATGCTGGAGTACTGCAAGCAAACCGGGCTGTCGTTGTCCGGCATGGTGATGCAAAACGAACTGGCGCTGCACTCGAAAAAAGAGATTGAAGACTATTTCGGCAACGTATGGACTACGATGCGCGCCTGTATCGATCGCGGTATGAATACCGAAGGCGTGCTGCCCGGTCCGCTGCGGGTGCCGCGCCGGGCTTCCGCCCTGCGCCGCTTACTGGTTGCCAGCGATAAGTTATCCAATGATCCGATGAACGTCATCGATTGGGTGAATATGTTCGCGCTGGCGGTCAACGAAGAGAACGCTGCCGGTGGTCGTGTGGTCACCGCCCCGACGAACGGGGCCTGCGGTATCGTTCCGGCGGTTCTGGCTTATTACGATCACTTTATTGAATCCGTCAGCCCGGATATTTATATCCGCTATTTCCTCGCCGCCGGTGCGATTGGCGCGCTGTATAAAATGAACGCCTCAATTTCTGGTGCAGAAGTGGGGTGTCAGGGAGAAGTCGGCGTGGCGTGCTCGATGGCTGCCGCAGGGCTTGCTGAATTGCTGGGAGCCAGCCCCGAGCAGGTGTGCGTGGCGGCAGAAATCGGCATGGAACATAACCTCGGTCTGACCTGTGACCCGGTTGCCGGCCAGGTGCAGGTTCCCTGCATCGAGCGAAACGCAATCGCCTCCGTGAAGGCGATCAACGCCTCGCGCATGGCTATGCGCCGCACCAGTGCACCGCGCGTTTCCCTCGATAAGGTTATCGAAACCATGTACGAGACCGGGAAAGATATGAACGCCAAATACCGGGAAACCTCCCGGGGCGGACTCGCCATTAAAGTGCAGTGTGATTAATACTCCCCATCAACGCCGTTCACCCGAACGGCGTTTTTTTTACCGTTCTGCTACAGATAAGTGATATTACGCCGATTTTCTCGTGACTTGAGTAATTCCCCACTACACTTTTGTTTGTGCTGGCATGGAGTCAGGCCAGGGACTTCACAGGCGAATATGGCATGCAGACGGCTCAGAGGATCATCAAAAGCTATCGACAACGGCGCGTCATTGTTTGTGTGCTGACGGGCATTGTCGTGCTTATTTTGACCCTGACGTTTCGCTTTATTTCGGAGCGCAATTTAAATCAGCAACGCGTGGCGAAGTTCACGCAACATGCAGTAGTGACCTTTGATCGGCTGCTATTACCGCTGGAAACAAGCCGTGAAACGCTGGCTCCGCTGGTTGGCGTCACCTGTGATGATGTCCATCTGCAACTGCGTAAACAGGCGGCCAGCCTGCAAACAGTGCGTGCCATTGGTCTTGTCCAGGATGGCATCCTTTATTGCTCCAGCATTTTTGGTTATCGCAATGTCCCTGTCCATCGACTCCAGCCGACGCTGCCCGCCAACAAGCCGCAACTGGTACTCTCTACCGATCAATCCCTTTTAAAGAATCGCCCGGTGCTGATCATGTGGTATCCCACCACGCCTGACGGGCAAAGCGGCGTAATGGAAGTGGTTAACATTGAATTGCTGAGCAGTTTGATGCTGGAGCCGCAGGCACCGTTGATCACCAGCGTGACGCTGAGTATTGCCGGGCGGCATTTAGTGCATGACAATGTGCAGGCGAGTTTGCCGCCGTTAGAGGATGAAAAACGCTTTCAGCGAACCTCACAGCATTTCCCCCTGATGGTCAGCGTGAGCGGCCCCGGCGCAACGCAACTGGCGCTGCGCCATCTGCCCTCTCAGTTGCCGTTAGCGCTGATGATGGGTTTATTAACCGGCTTTATTGCCTGGTTTACGACCGCCAACCGCATGAGTTTCTCTCGCGAGATCAATCTGGGGCTGGCTGGACGCGAATTTGCGCTATTTTGCCAGCCGCTGTTGCATGCCCAGACATTGCAGTGTGTGGGCGTTGAAATCCTGCTGCGCTGGCATAACCCGCGCCAGGGATGGATCTCACCGGATGTCTTTATTCCGATAGCGGAAGATCAGCATCTTATCGCCCCGCTGACGCGCTATGTGCTGATGGAAGTGCAGCAGCAACTGGATCTGTTCCCGGCCGATGCGCATTTTCATATCGGCATTAATGCGGCGCCCAGCCATTTACGCCACGGTGAACTGTTAAAGGATTTAAATCGTCTGTGGTTTGACAAGCACCCCGTGCAACAACTGACGATCGAGCTCACCGAGCGCGATGCGCTGCTGGATGTGGATTCGCGATTGATGCGCGAGCTTCGCCGTCACGGTGTGAAGATTGCGATTGATGATTTTGGCACCGGTAATAGCTCTCTGAGCTGGCTTGAGAAGCTGCACCCGGATATCCTGAAGATTGATAAGTCGTACACCGCCACCATCGGCACGGACGCGGTAAATTCCAGGGTCACCGATATGATCATTGCTCTTGGGCAACGGCTTAATATCGAACTGGTCGCGGAAGGCGTGGAAACACATCAGCAGGCGCAGCACTTGCGCCAGCAGGGTGTTCAGACGTTGCAGGGATTTTTGTTTGCGGCACCGATGCCGGTTGAGGATTTCCCGGCGTGGCTGGCGGGCAATACTGCCCCACCAGCTACGCACAACGGTCAGGTGGCACCGCTGATACCGGGTTGAGGATCACTCCTCTTCGTCGTGAACCGATTGTTCTTTAACAATTCTGACCAGATCAACGCGGTAATCATTGGCTTCCACCACGGTGATATGCAGCGGCGCAATCTCAAGGATTTCGCCCGGCGGGGGGATTTGCCCTTTCGCCGCAATCACCAGCCCGGCCACGGTCGCGCTATCTTCGTTGTCACTCACCAGGCTATCGAGGCCCAGCGTATGTTGCAGCGCGTGCAAATCCGTGGTGCCTTTAACTAACCAGCCGTCACCATCGGCGACAATTTCGGGTGTTTCGTCGGCGTCCGGGAATTCACCCGCAATGGCTTCCAGCACGTCCAGCGGCGTGACCAGCCCCTGCACTACACCAAACTCGTTGGTGACGATAACAAAGCTGCCGCGCGCGCGGCGTAACACCGCCAGCAATTTGATGGGATCGAGGGTTTCCGGCACCACAATCGCCGGGGAGGCAGAAGCGATGGCGGCAACATCCACGCCCTCTTCTAGCGTGACCAACAACTCTTTCGCCCGCACAATCCCGATGACTTCGTCCAGCTCGCCACGGCAGACCGGGAACAGGCTGTGCGGAGAGGACAACAGTTGCTCGCGGATTTGATCCGCACTCAGATTGGCATCAACCCAACTGATATCCCCGCGCGGCGTCATAATGCTGCGCAAGGAACGGGACGCCAGCGTCAGCACACCGTTGATCATGTAACGCTCTTCTTCGGCAAACGCGCCTTCCGGCACAGGGGCCGACGTATCGCTGTCGGCTTCACTTTGTTGGCTGTTCTGACGACGCCCACCCATCAGACGCACAATGGCATCGGCGGTTCGGGCGCGCAGCGGCAAGCGCGATTGGTGGCGAAGAAAGTTACGGCGTGCCACCTGGTTAAAGAACTCAATGATAATTGAGAAACCGATCGCAGCGTACAGATAACCTTTCGGAATATGGAAGCCAAAGCCTTCAGCGACCAGGCTCAGGCCAATCATCAGCAGGAAACTCAGACACAACACCACTACCGTCGGGTGCTGGTTGACGAAGTTGGTCAGCGGTTTCGAGGCCAGCAACATCACCGCCATCGCAATCACCACGGCAGCCATCATCACCGGTAAGTGGTTCACCATACCGACGGCGGTAATCACCGCATCAAGCGAAAAGACCGCATCGAGGATCACGATTTGCGCGACCACTACCCAGAAACTGGCGTAGCCTTTGCCATGCCCACCATCGTGTTCGCGGTTTTCCAGCCGTTCGTGCAGCTCCGTTGTCGCTTTGAACAGCAGGAACACACCACCAAACAGCATGATCAAATCACGCCCGGAGAAAGTGAAGTTCCAGACGGAAAAGAGCGGCTGGGTCAGTGTGACCATCCAGGAGATCAGCGACAGCAATCCGAGTCGCATCACCAGCGCCAGCGACAGGCCAATAAGGCGCGCTTTATCACGCTGTTTAGGCGGCAGTTTGTCGGCAAGGATGGCGATAAAGACCAGGTTATCAATCCCCAGTACGATTTCCAGAACAACCAGCGTCAACAATCCCGCCCAGATTTGGGGATCCATTAAAAATTCCATGACAGGCTCCTGCACAGGGAAAAGTTAACCGGCGTGCATAACTGCACTGGCGTGATGACATTAAACGATTGGGAAAGGGGGTGAGAAACACCGGACTGCATGGCACGGGAAGGCCAAAAGGTGAACTGACGTCGGTGACGATCCATACGGTGGGCTGCTGCCCTATACTCCTGATGAATTAAACGGGGGTTAAACATAACAGAGAGCATTTGGCGTTGGCAAAGATTTACCAGACTTTGCAAATTGTGTGGATATTTTGCGCCTCAAAATTTCATAGAAAGTAAACCTAAATTACGGATCTTCATCACATAAATTATTTTTTCACTATCTAAAATAAATCGCGAAAGTTCCTAGTTTTCTCTTTGACTTTTATATGAATCGATTCGGTTGCCCGGTACCGATTCACAATACGCCAGTAATGGTGTGTTAACGACAAGAAGAAGGAGGTAGCAAGTGACTATTGCTATTGTTATAGGCACACATGGTTGGGCTGCGGAACAGTTGCTCAAAACCGCCGAGATGCTGCTGGGCGAGCAGGAGAACGTCGGTTGGATTGATTTCGTTCCCGGTGAAAATGCGGAAACGTTAATCGAAAAGTACAATGCACAACTGGCGAAACTGGAAACCAGCAAGGGCGTGCTATTTCTCGTCGATACATGGGGAGGCAGTCCGTTTAATGCTGCCAGCCGCATTGTCGTCGATAAAGAGCATTATGAAGTGATAGCCGGCGTCAATGTCCCGATGCTGGTGGAAACACTGATGGCCAGGGACGACAACCCCACTTTTGATGAACTGGTGGCACTGGCAGTTGAAACCGGACGTGAAGGCGTGAAGGCGCTGAAAGCGCAACCGGTGGAAAAACCTGTTCCGGCGCCGGTGAAAGCAAAAGCGGCCGCGCCTGCCAAACCTATGGGGCCGAATGACTATATGGTTATCGGTCTTGCCCGTATCGACGACCGCCTGATCCACGGCCAGGTCGCTACTCGCTGGACAAAAGAGACCAACGTCACGCGTATTATCGTCGTCAGTGACGAAGTGGCTGCGGACACTGTTCGTAAAACCCTGCTAACTCAGGTTGCACCTCCGGGCGTGACAGCACACGTTGTGGACGTAGAGAAAATGATCCGCGTCTATAACAACCCCAAATATGCGGGTGACCGTGTGATGCTGTTATTTACCAATCCGACCGATGTCGAACGCATTGTTGAAGGTGGCGTAAAAATCGCCTCCGTCAACATCGGCGGTATGGCGTATCGCCAGGGGAAAACCCAGGTAAACAACGCCGTTTCGGTAGACGAGAAAGATATCGCAGCGTTCAAAAAATTGAACGATCGCGGCATTGAGCTGGAAGTCCGTAAAGTTTCAAACGATCCGAAACTGAAAATGATGGATTTGATCAGCAAAGTGGCGAAATAACCGCGACGACCTGATTGACTCAGTTTTCACACTTACGTCTGATTTAGCTATAGGAGAAGTACAATGGAGATTACCACTCTTCAGATTGTGCTGGTTTTCGTCGTCGCATGTATTGCCGGTATGGAGTCGGTACTTGATGAATTCCAGTTCCACCGTCCGTTGGTGGCTTGTACCCTGACGGGTATTGTCCTGGGTGATATGAAAACCGGTATTATCATCGGTGGTACGCTGGAAATGATCGCACTGGGCTGGATGAACATCGGTGCGGCAGTTGCACCGGATGCGGCCCTGGCGTCCATTATCTCAACCATTCTGGTTATCGGCGGTCACCAAAGTATCGGTGCGGGTATCGCTCTGGCTATCCCGCTGGCAGCAGCAGGCCAGGTGCTGACCATTATTGTGCGTACTATCACCGTCGGCTTCCAGCATGCAGCGGATAAGGCGGCCGAAAATGGCAACCTGACGGCACTCTCGTGGATCCACGTCTCTTCCCTGTTCTTGCAGGCGATGCGTATCGCTATTCCTGCTGCGATCGTGGCGGTCTCCGTGGGTACCAGCGAGGTACAGGGCATGTTGAACGCCATTCCTGAAGTGGTGACCAGTGGTCTGAATATTGCCGGTGGCATGATTGTGGTGGTTGGTTATGCGATGGTCATCAACATGATGCGCGCAGGCTACCTGATGCCGTTCTTCTACCTCGGTTTTGTGACCGCAGCATTTACCAATTTCAACCTTGTCGCATTGGGTGTGATTGGCGCAGTGATGGCCATTCTCTACATTCAGCTTAGCCCGAAATATAACCGTTCTGCGGGTGGCGCGGCTCCGGCAGCGGGTTCCAACGATCTTGATAACGAACTGGATTAACAGGTGAACGACATGGTTGATATGACTAAAACTCCGACTGAGAAAAAACTCACCCAGAGTGACATTCGTGGCGTGTTCATTCGTTCTAACCTGTTCCAGGGGTCATGGAACTTCGAACGTATGCAGGCGCTGGGCTTCTGTTTCTCGATGGTTCCGGCAATCAGACGCCTCTATCCGGAAAACAACGAAGCTCGCCGTCAGGCCATCAAACGTCACCTGGAGTTCTTTAACACCCATCCGTATGTTGCCGCACCGGTGCTTGGCGTGACGCTGGCTATGGAAGAGCAGCGCGCAAATGGCGCAGAGATCGACGATGGTGCCATCAACGGTATCAAAGTGGGTCTGATGGGGCCGCTGGCAGGCGTGGGCGACCCGATTTTCTGGGGTACTGTGCGTCCTGTTTTCGCGGCGCTGGGTGCCGGGATCGCGATGAGCGGTAGCCTGCTCGGGCCGCTGCTGTTCTTCTTCCTCTTTAACATTGTTCGTCTGGCAACACGCTACTATGGCGTGGCGTACGGCTATCGCAAAGGTATTGATATCGTTAAAGATATGGGGGGCGGTTTCCTGCAAAAACTGACTGAGGGGGCGTCAATCCTCGGCCTGTTTGTGATGGGTGCGCTGGTGAACAAATGGACACACGTGAACATTCCGCTGGTGGTGTCGGAAATTACCGACCAGACCGGCAAAACCACGGTGACCACAGTGCAGACCATTCTCGACCAGCTGATGCCGGGTCTGGTTCCGCTGCTGTTGACCTTCGCGTGTATGTGGCTGCTGCGTAAGAAAGTGAACCCGCTGTGGATCATCGTCGGGTTCTTCGTCATCGGTATTGTCGGTTACGCTATCGGCGTGCTGGGGCTGTAATCTGTCATGTCATAACCGGGGGCCTGCTTGCCCCCGGTTTTTTTAAGGAGAAAAAATGACGATTGCGGACATCGTTCTGGTTGTGGTTGTTGCCGCCCTGCTGGCTTTCGCGCTCTATGATGAGTTCATCATGCCGCGTCGTAACGGCACGACGTTGCTGTCTGTTCCCCTGCTGCGCAGAAGCCGTACCGATGGCGCTATCTTTGTCGGTCTGCTGGTTATTCTTATTTATAACAATGCGACCAATGGCGGTTCAGCATTAACGATGTGGTTATTATCCGCGCTGGCATTACTGGGCATTTATCTTTTTTGGATCCGCGCACCAAAGATAATCTTTAAACAACACGGTTTTTTCTTCGGCAATGTGTGGATCGAATATAAGCGCATTAAAGAGATGAATTTATCCGAAGACGGCGTATTGGTTATGCAATTAGAGCAGCGTCGGTTGCTTATCCGTGTACGAAATATCGACGACCTGGAGAAAATTTACAATATTATGGTTAAAACTCAATAAGTTATGGCATAGCATTAGCTATATTTCATTGCATAAAAAACGATCTCTATCATAGCCAATGCTATATTTAGCGCACAAGTTCACCCATATTTATTAACGTTATTTTTACCGTTAAATCAAAATGCAAATCGTTATCAACCGATAAGCCGACTTATATTGTTCTGTGGTTGTTTTACGCGCTGAAAATATGCTAAGGTTCGTCGGTCGTTGGGGAGTAGCCGATTTCCACCCACCCGGAAATGTACGTGTCAACATACTCGTTGCAAAACGTGGCGCGTACGGACTGAATAAGTTTTCAGTCAGGCGAGACCATTGACACACCGACTGCTGTTTACTGGGGGCAGTGGTGTGTTATATGGAACCCCGGTCAGGACGAACACATGAACCTTTCTGCTACTATTCTTCTCGCCTTTGGCATGTCGATGGACGCTTTCGCAGCCTCTATCGGCAAAGGGGCGACACTGCATAAACCCAAATTCTCTGAAGCACTGCGCACTGGCCTTATTTTTGGCGTTATTGAAACGCTAACCCCGCTGATCGGTTGGGGGCTCGGCATGCTGGCAACGCAGTTTGTGCTGGAGTGGAATCACTGGATTGCCTTTGTGCTGCTGGTTTTTCTTGGCGGGCGCATGATTCTGGAAGGGATCCGCGGTGAGGATTGTGAGGAGAATGAAACGCCACACCGCCACGGTTTCTGGCTTCTGGTGACCACTGCGATTGCCACCAGCCTGGATGCAATGGCCGTTGGTGTCGGTCTCGCTTTCCTGCAAGTTAATATCATCGCCACCGCGCTGGCTATCGGCTGTGCGACGCTGATTATGTCAACACTGGGTATGATGGTGGGTCGTTTTATCGGTCCACTGCTGGGAAAACGCGCCGAGATCCTCGGCGGTATCGTGCTGATCGGTATCGGCGCGCAGATCCTCTACAGCCACTTTGTTGGTTAACTTTCCCGCTGTAAGCAGTGAATGCTGAAATCAGTCTGGCAGCGGAACTGCTCTGTTGCCGCAAGCTTCTCCCACACTTCCGGCCTGGCCCGCCAGGCAAACGGCGTCATTTGTAATAACGCAACGGCTTCTGGTCCGGTCAGGATCATTTCATACCCCAGGGATTGTTTCCCGACGACATTGAAACCAGCAATTTCACCGCTGTTTTCAGCATGCAGATGGACATCATCATAGATAAGCCCTTTTAATTCCATCAAATGGCGAGGCCCGGGTGCTGCGGTGATCACAACCCCCTCCGGTTTCATTACCCGCGCCAATTCCTCTGCTTTGCAGGGTGCATAAATGCGTACCAGGCCATCAATGCTGTTCGTTTCAAACGGCAAACGATGGCTGGAGGCAACACAAAACATAACCTGTGAGTAGCGTTTAGCCGCGGCGCGGATCGCGGCTCTGGAGACATCCAGGCCAAATGTTGTTGCGCCGCGCTGCTGCGAAATATTTGCAAACGCCTGGGTGTAATACCCTTCCCCACAGCCGATATCCAGCACCGCGGTGGCATGTTCCGGCAACCTGTCTTGCAAAAGGTAACTGATTGCATCACGTAACGGTTGGTAATGACCGGCATTGAGAAATGCGCGGCGCGCCTGCATCATTTCCGCGCTGTCACCAGGATCGCGCGAACGTTTATGCTGAACCGGGAGCAAATTGACGTAACCCTCTTTCGCGATATCAAACTGGTGGCGCTGCGGGCAGACGAAAGCATTCGCCTGTCGGTTTAACGGCGCGTGGCAAAGTGGGCAACTGAAAGGCATAAACACTCCGGAGGGGATTTCACAAAGGCCGAAAGTTTACCGCCATTTGGTGTAGCGTGGAAATTAAAAAGCCCCGCACGATGGCGAGGCTTTAAATTGACATTGATACGCGAAAACGCGTTTCAAGCTCAGCGGTGTCGAAATCAGATAGCAGTTACGTTAACTGCTGCCGGGCCTTTCTGACCGTCCTGAATTTCAAACTCAACGTTCTGGCCTTCGGCCAGGGTTTTGAAACCGTTACCCTGGATTGCAGAGAAGTGTACGAATACATCTTTGCTGCCGTCTGCCGGAGTAATGAAACCAAAACCTTTAGACTCGTTGAACCACTTAACTTGACCTTTAATCTTTGCCATTTGCAAAATTCCTTAATGTATATACTTCGCCCGCAGGCATTGACTGAGAAAACTGAGACATTACTGCTTGAGGCACTAATATAAGGTTCGGCAGAGAAGCTGTATTCAACGAAACTTGTTTACTCAGGACTTCTATACTGAAAATGCCACACATAAACAGAACTGTACCTCGATTGACCCACAACGTGTTATCACATAATACGTAAACTATGGCAAGCCATTTTTAAACATGTCTGGATCCGTCGCACAAATTCTACAGCTACCGGGACATCTACTGTTCATTTATTCACTTCGTTGAACGTTATAGCAGCCGCTACGGACACCTTTTTACGGGCTGAAAGTAGACCATTTTTCGCGATAGTTCAAGTAGTTCCGCGCATCTCATCCCTGTGCGAAACCACTATACGTTTCGCTTATATCCTAAGAACTTTTTGCGCATAGTTATGCTTTTCGCACCGTTAGGAAGATTCTTAAATCAATTATACAGAGCGTCTAATCTAATGCTTAAGTTAACTATGAATAATTGTTGTGCATATAAGCAAAGCAATGCACCAAAATAATGAAATTATGATGACAATGCATCATAAAAAGGCAATAAAAACGTTTCGATAAAAATAAAACAGCACAAATTTAATACTACGTACAGATTTAGGGACAGCGTGTAAAATTAGCCCAGGGATAAATACTGGCCGATTTTCAGGATCCTGAAGTTATCATTCTCCGCTGCCGCTTCGCTTAACGCATCCTGCAATTCTTGCACCGGTTCATCCAGCGATTCATCGGCCAGCTCAAAGACTCCCCAGTGGATAGGAAATGCCAGCGGTGTACCTAATTGCTGCCACAACGCCACCGCGCTTTGGGGATCCATATGGTTTATCGACATAAACCATCGTGGAGCATAAGCTCCCACCGGCAATGCCACGGCATCCAGTGCCCCTAACCTGGCCGGAATTGTCAGTAACTCTGGCGTATATCCTGTATCCCCCGGAAACCAGAAACGCAGCCCCGAAGATTCAACAACCCAACCGCACCATAAGGAACGATTACGATCCCAGAATGTCCGCATGCTCCAGTGCTGCGCAGGCACCGCGATAAAGCGCATGCCAGCAAAATTTGCGCCGCTCCACCAGTCCAGCTCGGCCACATGCCGTGCCCCCAACCGACGAACCCAGCTTCCCAAACCCAGCGGCACAAAAAAATGCACATTGGGAAAGCGACGCAGCAGTGCACGTAGCGTCCAGGCATCCAGGTGGTCGTAATGGTTATGGGAAATGAGAATAGCGTTGAGTTGAGGAATATCGGCAATCGCCAGCGCAGGCGGAGTGCGGCGTTGCGGCCCTGCAAAACGTAACGGAGAGGCACGTTGAGAAAAAACGGGATCGGTGAGCAGGTATTGCCCGTTCAGGCGAAGAAGGATACTGGCGTGCCCGAGCCACCAAAGGCCATCGCTATTGCCAGCAATTTCGGCTTTTTGCCACCACTGATCAATAAAGTCTGCGTAACCTCTGGCTGGCGGGCGGGGAAGCCCGGCGGCTTTGCGCTCTTTGCGCCAGCGCTTAACATCGCCGGGTTGATGAGATACTGGCGTCGCGTTAGCGAAACCATCAGGAGAGTGATGTGAGATCGCAGGATTATACCAGGGGTTTTTCCGCGCCATTTCCGCTCTACTGCCCCTGTTAGCGCTCGGCCACCAGGCGGATAAATTCCTCACTCTCGCCTTTTTCTGGCGTTTTCACCGGCGCAGCGAGATTCTCTTTTTCCGGCTCGTTGGCTTCGCAAAGACGGCGCAGCAGCGCGTTTTGCCGCTTTTGCTGATCCAGCAATGCTTCAAGCAACTCAATTTGTTCGTTGGTGCGCGAGCTGGCACGATTGATAAAGAACCACAGCGCCAGGCCAACCACCAGAACCACCAAAGAAAAAAGCATAGACGCAAGATTAATCGCGCCTGAATTCAGAACTTCGTTCATTTCACCACCTCAATGTAGACGCGGCATTTTACCACTGGCGTCAAGGAAGGAAATCATTCACTGAAAATTGCTATTACCAGGGGATGAATTTATTGATAACGCAGATGCCGCTAAAGAATTGTACATCCTGATCACATAACACGTTAAGCATTTGAGTCCAGAGCAGCAGGCAGACTACCAGTACGGCAATCAGCAACAGCCATCTAAATTTTCTCACTCGACTCTCCGATACATTACAAGGTGTAACCAGGTTAGCATGGCTTCCTTAAACAGCGACTAACTGTATCTCCTTTCGGTGTTTTTCGGAATGCTCGACTTGTTTCACCAGGTAAAAGCTTTAGCCTTAGTCAGATAGTTTACATATGCAAGGAACAAAAATGCGTACACTCATTCGAAGCGTCATTGTTCTGGCGCTGCTGTGGATTGGGCTCTTGCTGAGCGGTTATGGCGTGCTAATCAGCAGCAAAGAAAATGCAGCAGGCCTGGGTTTACAGTGCAAATACGCCACGGCGCGCGGCACCAGCACCGCACAATATGTGAATTCCAGCAATGGTTTCTTCGGCCTGGCTAACTGCCCTTTATTGCGTAAAAGCGACACCGTTATCGATAACGGCTAATTTCACCCACAAAAAAGCCGCCAGGTTAAGGCGGCTTTTTTTGCATCAGAATGGATAATCGTTATATCCCATCTGCTCGGAAATTTTCCGCGCTGCGTGGTGCAGCATCGCAACGTATTCATGAAGACGTTCTTCAGAGAAACGCAACGTGGGGAAGGAAATACTCAGGCCTGCAATGACAACGCCGAAACGGTCGAAAACCGGCACGCCGATGCAGCGTAAGCCCTCTTCCTGCTCTTCGTTATCTTCACCATAACCTTGCTCCCGAACGGCATCCAGCATCGGCAGCAGATCTTCAGTGCTGGTGATGGTACGTTCTGTGCTGCGTTTGTATTCGACACCTTCAAGGATCTGTTTCACTTCATCACGATCGCGCCAGGCGAGCAGCACTTTACCAATCGCGGTACTGTACAGCGGGTTACGGCGACCAATGCGTGAATACATGCGCAGGTTATACATCGAGTCGATTTTATGGATGTAAACAATGCTGTCTTCATCCAGAGCACCCAGATGGATGGTCTCTTTCGTCAGGCGAGAGAGTTCACGCATCTGGATATCCGCGCTGCGGATCAAATCAACGTTTTGCAACGCGCGCGCGCCCAGTTCAAATAACTTCAGCGTCAGGGAATATTTTTCAGACTCCCCTTCCTGCGCAACGTAGCCTAACGATTTCATGGTTTGCAAAAAGCGATAAACGGTGCTTTTTGACATCATGACGCGCTGTGAAAGCTCGGTGATGCCGATTTCACGCTCTTCCCCGAGCGCTTGCAGAATGCCAAAGACCTTCAATACTGAAGAGACAGAATCTGGCTGCTTGTCCAAATCTGCGATTGCCATTAATCACCTCATCGCCTGTGTTTTATAAAAATCAGAATCGGTTTTTATTATAATTTCGTCATCCTGTCGCCGCAATGCACGTTTGTCAACTTCGTTACAAATCTGCGACATAAAGCCGGAATGGCAATGATAGAATCATTATACAAATCAATTTGCGACATTAACCGCTCATTTCTATGAATAAATCTTCTTTAGACGGACTTCCCGTACCCCTGCGCTACGGCGCAATTTTGACCATTGTTATTGGTATCGCCATGGCAGTCCTTGATGGCGCAATTGCTAACGTCGCGTTGCCGACGATTGCACGGGAACTCAACGCTTCACCGGCGGGTTCCATCTGGATTGTGAATGCTTACCAAATCGCCATTGTGGTTTCGCTACTGACGTTCTCTTTTCTTGGCGATATGTTCGGTTACCGCCGTGTTTATCAATGCGGTCTGGTGCTGTTTACCCTCACCTCATTGTTTTGTGCGCTGTCAGATTCGCTCCTTACATTAACCCTGGCGCGCGTAGCGCAGGGTTTTGGTGGCGCCGCGCTGATGAGCGTCAATACCGCGCTCATACGCCTCATCTACCCGCACCGCAGTCTTGGGCGCGGGATGGGCGTTAATTCATTCGTTGTGGCGGTCTCTTCAGCCGCAGGGCCGACGATTGCAGCGGCAATTCTGTCGGTTGCTTCCTGGCAGTGGCTGTTTTTGATTAACGTTCCTTTAGGGATTATTGCTCTGGTGCTGGCGATTAATTATTTACCGCCTAATGCAGCACGCAGCACGATGCCTAAATTTGATTTGCCAAGCGCCGTGATGAACGCCCTGACGTTTGGCCTGTTAATCACCGCCCTGAGCAGTTTTGCTCAGGGCCAGTCAAGCACGCTTATCCTGGCAGAAGTTGTTGCATTACTGGTCATCGGCTGGTTCTTTGTGCGGCGGCAGTTGCGTTTACCGGTGCCGTTATTGCCGGTTGATTTGCTGCGTATTCCGCTCTTTTCGCTCTCTATCGGCACGTCAATCTGCTCTTTCTGCGCACAGATGCTGGCGCTGGTTTCCCTGCCCTTCTTTTTGCAAACCGTACTCGGGCGCAGTGAAGTTGAAACCGGTCTTTTGCTGACGCCCTGGCCACTGGCGACAATGGTAATGGCTCCGCTGGCCGGGTATCTGATTGAGCGCGTACACGCGGGATTATTAGGTGCACTTGGGCTGGCGATGCTGGCGTGCGGGCTATTCGCGCTGGCGTTGCTTCCTGCTGCCCCCGCAGATGCGGATATCATCTGGCGCATGGCGCTGTGCGGCGCGGGTTTTGGCCTGTTCCAGTCGCCTAATAATCACACCATTATTACCTCCGCCCCGCGCCAGCGCAGCGGCGGTGCAAGCGGTATGCTGGGTACCGCGCGCTTGCTGGGGCAAAGTTCAGGGGCTGCACTGGTAGCCTTGACGTTTAATCTTTTTGGAAACAATGGCACGCACACATCATTGCTGCTGGCTGGCGCACTGGCGACGGTTGCGGCTATCATCAGCGGTTTGCGCATCACGCAGCCGCGAGCACAGTAAAAAAAAAGCGCGTCGGTTGACGCGCTTTTTGCTTTTTAAAAGACGTTATTTCAGATATTCACCGGAGCGCAGTGCTTCGATACGTTTATCCAGCGGCGGGTGCGTCATAAACAGCTCGCTCAGGGATTTCGATTTCCCGTTGATGCAGAAGGCCATCATGCTGCTGGCTTCCTGCGGCTCGTAGCTGGTTTTCAGGCGCTGGAGCGCGGCAATCATCTTCTCGCGACCCACCAGTTTTGCAGAACCGGCATCGGCATGGAATTCACGGTAACGTGAGAACCACATCGTAATAATGCTGGCCAGGATACCAAACACCAGCTCCAGCACTGTCGCAACGGCAAAATAGATCATTGGGTTGCCATTACTCTCTTCGCCATCATCCCGATTACCGCCCAGAAAACCTGCGGCAACCTGCGCAATAATGCGTGAGATAAAGATAACGAATGTGTTAACAATCCCCTGAATCAGGGTCATGGTGACCATATCACCATTCGCGATATGGCTGATTTCATGGGCAATAACCGCCTCGGCTTCATCACGGCTCATGTTTTGCAGCAGCCCGGTACTCACCGCAACCAGGGAAGCATCACGGCGTGCCCCGGTTGCAAACGCGTTAATGTCCGGCGCATGGTAAATCGCCACTTGAGGCATAGCGATACCCGCCTGACGGGACTGCTGCGCCACGGTATCCATCAGCCAGCGCTCCATATCATTACGCGGCTGCTCGATCACTTCACCACCTACCGATTTAAGCGCCATCCATTTCGACATTAACAGCGAAATGAACGAGCCGCCAAAACCAAACAGCAGCGCCATAATCATCAACCCCTGAACGCTGCTCGACTGAATGCCCGTCAGGCTAAGCACCAGGCCGAACACCAACATCACGGCCAGGTTAGTCAACAGGAAGAGCGCGATTCGCATCATAATTATCTTTTAACCTCAATTTAACAAAACGCACTATGCGATTACCCACATCGTATGGGCATGCGAGCTATTTTCAAGTATCAGCGCAGCGTAAGTCACGAGAAAAACACAACTTTACATTCTGTCGCATTACGCTTACGCCACTGTTGAGTTGTTAAAAAAACAGGCACAATTTCTTGTGCCTGTGGAGGTTATTTTGCGGGAGCGGGCTGTTCCGCTGGCCTTTCTTTTTCAAGATGCGCCAGGTCAATGGCAATATGCACTGTTTCATCAAGATACGGATCGGGTTCCTGATAATCCTTTGGCAAATCATCCAGTTTCTTCAGCAACGGCTTGCCTTCACGTTTGAAGCGGTCATTGAGGCGCGAGAGACGAATAGCGTCATCTTCTGCGTTCTCTTTCTCACGCTGCGCGAGGTTCAGCGATACCATGTCACGCTTATCTTTCAAGGCCTTAAAGCGCTCGATATCTTTCATGATGTACTGAAATTCCGGATCTTTAGCGATTCGCTCATCATGGTTTTTCAGCAGCTCGGCACCAAACGGTTTCAAATCGCCGGAACGCACGAAGGTAGCAGCATTGATGCTATCCCACGGCAGTGCGTTATCTTCGAATTTTTCCCCGGTCTCCGTTACCTGCGTGCCGGTTGGCATGATGATATCCGGCGTCACACCTTTACGCTGCGTACTGCCGCCGTTAACGCGATAGAACTTCTGGATGGTGTATTGCACTGAACCCAGTGCTGGCCATTCAGGACGCAGCATCTGATCGTAGATACGGTTAAGCGAACGGTACTGTTGCACGGTGCCTTTACCAAAGGTCGGCTCACCCACAATCAGCGCACGGCCATAGTCCTGCATCGCGGCAGCAAAGATTTCCGACGCCGAAGCGCTAAAGCGATCAACCAGCACCACCAGCGGGCCTTTGTAATAGACCACCCCATCGGTATCGCTGTCTTCGCGCACTTTGCCATTATTATCGCGCACCTGAACCACCGGGCCAGACGGGATAAACAAGCCGGAAAGCGAAACCGCTTCGGTCAGCGCCCCGCCGCCGTTAGCGCGCAGGTCGATAATCACGCTGCTGACATTCTGTTTTTCCAGCTTCTGCAACTGAACTTTGACATCGTCAGTCAGCCCAACATAGAAGCCAGGAATATCCAGTACGCCCACTTTTTCTTTGCCGACACTCTTCACGGACATTTTGACCGCACGGTCTTCGAGACGAATACGTTCGCGAGTCAGCGTGACAATACGCGTTTTCGTGCCCTTGCCTGCCGGCAGGATTTCGAGGCGTACTTTACTGCCTTTCGGCCCTTTAATCAGTGCCACCACGTCATCAAGACGCCAGCCAATCACGTCGACCATATTTTGCCCGGTCTGACCGACGCCCACGATACGATCGCCAACGCTAATCGCTTTGCTTTTCGCCGCCGGACCGCCCGCCACCATAGAGTTGATCACGGTATAGTCATCATCCCCTTGCAGCACCGCGCCAATCCCTTCGAGCGAAAGGCTCATCTCGGTATTGAATTGTTCGGTATTGCGCGGCGAAAGGTAATTGGTGTGCGGGTCGATTTCACGCGCGAACGCGGTCATCGCCAGAGAAAAGACATCTTCGCTATTGGTCTGCGCCAGGCGACGAATCGCAAATTTATAACGTCGGGAGAGCGTTTCGCGGATCTCTTTCTCATCTTTTCCGGTGAGTTTCAGGCTCAGCTCGTCATATTTAACTTTGCTATCCCACAGCGCGTTTAGCTCGGCGTCGTCTTTCGGCCAGGGCGCTTTACTGCGATCCAGGTTAAAGGTGTCGTTACCGGAAAAATCCATCGGGCGTTCCAGCACTTTCAGTGCGTACTGGTACCGCTCGAAGCGACGCTGCTGGGCTTTGTTATATAGGTCGTAGAACACGTCCAGTTTGCCGCTGCGCAACTCATCGCCAATCAGGCTTTTCTTTTGGGAAAACTGCTCGACATCACTGGCCAGCAAGACGTTGTGACTGTAATCAAGCAGGTTAAGATAGCGGCTGAAAATCTTCGCCGAGAAGGCTTGATCTAAATCGAACTGACGGTAGTGAGAGCGGGTGAAGCGCGAAGTTACGCGTTCGCTTACCGTCGCGTGCTGAGTCTCTTCCTTCAAAACCGGAATTTGATCGGCACGGGTAATATCTTCCACAGCCATAACATGGCCTGTTACGAATAACAGGCCAGCCAACGCTGTGCGCTTAAACAAAGTGTTCATGCCAGGCCAGGCCTCCGTTTCAGAACAGTAAATGTTCTGCGCGTACAATCATCGACATACCCGAGCTAAGCTGTACGCGAACGCCATCTTTGGTGATTTCTAACACCGTCGCGCTCATCGCATTATTTCCCGCCTTCACTTTCAGGTTCTGACCCACGCTCAGTACAGATAAATCTGAAACTGGCGTATGGCGTTCTTCCTGCTGTGGTGCACGTTGCGGTTTTGCAGCCGGTTTGTCAGCGCGAGGCTTACGCTCAGCGCCCTCTTTACGGCGCGGAGCCGGGCGGGCTTTACGCTCGCGACGCGGCGCGTCTTCCTGACCAGCAGCAGCGGCAGCTTCTCGTTTTTTAGCTTGTTGTTCAGCACGTTGTGCCTGAACACGCGCTTTGGCTTCTTCCAACTGTTTACGCGCGTGCTCTACGTGTTGCTCATCCAGCACGCCACAGGCATTACCGTCGAGATCGACACGCGCCGCGCCAGCTTTGATACCGTACAGGTAGCGCCAGCTGGAAGTATAAAGGCGTAAAGCGGAACGAAGTTGGGTTTTGCTGAGATTCATCTCACCCTCAACACGCGCAACTAAATCCTGAAAAATACCGATTTTCAGGGGGCGTGCTTCGCCTTCAGCACTGAAACAGTGAGGAAAACGTTCGGCTAAAAAAGCGATAACTTCTTTACTGCTATTCAACTTAGGTTGATTTTCCATGAAATTTCCTGATTACAACGGACGTTGCCAACAAGCGCAGGCATGAACAGGCGTCATTATAATGACGCTATCCGTAAATGCTACGTTATCCGTTGATTATCCTGCGACGGAGGCAAAGATTTTTTTATAGTCGGTCGCCGTAAGGATATTTTCCAGATGCGAAACCAGTTTGCACAGACCCTGTTCATCCTCAGCGGTGAAGCGAGAAAATTCGACGCTATCGATATCCAGCACGCCGATAATCTGGTTATTCACCGTTACCGGCAGCACGATCTCAGAATTACTGGCCGCATCGCAGGCAATGTGCCCGTCGAATTGATGCACATCTTCCACGCGCTGAACGCGACGCTGCGCTACGGCACTGCCGCAAACGCCACGCCCAACCGGAATACGCACGCAGGCAATTTTGCCCTGGAATGGCCCCAACACTAGCGTGTCGCCTTCCAGCAAATAAAAACCTGCCCAGTTCACCCCATCCAGGCGCTCAAATAGCAGCGCACTGGTATTCGCCAGCGTTGCTAAAAAACTGGTTTCGCCTGCCATTAACGCCTGAAAGTCGCGATTCAAATCCGCGTAAAATTCTGCTTTGCTCATTATTTAACCATTTTGGTGTCTTACGGAGAAAACTGCTTAGCCTATTAAAATAAGCATTAAATGCGTTGATGCTCAAGATGTTCCATTCATGAGTTAAGATAGATTTATCTAAACCTTTTCTGATCCATGCAATGGCGCTAAAGATACAACAAATTTCGCTTACGAAAAAAATTGCGATTCATCGTGTTGGCGAAGCCTTGCCCCGCGCACATTATCAGCGCTGCCCGCAATGCGATACGCTTTTTACGTTACCGGTTATGAAATCGCACCAAAGTGCATTTTGCCCCTGTTGTGATGCCAAGATCCGCGACGGACGTGACTGGTCATTAACCCGCCTTGGCGCGATGGCCATCACCATGATCCTGCTGATGCCTTTCGCCTGGGGCGAACCGTTGTTGCATCTTTATTTACTCGGTGTGCGCATTGATGCCAACCTGCTGCAAGGCATCTGGCAAATGTCATCGCAGGGCTCACCGCTGACTGCTGCGATGGTGTTGTTCTGTACCGTTGGCGCGCCGCTGGTGCTGGTCAGCGCCATTGCGTATTTATGGCTTGGAAATATTCTTGGCATGAATCTGCGCCCGGTGTTGCTGATGCTGGAGAGGCTAAAAGAGTGGGTAATGCTGGATATCTATCTGGTCGGCATTGGCGTTGCCTCAATAAAAGTTCAGGATTATGCCTTCCTGCAACCGGGCGTCGGCCTTTTCGCCTTTGTGGTGCTGGTCATTTTAAGCGTTATGACGCTTATCCATCTCAACGTCGAGCAATTATGGGAGCGTTTTTATCCGCAGCGTCCCGCTCAACGACCCGACCCGCAGTTGCGCGCCTGTCTGGGCTGCCATTTTACTGGTTTCCCGGATGCCCGTGGACGCTGCCCGCGCTGCCATATTCCGCTCAGATATCGACGCAACCACAGCCTGCAAAAATGCTGGGCGGCACTGATCGCCTCGTTGATATTTTTATTCCCCGCGAATTTACTGCCGATCTCGGTGGTTTATGTTAACGGCGCGCGCCAGGAAGACACGATTATGTCCGGCATCATTTCACTGGCGAACAGTAATATCGCCGTGGCGGGCGTGGTGTTTATCGCCAGTATTCTGGTGCCGTTTACCAAGGTCATCGTGCTGTTAACCTTACTTACCAGTATCCATTTTAAATTTGAACATGGACTGCGCACCCGCATACTTCTTTTGCGCTTAGTGACCTGGATCGGGCGCTGGTCGATGCTCGATCTGTTTGTCATCTCACTGACGATGGCGCTGATTAATCGCGACCAACTCCTCGCTTTTACAATGGGACCCGCTGCGTTTTATTTCGGCGCAGCGGTAATTTTGACTATTCTTGCTGTGGAATGGCTGGACAGCCGCTTACTTTGGGATGCACATGAGTCAGGAAACCCCCGCTTCAACGACTGAAGCGCGTATTAAATCAAAACGTCGCATTTCGCCATTCTGGCTATTGCCGGTTATCGCGCTGCTTATCGCGGGCTGGCTTGTCTGGAGTAGCTATGAAGATCGCGCTAATACCATCACTATCGATTTTATGTCCGCCGACGGCATTGTCGCCGGGCGAACTCCCGTGCGTTATCAGGGGGTCGAAGTCGGTACGGTGCAGGATATTCGCCTGAGCGATGATTTGAGGAAAATCCAGGTACGCGCCAGTATCAAAGCCGACATGAAAGATGCGCTGCGCAGTGAAACCCAGTTCTGGCTGGTCACGCCCAAAGCGTCGCTGGCGGGCGTTTCCGGCCTTGATGCTCTGGTGGGCGGCAACTATATCGGCATGATGCCGGGCAAAGGCGACCCGCAGGATCACTTCACCGCGCTTGATACCCAGCCGAAGTACCGGCTCAACAATGGCGATCTAATGATTCATCTGCACGCGCCGGATTTGGGTTCACTCAACAGCGGTTCGCTGGTCTATTTCCGCAAAATCCCGGTTGGACGTGTTTACGACTACGCGATCAATAACAACAAACAGGGCGTCACCATTGATGTACTCATCGAACGCCGCTTCACCAACCTGGTGAAAAAAGGTAGCCGGTTCTGGAACGTTTCCGGCGTGAAAGCCGATGTCGGGTTGAGCGGCGCGAAAGTGGAGCTGGAAAGCCTGGCTGCGCTGGTCAATGGCGCGATCGCTTTTGATTCGCCAGACGATTCGCAACCTGCGGCGCCAGATGATGAGTTCGGTTTGTATGAAGACCTGGCACACAGCCAGCGCGGCGTGATAATCAAGCTCGATTTACCCGGCGGCCAGGGGCTGAAAGCAGGCTCAACGCCGCTGATGTACCAGGGACTAGAAGTGGGTGAACTGACCAAAATTAACCTCAATCCTGGCGGCACGGTGACCGGCGAGATGACGGTCGATCCGAGCGTGGTTAACCTGCTGCGCGACAATACCCG
Organism: Kosakonia sp. H02; assembly: GCA_030704225.1. Taxonomy (NCBI): domain Bacteria; kingdom Pseudomonadati; phylum Pseudomonadota; class Gammaproteobacteria; order Enterobacterales; family Enterobacteriaceae; genus Kosakonia; species Kosakonia styphnolobii. The sequence goes on from CP131915.1 coordinate 3,374,147, forward strand.
TATTGAGATGCGCAATCCGAAAATCTCATTGAGCAATGCTAACGTCAGCTCCCTGCTGACAGGCAGCACGCTGGAATTACTCCCCGGCGAAGGGGAGCCGCGCGATCAATTTGTAGTGCTGCCTGCGGATAAAAACCTGTTGCAGGAACCGGGTGTTATCACCCTGACGCTCACCGCGCCGGAAAGTTACGGTATCGATGCCGGGCAACCTTTGGTGCTCCACGGTGTGCAGGTGGGCCAGGTGCTGGAGCGCAATCTCACCAACAAAGGCGTCTCTTTTGCCATCGCCATCGATCCGCAATACCGCGATCTGGTGCACGGCGACAGCAAGTTTGTGGTCAACAGCCGTGTGGACGTCAAAGTGGGTCTGGACGGTGTAGAGTTCCTTGCCGCCAGCGCAAATGAGTGGCTCAGCGGCGGGATCCGCATTCTCCCCGGCACCAAAGGCGCGATGAAAACGAGCTATCCGTTGTTCGCCAACCTGGATAAAGCGCTGGAAAACAGCCTGAGCGATCTGCCCACCACCACCCTGACGCTCACCGCCGATACCCTGCCGGATGTGCAGGCCGGTTCCGTGGTGCTGTACCGCAAATTCGAAGTCGGTGAAGTGATCACCGTGCGTCCGCGCGCTAACGCATTTGATATCGATCTGCATATCAAACCGGAATACCGCAACTTGCTTACCGATGACAGCGTGTTCTGGGCGGAAGGCGGCGCGAAAGTGCAGCTTAACGGCAGCGGCCTCACCGTGCAGGCTTCGCCACTTTCCCGCGCCATTAAAGGTGCCATCAGTTTTGATAACCTCAGCGGTGCCAGCGCGCGCCTGCGTAAAGGCGATAAGCGCGAACTGTACGCCTCCGAGACCGCAGCGCGCGCCGTGGGTGGCCAGATAACGCTACATGCCTTTGACGCCGGCAAGCTGGCAGAAGGGATGCCGATTCGTTATCTCGGGATTGATATCGGCCAGGTACAGACGCTGCGCCTGCTCACCGATAAAAATGAAGTGCAGGCCAGCGCAGTGCTCTACCCGGAATATGTGCGCACCTTTGCCCGTGGCGGTACGCGATTCTCGGTGATCACACCGCAAATTTCCGCGGCGGGTGTTGAGCACCTCGATACCATCCTGCAACCCTATATCAACGTGGAACCGGGTCATGGCGATGCGCGACGGGATTTTGAACTCACCGAAGCCACCATCACCGACTCGCGTTATCTCGACGGGCTGAATATTGTGGTTGAAGCCCCGGAAGTGGGATCGATGAATATCGGCACACCGGTGCTGTTCCGCGGTATCGAAGTAGGTACTGTCACCGGACTTGCGCTGGGTACGCTTTCCGATCGCGTGATGGTCGCCATGCGCATCAGTAAACGCTACCAGCATCTGGTGCGTAATAACTCGGTGTTCTGGCTGGCTTCCGGTTACACGCTGGACTTCGGTCTGACCGGCGGCGTGGTGAAAACCGGGACCTTTAACCAGTTCATTCGCGGCGGTATTGCGTTTGCCACGCCGCCGGAAACGCCGCTGGCACCCAAAGCGCAGCCGGGTAAACACTTCCTGCTGCTCGAAAGCGAACCAAAAGAGTGGCGTCAATGGGGCACCGCCCTGCCACGTTAACCCTCCAGCCTCCGGCGTGCCTGCGCCGGAGCCTTTTATGCTACACTGCGCGCCTGTTTTACTCCTTGTGGTGCGCCCCGTGGCTCAAAACGCTGTTTACTTCCCTGACGAATTCCTGGCCCAGATGCGCCAGGCCATGCCTGAGCATCTCTCTTTTGATGATTTTATTGCGGCCTGCCAGCGCCCGCTGCGCCGCAGTATCCGTATCAATACGCTAAAAATCTCGGTCGCTGATTTTTTGACGCTGGTTGCGCCTTATGGCTGGCAATTAACGCCCGTGCCGTGGTGCGCAGAAGGGTTTTGGATCGAACGGGATGATGAAGAGAGCCTGCCGCTTGGCAGCACGGCGGAGCATCTGAGCGGGCTGTTTTATATTCAGGAAGCGAGTTCCATGCTGCCGGTTGCGGCGCTGTTTGCTGATGGCGAAATGCCGCAGCGGGTGATGGATGTTGCCGCTGCACCGGGGTCAAAAACCACGCAAATTGCCGCCCGCATGGGCAACCAGGGTGCAATCCTTGCCAATGAGTTTTCCGCCAGCCGCGTGAAAGTGCTGCACGCCAACATCAGCCGCAGCGGTATTCATAATGTTGCGCTGACACATTTTGACGGCCGCGTATTTGGCCCTGCCTTGCCTGAAATGTTCGACGCCATCTTGCTGGATGCGCCTTGCTCAGGCGAAGGAGTGGTGCGTAAAGATGCCGACGCATTGAAAAACTGGTCTGTTGCCAGCAATCAGGACATCGCCGCCACCCAGCGCGAACTTATCGACAGCGCCTTTCACGCCCTGCGTCCCGGCGGCGTGCTGGTTTACTCCACCTGCACGCTGAACCGTGATGAAAACGAGGCGATCTGCCACTGGCTACAGCAGCAATACCCGCATGCAGTCGAATTTTTGCCGCTGGGCGAATTGTTCGACGGAGCCGACCGCGCCCTCACCGCCGAAGGCTTTTTGCATGTTTTCCCGCAGATTTATGACTGTGAAGGCTTCTTTGTCGCCCGTTTGCGCAAAACCGCCGCTGTCGATCCGCTCCCTGCCCCGACCTATAAAGTCGGTAATTTCCCGTTTGCCCCGCTGAAACCGCGTGATGTTGCGCAGCTTGAAGCCGCCGCTGCACAAGTGGGGCTTCGTTGGGATGACTCCCTGCATCTGTGGCAGCGGGATAAAGAGATCTGGCTGTTTCCCGCAGCTATCGAAGCACTCATCGGAAAAGTCCGTTTTTCCCGTATCGGCATCCGCCTGGCGGAAACGCACAATAAAGGTTATCGCTGGCAGCATGAAGCGGTGATTGCGTTGGCGGGCCACGATAATCCTCTGGCTTTCGCCCTGACGTTGCCTGAAGCTGAAGAGTGGTATCGCGGCCGGGATATCTACCCACAGGCCCTGCCACCGCGGGATGACTTGATTGTGACATTCCAGGGGCAACCGCTGGGGCTGGCGAAAAAAATCGGTTCGCGGTTGAAAAACAGTTACCCGCGCGAGCTGGTGCGCGATGGTCGTCTCTTTGCCGGGAATGCGTGACGACGCGCAAAAAAAGCGCATTTTTTGACTGGCGACTTGCTCTGTGTTGTACCAGGCTGAAATGTGGGTGACCTTACTGGTCGTACCACATTTTAACGATCAACGGAGAGCATTATGACGAAAACCAGCGTGCGCATTGGCGCATTCGAAATCGACGATGCCGAGTTGCAGGGAGATAATCAGGGCGAACGAACGTTGCGTATTCCTTGCAGTTCTGACCCGGATTTATGTATGCAGCTTGATGCCTGGGACGCGGAAACCAGCATTCCTGCGATCCTGAACGGCGAGCACTCGGTGCTTTATCGCGAACATTATGATCAGCAGTCTGATACCTGGGTTATGCGCCTTGCCTGATCCAAAGGGAACCCGTCCATGAGACGGGTTATTTACCCGCCTGATTTCCCCTGCCCCTATTCATCCCCTACACTTATCATTACGTGGTACAGAACCGAGGATGGAATGTTCGCTCTGGTCTTATTTGTTTGCTACCTGGACGGTGGTTGTGACGATATCGTCGTTGATGTCTTTAATACTGAGCAACAGTGCATGGCTGCTATGGACGATGAGAGACTGCGTCACGGCGGTTGTTTTCCTGTAGAAGATTTTATTGATGGCTTCTGGCACCCGGCCAGGGAATTCAGCGATTTTTGATCACTGCACCTGCACCAGTGTCAATTCACCGCCAAATACCGCCCCGGTGTCGATGTAGTGCTGGTTTTGGGCATCGAAACGCTGTTTTAGCGGCGTATGGCCGAACCAGAAATGGTCTGCACCGGCAATTTTCTCACCCTTACCGCACAACAACTGGTTTAACCGGTCGCGCCGCCAGAGGACCGACTCGCTGTCGACCTCTTTTTCCCATTGATATTCTGTTGCCGGGTAATCCGCATGGGCAATGACGTTCACCACGCCGTTTGAACGTAGCTCAAGGATATAAGGCAACTGTGCGCAGCGATGTAATGCTTCAAGCGCCTGCTCTTGCTGTGCCTTTGGTAACGCACTAAACCAGCTGCCGCCGTTAAGTTGCCACATCGCCATTTCGCCGTAACGGAGTGCATCAATCGCCATCTGTTCATGATTACCGCGCACGGTTTTAAACCACGGTTTGGTCAGTAGCGCCAGACATTGCAAGCTTTCCGGGCCGCGATCGATCAAATCGCCGACGCAAATCAGCAAGTCCTGGTACGGATCAAAATGACGGTCGCGCAGCGCCTCTAATAAGCGCTGGTGGCAGCCATGCAGGTCGCCCACAATCCAGATATGCCGCCAGTCCGAGCCTTCGATTCGTTGATACATATTCTGCGCCCTCCCAATTTTCAGTATAGAAAATGCTCGACGACCACTATGCGGGTTGTGTTATGGTTTATGCCGAAGAGGCGGATGCGACAGGCATTCTGTTTCTTGCCCGAAATGATTTCTGGTAACAGAAGAAAAAAAGACCGAATACGATTCCTGTATTCGGTCCAGGGAAATGGCTCTTGGGAGAGAGCCGTGCGCTAAAAGTTGGCATTAATGCAGGCTAAGTCGCCTTGCACTTTAAGAATAGATGACGACACCAGCTTTTCCAGTCTGCTGCAAAAGTGGTCAGAAAAATCCGGTTTTCGTCACGCTTAAAAATGTTAAAACCGCAAGCCCTGTTGCGTCAGGCTTGCGGTTTTTTTATGTTGAATCAGCGCCTTGCGGGCGAAATTTAGCACAACGTTCTGGCGCGCTCGATAAACGGCGCGAGACTCATTTTTTCACCGGGGCGGGAAGGATCATCAATCTGGATCACGCTAATCGGCTGGCCGCTGCTTTTGCCGCTGGCAACCTGTTTCTCGGCGATATCGTTAAGCGGGTATTGCACCAGGGTACTGGGGTTGATGGCAAACAGCGCATTACCGGGGCGGCAGGTTAACATCACCTCTTCGCGATTAAACGCCCATTTCTCTTTGCCCATCTCAAAACGGCTAACGGTAATCACCTGCGGTGCCGCCAGCGCCGCTCCCGAACATGTCAGCATTAACAGTACTAATAAACTTTTCTTCATTCTTTCCGCCAGATTAATCAAAAAGGTTCCCAGGTAGCAAACAGACTCACAACCGCCAGCACCAGCGCGCCCAACCCCCATTCAGCCCAGGTCAGCGTGATAAAGCGTTGCCGCGCGGTATCATTTTTCAGGCTCAAACGTGGCACCAGAACATACCGATTCACAAGGGCAATTGCCACCATCAGCGCCACAAGCGCACATTTGAGCAACAACATACGCCCCCAACTGCTCTGCCACGGCCAGCCCAGCCCCTGAATCAGCAACATGTTGACGATACCGGTGACAATCACTCCGGCAACGGCCAGGTGACCATAACGTGAGAAACGCATCATTGCGGCGATGGCTGAGGTTTGCCACCGCCCGCGCGCCAGATGCATACAGAACAATACTGGCAATAATCCGCCCAACCACATCGCCGCACATAACAAATGCAGGGCGTGATTGCCGCGCTGCAACACGCCCATCACCCCGTAACGCATCGCGGCATGGCCGAGACCCGCCGCCAGCAAAAACTGGATAACCACCAGCAGCACCAGCCGTTTTTGCTGTAACGGTTGTAGCAGCGCAGCGATAAGCGTCAGACAAGCCAGAATGATTTGCCATGCCAGTAGCGTACCGGTTTGCGTTCCGACCACCGCCATCCACACCATCGGTTGCCATACATCCGGCCAGCCGCCTGCCATCATGCCGCCTTGCACGGCATACATCAGCGCCGCGCTGGCTGCCACCAGCCATAAACAGACCCGCAGCAAAGGACGAAAACGTTGTGCTACTACGCGGCGTAATTCATGCGGGGCAAGCCATGCACTAAATAGTGCGCAGCCAAAAATAAGCATCAGGGCGGCGAAGTGAATAAACCGCAGCCCAACCAACGCCGCCGACAGCATCGTTACTTCACAGAAAACGTATACTGGCCACGGGTTTTGTGACCGTCAACGGAAACAACATGCCAGCTAACGGTATATTTCCCCGACGTTAGCGGCTGCTCCAGCGGAACAATCATCTGACGGTTATCTTTCTCGTTGCGCTTCACTACCCCGGTCTTGATAATTTGCTTTCGCGCGTCGGTCACCTGAATGCCGCTGAACGCCGGCTCAATCCCTTCTGAGAAATTCAGGGTTAACGCTTGAGGCGCGGCATCGACATTCGCATCGGCTGCCGGATACTGGCCCTTAAGATGAGCATGCGCCAGCGCAGCGGGTGTGATAAACAGGCTGGCGACAAGCGCCATTGCCCGCCAGTGGCGATAAGACGTGATAAACATGCAATTATTCCTTTTTGTTATACATATGATACAGAGCATAAACCTGTACAATAGTCGAGTCGAGCCTCACTGCCGGCACACTTGTCTTTCGGCGACAGCCTTAGTAACTTTTGCCGCCTGAACTCAGGAGAAAATCATGATTACCAATCTTGCGCAGCTCGAACAAGAAGAGATGGATAAGATCAATGTCGATCTTGCCGCCGCCGGGGTCGCTTTCAAAGAGCGCTATAACATGCCGGTTATCGCCGAAGCCGTTGAGCGCGAGCAACCGGCGCATCTGCGTAGCTGGTTTCGCGAACGCCTGATTGCCCATCGTCTGGCTTCCGTATCGCTCTCTCGCCTGCCGTATGAGCCTAAAGCGAAATAAGGACGCTGCCATGTTACGTGTTATTGATACTGAAACCTGCGATCTGCAAGGCGGCGTGGTTGAAATCGCCTCGGTCGATGTGGTTGACGGCAAAATCGTTAACCCGCAGAGCCACCTGGTGCGCCCGGACAAACCCATCAGCCCGCAGGCGATGGCAATACACCGCATTACGGAAGCGATGGTGGCCGATCAGCCATGGATCGAAGAGATTGTGCCGCACTATTACGGCAGCGAATGGTATGTGGCGCACAACGCCAGTTTTGACCGCCGTGTGCTGCCAGAAATGCCAGGAGAGTGGATCTGCACGATGAAGCTGGCCCGCCGCCTGTGGCCGGGGATCAAATACAGCAATATGGCGCTGTATCAGACCCGCAAGCTCAGCGTGCAAACCCCGCCGGGTCTGCATCACCACCGTGCGCTGTACGATTGTTACATCACCGCCGCCCTGCTGATAGACATTATGCAGGTGTCAGGCTGGACACCAGAACAAATGGTGACCGTCACTGGTCGCCCGGCGCTGTTAACCACATTCACCTTTGGCAAATATCGCGGTACACCGGTATCTGAAGTTGCCGATCGCGATCCGGGCTACCTGCGCTGGCTGTTTAAGAACCTCGACAACATGAGCCCGGAGTTACGTCTGACGCTGAAACACTACCTGGGCGAGGGTTAATTACCCCTTCCCCGGCAGCGTTCCCTGTGCAAGGGCTATCAGAAACGCATATTCCAGCGCCACGCCTTCGTACGATTTAAAGCGCCCGGACTTGCCTCCGTGCCCGGAATCCATATCCGTACAGAGCAGCAGCAGGTTATCGTCGATTTTATACTCGCGCAGCTTTGCAACCCATTTTGCGGGTTCCCAGTATTGCACCTGCGAGTCATGCAGCCCGGTGGTCACCAGCATATGCGGGTAAGGATGCGCATCGATATTGTCGTACGGGCTGTAGCTTTTCATGTAGTGATAATAGGTTTCGTCTTGCGGATTGCCCCACTCCTCAAATTCACCGGTCGTTAGCGGGATGGATTCGTCGAGCATGGTGGTCAGCACATCAACAAACGGGACTTGCGCAATCACACCGTGGAACAGCGATGGGCGTGCGTTAATCACCGCCCCCATCAACATGCCGCCCGCACTGCCTCCCATGGCATAGCAGAACAGCGGCGATCCGTACCCCTGCGCCAGCAGGCTATCAGTGACATCAATAAAGTCATTGAAGGTATTTTTCTTGTTAAGGAATTTACCGTCTTCATACCACGCATGACCCAGCTCGCCACCGCCGCGAATATGCGCTATCGCGCAGACGAAACCCCGGTCGAGCAAGCTTAACCGGCTGCTGCTGAAATCCGCATCCATACTGGCACCGTAGGAGCCATAGCCGTAAACCAACAGCGGGTTTTCTCCCGGGCGGAAATGTTTTTGGTTGTAAACCAGCGATACCGGCACTTCGACGCCGTCCCGCGCGCGGATCCAGACGTGCTCGCTGCGATAGTCGCTGGCGTCAAAACCTGCTACTTCAATTTGCTTCAATACCCGCCGTTCGCCGGTATCCATATCCATCTCGAATAACGTATCCGGGGTGGTCATTGAGGAATACCCATAGCGCAGGCGCGAGGTTTCCGGTTCCGGGTTATAAGCAAGCCATGTGACATAAGCCGGATCGTCAAATGCAATCCCGACCACTTCGCGGGTTTTACGGTTGATTTGCCGCAAGCTGGTCAGCCCGCGTTGCCGCTCTTCCACCACCAGCCAGTCGGTAAAAAGTGTAAAACCCTCAAGCATTATCTGGTCGCGCGCCGGGATCAGCACTTCCCAGCGCCGCTCATCGCGCACTTTGGTGCGATACAAGCCGAAGTTTTTACCGTCACGGTTGGAGCGCAGATAAAACGTGTGCTGGTAATGATCGAGGCTATATTCATGATCTTTACGCCGCGGCAAAAAACAGAGCGGCTGCGCATCCGGCAGTTCCGCATCCAGCAGCAACACTTCGCTGGTGGTGGCACTCGCAAGATGGACAGTGATGTAGTGTTGAGAGGTCGTTTTGCTTAGCCCGACATAAAAGGTCTCGTCCTTCTCTTCATAGACCAGTTCGTCCTGCTGCGAAGGCGTACCAATGGTATGACGCCACACCTGATAAGGCAGCAGCGTGGTCGCGTGTTTGCGCACATAGTAGAGGGTTTCAGAATCATTCACCCAGACGAACTCCGGTGAGACGTTATCCAGCACTTCCGGATACCAGTTACCGGTCTCCAGGTTGCGAAAACGCAGGCCATACTGGCGACGTGAGAGAAAGTCTTCGGCAATCGCCATAATCGTGTTGTCAGGTGAGACCTCAAGGCCGCCCAAGGTATAAAACTCGCTGTGCGCCGCACGCTGGTTGGAATCCAGCAATACCGACCATTCATCCCACTCTGAGCTGAGAACCGACTGGCGCTGGTAAATAGCGTATTCATTGCCGGGTTCATAAATATGCCGGTAGCGATAGCCATTTTTGATGTAGGGAGCGGAGACTTCGCGTTGAGGAATACGGGAGATGATTTCCGCCAGGATGTCGTCCTGTAACGCTTGTTGGGACGCCATTACTTCGCGTCCATAGTCGTTTTCCTGATGGAGGTAATCAAGAACCTCCGGCTGCGAGCGCGTGTCGTCCCGCAGCCAATAATAATTGTCGATGCGTTTATCGCCATGCATCGTCATGGCATGAGGTATTTGTTTTGCTTTCGGCAACATAGCTCTAATCTTTTCTCGTTTTACATACCTATAAGGGTGGCAAAACAAACGCGTGTTGCAAGCGAAACGTCATCCGGTTCAGGGCGTAAGAGCCAATTTTTGTTGTTTGAGATCCTGCTCGATACCGTTGCGTACGTCCTGCGGGATATTCAGCGCATCGCCCAACGCATTCAGATAGCTGCGCTCCATAAAATGGTCGATGTCGATAACGGCACAGCTCAGAAAATAGAGCTCCAGCGCCTCTTCTTCGTTTTGCACCCCTTTTGCCAGGCGGGCCGGATCCAACGGTTGCTCAATGGCTTTAGCCACCAGTTCGCGCCCTTGCGCTTCAATGCCCGCTTCGCGCAACTGCTCTTCAATTGCGGCCCGCTCTTTGTCATCGATATGACCATCACTTTTGGCGGCAAACACCAGCGCCAGGATCAAACGTTCAGTGCGAACATCAAGCGGTGATTGCTGCTGACCAAATTGTGGCTCGCCCTGATGCGCCTCGCGGATGCGATCTTTGTATTTATTCCACAGCACCGTTCCGGCGATCGCACCGCCGCCAGCGAGCAATGCGCCGGTACCGTATTTAGCCAACAGTTTGCGTGATGATTTATTGGCAACCAGCAACCCGGCAAGACCGCCCAGAGCACCCGGTACCAATAGATTATTAAGCCCCTGCCCACCGGATGATGAGGCCGACGTAGCGATGCTTTTCTGGCCAAGCAGCGACTGTAATTGATTCAACCAACTCATGATTTCCCCTCGCTTATCGTGGTACGTCTGCCCAGAGTAAGCGAGAGGGATGTCAGGAAATGTCTGGATCTGGAAAGAATGGGAAAAATTGTGTCACTGCGACTGTGGTTTGTATTCTGCGGTTCCCGCTTTGCAGTCGACCATGACGCGATAATGGATATCGGCGTTTTTACCGCGCACCGTCAGCGGCACCGTCCATTTATCATTCTTGCCAGTGATATCTTTAGGGCTAATCCACGCCACCGGATCGGCCTGGCCTAACGTTTTCTGATCGTCAGCCCAACGAACAATGCGATTTTGCAAATAGTCGCGCTTGACGCTGGCGCTGATACCTTCAGCGTCAAGCCCTTCACAGGAAGGAAACTTCACGACTTTCTCCGTTGCGGCCTGTGTCGCCATGCTGCCTGCCAGCAAAAGCAGACCCGTTAAAACCCCTGCTATTTTCATGCTTATCTCCTGGTACGAACCCATTCAAAGCATGGTACAAATTGCTGGCGGCGCAAGATCAGGCGACTTTCGCGCGCTTCGATGCACTTTTGATATCTACCGCATCGGACGGCTCAGCAGGCTCGACGTCTGCATTATCGCTTTCCGCACCGGGCAATTTGCCCGATTTCAGGATGCCGTTAAGCGCCTCTTTTTGCTCTGCGAGCCACAGCGCCATGCGTTCACGGGTTTCATCTTCCAGCGTTACAGGGCCGGAACCCAACCAGTCGCCCAGCACTTCAGCCAGGTCGAGCATTTTATCGTAAGCATCAGCTTCCTTTTTGCTGGCAAAAGACATTTTTTCCTCACCTTCGCGAATGACTACGTATTTAACTTCTACCGCCATGATGCAGCCTCGTTTTACTGTGTATTTATACAGCATAGTAGCGCGATGAAAAAACCACCGCAAGTGAAAAAGACAGACGCAAACGTTTTCGTTATACTGCGCCCAGTTTTTTCCCAATGGTACGATGCTATGACTCTTTTAGGAACCGCGCTGCGCCCCGCAGCCACGCGTGTAATGTTATTAGGCTCCGGTGAACTGGGTAAAGAAGTGGCGATTGAATGCCAGCGTCTGGGTATTGAAGTGATTGCCGTTGATCGTTATGCCGATGCCCCGGCGATGCACGTGGCGCACCGTTCGCATGTCATTAATATGCTCGATGGCAACGCGTTAACCGCGCTGGTCGAAAAGGAAAAACCGCATTTTATCGTGCCGGAAATCGAAGCGATCACCACCGATACGCTAATTGAACTGGAAGCTCAGGGTCACAATGTCGTGCCCTGTGCACGTGCGACCAAACTGACGATGAATCGCGAAGGTATTCGCCGCCTGGCAGCCGAAGAGTTGCAACTGCCGACCTCCAGCTATCGTTTTGCAGATAGCGAAAGTGCCTTTCGCGAAGCGGTGGCCGAAATTGGTCTGCCGTGCATAGTCAAACCGGTCATGAGTTCTTCCGGTAAAGGCCAGAGCTTTATTAAAAGTACCGAACAACTGGCGAAAGCCTGGGAATATGCCCAGCTTGGCGGGCGCGCCGGAGCCGGGCGAGTTATCGTTGAAAGCGTGGTCAATTTTGATTTTGAGATAACCTTGCTAACCATCAGCGCCGTCGATGGTGTCCATTTCTGTGCGCCGGTAGGTCACCGCCAGGAAGATGGCGATTATCGTGAATCCTGGCAGCCACAGCAGATGTCAGCCGTGGCGCTTGAACGCGCCGAAGAGATTGCCCGCAAAGTGGTGCTGGCGCTGGGCGGGCATGGTCTGTTCGGCGTCGAACTGTTTGTCTGCGGCGACGAGGTCATTTTCAGTGAAGTCTCCCCGCGTCCGCATGATACGGGCATGGTCACATTAATCTCGCAGGATCTCTCCGAGTTTGCCCTGCATGTTCGCGCGTTTCTTGGTTTACCGATTGGCGCGATTCGCCAGTACGGCCCATCCGCCTCGGCGGTGATCCTGCCGCGTCTGAGTAGCCAGAATGTCACCTTTGATAATGTAGAGCATGCCGTAGGCGCGGGCGTACAGTTGCGTCTGTTTAGCAAACCGGACATCGACGGAACCCGGCGCATGGGTGTTGCGCTTGCCGCAGCAGAGAGTATCGAAGGTGCCGTTGAACGCGCGGTCGCTGCGGCTGCGGCAGTGAAAGTTAGCGGATAAAAAAAGCCCGGAAGCGTAACGCTGACCGGGCTTCATATCAGGCGGGTTGCGTACCCGCCTGCAATTTATTGTTTCGCGCCTTCAACCGCTTCGCGTGCGAGTTTAGTGATGCGATCGTAATCCCCTGCTTCCAGCGCGTCGGCCGGTACCAGCCAGGAGCCGCCGATGCACAGCACGCTTTTCAGCGCCAGGTAATCACGGTAGTTAGCCGGAGAGATACCGCCAGTCGGGCAGAAACGCACCTGTGAGAACGGCCCCGCAATTGCCTGCAACGCTTTGGTGCCGCCATTCGCTTCCGCCGGGAAGAATTTGAACTCTTTCAGACCGTAGTCCATGCCCAGCATCAGTTCAGAAACGGTGCTGATGCCCGGGATCAGTGGAATGGTGCCTTCGGTCGCTGCTTTCAGCAGTGGCTCGGTCAGGCCCGGGCTAATGGCGAACTGCGCGCCAGCAGCGGTCACTTCCGCCAGTTGCTGCGGGTTCAGTACCGTACCCGCACCGATGATGGCATCCGGCACTTCTTTGGCGATAGCGCGGATAGCATCAATGGCACACGCCGTACGCAGAGTCACTTCCAGAACGCGAACACCACCAGCAACCAGCGCTTTCGCCATCGGTACGGCGTGCTCTAGTTTGTTCACTACGATAACCGGCACTACCGGACCCGTTTTCAGGATTGCTTCTGCACTCGTTTTCCAGTTTTTCATCAGTGTTTTTCTCTCGCCAGAACTAAATCTTATCGTCTTAAAAAGTGATACAGGTTGCGCCCTGCTCCGCGCCGGAGAGTTTTTCCCGCAGCGCGCCGAACATTTCGCGCCCTGTGCCCACGCGCATCGCGCTAAGGTCAGGAATATGTGGCTGACGTGCGGCAAGTTCGTTGTCATCAACCAGCAGGGTTAATTCGCCTGTCTGCCCGTTAACCCGGATAATATCGCCATCACGCACTTTCGCCAGCAACCCACCATCGTAAGCCTCTGGTGTAACGTGGATTGCCGACGGCACTTTACCTGATGCCCCTGACAGCCGTCCATCGGTAACTAACGCAATTTTGAAACGGCGGTCCAATAATACACCAAGTGGCGGCATCAGTTTATGTAATTCTGGCATACCGTTGGCTTTTGGCCCTTGATGACGGACAACCACCACACAATCGCGGTCGAGCAGGCCTGCTTCAAAGGCCGGCAGAACATCATGCTGGCTTTCGAAAACCACCGCAGGCGCTTCAATCACCTGGTTTTCCACCGGCACGGCGGAGGTTTTCATCACTGCGCGGCCCAGATTACCGCTCAGCACTTTGGTCCCGCCATGTTTGGAGAACGGTTTTTCGATGGTGGCAATAACGCTGTCATCAAGAGAAGCATTCGCGCCTTCACGCCAGTCCAGCTCGCCGTTGTTCAGCCACGGCTCATTGGTATAACGCTGAAGGCCAAAACCGGCCACGGTGTTGACATCTTCATGCAGCAGCCCGCCTTTCAGCAGTTCGCGCAGTAATACCGGCACACCACCCGCGGCCTGGAAGTGGTTAATATCCGCCGGGCCATTCGGGTAGAGGCGCGCCAGCAGCGGCACGACGTCAGAAAGCTCTGAGAAATCATCCCAGTTAATGATGATGCCTGCCGCGCGCGCCATCGCCACCAGGTGCATGGTGTGGTTGGTGGAGCCGCCCGTCGCCAGTAGCGAAACGATGCCGTTAACCACCACTTTTTCATCAATCATTTTACCCAGCGGCATCCATTCATTGCCGTTCCCGGTCAGGCGCGTGACCTGGCGGGCTGCGGCTTCGGTCAGCGCTTTACGCAGCGGCGCATCCGGGTGGATAAACGACGAGCCCGGCAATTGCATGCCCATAAACTCGATAACCATCTGGTTTGTGTTCGCCGTGCCGTAAAACGTGCAGGTGCCCGGCGCGTGGTAGGACGCGGCTTCTGATTCCAGCAGCGCCATTCTGTCCACTTTGCCTTCGGCATACAGCTGGCGAATGCGGACTTTTTCTTTGTTTGCCAGGCCGCTCGCCATCGGGCCTGACGGCACGAACAGCGCAGGTAAATGACCAAACGACAACGCTGCCATCGCTAACCCGGGGACGATTTTGTCGCACACGCCGAGGTATAACGCGCCATCAAACATATTATGCGAGAGCCCCACCGCCGCCGACATGGCAATCACTTCGCGGCTTAGCAGGGAAAGCTCCATGCCATCCTGGCCCTGAGTGACGCCGTCGCACATCGCCGGAACGCCGCCCGCAACCTGGCCAACCGCATTCACCGAGTGCAGGGCTTTGCGGATAATCTCCGGGTAAACTTCATAGGGTTGATGCGCAGAGAGCATGTCGTTGTAGGAGGTAATGATGGCAATGTTGTTGCGCAACATGCTTTTAAGCGAGGCTTTATCGTCGGGCTGGCAGGCAGCAAAACCGTGCGCCAGGTTACCACACGCCAGCGTCGAGCGGCGAACGGTATCGCTTTTCGCCTGTTCGATGCGCGCCAGGTAGGCTGAGCGGGTTTCGCGCGAACGTTCAATAATGCGATTTGTTACGCGTAACATCGTTGAGTTCATAGAGGCTCCTGAAATTTATCTGTTCGGGGAAGCCGCGTTAGCAGTGTTTTTCATTTTGCGTAACAAGTTGAAAACACCGGAGTGCCGCGCCCCAAAGGCAAAATCGCTTCAGCCAGTGTAATAAAAAAAGCCCCGCTGGTGAATCCAGTCGGGGCTTTAAAGTTGAAAAATTGTCCGGATATCTGTGTTAGATCATGTTACCGGTAAAATTGCGCAACACAGAGCCTGCACACATCACTCAAATTCGTTCCAGGAGCGACCATCGCGCGTGATCATTGCCACCGAGGCAACCGGGCCCCAGGTACCGGCCTGATACGGCTTCGGCGAATCGTTGTCCGCCGCCCACGCTTCGGTAATCGAATCGACCCATTTCCATGCTTCTTCCACTTCGTCGCGGCGCACAAACAGCGCCTGAATGCCGCGCATCGTTTCCAGCAGCAGGCGCTCATAGGCGTCGGCCAGGTGCGTCTCGTTGAAGGTTTCGGAGTAGCTCAGGTCGAGTTTGGTGGTTTGCAGATTGTGTTTATGATCCAGACCCGGCACTTTATTGAGGATCTGAATATCCACGCCTTCGTCAGGTTGCAAACGAATCGTCAGTTTGTTCTGCGGCAGTTCCTGCCAGGACTCTTTAAACAGGTTCAGTTCCGGGTTTTTGAAATACACCACCACTTCCGAGCACTTGGTCGGCAGGCGTTTACCGGTGCGCAAATAGAACGGAACACCCGCCCAGCGCCAGTCATCAATGTCCACGCGAATGGCGACAAACGTTTCGGTATTGCTGGCCTTGTTCGCCCCCTCTTCTTCCAGATAGCCCGGCACTTTTTTGCCCTGGGCAAAACCGGCGGTGTACTGGCCGCGCACCGTTTTTTCACGCACGTTAGTGCGATCAATACGGCGCAGGGATTTAAGCACTTTCACTTTGGCATCACGAATACTGTCGGCGCTCAGATCGGACGGCGGCGACATGGCAATCATGCAGAGAATTTGCAGCAGGTGGTTCTGGATCATGTCACGCATCTGCCCGGCCTGGTCGAAATAGCCCCAGCGCCCTTCAATACCCACTTCTTCGGCGACGGTGATTTCCACATGATCGATAGTGCGGTTATCCCAGTTATTGACGAACAGGGAGTTGGCAAAACGCAGCGCCAGCAGGTTGAGCACCGTCTCTTTACCTAAGTAGTGGTCGATACGGTAAACCTGGCATTCTTCAAAAAACTCGCCCACCTGATCGTTGATTTCGCGGGAGGTTGCCAGCGACGTCCCCAGCGGTTTTTCCATTACCACGCGCGCCGGTTTGGCGTTAAGTTTCGCTGCGCCAAGCCCTTTACAGATGGCACCGAAAGTGCTCGGTGGCATCGCAAAATAGTTGATCGTGGTGCGGTTTTTCTGGTCAAGCATTGCGCCGAGGCGTTTGAAAGCGGCAGTGTCGTTGACATCCAGATTACAAAAATCCAGACGACTGCTCAGCTTGTCCCACAGGCTCTCGTCGATCTTTTCCTTCATAAAGGTCTCAAGCGCTTCGCGAACGACTTTGGTATACGCTTCTTTGTCCCAGTCGGCACGACCGACGCCAAGAATGCGCGTCTCTGCATGAATTTGACCGGCTTTTTCCAGCTGGTACAGGGAAGGCAGCAATTTACGGCGCGCAAGATCGCCTTTCGCGCCGAAAATGACCAGGTCACACGCCTGGGCTGTTTGTACTACCGCCATGTCATTCTCCTCAGTTGGCTATCCTGAAGCTTCAGTCCGCTTCAGTTGTAATTTTATTACAATGCACTGTACTGCTTTTACGTCATTCCCGAAACTATTAAGCTTTATCAGGACGTGCGTTATCAGGATGTGGCGAAAAAACTGTTTTACTGCCCTGATAAAGCTGGATATTTGCCCGAAGCTTAACGGTTAAAATCCGACGTCGATCATGTTATGAAAAAAAACTACAACATTTCATGTCGTGACTTACCTTTCTGCGCGACGCAGGGGTAATATCAAGCTAAATTGCGTTACGATTCCACTTATCGGTGTAATCGTTTTACCATGAGCGTGTTAACACCCATGAATATGCTGGAAAAAATCCAGTCCCGACTGGAACACCTTAGCAAATCCGAACGTAAAGTCGCGGAAGTGATCCTCGCCGCGCCAGATAACGCAATCCATTCAAGTATTGCTGCGCTTGCCCAGCAAGCGGATGTCAGCGAACCGACGGTAAACCGTTTCTGCCGCAGCCTTGATACCCGCGGCTTTCCGGATTTTAAACTGCATCTGGCGCAAAGCCTCGCTAACGGCACGCCCTATGTTAATCGAAATGTCGATGAAGATGACAGCGTTGAAGCCTATACCGGCAAAATCTTCGAATCCGCGATGGCAAGCCTCGATCATGTGCGTCAGTCGCTGGATATGGCTGCGGTTAACCGCGCCGTGGATCTGCTGACGCAGGCAAAGAAAATCGCTTTCTTTGGACTTGGATCTTCCGCTGCTGTCGCGCACGACGCGATGAATAAGTTCTTTCGCTTCAATGTGCCGGTGGTCTATTCCGATGACATTGTGCTGCAACGCATGAGTTGTATGAATTGTAGCGATGATGACGTCGTTGTGCTGATTTCACATACCGGCAGAACGAAAAATCTGGTCGAGCTTGCGCAACTGGCGCGTGAAAACGATGCCATGGTGATTGCCCTCACCTCCGCGGGTACGCCGCTTGCGCGGGAAGCGACGCTTGCTATCACGCTGGATGTCCCGGAAGATACCGACATTTATATGCCGATGGTTTCAAGACTTGCGCAACTGACGGTGATTGATGTGCTGGCAACCGGCTTTACTTTACGCCGGGGAGCAAAATTCCGGGATAACTTGAAGCGAGTCAAAGAAGCACTGAAAGAATCGCGCTTTGATAAGGAGCTGCTTATCAAAGACGATAGCCATTAATAGCCCATAAAAAAAACGGTAACATCTTACGCTATTCGGTCCGATGCCCCGCCTTAGCGAGGCGCTTACAACCGAATTCATGTTCACGCAACACCAAGTTGTTTCAGTCAACGGAGTATTACATGTCCAGAAGGCTTCGCAGAACCAAAATCGTCACCACCTTAGGCCCGGCCACCGACCGCGATAACAACCTTGAAAAGGTTATCGCCGCTGGCGCGAACGTGGTGCGTATGAACTTCTCCCACGGAACACCTGAAGATCATAAATTACGCGCAGATAAAGTGCGTGAGATTGCGGCAAAACTGGGACGTCATGTTGCTATCCTTGGCGATTTACAGGGACCGAAAATTCGCGTGTCCACCTTTAAGGAAGGCAAAGTCTTCCTGAATATTGGTGATAAATTCCTGCTCGACGCTAACCTGGGTAAAGGCGAAGGCGATAAAGAGAAAGTCGGGATTGACTATAAAGGCCTGCCTGCTGACGTCGTGCCTGGCGACATCCTGCTGCTGGATGATGGTCGTGTACAACTTAAGGTGCTGGACGTTCAGGGCATGAAAGTGTTCACCGAAGTCACCGTTGGCGGCCCGCTGTCGAATAACAAAGGGATCAACAAGCTGGGCGGCGGTCTTTCTGCTGAAGCGCTGACCGAAAAAGACAAAGCGGACATCGTGACCGCTGCGCTGATCGGTGTCGATTACCTGGCGGTCTCCTTCCCACGCTGCGGTGAAGATCTCAATTACGCCCGTCGTCTGGCGCGCGATGCCGGTTGCGATGCGAAAATCGTCGCCAAAGTGGAACGTGCTGAAGCGGTTTGCAATCAGGACGCAATGGACGATGTGATCCTTGCCTCCGACGTGGTGATGGTCGCGCGTGGCGACCTGGGCGTTGAAATTGGCGACCCGGAACTGGTCGGCATCCAGAAAGCGCTGATTCGTCGCGCACGTCAGTTGAACCGCGCAGTGATCACCGCGACGCAAATGATGGAGTCGATGATAACCAACCCGATGCCAACCCGCGCCGAAGTGATGGATGTCGCGAACGCCGTGCTTGATGGTACCGATGCGGTGATGCTCTCAGCGGAAACAGCGGCGGGTCAATATCCTTCCGAAACCGTTGCGGCGATGGCGCGCGTTTGTCTGGGCGCGGAGAAAATCCCGAGCATCAACGTCTCTAAACACCGCCTTGATATTCAGTTCGATAACGTCGAAGAAGCGATTGCGATGTCCGCAATGTATGCGGCAAACCATCTCAAAGGTGTAACCGCTATCATCTCCATGACGGAATCTGGCCGTACCGCGCTGATGACGTCGCGCATTAGCTCTGGTCTGCCGATTTTCGCCCTCTCCCGCCATGAGCGTACGTTGAATCTGACAGCGCTGTACCGTGGCGTGACGCCGGTGTACTTCGACAGTGCAAACGACGGCGTGACCGCCGCACACGATGCGGTCAATCTGCTGCGCGATAAAGGGTATTTGCTGTCAGGCGATCTGGTGATCGTGACCCAGGGTGATGTGATGAGCACCATTGGGACAACCAACACCACGCGTATTCTGACTGTCGAATAATTGCCATTCAGGAAAGTTAAAGGCCTCTCAGTGAGAGGCCTTTTTTATGGCTTATTTCTTTGGGAAGAGATCTTTACGCTTGTAGGGCTCGGTCTCGCCGGGCTTGCGCGTTTTCAACAACTTGAGGATCCAGGTGTACTGCTCAAGATGCGGGCCGACAAACGCTTCCACCTCTTCGTTCATACGCCGGGCAATGGTGTTGTCATCCACCGTCAGCAAATCATCCATCGGCGGTCGCACCTTGATGATTAAGCGGTGTGATTTAGCGTCGTAAACCGGGAACAGCGGCACCACACGCGCACGACACACTTTCATCAGGCGACCGATAGCGGGCAGCGTGGCTTTGTAGGTGGCAAAAAAATCGACGAATTCACTGTGCTCAGCGCCATGATCCTGGTCTGGCAGATAGTAGCCCCAATAGCCCTGGCGGATCGAATGAATAAAGGGTTTGATACCGTCACTGCGCGCATGCAGGCGGCCGCCATAACGCCGACGCACCGAGTTCCACACGTAATCGAGCACTTTATTGCCCTGATTATGGAACATCGCCGCAATTTTTTGCCCCTGCGACGCCATCAGCATTGCCGGAATATCCACTCCCCAGGCATGCGGAACGAGGAAAATCACTTTCTCGTCGTTGCGGCGCATCTCATCGATGATCTCCTGGCCCTGCCACTCCACGCGTGACTTAACCTTGTCCGGGCCGCGAACCGCCAGTTCGGCCATCAGCACCATCGCCTGCGGCGCAGTGGCAAACATCTCATCAATAATGGCTTCCCGTTGCGCATCGCTCTTTTCCGGGAAGCAGTAGGATAAATTAATCTGCGCACGGCGGCGGGCACTTTTACCGAAGCGCCCGGCCAGACGGCCCAGTTTGCCGAGCAGCGGATCGCGAACCGCAGGCGGGATCATCGCTGCGCCCATAAAAGCCAGTACACCAAGCCAGGCACCCCAGTGGCGCGGATGGCGAAACTCACTCTCAAATTCCGGAATGTACTCAATGTTATTTTTTTTCGTTTCCATGCAGCGTCCGCAGGCCAAAGGTAAATCAAAAAGATAATGGGATAGTGTAGCGATGCCTCATCTTTCACACAAAAGAAAAAGCCGATGCGAAGACGGCATCGGCTTTAGACGCACCTTTGTTATACAAATCAGTCAATGCGCAGTTGCGGCAAGACCTCTTTAACCTGTGCGAGGTAATCTTTACGATCCGAGCCGCTCAGCCCTTCGGTTCTCGGCAGTTTCGCCGTTAACGGGTTGACCGCCTGCTGGTTAATCCACACTTCGTAATGCAGGTGCGGGCCGGTAGAGCGCCCGGTGTTGCCCGACAGCGCAATACGATCGCCGCGCTTCACTTTCTGCCCTGGTTTCACCAACAGCTTACGCAGGTGCATATAGCGCGTGGTATAGGTGCGCCCATGACGGATAGCAATATAGTTGCCTGCCGCACCGCTGCGTTTCGCGATAACCACTTCACCGTCACCGACAGCGAGCACCGGCGTCCCCTGCGGCAGGGCGAAATCGACACCTTTGTGCGGTGCTACGCGCCCGGTCACCGGGTTCAGGCGGCGCGGATCAAAGTTGGAGGAGACGCGGAACTGTTTCGAGGTCGGGAAACGCATAAAGCCTTTCGCCAGACCCGTACCGTTGCGATCGTAGAACTTGCCGTCTTCGGCACGAAACGCATAGTAATCTTTGCCATCAGAACGCAAACGCACGCCCAGTAACTGGCTCTGTTCCTGCTTGCCTTCCAGCATTTCGCGGGACATCAGCACGGAGAACTCGTCGCCTTTTTTCAGCTTGCGGAAGTCCATTTGCCACTGCATGGCTTTAATGACTGAACTCACTTCACCACTGGTTAAACCGGCTTCTTTGGCGCTGGAGACGAAACTTCCGCCGACAGTGCCTTTCAACACCGCATTCACCCAGTCGCCCTGCTGCATTTCACTGCTCATTTTGAAACCGTTTTCGCTACGATCGTAGGTGCGGGTTTCGCGGCGCGACATCTCCCAGGTCAGGCGTTGCAGATCGCCATCCGCCGTCAGTGTCCAGGAGAGCTGTTGACCAATTTTCAGGTTACGCAGTTCTTTATCGGCAGCGGCAAGCTGGGTGATATTGCCCATGTCAATGCCGTACTGATTCAGAATGCTGCTCAGCGTATCGCCGGTAGATACCACATATTCATGGACACCGGCTTCATTGGCGGTCTTCTCGTCCAGTTCATCCTGCGGGATATCATCGACATCGTCCGCACCAGACTGATCGATAGGCTCACTGGCTTCAGGAAGCAGAGAACGGATCTCGTTTTTCGGTAACTCGATTGCTTTCACAATCGGAGTTGTGGATTCGGGGTGATAAACATAAGGCCGCCAGACGGCGACGGTGAGTGTCAGTACTGTAAGCGACCCCAGCATAACGCGGTGGGGTCGGGGCAGATTATTAAATGCCAGAGCGACAGAGCGGGCTATCTGTTGCACGTATTCACTTCCTCGTTATTCTCCTTTCAGGCAGCTCGCATACTGGTGAGAGAGTTGGGTAAGGAACTGGGGATAGCTCTCTTTACCTAACTTGATACTGATGCCAAGTGGATCCAACGTTCCCATTCGAACGGATGTCCCTCGTGCGACAGCTTCAACGACCGCTGGCCTGAACTGTGGCTCAGCAAAAACGCACGTTGCTTTTTGCTCAACCAACTGTGTTCGTATTTCATGTAAACGCTGCGCACCAGGCTGAATTTCAGGATTGACGGTAAAATGACCCAGCGGAGTCAGCCCGTAGTGTTTTTCAAAGTAGCCATAGGCGTCATGAAAAACGAAATACCCCTTCCCTTTCAGCGGTGCCAGCTCGTTACCGACCTGCTTATCGGCCTGGGCTAATGATGCCTCAAATGCCTGTAGGTTGGCGTCAAGCCTGGCTCGACTTTGCGGCATAACTTCCACTAATTTATCGTGGATTGCAACCGCTGAGAGCCGCGCAATCTCAGGGGAAAGCCACAAATGCATGTTGTATTCACCATGATGGTGATGTTCGTCACCTTTTTCATCGTGGTGATGTGCGTCATGGTTTTCATGCTCATCTTCATCCGAGCCTTTCATGAGCAAAGATTTCACGCCATCAAGTTGCGCCATCACCACCTGTTTTTGCGCAGGCACTTGCTGCGCAGAGCGCGCCATAAAGGCTTCCATCTCCGGGCCAACCCAAAAGAGTAAGTCCGCGTTCTGTAAGCGTTTTACATCAGATGGGCGCAACGAGTAATCATGCTCAGATGCGCCATCAGGCAACAAGACTTCGGTGGTGGTCACGCCATCAGCAATGGCCGAAGCGATAAAGCCCAGCGGCTTCAGGGAAGTGACGACGGCAGCGTTAGCGGATTGTGCTAAACCTGTAATAAGTGCTACTGAAACCGCAGCGCAAAGAAGCGTATTTTTATGTAACATAATGCGACTATTCATCGTAATGGGTGGGTGGAATGTGATATTATAACATTCGACACTTTGCGCAACCCCTTAAATGCTATGACGAATCTTGTAACGCTCGAAAATATCACTGTCGCATTCGGCCAACGCCGCGTCCTGTCTGACATTTCATTGAATTTGCGTCCCGGTAAAATTTTGACGCTTCTCGGCCCAAATGGCGCGGGAAAATCCACGCTGGTGCGTGTAGTGCTGGGGCTGGTAGCACCCGATTCCGGAGTTATCAAGCGCGACAAATCCCTGCGCATCGGCTATGTGCCGCAAAAATTGCAGCTTGATGCAACGCTGCCGCTGACCGTTGGACGGTTTATGCGCCTGCGCCCCGGCACAAGCAAAGAGGATATTCTCCCGGCGCTAAAACGCGTTCAGGCGGCACATCTGATTGATGCCCCGCTGCAAAAACTCTCCGGCGGCGAAATGCAACGCGTTTTACTCGCCCGCGCGCTGCTTAATCGCCCGCAGTTGCTGGTGCTTGATGAGCCGACCCAGGGCGTGGACGTTAATGGTCAGGTCGCGTTGTACAACTTGATCGATCAGTTGCGCAAAGAGCTGGAGTGCGCCGTCCTGATGGTCTCTCACGATCTGCATCTGGTGATGGCGAAAACCGATGAGGTGCTATGCCTGAATCAGCATATTTGCTGTTCAGGGACACCGGAAGTGGTTTCCATGCACCCGGAATTTATCTCCATGTTCGGCCAGCGCGGCGCAGAACAACTTGGTATTTACCGCCATAATCACAATCACCGCCACGATCTTCAGGGCCGCATTGTACTGCGTCAGGGTAACGGACACTCATGATTGAATTACTTCTGCCCGGCTGGCTGGCCGGGATTATGCTTGCCTGCGCCGCCGGGCCGCTGGGCTCTTTTGTCGTCTGGCGACGGATGTCCTATTTCGGCGACACGCTGGCACATGCTTCTTTGCTCGGCGTCGCCTTTGGTCTGCTGCTGGATATTAATCCGTTTTACGCAGTGATTGCCGTCACCTTGCTGCTCGCCGCCGGGCTGGTGTGGCTGGAAAAACGTCCTCATCTGGCGGTTGATACATTGTTGGGGATTATGGCCCACAGTGCGCTGTCGCTCGGCCTGGTCGTGGTCAGTTTAATGTCAAATATCCGCGTGGATTTGATGGCGTATCTGTTCGGCGATTTGCTGGCCGTCACGCCGGAAGATCTTGTTGCTATCGCCTCCGGGGTGGTGCTGGTGCTGGGGATCCTGCTCTGGCAATGGCGCAATTTGCTGTCGATGACCATCAGCCCGGAGCTGGCATTTGTCGATGGCGTCAAATTGCAACGCGTAAAACTGCTGTTGATGCTGGTCACTGCCCTGACGATTGGTGTAGCAATGAAATTTGTCGGTGCGCTGATTATCACTTCTTTGCTGATTATCCCCGCCGCAACGGCGCGACGCTTTGCGCGCACGCCGGAGCAGATGGCTGGGGTAGCAGTAGGTGTGGGAATGATTGCCGTCACCGGCGGGCTGACTTTTTCGGCGCTTTACGATACGCCCGCTGGCCCGTCCGTGGTGCTGTGCGCGGCGGTGTTATTTATCTTCAGCATGATGAAAAAACCCGCCAGTTGAACCTTGCAGCCAGCGCCGCCATTAGCGAACGCTGGCGCTTCAGGGCATTTCCGGCGGCGTAATGCCAAAGTGGTTCCACGCCCTTACCGTCGCCATTCGCCCGCGCGGCGTACGTTGCAAAAAGCCTTGCTGGATCAGATACGGCTCAAGCACGTCTTCAATCGTTTCACGCTCTTCACCAATCGCTGCGGCAAGGTTATCCAGCCCGACCGGGCCACCAAAGAATTTGTCGATAACTGCCAGCAAGAGTTTGCGGTCCATATAGTCGAAACCCTGCGCATCAACATTGAGCATATCCAGCGCCTGAGCAGCGATGTCCGCCGTGATATCGCCGTCATGCTTCACTTCGGCAAAATCGCGTACGCGGCGCAGTAGCCGGTTAGCAATACGCGGTGTGCCGCGCGAACGACGCGCCACTTCCAGCGCCCCCTCTTCGCTCATCTCCAGCCCCATATAGCGCGCGCTACGGCCAACAATATGTTGCAGATCGGCAACCTGATAAAACTCCAGTCGTTGCACGATACCAAAGCGATCGCGCAGCGGTGACGTCAGTGAACCGGCGCGGGTGGTTGCGCCAATCAGGGTAAACGGTGGCAGATCGATTTTAATGGAGCGCGCCGCCGGGCCTTCGCCAATCATGATATCGAGTTGGTAATCTTCCATTGCCGGATAGAGCACCTCTTCCACAACCGGTGAGAGGCGGTGAATTTCATCGATAAACAGCACATCATGCGGTTCAAGGTTGGTGAGCATAGCGGCCAGATCGCCCGCTTTTTCCAGCACCGGGCCGGAGGTGGTGCGCAGGTTGACGCCCATTTCGTTGGCAACAATATTCGCCAGCGTCGTTTTACCAAGGCCAGGCGGGCCGAAGATCAGCAGATGGTCCAGCGCGTCACCGCGCAGTTTCGCCGCCTGAATAAAGATCTCCATCTGGGAGCGAACCTGCGGCTGACCGATATACTCATCGAGCATTTTAGGACGGATCGCCCGATCCGCGACTTCTTCTACAATTGTGCTGGCGGCGGCAACCAGGCGGTCTGCTTCAATCATCCTCTACCTCACAATGCCGCGCGCAGCGCTTCACGGATCAGGGTTTCACTGTTGGCGTCCGGACGGGCGATTTTGCTTATCATCCGGCTGGCTTCCTGAGGTTTATAGCCCAGCGCCACCAGCGCGGCAACCGCTTCTTGTTCTGCGTCATCTGTTGCCGGGCTTGCAGGTGAAGTCAGTACCAGATCGGCGGCTGGCGTAAAGAGATCGCCATGCAGGCCTTTAAAGCGGTCTTTCATCTCAACAATCAGGCGCTCTGCCGTTTTCTTACCGATGCCCGGCAGTTTGACCAGCGCTGCGGGATCTTCGCGTTCAACGGCGTTAACAAATTGCTGCGCCGACATGCCGGATAAAATCGCCAGCGCCAGCTTTGGCCCTACGCCGTTGGTTTTGATCAGTTCACGAAACAGGGTGCGTTCTTGTTTGTTGTTAAACCCGTACAGCAGTTGCGCATCTTCACGTACCACAAACTGAGTGAAGACGATTGCCTCTTTGCCGGCGTCCGGCAATTCATAGAAACAGGTCATCGGCATATGGACTTCATACCCTACGCCCCCGACTTCCAGCACAACCAATGGGGGTTGTTTTTCTACAATGATGCCTCTGAGTCTGCCTATCACGTGACGCTCCTGCGTTAAAGGCTTAAAGGAATGCTGTATCATAAAAAAAGGCTGGATAGATATCCAGCCGATTATTCAGGAAAAACGCGAGGGTGATTCAGGAATTAGCGTAATATTCTGCATCGCTCAGGTCGGTTAATAAATCCCGCTCTGTGGGTTGCCAGCCAAGCGCCTTGCGCGTCTGCTCACTCGATGCCGACATATCAGTTGCTGCGAAGGCGGCAAACCAGCCGAAATGCGACGCCTCACGCGGCTCTGCGGGCACGCCGAGCATCTTACCAATGGCTATAGCAATCTCGCGCATGGCAATCCCTTCTTCAGCCACCGCATGGTAGACCGGCTGCGTAACGCCGCTTTCCAGCGCCAGGCGGTAGACTTTTGCCGCATCGAGCCGGTGAACCGCCGCCCAGCGGTTGTTCCCGTCACCAGGCCAGGCAGAAACGCCCGTCTTTTTCGCCAGGGCGATAAGAATCGGGATAAAACCGTGATCGCCCACGCCGTGCACGGTCGGAGCCAGCCGCACGCTGGCGGCACGCACGCCCTGCTGAGCGAGCAATAGTGCCGCCTGCTCTGAGCGACGCAGATAATCCGGACCGCTGGCGGGTTTATCCTCTTCCGTTGCCGGACGCCCTTGTACCAGCCGCGCCAGGCCAGACGTAACCAGCAAAGGGCGCGAGCTACCTGACAGCGCCTGCCCCATCACTTCAATAGCGCGCTGGTCTTGCGCACAATTTTCCGCAAAGCGGGAAAAGTCATGGTTGAAGGCGGTGTGGATCACCGCATCGGCTTTTGATGCTGCGTCAAACAACACCTGACTATCGTCCAGCGTCCCGTGTACCACTTTCCCACCCGCGGCAATCAGCGCCTGCGCTTTGTCCGCATTTCGCGCCAGACCGCTCACCTGATGTCCTGCGGCTAATAACTCTGCCGCCACTTTTGCGCCAACCCAACCGGTCGCGCCCGTCAGAAAAACATGCATGCGTGTGCCTCCTGATGTTGACTCGCGCCGCTATCCTGCTAAATATCCGGGATGGGGAAAAGTAGTGACGTTATCGTGGTATAAGGACTAACAGGATGCAGAGCGTGAAAGACCTTGGCAGTTACCTGAAATCCCGCCGGGCGCAGCTTGATCCGCATGCGCTGGGTTTTCATACCGCACGCAGACGCACGCCAGGCCTGCGACGTGAAGAAGTGGCACATCTGGCATGCATTAGCGCAACCTGGTACACCTGGCTTGAGCAAGGTCGCGGCGGCACGCCGTCGGCGGAAGTGCTGGAGCGCATTTGTCAGGCGTTACGCCTGAGCGGGCGGGAGCGCGAATATGTTTTCCATCTGGCGCTTGGTCGCGCACCGGGCGTGCACTATACAGCTGCCGGCGCGGTGAGCAATAGACTACAAAAAGTGCTTGATAATATGCCGCTTAGCCCGGCGATGATCCGTAACGCCACCTGGGATGTTCTCGCCTGGAATAGCGCCGCCACGGTGGTGCTGGCTGATTACGCCACCCTGCCCGTGCAAGAGCGCAATATTATGCGCCGTATTTTTCTCAATCCGCAGGTACGTGACGCCCAGGGAGACTGGCAAGGGCTGACGCGTTTTCTGGTGGCGGCATTTCGCGCAGAGGCTACGCGCGCGGGTGCGTCACAGGAGATCCAGCCGCTGGTTGAGGAGTTAAGCGCGGCGTCGCCGGTGTTTGCCAGGCTTTGGCAGAACAACGATATCGAGGTGATGGGCGAAGGCACGAAAGTCCTGTTTCATGGCAGCGTAGGCAAGCTGTCGCTGGAGTATTCAAGTTTTTCCGTTGAGGGGCAGCCCGATCTGACCATGGTCGTGTATAACCCTTCGGGTGAGGAAGACGAAGAGAAAATCCGTTCGTTGTTACAGCAGAAGGGATAAAAAAGCGCCGGACTACGGCGCTTTTTAGCGCAATCGGCCACGCGCGAGGTTAAGGCGCGAGCTGCTCACCTGTAAGGCGTTCTGGCTGACATGACAATGGGTAATGGCAATTGCCAGCGCATCGGCGGCATCGGCCTGCGGGTTAGCAGGCAGTTTTAGCAAGTTACGCACCATATGCTGCACCTGGCTTTTTTCCGCACTGCCAATCCCCACCACCGTCTGTTTTACCTGACGAGCGGCATATTCAAACACCGGCAGATCCTGGTTGACGGCAGCAACGATGGCGACACCGCGCGCTTGCCCCAGCTTCAGCGCTGAGTCGGCATTTTTCGCCATAAATACCTGCTCAATGGCAAAAAAGTCCGGCTGGAACTGGGTGATGATTTCCGTCACGCCTGCGTAAATCAGCTTCAGGCGCGACGGTAAATCGTCGACTTTTGTGCGGATGCAGCCGCTGCCCAGGTAGGTCAGTTGCCGCCCCGTCTGGCGAATAACACCATAACCGGTGATGCGTGAACCCGGATCGATCCCGAGAATAATCGCCATCATGCATCTCCGCTTAACATAACAACCTATCCAACGCTTGATACCCTAAATATTTCAGTTCACAGGAAGGCGGCCACGTAGTGCATCCCCAGGAGCGTAGATGTCCTACGTGACTGGGGTGCGCGAGGAGAGCCAACGCCCCTGTGGGCTGAAAGATGACGGGTATCACAGGGTTGCCGCAACCTCGTCGGAGATCTCACCATTGTGATAAACCTCCTGCACATCGTCGCAATCTTCCAGCATATCGATGAGACGCAGCAGTTTCGGCGCGGTTTCCGCATCCATGTCCGCTTTGGTGGATGGGATCATCGACACTT
The DNA here is from genome assembly GCA_030704225.1 of Kosakonia sp. H02. Classification (NCBI taxonomy): domain Bacteria; kingdom Pseudomonadati; phylum Pseudomonadota; class Gammaproteobacteria; order Enterobacterales; family Enterobacteriaceae; genus Kosakonia; species Kosakonia styphnolobii. The sequence continues at coordinate 3,403,075 of CP131915.1, forward strand.
CAGCGTTGTCGGCTTTCAGACCGGCTGCTTCCAGCGCATCGCGTACGGCGCCCATCTCTTCCCAGGCGGTGTAGACGTCAATGGCGCCGTCATCATAGGTGACCACATCTTCAGCACCGGCTTCCAGCGCCGCTTCCATGATGGTGTCTTCGTCGCCCGCATCAAAGGAGATAACGCCTTTTTTACTGAACAGGTAAGCCACGGAGCCGTCAGTACCGAGGTTGCCCCCGCATTTGCTGAAGGCATGACGCACTTCGGCAACGGTACGGTTACGATTGTCACTCAGACATTCCACCATTACCGCAGTGCCGCCAGGGCCGTAACCTTCATAAATGATGGTTTCCATGTTCGCGTCGTCATCGCCGCCCACACCGCGCGCGATAGCACGGTTTAAGGTATCGCGGGTCATGTTGTTGGCCAGCGCTTTATCGACCGCCGCGCGCAGACGCGGGTTGGAGCCGATATCACCGCCGCCCAGACGCGCTGCGGTAACCAGCTCGCGAATGATTTTGGTGAAGATCTTACCGCGTTTGGCATCCTGTGCAGCTTTGCGGTGTTTGGTGTTGGCCCATTTACTGTGACCTGCCATAGAAAACTCTCCAGAAAAGCCATTTCCCGTCGCCTTTCAGCCCTCAGGTGTGTTGGCAGCGCCCGCTCGCACCGGTCACTTACTTATGTAAGCTTCCGGTGACTCCCGAGCTTGCCGCCTTCCTGAGAACTGAAATTCTTGGGAAAATTAATTGGCATTGATTATAAATTCTTCAATCGCTTGCCGATTGCTCCACGATTTGGTCAATGCCGCCGCAGCGGGCGCATCAAGCCAGCGGTAGGCCAGATGTTCTGTGAACACAATCGGGCGCTCGTGGGGCAACGCTAAACAAAACCAGGATTCGGTATTGTGCGTAACGCCCGGCGCATAGCGATGACGTAAATGACTAAAGATTTCAAACTCCACCGTGCGCTGACAGTCAACTAAGGACAGTTGCTCATGCGCAACATCAATGTTGACCTCTTCCTTTACTTCACGCGCGGCGGCCTGCGACGCGGTTTCACCGGGTTCCAGGCTGCCGGTAACCGACTGCCAAAAATCAGGATCGTCGCGTCGCTGCAACATCAGCACCCGTTTTGTGTCCTCGGCATAAATCACTACCAGTACGGAAACGGGATGCTTAAAGGACATCTTATTTACTCTCCGGCGTCTCTTTTTTGATAACAGAGATACCCAGTTCAGCCAGCGAAGCCGGGTTGGCAAAGCTTGGCGCTTCTGTCATCAGACAGGCTGCCGCCGTGGTTTTCGGGAAAGCGATAACGTCACGGATATTATCCGTGCCGGTCAACAACATGGTCAGGCGATCCAGACCAAACGCCAGGCCCGCGTGCGGCGGTGTACCGTATTTCAGCGCATCCAGCAGGAAGCCGAACTTCTCGCGCTGTTCCTGCTCGTTAATGCCGAGAATGCCGAACACCGTCTGCTGCATTTCACCGCTGTGAATACGCACCGAGCCACCGCCCACTTCATAACCGTTGATCACCATATCGTAGGCGTTGGCAATCGCCGTTTCCGGCGCGGCTTTCAGTTCAGCCGGGCTCATATCACGCGGCGAAGTGAACGGGTGGTGCATCGCCGTCAGGCCGCCTTCGCCGTCGTCTTCAAACATCGGGAAGTCGATGACCCACAGCGGAGCCCACTTGCTTTCGTCGGTCAGGTTCAGGTCTTTACCCAGTTTCAGACGCAGCGCGCCCAGCGCATCGGCAACCACTTTTTTGTTGTCCGCGCCGAAGAAAATCATGTCGCCATCCTGCGCGCCGGTGCGCTCAAGGATCGCGCTCACGATGGCGGCGTTAAGGAATTTCGCCACCGGGCTGGTGATCCCGTCGAGACCTTTTGCCGCTTCATTAACCTTGATATACGCAAGGCCTTTTGCGCCGTAAATTTCGATAAATTTGCCGTAGTCGTCAATCTGTTTACGGCTAAGTTGTGCGCCACCTGGCACACGCAGTGCAGCAACGCGGCCTTTTGCATCATTTGCCGGGCCGGAGAAGACTTTAAATTCGACATTTTTGAGCAGGTCAGCGACGTCCACCAGCTCCATCGGGTTACGCAGATCCGGCTTATCGGAACCGTAACGGCGCTCGGCTTCAGCAAAGGTCATGATCGGGAATTCGCCCAGATCGACGCCGCGGATCTCCTGCCACAGCTGGCGAACCAGCGCTTCCATCACTTCACGCACCTGCGGCGCGGTCATAAAAGAGGTTTCCACATCGATCTGGGTAAATTCCGGCTGGCGGTCAGCACGCAGATCTTCATCACGGAAACATTTTACGATCTGGTAGTAACGGTCGAAGCCGGACATCATCAGCAGCTGTTTGAACAACTGCGGTGACTGCGGCAGGGCGTAGAATTTGCCTTTATGTACGCGGCTCGGCACCAGATAGTCGCGCGCGCCTTCCGGCGTGGCTTTGGTCAACATCGGCGTTTCGATGTCGAGGAAGCCGTGGTCATCCATAAAACGGCGCACGAAGCTGGTGATTTTCGCGCGGGTTTTTAGACGCTGCGCCATTTCAGGGCGACGCAGATCGAGGTAGCGGTATTTCAGACGCGCTTCTTCGGTGTTGACGTGATTGGAGTCCAGCGGCAGAACGTCGGAACGGTTGATAATCGTCAGTTCGGTGGCGAAGACTTCGACTTCACCAGTCGCCATATCTTTGTTGGCGTTTTTGCCTTCGCGGGCGCGAACAGTACCGGTAATCTGAATGCAGAACTCATTACGCAGTTCAGAGGCGAGCTTGAACGCATCCTGACGGTCCGGGTCGAAAAACACCTGCACGATGCCTTCACGATCGCGCATATCAATAAAGATAAGGCTTCCGAGGTCACGACGGCGGTTGACCCACCCACAAAGCGTTACTTGCTGTCCCACATGGGACTGATTGAGCTGCCCGCAATATACTGTACGCATGAGATATCCCTTAATTCGCTGCGCGCGACCTGTCACCTGCGGTGCAGGCGCTTTGGTGGCAGCTATTTTCGTATGTCACATCTGGATGAAAAAAGGGGGCTATTATACTGGAAATAATGACCCACGATAAGCCCGCGACCGACTGTACGCACGTTTGCTGCGCGCTTATTGCGCATTCTCACAAAATTTAACAAAAATTGTAAACCGTGGATCGCGGCAGAACGCGTAAGGTAACGCCCGACATCGTTCATTTTACTGGAGTTATTATGCTTGAGCTTAACGCAGAGAAAACCGCGCTGGTGGTTATCGATTTACAGGAAGGCATTCTGCCTTTCGCCGGTGGTCCGCACACGGCACAAGACGTGGTCAAACGCGCTGCGATGCTGGCGGATAAATTCCGCGCGCATGGCGCGCCGGTGGCGCTGGTGCGTGTTGGCTGGTCGTCAGATTTTGCTGAAGCGCTGAAGCAGCCCGTTGATGCGGCAACGGGCGGTCACGCACTGCCAGACAACTGGTGGGTTTACCCGGCCGCGCTGGGTAAAAAAGAGAGCGATATCGAAGTCACCAAACGTCAGTGGGGTGCATTTTATGGCACCGATCTGGAGCTACAACTGCGCCGCCGCGGTATTGATACCATCGTGCTGTGCGGGATTTCGACCAATATCGGCGTCGAATCCACCGCCCGCAACGCCTGGGAGATGGGCTTCTCGCTGGTGATTGCGGAAGATGCCTGTAGCGCGGCTGACGCCGAGCAACATCAGGGCAGCATGAAAAATATCTTCCCGCGTATTGGCCGCGTGCGTAGCACGGACGAGATCCTGAGCGCGTTATGATCTACGTTGGCTTGCCGCAATGGTCGCACCCGAAATGGGTGCGTCTTGGCATCACCAGCCTTGAAGAGTATGCCCGTCACTTTAATTGTGTCGAAGGCAACACCACGCTGTACGCGCTGCCAAAAGCGGAGATTGTCGCGCGCTGGTATGAGCAAACCAGCGATGATTTTCGCTTCTGTTTCAAGTTTCCCGCCACCATTTCGCACCAGGCGGCGCTGCGCAATTGTGCCGGGCTGACGAGCGAATTTTTCACCCGCATGGCGCCGCTGGCAAACCGGATTGGCCAATATTGGTTACAGCTCCCGGCTACCTTCGGCCCACAAGATTTGCCCGCGCTGTGGGCGTTTCTCGATGCGCTTCCGGCGGAATTTACGTACGGGGTTGAAGTCCGCCATCCGGGCTTTTTTGCCAAGGGCGAAGATGAGAAAGCCCTGAATCAGGGGCTGCATGCCCGCAATATCAACCGTGTGATCCTTGATAGCCGCCCGGTACACAGCGCCAGGCCGCACAGCGTGGTTATCCGTGAAGCGCAACGCAAAAAACCCAAAGTGCCGGTTCACGCGCTGCTGACCGCCCACCATCCGATGGTGCGTTTTATCGGCAGCGACGATATGCAACAAAACCGCCAGCTCTTTAACGTCTGGTTAAACAAGCTGCCGGAGTGGGAAAAAACCACCACGCCTTATCTGTTTTTGCATACCCCGGATATCGCTCAGGCCCCGGAACTGGTGCAAACCTTGTGGCCGGAGCTGCAATCCGTGTTGCCTGTCGTCGGTGCCACCCCTTCCCTGCCGCTGCAATCTTCTCTTTTTTGAGTACAGCACCTATCATTGGTTAGCCATCGCCGTAACCGAAAAGGGAGTTTGTATGGTAAGCGCGCTCTATGCCGTGCTGGGTGCATTGTTACTGATTAAGTTTTCTTGTGACGTTATCCGTCTGCGTTTGCAGTATCGCGTGAGCTATGGCGACGGCGGATTCAGTGAATTACAAAGCGCTATTCGTATTCATGGCAACGCGGTGGAATACGTTCCTATCGCCCTTCTGCTGCTACTCTTTATGGAGATGAACGGCGCACAAAACTGGATGGTGCATCTCTGCGGGCTGCTGCTGTTGACGGGTCGTGTCATGCACTACTACGGCTTTCATCATCGGCTGATCCAGTGGCGACGTTCCGGCATGAGCGCGACCTTCTGTTCGCTGTTGCTGATGGTGCTGGCGAATCTGTGGTATATGCCCTGGGAGTTGGTTTTCTCCCTGCGTTAGCGCACAATACGCCCCTTTGTTTTCCCGGATATTTACAACTATGTCTCACCGCGACACGCTTTTTTCCGCGCCTATCGCCCGCCTCGGCGACTGGACATTTGACGAACGGGTAGCTGAAGTCTTCCCGGATATGATCCAGCGTTCCGTTCCGGGTTACTCCAATATTATTTCGATGATTGGCATGCTGGCGGAGCGCTTTGTCCAGCCCGCCACGCAGGTCTACGATCTTGGCTGCTCGCTTGGTGCAGCAACGCTTTCCGTCCGCCGCAATATCCATCAGGACGGCTGTAAAATTATCGCCGTCGACAACTCCCCCGCAATGGTGGAGCGCTGCCGCCGTCATATCGACGCTTATAAAGCGCCGACGCCGGTCGAGGTTATCGAAGGCGACATCCGCGATATTGCAATCGAAAACGCCTCGATGGTGGTGCTCAATTTCACCCTGCAATTTCTCGAACCGGATGACCGCCTGAAGCTGCTGCAAAAAATCTATCAAGGGCTGAACCCCGGCGGCGCGCTGGTGCTGTCAGAAAAATTCAGTTTCGAAGACCACACTGTCGGCGAGCTGCTGTTTAACATGCACCATGACTTCAAACGCGCCAACGGTTACAGCGAGCTGGAGATCAGCCAGAAACGCAGCATGCTGGAAAATGTCATGCTGACCGATTCCGTTGAAGCTCATAAAGCACGCCTGCATACTGCCGGGTTTGACCATAGCGAACTGTGGTTCCAGTGCTTTAACTTCGGTTCGCTGGTGGCATTAAAGGCGGTTGCGCCATGATCGAGTTTGGCCGTTTTTATCAGCAAATTGCGACCGGCAACCTCGCCCACTGGCTGGAAACATTACCGGCGCAAATTGCCGCCTGGCAGCGCGAAACCCTGCACGGTCAGTTTAAACAGTGGAACAACGCGGTGGAGTTTTTGCCCACCATCACGCCGGCAAAGCTGGATCTGCTGCACAGCGTCACGGCGCAAAGCGCGGAGCCCTTAAGTGCCGGTCAGTTAAAAGGGATGGAAACGCTGCTGCGCAATCTGATGCCGTGGCGCAAAGGGCCGTTCTCCCTGTATGGCATTGATATCGATACCGAATGGCGTTCCGACTGGAAATGGGAGCGCGTGCTGCCGCATCTGTCAGATTTGCGCGGTCGGACAATTCTTGATGTCGGCTGCGGCAGCGGTTATCACCTGTGGCGCATGATTGGCGCAGGCGCACAGTTGGCGGTCGGCATCGATCCGACCCAGCTTTTCTTGTGCCAGTTCGAAGCCGTGCGCAAGTTGTTAGGCGACGATCGCCGCGCACATCTGCTGCCGCTCGGTATCGAACAGCTTCCGGCGCTGAATGCCTTTGATACGGTGTTTTCAATGGGCGTGCTCTATCATCGCCGCTCGCCGCTGGAGCATCTGTGGCAGTTGAAAGATCAGTTGGTAAAAGAGGGCGAACTGGTGCTGGAAACGCTGGTGGTTGAAGGTGACGAAAACACCGTGCTGGTACCGGGTGACCGGTATGCGCAAATGCGCAACGTCTACTTTATTCCCTCTGCGCTGGCGCTGAAAAGCTGGCTGGAAAAATGCGGTTTTGTTGATGTGCGCATTGCCGATATGTGCGTGACCCGCACCGAGGAACAGCGTCGCACGTCGTGGATGGTCACAGAGTCGCTGGCAGATTTCCTCGACCCGGGAGATAACAGTAAGACCGTGGAAGGCTACCCGGCACCGCTGCGCGCGGTGTTGATTGCCCGCAAACCGTAGACAAAAAAAGGCCCCTGTTAATGGCAGGGGCCTGGTACAAGCAAACATCACATTGGGCGACATGATGCGCGGTAAAAACTGGTTTAGCGGCCGTGACGCGTGATCATCTGCTTCATCAGAGCCACGGCTTCTTTGTCAACACCGTAGCGGGCATACTCATCCGCATTTACGTCTGATGACATCGATAATCCTGTATTGCGATAGCGCATTGGCGACGGTATCCAGCGCCCCGCTGAACTGTGTACTTCTTTCACCCCGGCGTTGAGAAAGATACCAAGGTTCTCCGCACGCACACCTGCGCCAGCCATGATGATTGGAACACCGGACAGAGCATTTAGTTCCCTGATTAATGAAACTCCTTTTTCTGCCGAAGACTGCTGACCGGACGTCAGAATGCGCGCGACGCCTAATTCAGCAAGGGTTTCAATCGCCTGACGCGGATCGGCGCACATATCAAACGCGCGATGAAATGTCACCGACATGCCCTCTGCGGCGCGCATAATTTCGCCCATCCGGGCGCTATCGACATTGCCGTCTTCATCCAGCACGCCGGTGACCAGCCCCGGAAAGCCCAACTCGCGCATGAAATGAATATCGTCAAGCATGGCGCGAAACTCATCGTCGCGATAACAAAAATCGCCGCCGCGCGGGCGCACAATCGGGTGCACCGGAATGGTGACCGTCTGGCGTATGGCTTTCAATGCCCCGGCAGAAGGGGTTAACCCGCCCTCTTTCGGCGCGGCGCAAAACTCAATCCGGTCGGCTCCGTGCTGCTGCGCTATTCGCGCGTCGTCAACGCTGTAACAGCAGATTTCCAGTAATGTCATGACTCCTCCTTTTTTCATCATCGCACGCTTGCGCAAAGGCAGATCTGCGCGCCTTCACACCCTTGCATTTCACTGCTCGCTGGCGACAATTTCTTCTATGCTCCACGGGTGAAATTTCACCGTCACTTGTCCGTCCGTTACCGCCAGAGTTGGGTTGGGCAACCGTTCATGCTCTCCCTTCGGTGAGCTGGTTTTTACTGCTATCCCCGGCTGGCTTAACCCTTCATCGGCCAGCAGCGCCAGTGCGCGTGCATTCAGCGTTTCCACCTCGCCTGGCAGCACGATTTCGATATGTTCCCAGCCTTCGTGCGGGTAGCGTTTTTCCCCCGGCCACGGCAGTTCAATGACCGTGAAGGTCCAGTGGGCAACGCAGACTGGTTCGTGCAACTTAAACAAGCAAATCGGCCGACCGTTGATGATATTTTCCGACAGCAATTCACCACACTGTTCAAAACCGCGCCGCCAGCGTTCCGCCATCGCGTTTTGGTGGCAGCGCAGCGAAATATGGTCGGCGTTTAAGGGTGCGATATTTAACCCCAGGCGGGTAGTCAAATTTTGCAATTTGTCGGCAAAATGCGGCAAATCTTCCGCAATATCCTGCAACTCTTCGATTGTTTGCCAATGGCTCATAACGGTGCTCGCAACTCATAACAAAGCGCATAATCTACCGTGTTATGCAGTACTGACGCCACCGGGCATTTGCAGTATACTCCCGCCTTTAATAAACACCCGGACGCAGCCCTTCTTATGCGGCGTCCTAAAAGTAAGGTATCCCGGTGAATATTCAGGCACTTCTCTCAGAAAAAGTCAGTCAGGCCATGATTGCGGCAGGCGCACCCGCAGATTGCGAAGCGCAGGTTCGACAGTCAGCAAAAATTCAGTTCGGCGACTATCAGGCTAACGGCGTGATGGCAGTGGCGAAAAAACTGGGTATGGCACCGCGACAACTGGCTGAACAAGTCCTGTCTCACCTCTCTCTTGACGGGATCGCCAACAAAGTCGAAATCGCCGGGCCTGGCTTTATTAATATCTTCCTTGCCCCGGAATTTCTCGCTGAACAGGTAAGCACCGCGCTGAAATCCCCTCGACTGGGCGTTTCGCAGCCGCAACAGCAAACCATCGTGGTTGACTACTCTGCGCCAAACGTAGCGAAAGAGATGCATGTCGGCCACCTGCGCTCCACCATCATCGGCGATGCCGCAGTGCGTACGCTGTCGTTCCTTGGTCACAAGGTCATTCGCGCTAACCACGTCGGCGACTGGGGTACCCAGTTCGGGATGCTGATTGCCTTCCTTGAGCTGAAACAGCAGGAAAACGCGGGCGAAATGGCGCTGGCGGACCTGGAAGGGTTCTACCGCGAAGCCAAAAAACATTATGACGAAGACGCGGCATTCGCCGAGCGCGCGCGCGGCTATGTGGTGAAATTGCAGGGCGGCGACGAATATTGCCGCGAAATGTGGCGCAAGCTGGTCGATATCACCATGAGCCAGAACCAGCAAACCTACGAGCGCCTGAACGTGACCCTCACCCGCAATGATGTGATGGGTGAAAGCCTCTACAACCCGATGCTGCCGGGGATTGTCGCGGATCTTAAAGCCAAAGGTCTGGCAGTGGAGAGCGAAGGCGCAACCGTGGTGTTTCTCGATGAGTACAAAAACAAAGAAGGCGAGCCGATGGGCGTCATCATCCAGAAAAAGGATGGCGGCTACCTCTACACCACAACCGATATCGCCTGTGCCAAATACCGTTATGAAACGCTGCATGCGGATCGCGTGCTCTATTACATCGACTCCCGTCAGCATCAACACCTGATGCAGGCGTGGACTATTGTGCGTAAAGCCGGTTATGTGCCGGACTCCGTCCCGCTGGAGCACCATATGTTCGGCATGATGCTGGGCAAAGATGGCAAACCGTTTAAAACCCGCGCGGGCGGTACCGTAAAACTTTCTGACCTGCTGGATGAAGCGCTGGAACGCGCCCGTCGCCTGGTGGCAGAAAAGAACCCGGATATGCCAGCGGACGAGCTGGAAAAACTGGCGAATGCGGTCGGTATCGGCGCGGTGAAATACGCCGATCTGTCGAAAAACCGCACCACCGATTACATTTTTGACTGGGACAATATGCTGGCGTTTGAAGGCAACACCGCGCCGTATATGCAGTATGCCTATACCCGTGTACTTTCGGTGTTCCGCAAAGCGGATATTGAAGAAAGTACGCTGGAAAATGCCCCGGTGGTTATCCGCGAAGAGCGCGAAGCCCAGCTGGCGGCGCGTCTGTTGCAATTTGAAGAGACCCTGAGCGTGGTTGCGCGTGAAGGCACACCACATGTGATGTGTGCTTACCTGTACGATCTGGCGGGTTTGTTCTCCGGCTTTTACGAGCACTGCCCGATCCTCAGCGCAGAGAGCGACGACGTGCGCCAGAGCCGCCTGAAGCTGGCGCTGCTGACGGCAAAAACCCTGAAACTGGGTCTGGATACGCTGGGTATCGAAACCGTCGAGCGTATGTAATTGTTTTCGCCAGTGGGAACTTGCCGGATGGCGGCTACGCCTTATCCGGCCTACAAAACCTGATCGCGCATAAAAAAACCCCGGTTTCCCGGGGTTTTCTTTTTTCATCCTCTCAAAAATATTTGCGCAAATACTCCGTTAAACAGAGCATCGCCATCGCCTGACCATACGGCATTGAGGTCAACGGGATCTGGCGATAAAACTCAAGATCGCTGCCCATTCCTGTCCCGAACGACACCTGCAACAACTCCCCTTCCGGCGAAATATTACTGACAATCGCTTTCACCGCTTTTTCCGCCACCGGGGTGTAATCAGCGCTGATATAACGCTTGCGCAACGCTTTCAACATGCCATAGGCAAAACCGGCAGTGGCGGAAGCTTCCAGGTAGGAGTTTGGGTCATCGAGCAGCGTATGCCACAGCCCGCTCTCATCCTGACATTTTGCCAGCGCGGCAATCTGCGCATTCAGCACCTGCACCAGATAACGGCGCACCGCATTATTTTCCGGCAGATCCACCAGTTCCAGAAAATCGGGAATAACAATAGTCAGCCAGCTATTGCCGCGCGCCCAGCGGGCGTTGGCAAAATTATGCTGCCCTGCGTAACTCCAGCCGTGGAACCACAACCCGGTCTCCCGATCCATCAGATTTTGCACATGCAGCAGGAACTGATACACCGCCTCTTCGACATACTCCGGCTTGTTAAGCAGCTTGCCGATTTTTGCCAGCGGCAACACCGTCATCATCAACGTGTCGTCCCACATCTGCTGATGATTCTCTTCCGCCAGCGTAATGTGCTGCATGCCGCCGAAGTCGGTGCGCGGCATCTCGTTCATTGCCCACTCGGCCCAGCTCTCCAGCCACGGTAAATAAGCTGGATTGCCGGTCTCTTCATAGCGATACGCCAGCGTCAGGAACGGCGCCATAGTATTGACGTTTTTGGTGGTTGCGCCTTCAGCAAAGCGGTCGGCGAACCAGCTATCAATCACGCCCAGAATGTATTCATCCCCCGTCTGGCGGTAATACTGATACATGCCATACAGCCCGACGCCGTGCGTCCATTCCCAACCGGCCCAGCCTTTGGTGTCAATCACACGACCATCGTCGAGACGGAGTAAAAACTCGCCGCTTTCATCGTGAATATTGACCAGATTGTGCGTCACCTTGCGGATCAACGCTTTCAGTTCATCACGGGCGATAAAACGCTCTGGCTGACGCAGTAACGGGCTGTGTTTGACAGGCCAAACCTTCATATTTTTAACCTCAGTTGTAAGTCGATTTCAGTTGCGCCGCTTTAAGCGGTGGCGCAGCAGGTTTATTACGATTCAGGTAACCAATGTTGTTATTCCCCCACAGCGATTCGTAAGGCATCCCCGCCAGCATTTCGACGGTTGCCCGCGCCTGCGGCGTAATGCTTTCCGGCATCGCGCGGCCGTTTTCACGCATTTTTGCCGTCTCTTCACGCAGTACGCTGTGGGTTTTCAGATTCAGTTTGAAACGCAGGGAGACCAGGAAACCGCAGCACAGCACGGCAACGGTTCCAAAGCACATGATCATCAAAATGGTGTGGCTCACTTCCGGCACCTGGGTTTTCTGGCCGGAAACAAAACCAGAGGTCTGCATCACAATGCCCACCAGCATTACCGCCCCGGCCTGCGACGCTTTACGGGTCAGGGTCATGATCCCGGCGAAGATCCCTTCGCGGCGCTGGCCGGTAACCACTTCATCAATATCCGCAATGTAGGTATAAGTATTCCACGGTACGTAGTTGATCCCCCCGCGCCCCAGACCAGCGACGGCAGAAACCAGCAGCAACAGGGAGTAAACATCGCTCAGCCCGGCGTAATAGAGCACGGCATAAGACATGGCGCTCAGACCAAACAGCACCACCACCATGCGGTAAGACGGCGCGGGCCCGAAACGGATACACAGCGGGATCATGGCGATAACCGCGATGAACTGGAACACCGCCATAGTGCCGAGCAGGTTCGATGCCAGAGAGGCTTCCTGCATCAGCACAAACACCACGTAATACGTAAACACGGCGTTGAAGACGTCCTGGGCGATATAACCGCCGAGGTACATGCCTAAATGCTGGCGGAAAATTTTAATCCGCAGGGTAGAACTGAGTTCGACAAACAGGCGACGCAGGCTCTGCCCAAGCGTGAGGCTCTTTTTCTCCTCTTCTGCGCGCAGCGCCGCTTCCGTCCACGCTTCACGCGGGCGCTCCCAGGTAAAGATCCACACCAGGGTCAGCATAATGGCGCACAGAACAGAAAAGACCAGGCTTGCATAGAAGAAAGAGACCGCGTTGTCTTTGCCAAAGTGCGTCAGCAAAATCCCCGGCAGGAAGGAGGCCAGAATCGCCGACATCTGCGCCATGGAGATACGCGCGCCGGAGAATTTGGTTTTCTGTTTGAAATCATCGGTCATCTCCGGCACCAGCGTTTCATAGGGCACCAGGATCATGGTATAAACCACGTCAAACAGCAGATAAGTCAGCAGGTAATACCAGAAACTCATGTCCCCTACCCACATAATGGAGTAGCTGAACACGCAAGGAATACCCAACAAAATAAAGAACTTACGCCGACCAAAACGTTTACCCAGTCGTGTCGAGCCGAAGTTATCAGTTAAGAAGCCCATCAGCGGGCTAACCACCGCATCCAGCACCCTGGCGGCGGCAAAAATAAACGTCGCTTCAATCGGCGTCAGGCCGCAAAAGGTTGTATAGAAGTAGAGTAACCATGCTGCGGTTAATGCGGTCGTGCCTGCACCCAGAAAGTCGCCCGAGCCGTAGGCGAGGTAATTAGCCAATCCAATTTTTTGTTTTTTCATTGCCGTCAACCCTGTTCATTATTGGGGACCTTTGGCGATCCGGCTTAGCCAAAGGGATTTCTTACACGGCTAAAGTAAGAGGATGTGCGGCGGGAAACCTTTCTGTTTCTGCCATCAACATGACGCCGCTGGCAAAAACACAAAGAGTGTCGATACTCGCTTCACTGATTTATAAAACAGCGTTTCTTTTGCTTCAAAAGGAGAGGCCAAAAATGAGGCGCAGATAGCAAAATCCCGCACGGGCGGCGGGATGAGAGGATAAAAAAACAGCTAACTGCTTGAGTTTCCTGAAAGCGAAGCCGTCAGGGTTGGCGGTAGTTCACAAGCACCTGGTTACTGCGCACACTCAGATTGGGCCATAAACGCCCCCCGCCAGGTACTTCCCAGACAAAGCGCAGCGGTTCAAGCGCAGGAACATCATAAAAGCCGCGCGTCGTGCCGCTCTGCCCGTCCAGCTCTACACAGCGCGCTTGCGAGCAGAGCCGCACGCGCAAACCTGCGGGCGTCGGGCCATTCAGTTCGTAGCGCCAGGAGACATCCGTCATTAATCCGCTGACCGGCTGCGTTGGCCCCAGTAAGCGTGATGAAGCCACCACGCCGCGATTCGCCAGCGTAATGCCGATACTGCTGGCCTGCCATGCGCCTTCACCCATAGCGTGAGCGAAAAGCGGGAGTGCGAGAAGCAGAGCAAATATGCGCATTATTGTCCTCCAATGGTCGCGGTCATACGAATACTGCGGTTGTCGGACATCTCGAGGTTCGACAACACCACCAGTTGCGGCAGGCTGCGGCGCAGAAAACGGGCCAGTAGCGGACGCAGCGCATGGTTAACCAGCAGCACCGGCGGTGCACCGAGCATCTCCTGGCGCGCCAGCGCTTCTTGCGTCTGTTCGAGCAGACGATCCGCCAGACCTGGCTCGAGGCCGCCGCCACCCTGTAAGGCCTGCAACAGCAAGCGCTCAAGCGGCGTATCAAGGCCAATCACCTGCACTTCATCATTGCCCGGGAACCACTGCTGCGTGATCGCGCGGCCCAGTGCCACACGGACCACAGCAGTCAGTTCATGAGGATCGTTTTGCAGCGGCGCATGTTCAGCCAGCGTTTCCAGAATGGTACGCATATCGCGGATCGGTACGCGCTCGGCCAGCAGGTTTTGCAGCACTTTATGCAGCGTCGTCAGCGTCACCACGCCCGGCACCAGATCTTCGGTCAGCTTCGGCATCTCCTGGCTAACTCTGTCAAGCAGTTGCTGCGCTTCCTGGCGACCAAACAGCTCCGCCGAGAATTGACCAATCAAGTGGTTCAGGTGCGTAGCCACCACGGTACTGGCTTCCACAACGGTAAAGCCCTGGATCTGTGCCTGCTCTTTCAGCGCACTTTCAATCCAGATTGCCGCCAGGCCAAAGGCCGGATCGACGGTCGCTTCACCCGGCAGAGAACCGGCAGCCGTACCAGGGTTGATTGCCAGCCAGCGCCCCGGATACGCCTCGCCGCTGCCAATTTCCACGCCTTTCATCAGAATGCGATAGCGCGCCGGCGGCAAGTCCATATTGTCGCGGATATGCACCACCGGCGGCAGGAAGCCGACATCTTGCGCGAACTTCTTACGAATACTGCGGATACGCCCAAGCAGTTCGCCGTCCTGCTGGAAGTCTACCATTGGGATCAGGCGGTAACCCACTTCCATGCCGAGTGAGTCTTCGAGTTGCACATCGCTCCACGTCGCTTCGACGGCCTGGGTGTTTTCCTGCACCTTATTGACCGCAATCGCTTCAACTGGCGCTTTCATCTCTTTACCGCGCAACCACCAGGCCAGCCCCAGTAACGCCGCCGTAAACAGCAGGAAGACAAAGTTCGGCATGCCGGGCACAAGACCGAGCAGCCCCAGTACCGCCGCACTCAACACCATCACGCGTGGGTTAGAGAAAAGCTGCCCGACCATCTGCTGGCCGACATCCTGATCGGTACTGACGCGGGTAACGATAACGCCCGCGGCGGTGGAGATAACCAGCGCCGGGATCTGCGCCACCAGACCATCACCGATGGTCAGCAGGGTGTAACTTTCTGCCGCACTGCCCATCGACATATCATGTTGCAGCACACCCACCAGCAGACCGCCGATAACGTTAATCACCATGATCAAAATACCGGCGATAGCGTCACCACGAACGAACTTGCTCGCACCGTCCATGGAGCCGTAGAAATCCGCTTCCTGCGTCACTTCGCTGCGCCGACGCTTGGCCTCATCCTCACCAATAATTCCGGCGTTGAGGTCGGCGTCGATAGCCATCTGTTTGCCCGGCATCCCATCAAGAACGAAACGCGCGCCCACTTCGGCAATACGCCCCGCACCTTTGGTGATAACCATAAAGTTGATGATAACGAGGATGACGAACACCACGATACCGATGGCGAAATTACCGCCAACGAGGAAGTGGCCGAAGGCTTCAACCACGCGCCCCGCCGCCGCGCCGCCCGTATGCCCGTCCATCAGAATGATACGGGTCGAGGCAACGTTCAGCGCCAGGCGCAGCAAGGTGGTGAACAGCAAAATGGTAGGAAACGCGGCGAATTCGAGCGTGCGCTGGGTGAACATCGCCACCAGCAGCACCATGATCGACAGCGCAATGTTAAAGGTAAACAGTAAGTCGAGGACAAATGCCGGTAGCGGCAGCACCATCATCGACAAAATAAGCATAATGAGCACCGGCCCGGCAAGGATTTGCCATTGGGTCGATTTCAGATTGCCGGGCAGACGCAGCATTGCTACCAGATTAGCCATCAGTGTCCTTCTCGTTCAAAAAGTCCAGCGCCTCTGGCACCGGGAGATTCTCAGGTTTAACGGGGCGTTGTCCGCCTGACAAACGCCAGCGTTTCAACTGCCATACCCACGCCAGCACTTCGGCAACGGCCGCGTAGAGCTGACCGGGGATTTGCTGACCAATTTCAGCATGACGATAAAGCGCACGCGCCAGCGGCGGTGCTTCAAGAACAGGTATGCGGTTTTGTGCGCCTAACTCGCGAATACGCAGGGCAATCATGCCCGCGCCTTTCGCCACCACTTTCGGCGCGCTCATTTTGTTCTCGTCGTATTGCAGCGCGACGGAGTAGTGCGTCGGGTTGGTGACAATCACATCCGCTTTGGGCACATCGGCCATCATGCGACGACGCGCCGCCGCACGCTGCATCTGGCGAATGCGGCCTTTAACATGCGGGTCGCCTTCGCTCTGTTTAAATTCGTCACGAATATCCTGGCGCGACATGCGTAATTTTTTCAGGTGGCTGTAGATCTGCCAGAACACGTCAAAACCCACCATCGGGATGATGCTTAACGCTACCAGCAGCGCACACAGCCCGGCCAGATTCATGGCGCTCGCCATTGCCGTGAGCGGTGATTGGCTCATCAGGCGCATCATGTCCGGCCAGTGGTGCCAGAGAAATATTCCCGCCACGCTGCCCATAAACAGGGCTTTCATCAGCGCTTTCACCAGCTCCGCGCCAACCTGGGCTGAAAAGAGCCGACCTAACCCGCTTAGCGGGTTGAGTTTGGAAAACTTGAACGCCAGCGATTTGGTGCTGAACACCAGACCGCCCAGCATCATTGGCGCAATCAACGCGATGACGACGACGCCCGTCAGCAGCGGCAACATGCCGATAAGCGCCATTTTGAACATGATGATTATCTGCCCGAGGATCAGGTTCGGGTCATTAATGATTTTGTGGTCAAAGCGTAACCCGGAGGAGAGCACCATCGTCAGTCGATGGGCGAACGACGCGCCGCCAAACCACAGAATGCAGATACCGACCAACATAACCAGCAATGATGTCAGTTCTTTTGATCGGGGGATCTGCCCCTCTTCGCGCGCTTTTTGCAGTCGTTGCGCGGTGGGCGATTCTGTTTTGTCGTCGTTGTCTTCAGAGGCCACGGCCAACGTCCACGGGTTACAGGTGAGACGTCATATTGCCAGAGTCAAGACGGTCTAATGGGCGGAGTAAGGCATAAAAACAGGGGGTTTTCGCCATTTGGCGCAGGCAATGTTCACGCTGTGGCAGCGAGAAAAAGCGGATAAACCCGTCAGAAAGGTCTAAAAGCGGGAAGTCTCTCCCCTTCCCGCTTTATGTAAGTTACTGATAAATCGCTATCAGAACCCAAGGCTGTCGAGTAAATCGTCGACCTGATCCTGGCTTGCCACCACGCCCGCTTTGGTTGCGTCGAGCTGAGGGCCATTGAGCAGGCTTTCGGTTTCACGTTTCGGGCGCGCAGATTGTTCCGGGATGTTCTCCAGCAGCACCATCAGCAACTGACGTTCGATCTCCTGGATAACATCCATCATGCGCTTGATAACCTGACCGGTCAGATCCTGGAAATCCTGCGCCATCATGATCTCGAGCAACTGGGCGTTGGTGAAACTGGTGTGGCCCGGCACTTCCGCCAGGAAACGGCGGGTATCGGTCACCAGTTCACGTGCATCGCCCAGTTCAATCGGGTTTTCAAACCACGCATCCCAGCGTTTGCTCAGCGCTTTCGACCCTTTTTCCATTTCATCCTGATGCGGTTGAGACGCTTCAACGCTGTTCAGCGCACGCTCTGCCGCCTGAGCGGTCATCTGCACCACGTAGTCCAGACGGTCGCGCGCATCGGGAATCGCTTCCGCCGCTTCAGCAATCGCCTGATCCAGCCCTAACTCACGCAGGCTGTCACGCAGCATACGCGTCAGGCTACCGATGCGGGCAATAATATCGCTGGGTGAATGTTCTTCCGCTGGTTTAATTGAAGGTTGAATCATCTATCCAGTCCTCACATGCCAAGTTTCTCGAAGATCTTGCCCAATTTTTCTTCCAGGGTTGCCGCGGTAAATGGTTTCACCACATAGCCGCTCGCACCGGCCTGCGCCGCAGCGATAATGTTCTCTTTTTTCGCTTCAGCCGTGACCATCAACACCGGCAGAGATGCCATGTTGCTGTCCGCGCGGATCGTTTTCAGCAGTTCCAGACCGTCCATGTTAGGCATGTTCCAGTCAGAGATGACGAAACCAAAACCACCGGCCTGGAGTTTATTCAGCGCGTCAACGCCGTCTTCGGCTTCTTCAACGTTATTAAACCCCAGCTCTTTTAACAGGTTGCGCACGATCCGACGCATTGTGGAAAAGTCATCCACAACCAGAAATCTGAGCTCTTTGTCCGCCATAAAACTTCACTCCTCGTTAAATACGTATTGCCTGTCCGGCACTGATTTTCGCCAGCATCTGCTGGCTTACCTGGCTAAGATCGACCACTTCGCTGACGCCACCCATATTGATGGCCTCACGCGGCATGCCGAACACCACACAACTTGCTTCGTTTTGCGCAATGGTCCAGGCGCCTGCCTGGTGCATCGCTAACATTCCGGCCGCGCCGTCGTTGCCCATCCCCGTGAGAATAACCCCCACGGCGTTTCGCCCCGCGTGTTTCGCCACCGAATGAAACAACACGTCCACCGATGGTCGGTGCCGGTTCACCGGCGGGCCATCGTGGATCTTAATTTGATAGTTCGCCCCGCTACGGGACAGCTCCATATGCTTATCACCGGGCGCAATATAGGCATGCCCTGGCAATACGCGTTCACCGTCTTCTGCTTCTTTGACGTTGATTTGACACAATTTATTTAACCGCTCGGCAAAGGAGCGGGTAAAGCCCGGCGGCATATGCTGGGTTATCAGAATACCCGGACTTGAGAGCGGCAATGGCTGGAGTACATGCCGAATTGCCTCTGTTCCTCCCGTTGACGCCCCGATAACCAGCAATTTTTCCGAACTGAGCAGCGGCCCGGCCTTTAAGGTTTCCGGGATCACCATCGTTTTGTGCGCCGCAATGCGTGCGCGTGATGCGGTACGCACCTTCTCGGCAATCATTTCGCTGTAGGCGAGCATGCCTTCGCGAATACCAATTTGCGGTTTGGTGACAAAATCAATCGCCCCCAGTTCCA
Organism: Kosakonia sp. H02; assembly: GCA_030704225.1. Taxonomy (NCBI): domain Bacteria; kingdom Pseudomonadati; phylum Pseudomonadota; class Gammaproteobacteria; order Enterobacterales; family Enterobacteriaceae; genus Kosakonia; species Kosakonia styphnolobii. The sequence goes on from CP131915.1 coordinate 3,422,019, forward strand.
GCGCCCGCAGCGTCACTTCCGACCCTTTACCGGTCAGGGAGGAGACCATCACCACCGGCATCGGACGTAAGCGCATCAATTTTTCGAGGAAATCCAGCCCATCCATGCGCGGCATTTCCACGTCCAGGGTTAAGACATCCGGGTTAAATTTTTTAATCAGATCCCGTGCGACTAACGGATCCGGAGCCGTCGCGACCATTTCCATGTCGCTGTGGCTATTAATAATTTCGGTCATGATTTGCCGCATCAATGCGGAATCATCAACGGACAACACCCTGATTTTACTCATGCTTTATCCTTACTCAGCGCATAAACTGTTTGCCCACGCAAGCTAAACTCACGTACGAGGTTGCTGAAGTTCTCCGAATGCCCGGCAAACAGTAATCCATCCGGCTTAAGCAGCGGAGCGAAACGATGCAAAATGTCCTGTTGCGTCGTTTTATCAAAATAAATCATAACGTTACGGCAAAAAATCGCGTCAAACGGCCCCGGCACGTTGTACTGCTTATCCAGCAGGTTCACCGTGGAGAACTCGACATAGTTCGCCAGTTCCTGTCGCACACGCACCAGCCCGGCGTGCGGGCCAGTGCCGCGCATAAAGTAGCGCTGCATCTGCTGCGGCGAGAGGGTTTTTAGCTCGTCCAGGCGATAGATCCCGCTGCGTGCTTTTTCCAGCACTTCGGTATCAATATCGCTGGCGAATACTTTAAAGCGACCCGGCGCCATACCCAGCGCGTCAGCAAGGGTGATGGCGAGCGAGTACGGCTCTTCCCCGGTGGAGGCCGCCGCGCTCCAGACCCGGTATTCCCCCGTGCGCTTACGCGCATGTTCTGCCAGTACCGGGAAGTGGTGAGCTTCCCGGAAAAAGGCAGTGAGATTGGTGGTCAGCGAGTTAATAAACGCTTGCCACTCGGCGCTGTTCTGATTCGCTTCCAGCATGCTCAGGTAGCGGCCAAAATCATCTAACCCCAACGAGCGCAAACGCCGAACGAGACGGTTGTACACCATGTCGCGTTTATGGTCGGCGAGGACAATCCCCGCACGCTGGTAGATCAATTGACATATCCGACGAAAATGCGCGTCGGACAGCGCCAGGCGCTGTGTCATCTGCTGCAATATTGATGACGTTTGCCCGTTGGGCAGTGATGATGTCATAGCGCCTTCTCAACTCAGTTCATGATGCAACAGGCACGGCCGTCGGCGGTGCCAATTCGGGTACTGCTACATGCTCATCAATCTTAAACACAGCAACCAGCGCGGTAAGGTGATCTGCCTGGTTGGCCAGTTGGTCGGTGGCTGAGGCGGCCTCTTCTACCAGCGCCGCATTCTGTTGTGTCACCTGATCCATCTGGGTTATAGCCTGAGCAACCTGCTCAATCCCGCGGCGTTGTTCGTCAGACGCGGAGGCGATTTCGCCCATAATGTCGTTTACCTGGGTGACGGAGCGGACAATCTCATTCATCGTCTGCGCGGCGGTATCCACCAGCACAGAACCTTGCTGAACGCGGGATACCGACTCTTCAATCAGGCCCTTAATCTCTTTTGCCGCCTGCGCGCTGCGACTGGCGAGGTTACGCACTTCGCCCGCCACCACCGCAAACCCGCGCCCCTGCTCACCGGCGCGGGCGGCTTCTACAGCGGCGTTCAGCGCCAGGATATTGGTCTGAAAGGCAATGCCATCAATCACGCTGGTGATATCGCCAATCTTCTGCGAACTGTTGGCTATCTCATGCATGGTGCTCGCCACGCTTGAGGTCTGCTGCCCGCCTTTTGCCGCCGTCTGGGCTGCACTTTGCGCCAGCCCCGACGCCTGTCGCGCATTGTCGGCGTTCTGGCCGACGGTGGCGGTCAGTTGCTCCATGCTGGCCGCGGTTTGCGCCAGCGATGCGGCCTGCTGTTCCGTACGCGCAGATAAATCATTGTTGCCTGCGGCAATCTCGGAAATGCCGGTATGCATGGCGTGACTGCCGTGGCGAACATCGCTCACCGTGGTGCGCAGCGACACCTGCATCTTTTGCAGGCCGGCGAAAATGGCCGAAATTTCGTTACGCCCGTTAACCTCAATCGCGCGGGCCAGGTTGCCTTCGGCGATGCTGTCAAAATGCCCGCTCATCACCGCCAGCGGCTGAACAATCATCTTGCGCGACCAGTACAGCGCCACCGTGGTCAACAGTGCCGCCAGGATAACCACCACGATGAAGATCACCGCCGAACGGCGATAGTTACTTTCACTGATGACTCTGGCCTGCTCCGTAAAGTGGTTAATGTGCTTCTCCCACGCGCTGAAGTTGGCATCAAATTTACTTTGCGACTCCTGCACCGGCGCAGTCATAAAATCCGACAGCTGGTTATTCTCAAGCCAGGTGGCCTGGTGCTCCAGGTCGCTGCGCCAGGCATTGAAACTCGCCTGCGTCCCTTCCTGTAATTTTTTGCCTTCCGCCGTTAGCGCCGCACTGCTGACAAACGCTTTTTCTGTTTCTTCCGCCTGTTTCAGGCTGGCTTTCGCCTGTGTCATCAGCGCTTTGATATCGTCCGGCGGATAACTGAGCGCAGTTAACGTCCCGGCTTTATTCAGCGCGGTGCTGGCCTGTAACAATACGGCCCGCATCTGCATCAGCGCACTGCGCTGCTGGTTACTCTTTTCGACTTCCTGTAAATGGGAGGTGCTCTCTTTAAATGCCCAGAAAGACAAACCGTTACTGCCAACCTGCAAAACGCCACACACAATCAAAATTAAAAATAATGTTGTTGAGATACGAATACGATTTAACATCAACGCCCCATCTGGCGGAAAAATCCGCGGTTACGCACTGCTTAAAAGGTTTCCCAGTTATCCTCTTGTCCGGTGGCAAGGTGGCGGCTCCGCGCCGGGGTCTGAGCGCGGCCTGCTACCGGCGTTAAAGCAGGTTGCGCCATGCCTGATACAGAGGAAAGGCGGAAGGCCGATACCGCCTGCGTCAATCGACTGGCTTGTTCTTCTAAGGCAGCGGCTGCGGCTGCCGATTGTTGTACCAGTGACGCATTCTGTTGCGTGACGCGATCCATTTCGGATACCGCCAGCGCAACCTGATCGATGCCACGGCTCTGTTCATCCGATGCCGAGGCGATCTCACCCATAATGTCGTTGACTCTTGTTACCGCGTTAACAATGTCCGACATGGTTTCCCCGGCGCTTTCCACCAGCACAGAACCGGTATCGACCCGGGAAACAGAATCTTCAATCAATGACTTAATTTCTTTTGCGGCCTGCGCACTGCGACTGGCAAGGTTACGCACTTCTCCGGCGACCACGGCAAAACCCCGGCCTTGCTCACCGGCGCGCGCCGCTTCCACCGCCGCGTTCAACGCGAGGATATTGGTCTGAAACGCAATGCCGTCAATCACGCTGATAATGTCGGCGATTTTTTGCGAACTGGTGGCAATCTCGTGCATAGTTTTCACCACGCCATCCACCACTTTACCGCCGCGCCCGGCGGTTTCCGACGCGCTTTGCGCCAGCAATGACGCCTGACGGGCGTTTTCGGCGTTCTGTTTCACCGTCGCGGTCAGCTCTTCCATGCTGGCGGCGGTCTGTTCCAGCGCCGAGGCCTGCTCTTCTGTACGCGATGAGAGATCGTTATTCCCGGCCGCGATTTCGCTGGTGCCAGAATAAATCGCATCCGAGCCCTGGCGCACATTGGTGACAGTTTCAATCAATGCGTTTTGCATATGATCGACACTCTGCGCCAGTTCAGTCATCTCACTGCGCCCGGCAATGCGCAGCGAATGCGTCAGGTTACCGCCGGCAATTTCACGGATATGAGCAATCACCGCCGACAGCGGCGAGAGCAGAATCCGGCGGATGCCATACCAGACGCCGGCCAGCACAATTACCAGCGCCAGCGCGAGAACCGCCATCTGCCATTTGGCGAAGGTGTAGTCGCTGACGCTCTGATCCCAGGCGTTGCGATAGAGGCTGTCGCTTAAGCTTGCGTATTTCGCCATCGCCTCGCCAAGGGCGTTTTGCATCCCCTGCGTCGGCTGGGCCATAAAGCTATCGATGTTGCCACTCTCAAGGAATTGCACCAGTTCGCTCAGCGCCGCATGGTAAGTCTGGTACTTCTCATCAAGGGTCTGACGGGCTGCGTCCATCTCCGGCATGGTCGGCAACTGACGGAAGGCGTCATAGTGTTTTGCCGCCTCATTCAGCGACGCTTTTGCGCTATTGAGCAGATCGGTTTTCGCGCTGCTTTGCTGGTTGCTCGGGTCGAGCAGCATCCGCGCCGAAGAACGGCTCAGGTTGATGCGTGTTTGCAGCATCAGTTCCCACGCTTTCCCCAGTTCCGTCTGTTGCATACGCAGATCGTTGGAGACGGCAAAACTTTGCTGGTTTTGCTTAAGCGACGAAAAAAAGAGCCCACCGGAGACAAGCTGTAACAGGGCGAAGACCACCAGCACGCTCATAAGTAATGTAACGACGCGGATACGGTTCACTTGCAACACCTTCTTGATAAGTTATTAACGGTGTTATCGGCATCCGGCCTGGGAACTTTACATTTGCGAAAGGGAATTAAATTTGCACTTAAAACGCGATATCGACAGTCAATGTATCGCTGTAGGTACCGCCCGGCGGCGTGGTTTGCGTCGTCAGCACCTGCGCGGTGTAGTGATAAGTGCGAAGCAGACCATCGCTGCTCACCTGCGAGGAGACACCGCTCGACCAGCGCTCGGTGCCCACGCTGCCCCAGCGGTTGGTGGTCGCGCCTTTATAAATCTCATAACTCAGGCGGTTACTGCCACTCGCCATATTGCGCACATTGCCGCTGGCATAGCCGCCATTATTAATGCCAACGGTATAGGTGCTGCCTTTGGTGCAGGTAATGGCAATGGATTGCGAGACGGTCGGGAAGTTACGTACCAGTGGCGCGCTACCAAAATTCACATTCGGCGCGTTGATGGTTGTGCAGTCATTGGTGCTGGTGCCGGTCAGTTGCAGGCTGGTGGCCGCCGTACCCGTTTGCGCCGTGGTACACAATCCCAGCAGGCCGACCGAACAGACGTTGTAGGCGACACTAAAATTCAGCGTGACCAGGTAAGGCCCAGCGGAGACATTCTGCCCCGGCACCGTCAGAAAATAGAGCGGCAAGGTATAGGTTTTCGAGCCAAGCAGTGCCAGCAGCGTCGGGCCGCTCCAGGTATAGCTGGTGCCGCCAATGGTCGCCTCGCTGTTATTGGCGCAGTTCGCCTGTCCGCAGACACGAACGGGGATGCTGTCCGTCACGGCGGCATTATCACTGCGCCTCATCGCCCCGCGATTGGTGGCGGTGGCCGTCGCACCCGTCAGCGTCAGCGTGACTGAGTCATTGGTCAGTAAGTTAAGCGCCGCATCGCAGCGCACAATCAGGTTGGCGGTGGTATTTTGCGCCGTTGAATTAAGCACAAACGAGGTGACGGTGCCGAACGCGCCATTGGTGGTGCTGACGGTACACGCCGCCCAGACCTGACTGGAGCAGAGCAGTAATAATAAGAAGAGAAGCCGACGCATTATGGGTTCCTCCGGCAGGTAAGCGGCCCGTAGGTCTGCAATTTATGTTCAGGGTTGGCGTCAAGGGTAAAAGCGGCCTCGCAGCTTCCGCCCTCCGGCAGGCGCACATGTAAGGCGTTTGCGTCATCAAGATTTTCCAGCCAGGCGATGCCGTCATAGCCGACAACGGCGGTCTCTTTGCCCGCGCGTTCAACCTGGCTGCCTGGCGCAATATCCAGCCCCTGTTCGTCATGGAGGATCACGCTGGCGACGCGTTCCTGCACCATCGGGAACTCAACCAGATAACCGCTGTGGCGGCGCAGGGCAATTTTGCGCTCCGTCTCTTTTAGCTGGGTATCTGCCGGAAGGTTCAACGTATTAATGCTGTAGCTGGCCGGATAGTAGGCCGACACGCCGCTAACCAGTAAATAACCATCGTTATCAGTTACCCCAACCGGCTGGTTTTCATAGTTCACCGGCACCCCGGCATGCCCGCCGGTGCTGATCACCGCAAAGGCGTCGTTGATACGGTTGGCGGCGAACACCTGGCCATCCATCAGCACCACCGACCCCAGCGCTTCACCCCACCAGGTCATCATGCCGCTTTCGCCGTATGCGCCACCCTGCAATTCCACATCATTGTTGCGCCAGCCCAGCGTGCCCTGCTGGTACGTTTTATTTTGCGACTGGCGAGCCAGCGCCGCGTTCCAGCTAAAACCGCCGTCGGTCGGCATCGCATGGTAGTAGTTGATACGCTGCGTGCTGCCCGCATCCGGCGTTCTTTCCATGCTGATGGCGGCACTGTCACTGGCGCTCAGCGGAATTTGCAACGACATGGCGAAAGTCCAGTCACCCCGCTGGTTATCGCGACTGGCGGCAAGATACAGGCTGCTGCTGCCCCAGAGATTACGGCTCCACGAGAGATTCAGCAGTTCGGTTTTGTCACTATCAAAACTGCGCACGCCAATCCACGCCGCCCCGACGTTGCCGAAATCCCCCATATTAACGGTCAGCGAATACTGGTCGGTATTGCGGCTCAGGCTGGCAATTGGCCGCTGGCCGTTACGCTGCATGTCGTTGTAGCTCGCGCGCTGGTCGTAGAGCGCAAGGTTGCCGAATTGGCGGTTGCGACGGCTGTGCTGAGTACTGACGCTGAACAGATTGGTGCTGTATTGGTAGCCCCAGTTCAGTTGATTGCCGCCATCGCCATACATGCGGCTTTGCGTCCACGCCCCGTTCACCACGCCGAGTCGTCCAGGTTTAACCACCGCCCCCACACCGCCGAGCGCCAGCGACTCCGCCGCTTCGCCGTGCCCTTCAAGGGTCAGGTAATCGGTGACGCCGTAGCGGTACGAGCCGCTGCCCACCAGCGGTCCGTAATCAAAATTATCAATACCGTAATTGCGCCGCAAAGAACCCAGGGTTATCGCACCATCGCTCAGCCCCGGCTTTAGCAGATCGCTGGCGACATAAAACGGCAGCGTCGTGCTGACCTGCCGCCCGAGGGCATCGGTGGTGACCAGGACCGCATCCCCCGCCCCGTTGATATAGGGCATATTGGTTAGCGAAAATGGCCCGGGCTGTAGCTGGGTGTTCCCCGCGCGATAGCCATTGATAAAGACATCAACCGAGGTTGGCACCGCCGCTTCACCGGAAAACACCGGCAGCGGCCAGGTGACCAGGTCCGGGCGCAGGGAGAAATCACGCCCGTAACGCAGGCCGCCCATGCGCACGCTGCTGCTCCAGGTTAACGCTTCGGAGATAACATCCCCGACATCCCACTGGATGGCGTTATCTTCATCGCTAAAGGTGAGTGTGGTGTCATAACGCACGTAACCCTCATGCTGGCGCAGCGAGCCGGAGAGGGTTTTGCGCATCGAGCCGGTGGAAGAGAGCACGCCGTTCCCGTTGAAGTAGCGAAACTCATGCCACAGGGACGCCTGCCCGCCAATATGCTCCGTGTTGCTGGTATAAACGTCGTAATTCAGTAACGCGCCCTGACCATATTTCGGTTCGCTGCGCCGGGCATCGCCGGAAAAAGAGGTATAACGCGCCGGTACCCATTCTTCAGGCACCGTTAATAACAGGCGCTGTCCTTCGCTGTCATATTCCGTACGCACCTCCGCCAGGGTCGAAAGATTGACGTCCCCCTGCGGCAGATGTTCCGCCGGGAGCCCGGCGTGCAGCAAGTCGGCGCTGGAGACGTAAAAGTCATTCTGCCGCCGGGTGACCGGCACCACCTGTTGGGTGTCGTAATGGTTGATAACCAGCGACAGGTGAAATACCGCCTGTTGGTTAATGGCTCGCGCATCCGGCGGCGGCGGTAGCCCATCATCGCCTTGCTGACCCCACGCCGAACTGCCCAACAGCATCATGGTGACCGGTACAATCAGTTGCCCGCGGACGACTGCCATTGGCCTTCCCGCGCATTAATCGTCGCGTTCAGCGCCGATGGATTGTTCACCCCGGCCGGTAACGGCCAGCGTCGTGCGCTGTGGGGCAGAACATAGCCTAATAACCCCTCGGCAACCTGGCGCCTCTGGCCGCCCTGTCGCACGCTGACTTTACTCAACCGAACATGAACATTACCGTCGTTGCGCACTTCCAGCGCCGGTTGGCCGCCGTCACGCACTACGCGCCAGCTCAGCTTTGACGTATCAGCAAAAACATGATGCGCGCCGTTGGCCGAGGTTTTGATCCCCTGACCGTAAGCGAATAACGGGATCGAGTAGCGCATTTGCAGCTTCAGGCCAATTTGTGGTTTGTCGGGGTTATCGGGCTGGGGGATCTCATCGACAATAATGCGGTAAGCCTGCTCTTTGCTGGGTGGAATTTGCGCCTGCTTAATCAGCCGAATCAGTTGTTTACTCTCTTTGGCGATTTGCACGATAGGCGGGCTTGCCACCACATCGCTCTGTTGCTCGTAGCGATCCAGGCCGCCTTCCTGAGACCAGCGCACAATGCGCACCTGCATGGTGGTGGGCGTTTCGCCCTGATTCTGGATCCACAACTCCGTGGCGTTGGTATCAGCACCCAGCCAGGGATCGATTGGCCAGAGCAAAATGGTTGCTGCCGCCTGCGCATTTCCCGCCGTCAGGATCAGCGCGCCCGCAAGCCAAAAGCCTGCCGCACGGGCGCACGAGGTGACCTTCATGTCCTTCTCCCTTATTACCATGACAATGTCACGGTCAGTTGATCGGTATACATTCCCGCCGGGCTAAAGCCGGTGAGTTGCGCTGCGCCAAAAATGGCGAGCGAAATAGTATTGCTATTGGTGGTGGCAACAGAGACCGCCTGGTTAACACCGATTTCGGTATTCGCCGCCAGCGTACTGTTGCTGTAAATACGATAGGGCACCCGCTCTGTACCGCCGCTGCGCTGCATATTGCGCACAGTGGAGTAGTTCTGCCCGCCGTTCACGCTCATGCTGAGCACAACGCCAGGTGTGCAGCCGAGAGAGAGTGACGCGTTGGGCACAAACGACGTGCTCGCCTGCCCGCTTTCCACTCCCGAATGGGTGCCGAAATTGAGCGTGCCGAGCACCCCGCCGCTGCCGCTGACCACGGCGCAGCCTGGCGTGATGGTTGCGCCCACGGTGAAGGTTTGTGTCGTCACCGCGAGCGCCGCCGGTTGCGCCAGTATCATCAGCACCGCCAAAATTACGCGCAGCCCTGTCCGGTTTCCCCTCGGGGAAACACGCACGCCGTTCTTTCTCATGTGGGAAGAGTTAGTACGTCACACTCACGTTAATCGTATCGGTGTAAGTACCCGGGATAACGCTGACACTGTCGCCGCCTCCGGTGATGCGCCCGTAGAGGGTATAGTTATCGACGCCGCCGGTGGTGGACGCGGGAGGAATGTTGGTGTTGTTGGCAATAACGTTACTGAAACCGCTATCACTATAGAGGCTGTAGGCCACGCCTTGGGTGGTATCGGCCGCATTCACCAGGTAACGCGCCGGTGTACCCGGCGTGCCGATAACCGTGCCCGGTGCCGTGGAGTTGGTATTACCGGTTATCTGCACGGTGTAATCGGTGGTGGTGCACTGAATGCCGAAGCTGTTACCGCCCCCGGCACCGGTTAATTGCGTGGTGAGCTGCGAGAAGGTCGCCGGATGGGTACCAAAATCCAGCGTACCGAAGTTGATGCCATTCTGGCCTGGTGAGCCGTTGATAAGGCAACCGTTGGTCAGGGTTAATGTTGCCCCGATTGTCCCGCTACTGGTGACTGCATGGGCGTTTTGCCCGGCCATGATGAATGCCCCACTTGCCAGCACATAAAGCAGTTTTTTGTTCATGTTGACGCCTCCGAAGATGCCGCGTGCTATTCATTGCCCAATCAATGCGTCACGCGGAAAAATAGTCATGCAAAAGCTGAAAAACGCAGGAATAACTGAAATTTAGATGACGTCGGCGGGTTCAACCAGTTCTGGCAAGGCGCAAAAATGTAACGGATGGATTAATATTTTTAACTAATTAATTCAGACGCTTAAATCCACTTTTTGCTGTAATCAGGACTAGTTGCAACGAATATATGCGTCAAAATGTGATATTTGTCTCAATATATTTAAGTGTGTAAAAAACAATAAATTAGATAACTTGAAGCCACACTTAAGCATGACTGAAGAATAGGTTGACGGGCACAGAAGAGAGAAAAGATGGGCGGGTGAGAGGATCACCCGCCTGAAGCGTTACGCTACGTGGGTCGCAGCCATGTCCAGCAGCGCCATTTCGTCGCTGTTGAGCAGTTTTTCAATGTTCACCAGAATCAGCATACGGTCACCCAGCGCGCCGAGGCCGGTCAGGTATTCTGTTGAAAGGGTCACAGCAAATTCCGGCGCCGGGCGAATTTGATCCGCCGCCAGCGACAGCACGTCAGACACGCCATCCACCACGATACCGACCACGCGCTGGCCGAGGTTCAGCACGATAACGACGGTGTTTTCGTTATATTCCACTTCGCCCTGGCTGAACTTCACGCGCAGGTCCACGATCGGTACGATCACACCGCGCAGGTTGGTAACGCCCTTGATAAAGTCCGGGGTGTTGGCGATGCGGGTTACCTGGTCATAGCCACGAATTTCCTGCACTTTCAGAATATCGATGCCGTACTCTTCATCACCCAGGGTAAATACCAGGAACTCCTGACCCGATGGCTCGCCCGCCAGTTTTGCTACATTACTCATACCGGTCATGTTTTATACCTTCTTAACTAAATCAGGCGGCTGTATGCGCCATACGATGTTCACGATTCAACCCCTGCAACGCTGATACATCAACGATCAGCGCGACGCTACCATCACCCAGGATGGTGGCGGCAGAAATCCCCGGCACTTTGCGATAGTTACTTTCCAGGTTTTTCACGACCACCTGGTGCTGACCAATCAGCTGATCGACCAACAGTGCATAGCGACGACCTGCGCTTTGCAGAATAACGACGATCCCCTGCGTGGCTTCGGTTTTCGCGCCCATGACGTCAAACACTTTCCACAGCTCAACCAGCGGCAGGTATTCACCGCGCACTTCCAGCACGCGCTCGCCGCCCGCCAGCGGATGTAGGTCTTCTTCGCTCGGCTGCAATGATTCCATCACGGCGTTGAGCGGCAGAATAAAGACTTCGTTATTCACTTTCACCGACATGCCGTCGAGAATCGCCAGCGTCAACGGCAGCAGGATACGGATCGTGGTGCCAGTGCCCTGCTTCGATTTGATCTCTACGTGGCCGCCCATCTCCTGGATGTTACGTTTAACCACGTCCATGCCGACACCACGGCCGGAAACGTCGGTAACTTGTTCCGCGGTGGAGAAGCCAGGGGCGAAAATCAGCATCCCCACTTCTTCGTCGGTCATATTTTCATTGACCGCCATGCCCTGAGAGAGCGCTTTCGCCAGGATACGCTCGCGATTAAGGCCTGCGCCGTCGTCGGTCACTTCGATGCAGATGTTGCCGCCCTGGTGTTCGGCAGAAAGAATCAGGTTACCAATCGGTGACTTCCCGGCTTCGACGCGTTTTTGTGGCGTTTCGATACCGTGGTCAAGGCTGTTACGCACCAGGTGCGTTAACGGATCGATAATGCGTTCGATCAGGCTCTTATCCAGTTCGGTTGAGCTGCCCTGTAAGGTCAGTTCCACTTGCTTATCAAGCTTGCTTGCCAGGTCACGCACCAGACGCGGGAAGCGGCTGAAGACATATTCCATCGGCATCATACGAATCGACATCACCGATTCCTGCAAGTCGCGGGCGTTACGCTGCAACTGGCTCATGCTGGTGATCAGGTCGCCATGAGTGACTGGATCCAGTTCATTGGAGCGCTGGGCCAGCATCGACTGGGTGATAACCAGTTCGCCGACCAGGTTTATCAGTTGATCGACTTTTTCTACCGCCACGCGGATGCTGGTGGATTCACTACCGCGCGCGGGTTTTTCACGGCCCGCCGGATGCTCTTTCGCCACCGCTTTCAGCGCCGGTGCCGCCGCCGGTTTCACGGCCGGGAGGGCAGCTTCAGCCGGGGTTTCTGTCACTTCAGCTACCGCTTCAGCCATCTCTTCAACGGCGGCGGGTGATGCTTTTTCAAAGGCAATCTGATCGGCTTCAATCACAAAGCACAACACCGCAATGATGTCGTCTTCGCTGATACCGCCGTCGATGGTGACGCTCAGGCTGTCGGCCCCTTTGACCACATCGCTCAGGGTGCCGAGGTTGCCCAGTTCTTCTTCCAGCAGCCCGACTTCACTCTCTTTCAGGCGCGACAGAATAATGCGCAGCTTGCCGTCATTGGCGGCAGCCGGTGCGGTTTCGGCGGCAAGCGCAGCACTCTCTACAACGGAGAGTATTGCGCCATTCGCGGTCGCAGGAACACCCTCTCCTTTTGCTTCCAGCGCCAGCTGGCGCAGGGCGTTGCAGATATATTCGAAGCTGGCAGCGTCCGGCTCTTGCGAGCTTTTATAGGCGTCGAGCTGTTCCTGCATGATATCTTTGGTTTCCAAAAACAGGTTGATGATGTCGGTGTTAAGCTGCATTTCACCACGCCGGGCTTCATCAAGCAGGTTTTCCATCAGGTGCGTGGTTTCCTGCAAGATGGTAAAGCCGAATGTCCCCGCGCCGCCTTTTATAGAGTGTGCAGCACGGAAGATGGCGTTGAGCTGTTCTGAATCCGGCGCTTCCGGCACCAGATCCAATAAATGTTGTTCCATATCGGCCAACAGTTCGTCGGCCTCATCAAAGAATGTCTGATAAAAATCACTAATATCCATGCTCACGCTATCACCTCGGATTGGCTTGTGGCGATGTGGGAACTGCCGCCGGAGCCGCTGACGCGGGCGCAGAGGCTGACGCCGCTGGCTCTGGCTGTGTAATCGCGCTTATTGGCGCACTCTGACTCTCGGCGTTCTCATGCAGAATGGCCGCTTCTGCCTGCTGATTGAGTACCAAAAGACTAATTCGACGGTTGATGGCGTCATCGGGGCCGCGATCGGCCAGGCGCATGGTGGCGGCCATGCCGACAACACGCAGCACTTTGCCGTCATCAAGCCCACCGGCAACCAGTTCACGACGCGACGCGTTAGCGCGATCGGCGGAAAGCTCCCAGTTGCTGTAGCCTTTGTCGCCGTTGGCGTAAGGCGCATCATCGGTGTGGCCGGAGAGGCTCACTTTGTTCGGAATGCCGTTCAGTACTGGCGCAATCGCCCGTAAAATATCGCGCATGTAAGGTTCGACGTCGGCGCTGCCGGTTTTAAACATTGGCCGGTTCTGGCTGTCGATAATCTGAATGCGCAGCCCTTCCTGAACGAGGTCGATTTTTAAATGCGGGCGCAGCGCGCGCAGTTTCGGATCGGCCTCAATTAACTGATCCAGATCGCCGCGCAGTTTACTCAGGCGCGACTGCTCCATGCGGCGTTTCAGGTCGTCAATGTTGGGCTGTTTTTGCACTTCGCCTTGTTGCTGTGTGTAGTCATCGCCACCGCCCGGGATCGGGCTGTCGCTGTTTGAAATCCTCGGCCCGCCGGTCACCGCAGTAGCCAGCGGCGTGCGGAAATACTCCGCAATCTGGATAAGTTCTTTCGGGCTGGAGATAGAAATCAGCCACATCACCAGGAAAAACGCCATCATCGCCGTCATAAAGTCGGCGTAGGCTATCTTCCAGGAGCCGTGCGCGCCGCCACCATGGCCTTTATGTTTTTTACGTCTGACTACGACGATCGGATGGGACTGGTTTTTCATGCGTCCTCGGTGGTCGTCTGTTGGTTAGGATTTCTGACCGCACGTACGTGTTCATCCAGTTCGATAAACGATGGACGCTCGCTGGAGTACAGCGTTTTACGCCCAAATTCGACGGCAATCGGCGGCGCATAACCGTTCAGGTTCGACAGCAGCGTGATTTTTACGCACTGCATCATCTTGGCGGTTTCCGCGCTCTTCTGGCGTAACACGCAGGCCAGCGGCGAGATAAACCCATACGCCAACAGGATCCCGAGGAAGGTTCCCACCATCGCGTGAGCGATAAGCGCACCAAGTTCAGCCGCCGGACGATCGGCCGACGCCAGGGCGTGAACCACCCCCATGACCGCCGCCACGATACCGAACGCCGGAAGTGAATCACCTACCATCGCCAGCGCGTTGGCCGGAACTTCCGCTTCGCTTTCGTGGGTTTCGATCTCTTCGTCCATCAACGCTTCGATTTCGAAGGTGTTCATGTTGCCGCTGATTATCAGACGCAGGTAATCGACAATGAATTCCAGCATGGTGGCATCCGCCAGGATGCGCGGGTAGCTGGCAAAAATCTCGCTCTCAGTCGGGTTTTCAATATCCCGTTCCAGCGAGAACATCCCTTGTTGACGCGACTTCGCCATCAGGCGATAGAGCAGCGCCAGCAAGTCCATATACATACTTTTGGTGTACTTTGAACGGCGAAACAGCAAAGGCAGCGCTTTCAGCGTTCCTTTGATGGCTTTTCCGTTGTTGCCCACAATGAATGCACCAAGACCCGCCCCGCCGATGATGATCAGTTCTGACGGTTGATATAGTGCTCCAAGGTGACCACCGGTCATTACATAACCGCCTAAGACTGCACCAAGAACAACCAGGTAACCTAATACGATAAGCACGACATCATCCTTCTGCTAATGACTAAGGCTCGGGAGAAACTTTTCGCAGGGTTTACTCGAATGGCAGGCAAAAAAAAGCAGCGGCATTACTGCACCGCTGCTGGAGTTTTTTATCCACCTGATTCGGTTAAACAGCCTGATCGATCTGTTCATCCAGCAGTTGTGGAATAATATCGGCAGCTTCCTGGGAAAGTTTACGTCTTTTTACCGCGCGAGACGGCGGCTGGCACAAACTACAGGCAAAGCTTCCAACAGGCTGATGCGCATGGGTAATGAAATTACCACCGCAGCAATTACAGCGTGACAACTCCAGCAATCCGCTTTCCACGAAACGAACCAGCGTCCAGGCGCGAGTCAGCGCCAGCAGTGGTCCTTCGTCAGAGTGAGGACATTGTTCGAGATAAAGTCGGTAGGCTTTGATGACCGCGTCAACGCCGCTGCAAAGACCGGTTTTTAACAGAAATTGCCAGGCGTTGCAGAACATCGACGCGTGGATATTTTGTTCCCAGGTCATAAACCAGTCGGTGGAGAATGGCAGCATGCCTTTTGGCGGCGGGCTACCACGTAACTCTTTATACAGTTTGATAAGACGACCACGGCTAAGTTGCGTCTCACTCTCCAGCATTTGTAAACGCGCACCCAGCGTAATCAGTTCCATCGCTAACTGAATATCGCGTGCTTCCTGAACAATGCTTTTCTCACCCATTGTTATGCCCTTTTCTTCCTGGCCGCGTCGCCGTTTTTTGCTGATTCGTTAAGCAAGCGCGTTGAAAGTAAAATACCGGTGTGGACTTGCTGTAAATCATCCACGCGAGATTCTTGGGTCAGACGAGTGATGGTCTGATGATTGTCAAAACGGAACTGGCAGATAAGCTGATTGGTTTCAGCCAATTTAACCATTTGCGGCAGGGTCAACTCACCCAACGTGGTTGCCATTTCTTCGTTAATACCAAGGCGGAACATTGCGGACGCTTTGTCCTGACTAATCAAACGCTGAGCAAGAAGTAAATACGACAAATTGATGTCATAAACGTGTTTCAGCAACTCGGATGTATGCATTTTTCCCATCCCGAATAACCAACTTGTATCTTATGCGGCGTAACCGCACCCCGTGATGTCGCCGGGAAAAAACCCGGTATAAAAAAGAAAGGCTAAATGCATAACTGACTTAGGATTTCGCGAACAAGGCGCTTCGCTCAAATGTTAATGCCTTGCTACGCTCTTAATCATTTCTTACAAAGAACTAAGATTTTTCCTAATTCGACGCAACTGTACTCGTAGGTGCTTCTACATACAATCTGACCAGTGCGAAAATTTGAAATTTTTGTGATCCACGTCACATAATTTAAGTGATTATGGGCAAGAAATCTATCAGTATGGCTTGTGATTTGATGATTTTTTATTCTATCCAACCTCATTTCTATTCCTTGACAACGAATATTCGGGCAAAACAAAGCGTCAGAAACGATAAATAGTCAGAGGGTCAGCATGGGAGAGTGTTAACATTTCGCCCGGCGTGTCTCTTGCAGACACGAAAATAAAAAGGCATTTAAAACAATGCATTAAGATTTAAGCACAGCTAATTAGTCAACCTGGGTTACCATTTCATTTTTGTTAATTGCTGCGATTTATAATTTAACAATATATGCTCAATTCCTGCGAATTTAGGTTTAGTTGTTAAAATCAATTAACATGGTCAAACTCCAGCCATGCCGTTACGTAAGAATAATTAATGAATATTTATGATAGCCTTCACATAGCTGAAATATTCACGGGTTGCACTGGCTGCTGAAACAGAGTAATGGTGAGAAAAATTTGATTTCAAGGGGGAAGACGTCATGACGTATGCGCATCTTCTGGTCGCCGTAGCCGTCACGCCTGAGAGCCAGCAACTGTTGGCAAAAGCCGTTGATATTGCCCGCCCTTTTAACGCCCGCATCAGCCTGATTACCTTCGCTGCCGACCCGGAACTCTATAACCAACTCGCCGCACCGATGATGGAAAATGTGCGTGAGATGTTGCAGGAAGAGACGCAACAATTTCTCGATCAGTTAATTAACAACGCCGGTTATCCTGTCGAGCGTGCCATTATCGCGTCGGGGGAATTAAGCGAGCATATTCTGCACACTTGCCGGACGCAGAGCGTCGATTTAGTGGTGTGCGGGAATCATAATCAGACGTTTTTATCGCGTGCCGCTTGCTCAGCAAAGAGCATTGTGCAAACCAGTGAAGTGGATGTGCTGCTGGTATCCCTTAGAGAGTAAAACGCCCCCATCATGATGGGGGGCGTTTGTTTATCAGGCTAGTTTGGGAAACGTCGCCACTTTATTTTGTAGCTGGCTTTGCGCGCTACGTGGCGTGATTTGCTTTAGGTCGCTGATAAACCTCTGCTGCCAGTGGTCAATATCGTTTTCCGTGATGACTTTCAGCATTTCAGCGTGGCGTGAAATACGCTCTGCCAGCGGCATGCGCAGTGCTCTGTCCAGCGCGGCGGCAACATCATCACGATCGTACGGGTTGACGATCAGCGCCGAGGTCAGCTCATTAGCCGCACCCGCAAATTGTGACAACACCAGTACGCCGGGGTTTTGTGGATCCTGCGCGGCAACATACTCTTTCGCCACCAGGTTCATGCCATCCCGCAGCGGCGTCACCAGCCCTACTTCCGCGTAGCGGAACACTTTCATCAACACTTTGCGATCAAAATGCTGGTTGAGGTAGTAAAGCGGCGTCCAGCCAAGCTGACCATATTTGCCGTTAATGCGCCCGGCTTCCGTCTCCAGTTGGTGACGAATATCCTGATAGGCCTGCACTTCGCCACGGGAGGTGGGTGCAATCTGCGTATAACGGATTTTGCCGTGATGCTGCGGGAACTTCTCCAGCAGGGTTTCATAGGCCAGGAAGCGTTCCGGCAAGCCTTTGGAGTAATCCAGGCGCTCAACGGAGAAGATGTTCTTCACATTCTTCAGCTCGTTTTTCAGCTGCGCCAGTTTTGCCGGTAGCGGGCCAGCGGCCTGCTGGGCAATTTCGTTCGGTTCGATACCGATCGGGTAAACTTCGGTGCGGAAGTTTTTCCCCCACGCCGTATGTTCTTTACCGTTGCGCGTGCTCAACCTTGTCTGCATGGAGAGGCTATCGAGGAACGCCAGACGGTCACTTTCGGTCTGGAAGCCAAGCAGATCGTAATCGCACAGCGCTTCCAGCAGCTCCGCATACGGCGGTAGCGCATTGAAGATTTCCGGCGTCGGGAAAGGAATATGCAGGAAGAAGCCGATTTGATTATTCACGCCGCGTTTACGCAGCTCACTGGCAAACGGCAGCAGATGGTAATCGTGGATCCACAGAATGTCGTCTTCTTTCAGCAGCGGCAGCAGTTTGTCTGCCAGCAGAGCGTTCACTTCCTGATAGCCGTCCCAGGCTTCGCGCTGGAACTTGACCAGATCCAGACGGTAGTGGAAAGCAGGCCATAATACGGCATTCGAGAACTGGGAATAATACTGCTCGTGATGCTCTTCACTCAGGTTAAAAGAAGCCCAGGTGATATTGCCCTTGGTCACTTTTTTCAACGGTGCGTCTTCGTCACCGATCTCACCGCTCCAGCCAAACCACAGCCCGCCGGTGGCTTTCAATGCGCCCATAATCCCCACAGCCAGCCCGCCAGCGCTGGCCTTTTTGTCATCAGGCGGTGCAATACGATTAGATACTACGACTAAGCGACTCATAGCCATCTCTCCTGTTTGTTAGCGCCTTTTCTTGTTGTTGTTGATGGGTTACACGTTCCAGCCATTGATAAACATCCCCGACGTCGGCAAGCCGCCACTGCGCTTGTGTCGCGCCTGTACCGACTTTGATCGAGATACCGCCAAGTTGATTAACGGTTTTAAAACCATGCTCATCGGTTAGATCGTCACCCAGAAACACCGGTTTCCTGCCGGTGAAGGGCGGCGTGCGCAGAAAAGCTTCAATCGCCGCGCCCTTATGAATCCCCGATGGTTTGAGTTCAACCACGCATTTGCCCGGCTGCATCGCCAGTTGCGGGAACTCCTCAACCATGTATCGAGCCAGTGCAAAAACCGCCTCTTCATGCTGCGGTGCCTGACGATAGTGCAAGGCAAACGCCATCCCTTTAGCTTCGAGCTGCACGCCGTCAAGGGACGCCAGCCCGTGCCGGAGCGCCTGCTCCAGCGGAATTAACACCTCTTTCGGTAATGTCACGCGCTCGGTTTGACCATTGATATCGCGGCGCTCTGCCCCATGCACCCCGGCCAGCGGGAAGCGATAAGGTTTAACAAGCGCGTCAAGCTCGTTAATTGAACGCCCTGAAATCAACGCCAGCGCCCCGTTATTCATCTTTGCAAGCAATGAAAGTGTGGTCAGCACTTGCTCCGGGATAAATACGTCATCCGGGCGCGGTTTAATGTCAGCGAGAGTGCCATCCAAATCGAAAAAAAAGGCAAAATTACCGGAAATGAGAGGCGGTACAGATAACGCGTCTTCCACCCTGGTTTCCTCCTTACAGTCATCGTGTGAGCCGTTTTTCACTAACGTCTCATTATCATTAGCCATGTAAGTATAGACAGTGTGACGCTGCTCGCCATTTTAAGCATGACTTACCAGCCGGATTAACGGCTGGTAAGGGGGAGAAGTAAACGGGAAGGTTGTGTTTAAAATTTAAGCGCTTAGCCTCAGACGGTGCGCTTAGCTTTCTGTTTGTAACGGTCGAAAATCACCGCTGCAAGCAGGATCAGGCCGCGAACCACGTATTGTGAGAAGGGAGAGATGTTCAGCAGGTTCATGGCGTTTTCCACCGTGCCGAGAATTAAAATCCCCGCCACAACGTATGAAATTTTGCCGATCCCACCTTTAAGAGAAACCCCACCCAGCACACAGGCCGAAATCACAATCAGTTCATAACCGATAGAGGTCATCGGCTGGCCGCTGGTCATACGCGAGGCGAGGATAATCCCGGCCGCCGCCGACACCAGGCCCGACAACACAAAGATGATAATTTTGGTGCGCACCACCGGGACACCCGCCAGCCGCGCGGCCTCTTCATTACCGCCAATCGCCAGCGTGTTGCGGCCAAAGGTGGTTTTGTTAAGCAGGAAGCCGAAAATAATCAGGCAACCGACCGTCAGCCAGATAGGCGCAGGCAAGCCCAGCCAGTTGGCATAACCAAGGGTAAAGAAGCGTTCGTCTTCAATACCAACGGCTTTGCCATCGGAAATGATATACGCCAGCCCGCGCACAATTTGCATTGTCGCCAGGGTGGTGATCAGGGCGTTGATTTTCAAACGGGCAATGACAAAACCGTTAATAAAACCGCTGGCAACGCCAAGCAATAGACCGGCGAATACGCCAATCCACAGGCTTTCGCTGAGGTTAATCACCACCGCGGTGGTGACACCGGCGCAGGCAATCACGGACGCGACGGAGAGGTCAAAATCCCCGGACGCCAGGCAGAACAGCATGCCGCACGCCACCATGCCGGACATGGAGATCGCCAGACCCAGCCCCTTCATATTGACGAAGGAGGCAAAGTTCGGCACAAACACCGCACACCCGATAAACAGCACGGCAAAAACCACCAGCATGCCGAACTGATCCCAGATGCGTCCGAGGGTGAACGGCGTCTTTTTTGGGGCGCGGGACGTAGTTAAAGATGACATCATATTCTCCTCACTCAGGCGACAGCCTGGCTAACTTTCGGCATCGCAAGGCTTAGCACCTGCTGTTCATCACCCTGACCGTGCAGTATCTCTCCGGCTATTTCGCCTTCGCGCATGACCACAATACGATCGGCAACGCCTATCACTTCCGGCAGGTCGCTTGAGGCAAACAGCACCGCAACACCGCGAGACGCCAGCGCGTAAATCACGTTATAGATTTCATGTTTCGCGCCGACATCAATGCCGCGCGTCGGTTCGTCGAGCAAAATGACTTTCATCTCCTCCGACAGCCAGCGCCCGAGAATGGCTTTTTGCTGGTTTCCGCCGGAGAGATTCATAATGAGCTGATCGGCGCCAGGGGTTTTGATATTCAGCGCACGAATATGATGCTCGGCGTTATCGCTCTCCCAGCTATCGTTAATCAGGCAGCCTGCGCGGATGTATTTGCGCCGGGCGCTGATATTGATGTTCTCCTGTACCGAATGGACAGGAATGATCCCTTCCGCTTTGCGGTCTTCCGGGCAGAGCATCATGCCCGCGCGAATGGCGTGGGCCGGTTTCTGGATAGTGACCCGCTCGCCATCAATCAACACCTGCCCTGCGGTGATTTGCGTGCCGCCAAACAGCCCTTTCATCAGCTCGCTGCGCCCAGCGCCCACCAGGCCAAACAGACCGACGATTTCGCCGCTGCGTACGCTCAGGCTGATTGGCGTACGTACGCCTGGGGCTTTGACCTGGTCGAGTTGCAGGCGCTGCTCGCCATATTCCCGCGGCTGCCAGCCGTAAATATCGCCCAGTTCGCGCCCAACCATCGCCTGCACCAGTTGGTCGTGACTGACCTGCTGCGTATCGGTAAAAGTGCGCACGTAGCGGCCGTCTTTAAACACGGTGATGGCATCGCTGAGGGCAAAAATCTCTTCCATGCGGTGGGAAACGTAGAGGATCACGCGCCCCTCTTTGCGCAGCTCGCGGATAACGCGAAACAGGTTGTCAATTTCCCGCGCCGAGAGCGAACTGGTCGGTTCATCGAAAGCGATAACTTTGGCGTTACGCGCCAGCGCTTTGGCGATTTCCACCATCTGCCATTGACCAATGGAGAGGTATTTCAACGGGGTTTGCGGGTCGATATCTAAGCCGAGATGTTCAAGCTGTAACCCCGCTTCGTAATTGAGCAGCGAGCGGTTCACAATCCCGCTTTTGTGCGGTAACTGCCCCAGATAAATGTTCTCGGCGACGGTCATTTCCGGCACCAGGTGCAGTTCCTGATAAATAATCGCCACGCCGGCATTGAGCGCCGCGGTGGTGTCAGCGAAAGTAACTTCCTCGCCTTTGAGAGCCAGTGTGCCGGAGGTCGGCGCATAGTTCCCGCTGAGGATTTTTAACAGGGTCGATTTACCCGCGCCATTTTCGCCCATCAGGGCGTGAACTTGCCCGGCATAGCAATCAAAGGTGATGTCGCTGAGCGCCTTCACACCGGGAAACGTCTTACTGATGCCGCGAAACGAGAGATAAGGGGTAGACTGTTGCATAACGTCTCCGAAAAGCAGTTGAGTGTACGTCTGGCTCCCCGTTTGCACGGGGAGCGCAACCAACAGAGAATTACAGTCCTTTTTTCGCCAGCTCTTCTTTGAAGTTGTCACGTGTAATCAGCACGACATCGGTCACTGCGGTGAATTTCGGCGGTTCAGCGCCTTTGGTCACCCAGTTGTAAAGCAGCTCGCTGGTTTTATAGCCATGCACGTCCGGGCTTGGCAGCAGGGAACCAAAGAAACCGGTGGCCTGCCCTTTGGAGAGCTCACTTACTGCATCCACGCCGTTGATACCAATGCCAATCACATCGGGTGCTTTAAAGCCCTGACCTTCTGTTGCACGTACGCCACCGAGCACGGTGTTATCGTTCATGCCCAGTACCAGCCAGTGTTTGACTTCAGGATGTTGAACCAGCAGGGAGTTACCGGCATCGAATGCACCGGGGATATCGTTAGATTTGGTCGGGACCTGGTAGATCTGTTTTTCCGGGAAGCCGGCTTTTTTCAGCGCATCCATTGAACCGGTAGTGCGACGGCGGGCGGTATCCAGTTCGTTAGCGGTAATCGCCATTACCCCGGTCGTTTTGACATCCCAACCGCGTTTTTGCATCTCTTTATACAGCTCCTGGCCCTGACGCGCGCCGATTTCACTGGCCGCCATCATTACCAGCGGCACCGTGGTCATCGGTTCGCCTTTGGCGTTGACGAACTGGTCATCCACGGCAATCACTTTCATATCGTAGCCGCGCGCTTTGGCGACAATCGCCGAGCCGAGTTTGGGATCCGGCGTACAGATAACAAAGCCTTTAGCGCCGCTGGCGGCCAGGCTATCAATGGCGTTCAGCGTTTTTTCCCCGTCGGGAACGGCAATTTTAATGACTTCAAAACCTAAATCTTTGCCTGCCTTGTCGGCGAATTTCCACTCTGTCTGGAACCAGGGCTCTTCCGGTTGTTTAACTAAAAATCCGAGCTTCATCGTTTCCGCGATAGCGGATTGTGACATAACGGCAGCCAGGCCGATGGCCGCCAGCGCTTTAGTGAATTTGTGCATGGTAAACTCCAGCTTTAACTTTCTTTTATGTAGGGAAAACAAATAATCGCTTCAGTTAAAAGGACATAAAACAAGGCATTAGAGTCCACACGCCTCTGGACATCTGTGCTGGAAGTAGTTGTAGCGGGAAATTGATTCTCCATAGGAGAGCGGCATCACACGGCAGAATTACAGTAATTCCGTACATAAATTCAGCGATATTGCACATAAAGATAGCCGATTTTGTCGGACAAATGAGGAAGGTAAAAGCAGAATAATCCATAACATCAGCCAGCTTATCCTTGTGCCCGACCGCCTTGCGCAGCCGGGCGAAAAGATCACCAGCTAAAGTAGATATGATCGGCGTGATCGCGCGCCACCGTTTCGTCCCCCAACAGGCGAGCGGCAACGGTAAACGCAAAGTCGAAGGCCAGGCCTAAGCCTTTGCCGCTGATAAGGTTGCCATCTTCCACCACCGGCGCATCGACATATTCACCGTCGCGCACGGTTTCATAGAGATCGCCGGAGCAGACATAACGGCGGCCTTTTAACAGACCATTGCCACCCAGCACACGCGCGGCTGCCGAGCAAATCGGGCAGATAAGCTTGCCCGCATTGTCATGGTCTTTAACAAACTGCACAACGTCCGGGCTGGCCGCGAGATTGACGCTGCCCTGCGGCCCGCCGGGTAATATCACGGCGTCGTACAGCGTGTTAAGCCGTTCTGATAAGGTGCGGTCTGCCACCATCGGGATAGCGTGATAACTGACCACCGCGCGGGACGCCGCGCAGGCCAGCGTTTCCACGTCGATATCTAAGCGACGCAAAATATCTATGGTGATAATCGCTTCCGCTTCTTCAAAACCAGGCGCTAACAACACCGCCACTTTTTTCATTGCCGACTCCTTGCGTTTAAGGTTGGTTGACTTGAGTAGCGTTATTGTTGATCAAAACAGCGTTTCAAAATCCACACTGCGTCACAGACCGGGCGCTGGCTTTCGTCGAAGCTGCTATCAGTGCGCTTCGCCCTGCGGGGTAAATTTCAGTTCAATTAAGGCGATGGCTTTCTGGATTGCGCGGCGCGTCACCGGATCGGCTGCGGCGGGATGGCTGGCAAAATCAATCGTTTTTAATTGATTCGCCATTTTCTCGCGCACTTCAACCGGCGCGATAACGTCAATAACATCAAGAATTTGTTTGATAACCAGCTGGCAGGCGACAACGTCGGATACCAGTTCCTGGTCGGCGGGCGTATTTTGCGACATAGGATGCTCCTTATAGAAAGGGCGTCATAGTAGCGGGAAATGGCGAATAGCGGGCATAAAAAAACCTGCCGGAAGCAGGTTTTTTATTATCAGAACATAGCGCCTGGCGGTACGTCTTTGAAAGTTTTGCAATAGGTTTCGAACATGTGCTTCAGGATTTTACGCAGTTTCATAAGTTGCTCCGAGAATATGTTATGCAGGTGTTAAGCCTCAATGCGTACATAATATGACCTTCGTCACAAAAATCAACCCATATGTGATAGAAATCACGTTTCAAAAATCGAAAATGCAGTAGCTTTGTTAAAAATTCTATTATAAATCCTGCGGTTAGCGCGCTAAAATATTTTTTAGCATTTTCAATTATTTTTGCAAATGGCAGACCCACAATGAGTGAAAGCACCCTTTCGCGGAAGACCGGAGGTCTTTCTCCCGCTGCGCTACTGGTAGCGGGCGCTTTCTTTATGGAGTTTATCGACGGCACGGTGATCGCCACCGCCCTGCCGGATATGGCAAAAACCTTTGGCGTGGAAGCCGTCGCCCTGAATATCGGGATCAGCGCCTACCTGATAACGCTGGCAGTGCTGATCCCGGCGAGCGGCTGGATTGCCGACCGCTTTGGCGCGCGCACGGTGTTCTCGCTGGCGCTGGCGATTTTCACGCTCGCGTCGGTGCTGTGCGGGCTTGCCAGCAATGTAGATATGTTTGTGGTCATGCGTATTTTTCAGGGCGTCGGCGGCGCGTTAATGGTGCCCGTTGGCCGGCTGGCGGTGCTGCGCACCACGCCGAAACACCAGTTGATAACCGCCATCGCCACGCTCACCTGGCCTGCGCTGGTCGCGCCGATTATTGGTCCACCGCTCGGCGGGTTTATCACTCACTATGCTAACTGGCGCTGGATCTTCTTTATTAATGTGCCGCTCGGCATACTGGCGATTGTGCTGGCGCTGCGCATTATCCCCAATATTCGCGAGGAGGAGCGCCGCCCGTTCGACCTGACGGGTTTTATCGCCACCGCCGTTGCGATGGTGAGCCTGGTGTATGCCATGGAGGCGCTGGGGTCGCAACATCCGCAAGCGATGTTAACCACCGGCCTGCTGGTATTGGGTGCGCTGATGATGATCTTTACCCTGCGCCATTTTCGCCGCGCGCAGTGGCCGATGATCCGCCTTGATGCCATGCAGGTGCCGACGTTTCGCGTGACCATGTACGGCGGCTCGTTGTTTCGCGCCTCAATTAGCGCCGTGCCTTTTCTGCTGCCGCTGCTGTTTCAGGTCGGTTTTGGTATGGATCCGTTACATGCCGGGCTGCTGGTGCTGGCAGTGTTCGCCGGGAATCTCACCATTAAACCGGCGACCACACCGTTGATCCGTTGGCTCGGCTTTAAAAAACTGCTGTTGATTAATGGCGCGCTGAATGTGATAGCGCTGCTCGCCTGCGCGTTGCTGACCTCCCATACGCCCGTCTGGCTGACGTTTTTGATCCTCTATCTTGGCGGGGTGTTCCGTTCTGTGCAGTTTACCGGTGTCAGCACCCTCGCCTTCGCCGATGTGCCGTCTCAACAGATGAGTTATGCCAACACGCTATTCAGCACGGCCACGCAACTGGCGGTGGGCTTAGGGATCACGCTCGGCGCAATTGGTATCCGTATTGGTGAACATGTCAGCCACTGGCTGAATATTACTGCGGTTGAGGGGATCAGTTTCCGGCTGGCGTTTGTGTTTATCGCCCTGATTTGCCTGGTGGGGATGGTGGATACGTTCCGGTTAACGAAAGATGCCGGTAGCGCGGTGTCGCAGAAAAAAGCGTAACGAAACGCCCGGTGGCGATAGCGCCAGCGGGCAATTTTAGTATCAGGCCAGCACTTCGCGCACGAAGGCTTCAATCTCTTTGTTCTGGCAGTTTTCGAAGAAGCACTGCTGGAAACGCTCGCCGGAAACAGCGGTTTTCACCAGTTCGCGGTCAATGGCGCGTAGCGTATCGAGATAGTTCTCTTTCACCACCGCCGCTTTCACCTGGTTCAGAATGCCGGCGTTACGTACCTGCGGCTCTTTACGCTCCGGCGGGTAACCTTCCCCGTTGCGCCCTGTAAAAGCTTTCTCAAAGATAAAGCGCACGTTCAGTTCCGCGCCCCAGCCAAAGCCTTTGGCGAACGGCAGCGCCAGCGCATTACCATTGTTGATTTGGGCAAACAGAAACGCATCCGCCGGATCGATACAGTAGCCACAAACCACGCCTGGATGGATGTTCAGCGACATCAATGCACCCTGCCCGGTGCCGCAGCCAGTGACCACGAAATCCACCGCTTTGGCGTTAAGCAGAATACTGGCCATAATCCCTAAATGGATGTAGGTCAGATGATGGTCATTTTCATCGCTCATGCCGACGTTATACACCGGGAAATCTTTCTCATCGGCAACCGTCTTCAGCTCTTTGAGGATGATGGCGTTTTTCGCCGCCTGGCTGTTTTCCATCATCAGTGCAATTTTCATTTGTGATCTCCTGTGTACATGCTCAATAGCAAAGGTTAGTTAAACCTTACTACCTGGCAAACAGACTTTCAAATTTAATGAAAAATGGTTTTAAAAATCAAAAGCAAGCTCACAGTTTTCCCTCCCCAACCCTGCCGTCGCGATTAGTAGGGGGTGTTCAACGGGTTATTCCGTCGATTACCGCCCGATCAGCGCGATAAGATGAGAAGAAGCCGAAATGAACCAGAGCGATTTCATGAAGATATTATGTATTGCCGCCTCGCTGATGCTGCTCGCTGGATGCACTTTAACGAAGGAAGCGGAAGTCAGTAGCGTGGATACCACCAGCGGCCTGGTGCGCCTGAGTTTCAACCAGACCATGATGCAGAACGCGCGCTATGATGAATATACCGCGCAGGGCACCGCCAATAAGCAGTGCCAGCAAATGGGTTATGCCACCGCCGTACCTTATGGTCAGCCAGTGCAAACCTGTAGTTTGATAAGCGGTTCAGCCTGCATGAACACCAAAATTACCATTCAGTATCAGTGCCGCGGCGTGGCCTTTGATCGCACCAAAGCCACCTGGTAATTTCTTAAGCCAGCTTATTATTGCTGGCTTATTCTTTTATTAATAATCAAAACAATTCTCATTTATTGAATTAAATTCCGGCAATGCGTGTTATTCGCATTCTCTTTTTAAAAAATGAACTTTTTATTTTACCTTTTGCAAATAATTAAATAACAAATTATAGTGGCCGCACATTGCCTATTATTAAAACTGCGGAGCCGTGCCATGTTAAAAACAGAGATGATCGAAAAACTCAACGAACAAATGAATCTGGAACTGTTTTCCTCCCTGCTCTACCAGCAAATGAGCGCCTGGTGCAGCTATCACAGTTTTGAAGGTGCCGCCGCATTCCTGCGCCGCCATGCGCAGGAAGAGATGACGCATATGCAGCGCCTGTTCGATTACCTGACCGATACCGGCGGTCTGCCGCGCATTACTGACATTGCCTCCCCGGTTGCGGAATACAGCTCGCTGGACGAACTCTTTCACGCGACCTACGAACATGAACAATTAATTACGCAGAAAATTAACGAACTGGCGCACGTGGCAATGATGTCGCAGGATTATCCGACCTTTAATTTCCTGCAATGGTATGTGGCAGAACAGCACGAAGAAGAGAAACTGTTTAAATCCGTTATTGATAAATTAACCCTGGCCGGTAAAAGTGGCGAAGGTCTTTATTTTATCGATAAAGAACTGGCGACGCTGGATACACAAAATTAATATTACGGGCGGTTAAGTTGAATCTTAACCGCCTTTTTTACACGCTCCCCGCACAGCCTGTGCAATGCCATATTCGAAAAACAGATCGATTAACCCCTCAACGTTTTCAATGATCCACTCATTCTCCGCCCTCCCCTGAACCTGTCGTAAAGTTATCTATACAACCGTTGTAACGGTCGTTTGACGAAATAATTGAATTGTCTTACTCTGCGCCGCGTATTGCGTGTGCAGTGAGTTTGACGACAGAGGAAAGCGTGAGAAATCGGACACTTGGGAGTGTTTTTATTGTCGCCGGAACAACTATCGGCGCGGGGATGCTGGCAATGCCGCTGGCAGCAGCAGGTGTCGGATTTGCCACCACATTAGTATTACTTTTCGTTCTCTGGGCAGTGATGTGTTACACCGCCCTGCTCCTGCTGGAGGTTTATCAGCATGTTCCGGCAGACACCGGTCTCGGTTCGCTGGCGCGGCGCTACCTCGGGCGTTATGGCCAGTGGGTAACGGGTTTCAGCATGATGTTTTTGATGTACGCCCTGACCGCTGCCTATATTAGCGGTGCAGGAGAGCTACTGGCATCAAGCATCAGCGCGTGGTTTAACCTTCAGCTTTCGCCTGGTGCTGGTGTGCTGCTGTTCACCTTTGTTGCCGGGGGTGTTGTGTGCGTCGGCACGTCATTAGTCGATTTGTTTAACCGTTTCCTCTTTAGCGCGAAGATTATTTTTCTGGTGATTATGCTGGCGCTGCTGATGCCTCATGTTCATCAGGCTAATTTGCTAACCATGCCGCAGGAAAAAGGGCTTACGCTCTCTGCCCTGCCGGTGATTTTTACCTCGTTTGGTTTTCACGGCAGCGTGCCGAGTATTGTTAGCTATATGGGGGGGGATATTCACAGGCTGCGTAAAGTATTTATCACCGGCAGCGCTATTCCGCTGGTGGCCTATATTTTCTGGCAACTGGCGACGCTTGGCAGCATCGATTCAACCACTTTTATAGGCCTGCTCGCCAGCCAGGCGGGGCTGAATGGTTTATTGCAGGCATTGCGGGAAGTGGTCGCCTCGCCGCATGTCGAACTGGCGGTACATCTGTTTGCCGACCTGGCCCTGGCTACCTCGTTCCTGGGTGTGTCATTGGGGTTATTTGATTATCTCGCCGATCTGTTCCAGCGGCGCAATACCGCAGCCGGTCGTTTGCAGACCGGATTAATCACGTTTCTGCCACCGCTGGCATTTGCCCTGTTTTATCCGCGTGGGTTTGTGATGGCGCTCGGGTATGCCGGTGTTGCATTGTCGGTGCTGGCGCTGCTGTTGCCATCCATGCTGGCGTGGCAAAGCCGTAAACATCACGCGCAACATGGTTACCGTGTACTCGGCGGTAAACCTGCGCTGAGTCTGGTCTTCACCTGTGGGATAGCGATTATTACGATTCAGTTTTTGATCGTTGCGGGGTTATTACCGGAAGTGGGTTGAAAGCAGTAAACGCAATCCGCGCGGAGCATGATGTTCGCGCGGATTTTTATGACGAAGCTGAATAACAGGCACAAAAAAACCACCTTTCGGTGGTTTCACGACACTGCTTATTGCTTTGATTATTCTGCTTTTTCCCCATGGTACCCGGAGCGGGACTTGAACCCGCACAGCGCGAACGCCGAGGGATTTTAAATCCCTTGTGTCTACCGATTCCACCATCCGGGCTCGGGAAGAAATTGGAGGCGCGTTCCGGAGTCGAACCGGACTAGACGGATTTGCAATCCGCTACATAACCGCTTTGCTAACGCGCCAGAATTCCTGATGCTTTTCAGCCTGCATCCGCTATAAAAGCCGATGCACTAAACTGGAGCGGGAAACGAGACTCGAACTCGCGACCCCGACCTTGGCAAGGTCGTGCTCTACCAACTGAGCTATTCCCGCATAATCAAGTTATGTTCTAATCACTTGATTTTATTATCTTCTGACGAGCTGTGCTGCCTTCCGATGCGTTGCATTCTACTTACCTGACGCAATGAGTCAACGATATTTTTAAAAAGGACGATCGTTTGCTGAAAATTGCGACGAAACGATCAGGGTTCAAGCAGATCGCCGCGCGCCGCGTTCAAATATTGCAGCATGGACCAAAGCGTTAACACGGCAGCAACAAAGAACAACGCGATCCCGGCATACTCAACCCACTCATTTGGTCGCCACAGCAGCCATACCAGCGCCACCATTTGCGCGGTAGTTTTGACTTTACCAATCCACGATACCGCCACGCGGCTGCGCTTGCCCATTTCGGCCATCCATTCTCGCAGTGCGGAGATAATGATCTCGCGGGCGATCATCGTAGCGGCCGGCAGCGTCACCCACCAGCTATGGTAATGCTCGGCGACCAGCACCATCGCAATCCCCACCAGCACTTTATCGGCGACTGGATCGAGAAACGCGCCAAAACGCGTACTTTGGTTCCAGCGCCGCGCCAGATAACCATCAAACCAGTCGGTTACCGCCGCGCAGCAGAAAATCAGCGCACAGACAAACGGAGCCCACTGGAATGGCAGATAAAACGCCAGCACGAAAAACGGGATCAGGATGACGCGAAAAAGGGTGAGCAACGTAGGGATATTAAATCGCATAGCGGCGTTAACTGTCTGTTGTCCGTAAATATTCGCTCTATGTTGCTACAGAGCCCCTAATGTTTCAACGAGTAGAAGATCTTTTCTGCCAGACCTTGCGAGATGCCTGGCACTTTTGCTATTTCTTCGATGCTGGCGTTGAGCAATCCTTGCAGACCGCCCATATATTTCAACAACATCTGGCGGCGTTTCGGCCCCACGCCTTCGATAGTCTCCAGCGAACTGGTACTTTTCACTTTAGCGCGTTTTTTACGATGTCCGCTGATGGCGTGATCGTGCGACTCATCGCGGATGTGCTGAATAACATGCAAGGCGGGCGAATCCGGCGGCAAACTAAAGCCCTCGCCTTCCGGCTCGAAAAATAACGTTTCAAGACCCGCTTTTCGATCCGCGCCTTTCGCCACGCCAAGCAGCAACGGTTTGTGCTTATCCCACGGGACGTCGAGTTCGGCAAACACCGTTTTCGCCTGCCCAAGCTGCCCTTTGCCGCCATCAATCAGGATCACATCCGGGATTTTGCTCTCTTCAATCGCCTTACCATAACGGCGGCGCAGCACCTGGTTCATCGCCGCATAATCATCACCCGGTGTAATACCGGTAATGTTGTAACGGCGATATTCCGCGCGAAGCGGGCCATTGGCGTCAAACACCACGCAGGAAGCCACGGTTTGTTCGCCCATGGTATGACTGATATCAAAACACTCCATCCGCTTCACGTCCGACAAATTAAGCACGCTTGCCAGCGCAGCAAGGCGCTGATGCACGGTGGATTGCTGTGATAGTTTGGTGCTGAGCGCGGTGGCGGCATTGGTACGCGCCAGCTTCAGATAGCGCGCGCGATCGCCGCGGGGTTTAGTTTGCACATTTACTCTGCGCCCTGCCAACTCAGAAAGGGAATCACTGAGCAGCGTTTTGTCGCTGAGATTGAAGTCCAGCAGGATTTCACCAGGCAGCGTGCGCATCTGGCTACCCTGCAAATAGAACTGGCCGACAAAGGTTTCTACCACTTCGCCAAGCTCGGTACCGCCCGGCACTTTCGGGAAATAGCTGCGGCTGCCAAGCACTTTGCCCTGGCGAATAAACAACACATGCACGCAGGCCATTCCCGCATCGAACGCTACACCAATCACATCAAGATCGTCACCGGTATTGGAAACAAACTGTTTTTCCGTTACCCGGCGCACAGCCTGGATTTGGTCGCGCACGCGAGCAGCTTCTTCAAACTCCAGCGACTGGCTCGCTTTTTCCATCCGCGCGATAAGCTGCGTCAGTACCTGATCGTCTTTACCCGCGAGGAACAGACGCACATATTCAACCTGCTGCGCATACTCCTCTTCGCTGACCAGACCCGCCACACACGGGCCGAGGCAGCGACCAATCTGATATTGCAGACACGGACGCGAGCGGTTGCGATAAACGCTGTTTTCGCACTGGCGAACCGGGAAAATCTTCTGCAACAGCGCCAGGGTTTCACGCACCGCGTAACCATTCGGGAAAGGCCCGAAGTACTCCCCTTTTGCATGTTTCGCACCGCGATGCATCGCCAGACGCGGATGGGTATCGCCGCTGAGAAAGATAAACGGGTAGGATTTATCATCCCGCAACAGCACGTTATAGCGGGGTTGATAGAGCTTGATATAGTTGTGTTCCAGCAGCAGCGCTTCGGTTTCCGTGTGCGTGACGGTCACATCGATCTGCTGGATCTGTGCGACCAGCGCTTCGGTTTTACGGGAGGCAAGATTGCTGCGGAAATAGCTGGAAAGCCGTTTTTTCAGGTCTTTCGCTTTACCGACATAGATGACGGTACCGCCGGTATCATACATACGATAAACACCGGGTTTGCTGGTAACCGTCTTCAGAAATGCTTGGGAATCAAAAACTTCAGTCACTGACTTATTAACGTCTCCGCATTGCACAAACCATGGCGAATGGCGAGGTGCGTCAGTTCGACGTCACCGTGGATATTCAACTTACTGAACATCCGATAGCGATAGCTGTTCACCGTTTTCGGACTCAGATGCAGTTGCTCTGAGATCTCGTTGACCTTCTGGCCTTTCGTGATCATCAGCATAATCTGCAATTCACGTTCCGACAAACTGTCGAACGGCGAGTCCGTTTTTTCCGGTTCGATTTGGCTAAGCGCCATTTGTTGAGCAATATCAGAAGCGATATAGCGTTGGCCAGCGTGCACAGAACGAATGGCATTTACCACATCCTGCGGCGCAGCGCCTTTGCTAAGATAACCCGCCGCCCCGGCCTGCATCACTTTCGCCGGTAAGGGATTTTCTGTGTGAACGGTAAGCATAATGACTTTCGTGTCAGCGGTGCCACGTGCGATTTTTCGCGTTGCTTCAAGGCCACCGATGCCGGGCATGTTCATATCCATCAGCACGACGTCAACGGAATTGGCGCGACACCATTTGATGGCGTCTTCACCGCAGTTAACCTCGCCGGTCACTTTTATGCCCTTAATATCTTCGAGAATGCGTCGTATCCCTGCGCGCACCAGTTCATGGTCATCAACAAGTAGTACGTTGATCAAAGGAGTATCTCCGGAAATAGGGATAACGCTGCGAAAACTATATTTGGCTATATTAGCTTTTTTTCACATAACAAACCAGTTCATGGTCATCAACAAGTAGTACGTTGATCAAAGGAGTATCTCCGGAAATAGGGATAACGCTGCGAAAACTATATTTGGCTATATTAGCTTTTTTTCACATAACAAGGGAAGGTGAAAAAACAATGTCACCTGGATTTTGTTCTCGTTTTTGGAAATTAAGTTGTACATGACGTGGAAACTTTTACTGGTTAAACAAACGCAGCGGTAAAAAGACAAAACGCTTCTCTTTCAGAAAGTTAGCAAATTCTCTTTTTTTCACTGGCATAAATTGCTGTGCATTCGTTGTAACAACAATTAACCCTGTTTAAACGACAATTAAACATATATTTATAATGCATTAAATGCACTGCCCTTTATTGCGGCCGAGGTTTAATTCTATTACGCGCTGTAATGATCAAAAAACAACCACTGCTTTTTTTTGTAAACCTTGTGGTATACTTCGCCGCTTTGAGGGTGATCGTCGCGTAAGTTCGCGACGGCGTAACGAGGAAGATAAATTGAGCACACCTGATTTTTCCACTGCTGAGAACGCAAAGGAACTGGCGCAGGAAGTCGCTTGCCTGAAATCAATGATTACACTGATGCTGCAAGCGATGGGTCAGGCAGACGCGGGCCGCGTCATTATCAAAATGGAAAAGCTAATTGCACAAATGGAAGATGAAGCTAATGCCAGCGTATTTTCCAGCACTGTTAAGCAAATTAAACAAGCTTACCGCCAGTAAATAATATCCGGCTGTCAGATCGCGCTGACAGCCGGGTTTTGTTTAATATACTTTTCGCAATTACGATTCAAGTCAGATTCAAATGATTCCGGTTGCCGCCGCATAGCAGGCAATTTGTGTTTTATTCGGCGCGTTAAATTTCTTCTGCATGTTTTTCTGATGGAAATTAACGGTGTTTTCCGAAATAGATAAAATAATCGCAATTTCCGCCGAGGTTTTCCCTTCCGCCGTCCATTTCAGAATCTCACGTTCACGTTTACTGAATTTCATTTCCGGCGTCATTACCGTATGATCCTGCAAACGCGTCAATGCCAGCAGGCTTAACTGCACCAGCGTTTGCAAACGCAGTTCAATCTCATCATCCGCCATCATTTTGCCCGACAGGCTGGTTCGTGAGACGGACAAAAAGCCCAGCGCGTGGTTTGGCAGCATCAAACATTGCGAAATCCCTTTACGCAGGCCGTGGTCGCGCGCGGCGTCCCATAACGTCATCGCATCATGAAAGAGTTTGTCACTCCACGGCAAATGGCCCTGAATGAAATTTTCTGCCTTAAGCACCGGATCAATAGCAAAGTAATTCTCTGCCTGATAATGCTGCATCCATTCAGTCGGATATGACGTTTCAACGCTGAGCTTTGGCCGGGTAAAAGGGACCGGATGGCGTACGCAAAGTGAAAAATAATCAAATTCCAGCCGCTGAGTCTGCCGCTGAATCTCCGTATAAACGTCCTGTGCCGCTGTCATCTCCTGGAACCGCGATATCATTTCGCGACGCCAGGTAAAATAATCTTTTTGCTGCATACCGACCGGTAATACCCCTGCATTTAATAATCATTATTTTGTATACAATAACCTAACACATAAAACTTAATTATGAATATAAAATATCGGAACATTTGGAAATAAGTTAACTTTATTGCCGGATTTAACGCCAACAACCGGGCAGAAATATCGATTTATGCGAGGCATGCCAATCGCTTTGTATATTAATCACCTTAAGTGAAACTGCCGCGATTCAGCCGCCGGAAGGGGTGAATCGCGACACGGTTATTGCGTGAGGAATTTTTCGAGGAACTGGCGCGTGCGGGGGTGTTGCGGGTCATCGAAGAGGGTTTCTGCCGGGCCTTGCTCGACAATCCGCCCCTGATCCATAAAAATCGCCCGGTCCGCGACATAGCGGGCAAAGTTCATTTCATGGGTGACGATAACCATCGTACGTCTTTCCTCCGCCAGTTGGCGGATGGTATTCAGCACCTCGCCCACCAGTTCGGGATCGAGCGCCGAGGTCGGTTCATCGAATAAAATCACATCCGGGCGCATCGCCAGCGCCCGCGCAATGGCGACACGCTGCTGCTGCCCGCCGGATAAACGCCGCGGATAGCTGGTCTCTTTGTCACTCAGCCCCACTTTCGCCAGCAGTTCGCGCGCTCTCGCCGTTGCCTCTTCTTTCGCTTCGCCTTTCACAATCACCGGCCCTTCAATAATGTTTTCCAGCACCGTGCGATGCGGAAACAGGTTGAAGTTCTGGAATACAAAGCCGACATGCTGGCGCAACTGGCGGATAGCGCCCTTCTGCTTGCTGATGGCACGCGCGGCATCAATAGTGATATTACCCACGCGAATGGTGCCGCTTTCCGGCTGTTCCAGCAGGTTAATACTGCGCAGCAATGTGGTTTTACCGGAACCGCTCGGGCCGATAATCGCCACCACTTCACCCTCTTCGACCTGCAAATCGATACCGTGCAGCACCGTCTGCCCGTGGAATTTTTTCACCAGTTGTTTAACGTCGATGGCATTCATTTCGGATCACGCTCCTGGCGATTAAGCTGGTTTTCAAAATAGTTTTGCAGCGTCGACAGCACCGTTGCCATTACCCAGTAGATCAGCGACGCGGCAAGGTACATGGTGAACACTTCCAGCGTACGCGAGGTGATAAGCTGCGCCTGGCGGAACAACTCCGGCACCTGAATGGTGGCCGCCAGCGACGTATCTTTCACCAGGCTGATGAAACTGTTGCTGAGCGGCGGTAGCGCCACGCGGGCGGCCTGCGGCAGAATCGCCCGGCGCAGGGTTTGCCACGGCGTCATGCCAATACTCGCCGCCGCTTCCCACTGCCCTTTATCAATCGACGAGATCGCCGCGCGCAGCGTTTCCGCCGCATACGCCGCCGTGTTCAGCGACAGGCCAATCATCGCCGAGGGAATCGGGTCCAGCTCAATGCCAAACTGCGGTAGACCGTAATAGATCATAAAGAGCTGGGCGATAAGCGGCGTACCGCGAAAAATGGAGATATATAAGCGCGCCAGCCAGCGTATCGGCAGCAGCGGCGACATGCGCATCAATGCCAGGATAAAGCCGAGCAGCAAGCCAAAAAACATGCCGCCAATACTCAATTGCAGCGTGAAGACCGTGCCCTTTAACAGGAAAGGTGCGGAGTCGATAACGAGCTGTAAACTCTCTTGCATTATGATTTTTCTGCCTGCGGGTTAAATGTGAGGATGGTAGGCAAACAGCGCAGGTGCACCACCGGTGTGAATAAACAGGATCGGGCCATTATCTTTAAACCGTTTTTGTTCAATGCCATCAAGCAGCCCGGCCATGGCTTTACCGGTGTAAACCGGGTCGAGCAAGATACCTTCCAGACGCGCCAGTAACTTTACAGCTTCCATCCCTTCATCATTCGGCATGCCGTAGCCTGGCGCAAAATAGTCATCCCACAGCACTATATCTGCCTTTGCCTGCACCTCAAGTTGTTGCGCAATCTGCTGTTGAAGCGACACCACTTTCGGTTTTTGATCCGCCACGCTGCGCGACACCGTTACGCCAATCAGTTCCACCTCCGGCATCAGTTGTTCAAGGCCGACCGCCAGACCGGCGTGGGTCCCGGCGCTACCGGACGCCACCACCACGGAAGAGAGCCCGACCGCGCCTTCGCACTGCTGGGCAATTTCCAGCGCACTTTCAACATAACCCAGCGCGCCAAGGGCGTTAGAGCCGCCAACCGGAATGATATACGGGCGAAAACCCTGCGCTTCAATGCGCGTCGCCAGTTCGTCCAGTTGCGCCACCGGGTCGGTTAATGCATCGCACAGCTCAACCTGGGCATTAAACAGATCCAGCAGCAGTCGGTTGCCGTTGGTCAGGTAGTTTTCTGCACGCGTCCCGGTCGGGTTTTCCAGCAGCGCGACGCAATGTAGCCCCAATTTTGCCGCCACCGCCGCCGTCTGGCGTACATGGTTGGATTGAATCGCGCCCGCAGTCACCAGCGTGTCTGCGCCTTCACGCAGCGCATCGGCGGCGAGAAACTCCAGCTTGCGCAGTTTGTTGCCGCCCATTGCCACCGGCGTGACATCATCGCGTTTGATAAAAATGTCGCGCCCGAGGTAGTCAGAAAAACGCGGCAAATACTCCAGCGGCGTCGGGGCACCAATAAATTCCAGGCGGGGAAAGCGGGTTAAATTGTGCAAGGGCATGGATCCTCCGAAAGCCGCAAAATGAACTGTCTGGTTTTTATTATGCACGTAAAAATCCGATCAATAAAAAAGGCGCTTGATTAAGCGCCTTTTTCTGAGCGGGCAACGATTATTTCGTCACATCCGCCCCAAACCATTTTTCTGACAGCGCCTTCATGGTGCCATCTTTTTGCATGTCGGCAATCGCCGCATCAACCGCTTTCAGCAGGTCTTCGTTGCCCTTACGCAACGCCACGCCAGACTCCTGACGCGAGAACGCATCGCCCGCCACCGCCAGCGTATCTTTGGTTTTCTTCACCAGATCCAGCGCCGCCAGGCGGTCAACCAGAATGGCATCAATACGCCCTACGCGCAGATCCTGGTATTTCGTCGGATCATCATCATAGGTACGAATATCTACGCCCTGCACGTTCTGGCGCAGCCACTCTTCATAGTTGGTGCCCAGACCAACACCGACTTTTTTGCCTTTCAGATCGGCAGCCGACTTTATACTGGCTTCGTTGCCTTTTTTCACCAGCGCCTGAATGCCGGACACGGTGTACGGCGTGGAGAAGTCATATTTTTTCTTACGCTCGTCGGAAATGGTCACCTGATTGATAACCACATCGATGCGTTTAGAGTCCAGCGAGGCCAGCATACCGTCCCATTTGGTCGGTTTCAGCGACGCTTTAACGCCCAGATGTTTCGCCAGCGCTTCGGCAAATTCGACTTCAAACCCCGTCAACTTGCCATCATCACCCTGGAAGCTGAACGGCGGATAAGTTCCTTCCAGACCCACCAACAGCGTGCCGCGCTCTTTCACTTTATTGAGCAGGTTTTCTGCCGCGAACGTTTTTACGCTCATGCCTGCCACCAGCGCGACAGCCATAACGCTCATCAATAAATGACGACCAACAACAGCTAATCTCATCGAACCTCCATTAAGAATTTGGCTATAGCGGCCAGTGCCTGAGCAATACGCTCAGGCACTGCCTGTCTACATATTCATTTTTAATATATATCAGATGTCGCGCCGACAGCGATCTTTTGCACGCCAGCGAAACGCGCCTGGGTTTTAAACTGCGCATATTTGCGCAAGGCAATCCGATAGTTATTAGTGCTGGTCGCCGGTAACCAAGGTTCCAGATTTTCATCCAGGAAGCCCTCTTCCAGCAGTTGACGGGAGACATTGAGTTCGCTGAGATGGTTGCCTAAGCGGCGCAGACGCACAACATATTCGCGCACTGTGCCGTGGCTCATCTCGGTTTGTTCGAAGAGATACTGTTTAAAGCCGATGATATCGAAGAAATCGCTCTGCTCTTTGCAGTGCAGATCGCCGCAAAAACGGCAGAGTGCAACCCACTCTTTTTGCTCTTGTTGCCACGCCGCTTCGTCCAACAACATATCCAGACGCGAAATCGCAATTTTATTCACGATTTCGCCCCGGCGTACCAGCGTGATGCGATCAAGCAGTTTGTGGCAGTGAGCGCAATGCGTCTGGCTGTGTTTAAAGTCTTTCAGGTAGCGGCTTAGTGGCCGTCTTTTTGGTTGCTGCACCGTCATGATAACTCCTGGTTGTCAATGCGTTGTTCGGCATTTACCAGGAGGGATGCAGTCGCATCAACAACCTATAACTTACCCAGCTTGGTACGTAAGCGCTTAATGGCCTGGCTATGAAGCTGACTAACCCGCGACTCCCCAACTTCCAGTACCGCGCCAATCTCTTTAAGATTCAGCTCTTCCTGGTAGTAAAGCGTCAGGACAAGTTGTTCACGCTCCGGTAGCGATTCAATCGCGTCCATCACCCGGTGGCGTAAGTTACTTTCCATTAACTGGAATAACGGGTTTTCCTGTTGATGATCGTCCGTCACCAGCTCGATACTGTCGCCGTGCTCTTCCCGCCATTCGTCATAGGAGAAAAGCTGGCTATTATTGGTATCGAGCAGCATCTGACGGTATTCCTCGACAGGAATTCCAAGACGCTGCGACACTTCAGTTTCCGTCGCGTTACGTCCCAGCTCTTGCTCAAGTTGCCCCATAGCCTGCGCCACTTCGCGGGCATTACGCCGAACGCTGCGCGGCACCCAATCGCGGCTGCGCAGTTCGTCCAGCATTGCCCCACGAATACGCTGTACTGCGTAAGTGGTAAATGCCGTTCCTTGCAGAGCGTCATAGCGATCCACTGCATTCAATAGACCTATGCCGCCCGCCTGTAGCAGGTCGTCCAGTTCCACACTCGCCGGCAAACGCACCTGCAGGCGCAATGCTTCGTGACGCACAAGAGGTACATAACGCTGCCACAGCGAGTGTTTATCCATTACACCTTCAGCGGTATAGAGTGAATTCACGATAAACAGCCCTGCGTTAATTGAGTTATCGGCATGATTATCCTTTCCTGTAGGGGTTTTAATCGGAAGAATAGGCACTAAAAAGGATGTGTTTTTATTGGTATCGGCTTGAAATGTTAAATAAATGCGATTTTAAAAAGAAAAAACAGTATGTTAAGCAGGAACAAAAAATGAGCATTTTTTAAATTTTTGAGCTTCAAAGTTGGCATTTGAGGAAACCGAGTCACAAATTGCACCATTGTTCAGGTGCAATTCGCTCTGCTAAGGTTTGAATTGACATGTGATTTTCCACACGTGTATTACTTAACCCAGGCATTTCTCCAGGTCTCCAGCAACGCCCCTTCCAGCATCCAGTTATTGTTGATTGTTTCTCTTAACTTATCTCCGAGAATGGAGAGCGCATCCGGATTATTGATATGATCTTTAATCGCTTTAACCCAAGCTGAGAATTCATTTTTCACTAACGTTACAGGAAGACCGCACCGATATGGTTCTATGTCTGTGCATATAATAGGAATACCGCAGACACCTAACTCCAGTAAACGTAAGTTACTTTTACAGACATTAAATTGATTAATTTCGAGTGGAACAAGCGCCAGGTCAAGGTCAAGACTTGCAAGTTTTTCAGGGTATACCTCGATTGGTACCCCTTTGTGAAATTCACAATCCAAACCCTGAGGCTGCATTCCCATAAATACCCATTGCACATCGTTTTCAAACATTTTCATCAAGGGTTTGAGAATGGATAAATCCCCGGTATGAGTCGCCCCGCCAGCCCAACCGACACGTATTTTTTGACCAACCCGGCGACGAGATTTTAAGTTACCCCATATTTCGCGAGGTAGCCCGTTAGGCGCGACAACTATGGCGTCGGAAAAACGAAAGAACTCCTCAGCAAGTGCAGGGGTAGAAACCACTATTCGATCTGCCAACTGGCAATCTTTGCGAATGTCTTTAATGATATCCTGCTTAATAAAACGTCTAACTGCACTGCGCACGGGGATATTTGGCACATAGTCGTCATAATCAAGAATGATATTTGCATTGGAGAATTTCTTAATCCTTTCAATATAAGGTGCTAATCCTCTACGCGTTCCCGGTTGTATGAGTATGGTATCAGGCTTAAATTCCGTAATATCTGGAAGCTTAAGTAAAAGATCGCTCGTACCACCGTCAATGAAGAGTTCGTTGGTCAGTGCATTGAAAGGATGAATAATTCGATAGTAACCGCAGCCTTGTCTGTCAACGTTATTGGCGATAACTACAGGAAGTGGTTTTCCTGGCAGGTTATGATGCACTGTCGCCAGGTATGGAGATAACTCAAACCCTGGAGAATGTCGACTTAAGTTACGGTTATAAGCCGGATCCGAATGCAGTGAAGGAAGCCATTGTTCATAAAAACGCTCTTGCAAGCCTGCATCACTCTGACGGCTACTCGCAAAACCGATATTCAGACATACCAATCTGACGGAGGGAACAAAAACATGACAATATCCGTTTTGTATTAGGCGCAAAGCTAAATCCACTTCGCTAAAACCTGTAGTAAATTCATCTGCATTAAATCCAGATATGGCAACAAATACGTCTTTACGAATGGATAAACACTCGTGCGTCAACGCACTCATATTATTTGCTACCTGCAAGCGATTTAAATAACCAGCGGCAGCAGTAGATTCACCTTCGAAGATCCTACCAGTATTACCATTCATCCCCAAAACCAGACCGGCACCCACAACCTGGGCATCCTGGTTAATAATTTTCGGCCCAACCAATCCGACCTCAGGGCGAGTAAAATAACCCGCAAGCGTACTAAGCCAGTCGGGCTCCACGATTAACATGTCTGGGTTTAAAAATACGAGAATATCGCCGCTGCTCTCATAAGCTGCCATATTATTCATGCCCGGCCAGCTATAACTCCCCTGCCAGCTGCATACTTTAATCTGCGATATGCTTAAATCAGCCAGCTGTTGTAAATAACCTTTAACTTCAGGTAACAAATCATCATAGCTAACGACAATAATCTCGAAAGGAATTCCTGTGGTGAGTTCTAGCAGTTTTTCTACACAGCCACTTAACGCCTTCACGTCATTATTAGCGATGATGATGATTGAGGCACTGGCCGTTTCAAAACCCGTATATTTAATATTCAGCCATGAATTGTTATTAATAAAAATCGTGTCGATATGTGCTGCCACATTCAGGTTAGTAAGATGTTGACCAACTAACTTTTTGAAATGATGGGAATTA
Organism: Kosakonia sp. H02; assembly: GCA_030704225.1. NCBI lineage: Bacteria > Pseudomonadati > Pseudomonadota > Gammaproteobacteria > Enterobacterales > Enterobacteriaceae > Kosakonia > Kosakonia styphnolobii. The sequence continues at coordinate 3,463,875 of CP131915.1, forward strand.
TCTTTTGTTAACCATGCCAGGCTGGATACATTTGTACGGAAACAGATTTTCTGTAGATGCTCAATCACAGCAAGTCCCTGCTGTTCAATCAGTTTGAAGAACATCGAGACAGCGAAAAACTCACCATAAGTATTAACAGATGCACTTTCTTCGATTAACGTCGCGGTATCAAATGCGAGCATCTTGCCTACATAGGGGTAGCTTCTTAATAAATCAATATTGATGTCTGGTTTTAATATAGGGTGTGTTTTACCTTCCCCCCCAAAAACCTCTTCGTCAAAATAATACGCTTTTGCTTGAGGTTTCAGCGCCTTAGCTTCGGCTATAGCCAGTAAAGTGTGCGGGAAAACCATATCTCCCGCATGCACAAACAAAACAATGGAAGAATTGAGTACAGAAATAATATCGTTAAGGTTTGCGTCAAAACGGCTGTGTTCAGAGCCATTGATCGCTTCAACATACTGCTGACCTGCAACATCGCCGCTGAGCAACCAGACTTTGTTAGCCTTGTATTTCTGCTCTTCAATGCTCGCCAATGTCACGTCAATATCAATCGCCTCGTCTTGGCGGTAAATAATAACGTCTATAGGGATTAAAGCGTCATTTTCCTTCAGGATGTATTCCACAGCATCAAGACGTTTTTCACCATCCTGGATCGAGCTAAACCATTTGCTGTACGACCATGCAGGATCGACCAACTTCCTGAATTTTTTATTATGGAGGTCTATTTCACGGAATGCCGTTTCGCTGAACTGGAAAAATGAGGCTTCATCTTCTAAATCAATCAACGCAGAGAGTTTATTGTTTAAGCTCCAGCGACTGGCAAACTCGTTACGATTATTCACAACGAAACTGCGAGCATCTACATAGCCAGAGAGTATTTCGTTACAAATAGCGTCACCACTGCGTTTCTTATTTGTCGCGCGACCAGAGAAATTATGGTAATGAGATTTTTCCAGATTATCGGCAGTAAGGTAACCATCGCCTCCATATAGATCATAAATATAGACAGGAACGCCAGCGACTAAAGAATACTGTACTGATTTACCAATAGTGATGACTAAATCATATTCACTGATCAATTCAGGTGTGACTCTAACCTGCTTATTGTTACCCCCGATGAGCATACAGTCTACCCCTTCAGCAGTGAGTAGTTTGACTGCCTCATCAAGTTCGGGTGGGCGGTGATTGGAAATAAACAGTGCTTTTTTCAGTTCAGAAGAAGGATTAGCAGCCTTAGCGGTGATATAGCGATCAGGCACAGGATTGTCAAGCAGCGCAATCTTATCCGGATCAATTCCCCTTTCTTTCAGCGCGTCGCTACATTCATGGGATACGGCTAAGATACGATAAGCCATCTCATTTTCAGGAATGCCCGGTACAGGTAATTCCATGTCCGCAAAGGACGACATATGGTTGAAGATAAAGCGGGTACGTATGCCCTCCTCAAAAATATGACTACGTAACCACGCATTCATTACATTATGTTGCAACCAGACGATATCGTAATCACCCTCGAATGGATAGTTATCATCATTGGTCAGCAACAACCTCTCCTGGTGTTCCAGTTGCAAGAATAACTGCTCAACATCACCGCCAATGAGATGAGTAAAAACACCAACATCCCATCCATGCTCCAGAAAAAACTGTACGGCTTCCAGCGTGACTAGCTCGCTTCCCTGAAGTTTCTCTAAGTGGTTGGTTGTGATTAATATCCGGGGCATATTTTTTCCGTTGGCTGAGTAAGAGGTACCGCAGATAGCACGTCAACAAACTGCGTAAAATTCAAATTTACCTGATAACGCCAAATTCAAATTCGAAAAATCAGCTATAAAAAGTGGGTATTCCTGCGGATTACATCAGGTGGCAGGTGATTCGCTTCCTGGGCATAGATAAAAAAAAGCGCCGACAGACGGCGCTTTTTTATTACGAACTTTACGATTAACGCAGCAGGGACAGCATGGTCTGCGGAACCTGGTTGGCCTGAGCCAGCAGTTCGTAGCCGAGTACTCTATCCAGCTGAGCTACGGATGCAAAATGGCGGTGAGGCGGGGATTCGAACCCCGGATGCAGCTTTTGACCGCATACTCCCTTAGCAGGGGAGCGCCTTCAGCCTCTCGGCCACCTCACCACACGCCTCTTACGAGTGCTTCGAAGAACTTATTGAGAGCTCATCGTCGCTGCGTGGCGCACATATTACTTTCTGAGACTTATAAGTCAAACAATTTTTCCCACCCCTGAATCGTTTGCACACTTCGCAGACAATTAGCCTGCAAAAAGGCCAAAAAGGATGTTTTATCAGCAGAATTTCCGCCGTTTCGCTGATGAAAAGCATTGCGTAAATGGCAGCAAAAAAGGGCTCACAGAGAAAGAAATGCAGTGAATTTGAAATAAAAAGTCAACGTACGCGAAGGAGGATCTGGGAGAGTGGTTGCGTCTCGCCGGACAGCCGCGAGACGCATAATGGCATTAGTAATTGGACTGCTGGGATTTCTCAGCCTGGATACGCTGGTAGATCTCTTCACGGTGAACTGATACTTCTTTAGGAGCGTTTACGCCAATGCGTACCTGGTTACCCTTTACCCCTAATACAGTCACAGTGACCTCATCCCCAATCATGAGGGTTTCACCAACTCGACGAGTCAGAATCAGCATTCTTTGCTCCTTGAAAGATTAAAAGAGTCGGGTCTCTCTGTATCCCGGCATTATCCGTCATACAACGCTAAAAAGTAAGCGATGACAAACTCGTAAAGTGTAAGCAGTCACGGCATTACATTCTGCTAGACGTAAGTTTAGCCGATATACACAACTTCAACCTGACTTTCTCGTTACCAATAGCGTAGTGGCAACAAAGCCATAACCGCAAGGTTATGGCTTGTGCATTCGCTTTGTAATTATGACAGTTTAGCGCTTACCCAATCTTTAACACTGGCGAGAGCAGCAGGAAGTGCGGCTGCATCGGTACCACCGGCTTGTGCCATATCCGGGCGTCCACCACCTTTGCCCCCAACCTGCTGGGCGACCATTCCTACCAGTTCCCCTGCTTTCACACGGTCAGTCACATCCTTAGAGACGCCCGCGATAAGAGAAACTTTACCTTCGACTACGGTGGCAAGAACGATAACCGAAGCACCCAGTTGGTTCTTCAGATCATCCACCATAGTACGCAGCATCTTCGGCTCGACGCCTTCCAGCTCGCTCACCAGCAGTTTCACGCCGCTGATATCAATCGCTTTACCGGACAGGTTTGCGCTTTCTTGCGCTGCCGCCTGTGCTTTAAGCTGCTGCAACTCTTTTTCCAACTGCCGGGTACGTTCGATAACGGTACGCACTTTATCGCCAAGGTTCTGGCTGTCGCCCTTCAGCAGTTGTGCAATATCCTGCAACTGATCGTTCTGCGCATGCAGGCTGGCAATCGCTCCTTCGCCGGTAACAGCTTCGATACGACGTACGCCTGCCGCCGTGCCGGATTCAGACACAATGCGGAACAGACCAATATCGCCGGTGCGGGAAGCATGTGTGCCGCCGCAGAGCTCAGTCGAGAAATCACCCATGCGCAGCACGCGCACGCGATCTTCATATTTCTCGCCAAACAGCGCCATTGCGCCATTCGCTTTCGCCGCTTCCAGATCCATGATGTTGGTTTCGATTGGCAAGTTACGGCGAATTTGCGCGTTCACCAGATCTTCTACCGCACGGATTTCCGATGGCTTCATGGCTTCAAAATGGGAGAAGTCAAAGCGCAGCGCCTTGTCATTCACCAGCGAGCCTTTCTGCGCCACATGCGTACCGAGCACGCTACGCAGCGCAGCATGCATCAGGTGCGTTGCAGAGTGGTTCAGGCGAATACGGGCGCGACGCGCTTCGTCGACTTCCGCTTTCACACCCTCGCCCACTTTCAGGGAACCGGCGCTCAATTTACCGATATGACCAATCGCCTGGCCATATTTCTGCGTATCCTGCACGGCGAAGGTAAAACCGTTACCTTTCAGTTCACCTTTATCACCCACCTGGCCGCCAGATTCTGCATAGAATGGCGTTTCGTCGAGAACAACCACCGCATCCTGACCCGCAGCAATGGCGTCAACCGGTTTGCCATCGACAAACAGTGCGGTCACTTTGCCGTTCAGTTCAAGATGGTCATAACCTTTGAATTCTGACGCACCGTCAACGCGGATCATCGCGTTATAGTCTGCGCCGAACCCGCTGGATTCACGCGCGCGACGGCGCTGCTCTTCCATGGCGGCTTCGAAGCCCACTTCGTCAACTTTCAGATTACGCTCGCGGCAAACGTCAGCGGTCAGATCCACCGGGAAACCGTAGGTGTCATACAGGCGGAAAGCCGTTTCGCCATCCAGCGTGTCGCCTTTCAGTTTTGCCAGTTCTTCATCCAGCAGTGCCAGGCCGCGCTCCAGCGTACGGGCAAACTGCTCTTCTTCTGTTTTCAGAACCTGTTCAACCTGCGCTTGTTGACGTTGCAGATCTTCACCAGCGGAACCCATCACTTCAATCAACGGCCCAACCAGCTTATAGAAGAAGGTGTCTTTTGCGCCCAGCATATTGCCGTGACGAATTGCGCGGCGAATGATACGACGCAGCACATAGCCACGGTTTTCGTTCGATGGAATAACACCATCAGCGATCAGGAACGCACAAGAACGAATATGGTCGGCGATAACGCGCAGGGATTTGTTGCTCAAATCCGTCGCACCAGTCACCTTCGCTACCGCCTGAATCAGTTTGGTGAACAGGTCGATTTCATAGTTAGAGTTCACATGTTGCAGCACGGCCGCAACACGTTCCAGACCCATACCGGTATCCACGGACGGCTTCGGCAGCGGCTCCATAGTGCCATCGGCCTGGCGGTTAAACTGCATAAAGACGATATTCCAGATTTCGATATAGCGATCGCCGTCTTCTTCCGCGCTACCCGGAGGGCCGCCCCAGATATGGTCGCCGTGATCGTAGAAAATCTCGGTGCACGGGCCGCACGGGCCGGTATCACCCATCTGCCAGAAGTTGTCAGATGCATATGGTGCGCCTTTGTTATCACCGATGCGAATAATACGTTCGCGCGGGATACCCACTTCTTTTTCCCAAATTTCGTAGGCTTCATCGTCCGTTTCGTACACCGTCACCCACAGACGCTCTTTCGGCAGGTTGAACCAGTTTTCACCGGTCAGCAGTTCCCATGCGAACTGAATAGCATCATGTTTGAAGTAGTCGCCGAAGCTGAAGTTGCCCAGCATCTCAAAAAAGGTGTGATGACGCGCGGTGTAACCGACGTTTTCCAGGTCGTTGTGTTTACCACCAGCACGAACGCAGCGTTGTGCAGTAGTCGCGCGGGAATAATTACGTTTGTCGAGCCCAAGAAACACATCCTTGAACTGGTTCATCCCGGCGTTAGTAAACAGCAGAGTCGGGTCGTTATTCGGTACCAGGGAGCTGCTGGCAACTACCTGGTGTCCCTTGCTATGGAAAAAATCGAGAAACGCCTGACGGATCTCAGCGGTGCTCTTGCTCATAATTATCCTGAAATCAAGCTAACGAAATGTGGTAACTGGCCGTCGCCATTACATAACAGACGCACCAGCTACTGGAAAAAGTGGGAATAAGATAAGTTTTCTTTAGTGCGAAGTAAAACCCCTATGCGCTCAGTCGGCAAAATTTCGCCATATATCCTGAATATCGTCCTGCATAAAGCCGCGATAGAGTAAAAAGCGTTGCACTTTGACTTTGGCCGCAAACTCTGTCGGAAGCGGTTCGCCATATTTGCGTAGCGCCTGTTCGCGAGCATTGGCGACCCAGTCGATTTCACAATCGCGCATGGCATTTTCACTGATCTCGCGGGTGATCCCTTTTTGATTCAATTCCTGGCGGATACGCGCCGGACCATAACCTTTGCGCGCACGGCTGGCGATAAACTGGCGAACAAATCGTGTATCGTCGAGGAAGTTATGCTCCAGGCACCACGCCACGACCTGCTCGATCTCTTCCGGCGTGGCGTCTACTGCTTCCGGTCCGTTTTTCGTTATTACCGGCGCGGTGAGCTTACGCCGAAACTCTTGTTCACTGTGATCGCGCATCGCCAGAATGCGCATCGCCCGATCGCGTAAGCGGGCAACGGCTGAGCGGCGGGAAGAGTCATCAGACATAGCAAGATCCTGTAACCGTAGAAAACAAAAAGGGCTGCATCAGCAGCCCTTGATTGCGGTTCAGATTATCAAAAATCTTCGTTGGTTTCTTCAACGTCCGCGCCCTTGTCATCAACCGTGAATTCCGCTGTGGAATTCTGGTTGCTGAGCAGGATTTCGCGCAGTTTTTTCTCAATCTCTTTCGCCGCCGCCGGGTTTTCTTTCAGCCAGGTCGTCGCGTTAGCTTTACCCTGACCGATTTTGTCGCCGTTGTAGCTATACCAGGCACCCGCTTTTTCAATCAGCTTCTCTTTCACGCCCAGGTCAACCAGCTCGCCGTAGAAGTTGATACCTTCGCCGTAGAGGATCTGGAATTCAGCCTGTTTGAACGGCGCAGCGATTTTGTTTTTCACCACTTTCACGCGGGTTTCGCTGCCGACCACAACATCGCCCTCTTTCACCGCGCCAATACGACGGATATCCAGACGTACCGAGGCGTAGAATTTCAGCGCGTTACCACCGGTGGTGGTTTCCGGGTTACCGAACATCACGCCAATTTTCATACGGATCTGGTTGATGAAGATAAGCAGCGTGTTGGACTGCTTCAGGTTACCGGCCAGCTTACGCATCGCCTGGCTCATCATACGTGCCGCGAGGCCCATGTGAGAATCACCGATTTCGCCTTCGATTTCCGCTTTCGGCGTCAGTGCCGCAACGGAGTCGACAACCAGCACGTCAACCGCACCGGAGCGCGCCAGCGCATCACAGATTTCCAGCGCCTGCTCACCGGTATCCGGCTGAGAGCAGAGCAGGTTATCGATATCAACGCCGAGTTTACGGGCATAAACCGGATCCAGCGCGTGTTCCGCATCGATAAATGCACAGGTTTTGCCTTCGCGCTGTGCGGCGGCGATAACCTGCAAAGTCAACGTGGTTTTACCGGACGATTCCGGTCCGTAGATTTCGACGATACGGCCCATCGGCAGACCGCCCGCGCCCAGCGCGATATCCAGAGAGAGTGAGCCGGTAGAAATGGTTTCTACATCCATGGAGCGGTCTTCACCCAGACGCATGATAGAGCCTTTACCGAATTGCTTTTCGATCTGACCCAGTGCAGCTGCAAGCGCCTTTTGTTTGTTTTCGTCGATAGCCATTATTACTCCTGTCATGCAGAGTGAAGCGCATTACGCCCCGTGGTGAATAACTGTTCTGTTGCCGCAATTATACTGTATAGTCATACAGTATCAAGTGTTTTGTAGAAAATGTTGCCAAAGGGTCTGAAGCGCATAGGCGGTAGCCTGTCTGCGCACTGCTTCGCGGTCACCCTGGAAGCATTCACGTCGCGTAATCCCTTCTCCGCTGGCGCTGGCAAAGCCAAACCAGACCGTGCCAACGGGTTTGCTTTCGCTGCCACCGTCCGGCCCGGCAATCCCGCTAATTGAGATTGCATAATCAGCGCGCGCGGCTTTCAGTGCGCCAATTGCCATTTCCACGACGACCGGCTCACTCACCGCACCATGGGCATCCAGCGTCGCTGTTTTCACGCCAATCATTTGCGCTTTCGCTTCATTACTGTAGGTAACAAACCCGCGTTCAAACCAGGCGGAACTGCCTGCAATGTCGGTAATAACTTTTGCAACCCAACCGCCCGTGCAGGACTCCGCCGTCGTCAATGTCGCACCTCGCGCCTTCAGCGCCAGCCCGATGCGTTCACTCAACTGCATTAATTCGCTGTCCGTCATGATGGCTCCCGTGCGTCCAAAACCGTGGCGTGAAAGATAGCACTTTCCGGGCAAATAGGGGGATGTGTTAATAAATTTACGAGGAGGCTTCAGAAAAATTTACTGTGATGCCGGATGGCGGTGACAACCATCCGGCAAGAGAGAGGTTACTTCATGCTATTAGCGATAGTATCCACGTTATGACGAAACGCTTTCTGGTAAGTATCCGCCACTCCGCCCTTCGCGCTCAGCGCTTCCGGGTAGAGCTCGCCGCCCGGCTGTGCGCCGGTGGCGCTGGCGATCTGTTTCACCAGGCGCGGATCCAGTTGGTTTTCCATAAACCACACTTTCACCCCATCGGCTTTGATCTGCTTGATAAGCTCCGCAACCTGCGCCGCACTGGCCTCGCTTTCGGAAGAGATCCCCTGCGGAGCCATAAATTCGACGCCGTACGCGCGGGCAAAGTAGCCAAAGGCGTCATGGCTGGTCAGCACTTTACGTTTCGCCTGCGGGATGGCGCTGAAGCGCTCTTTTGCCCAGCTATCCATTTGTTTTAATTGCGCAATGTAACGCTGACCGGACGCGTTCAGCGCCGCTTCATCTGCCGGGTCGGCTTTCACCAGCGCAGTGAGAATATTTTGTGCATACAACGCGCCATTGGCGGCGCTATTCCAGGCATGCGGATCCGTCACCGTCGCGCCATCTTCTTCCAGCGTATGCGTTTCCACACCGTTTGACGCCACCACCAACTGGCCTTTAAAACCAGAGGCTTTGACCAGCCTGTCGAGCCAGCCTTCCAGTCCCAGGCCGTTGACCACCACCACATCAGCTTTGTTGAGTAATGCGCTATCTTTTGCCGATGGTTCAAACGTGTGCGGATCGCCATCCGGCCCCACCAGCGATGTCACCTTGACATGCTCACCGCCCACCTGCGAGGTGATATCCCCCAATATCGAAAAGCTGGTCACCACGTTTAACGTTTTTGCCATTGCACCCTGCGCCATCAGGCCGAGCGCGAGTGCCAGAATCAACCCTGTACGTTTCATTGTTTCCCCTTTATGTGAAAAGTGCGCGCAGGCTGTTCGCCAGCCCGCTACGCGTGCCGAATAAGATGGATAAAAAGAAGAAGACGCTGGCCGTCAGCACAATCGCCGGGCCAGCAGGCAAACCCGCCACCCATGACAGGCTTAAGCCCAGCCAGGCGCAAAGCGCGCCAATGCAGCCAGCCAGCAGCAATAACCCCGGCAACGTGCGCGCCCAGCAACGCGCCGCCACGGCAGGCAACATCATCACACCTACCGCCATCAGGGTGCCGAGCACCTGGAAACCGGCCACCAGGTTCAACACCAGCAGCGCCAGGAACAACCCGTGCAGCAAGCCCGGCAAGCGCGGCGCATTCACCTGCAAAAAAGCATTGTCGAAGGCTTCGCTGACTAACCCGCGATAGCAAAAAGCCAGCACCATCAGCGTCAGGCTGGCGACGCCAGCCACAAACAGCGCGGCATCACGATCCACCGCCAGAATTGAGCCAAACAGCAGATGTAAAAGATCGACATTCGAGCCGCGCAACGACACCAGCGTCACGCCAAGCGCCAGTGAACCGAGGTAGAACCCGGCGAAACTGGCATCCTCTTTTAACGGAGTGCGACGGCTCACCCAGCCCGCCACCAGCGCGACCACGATCCCGGCAATAAACCCGCCAATGCTCATTGCCAGCAGCGACATGCCGCTCAGCAGGTAACCTACTGCCACACCTGGCAAAATGGCGTGGGAAAGGGCGTCTCCCATCAGGCTCATACGCCGGAGTAACAGAAAAACGCCTAACGACGTAGTGCTAATAGAGAGCGCGAGGCACACCACCAGCGCGCGGCGCATAAAGCCAAACTCGATAAACGGTTGTAAAAAGAGATGCCAAATCATGCGTGGCACGCCTCCCTTTCCCGTTGTGGCGTTGCACCCCATTGCGCCACTTTTTCACCGAGGCGCAGGGTTTGCGGGAAATAGCGCGCCACGCGTTCGCTGTCGTGAAGCACCGCCAGCAGGGTTTGCCCCGCGCGGTGCATATCGACAATTTGTTCCATCAGGATCTGCGAAGTGATTTCATCGATACCGGTAAAAGGTTCGTCGAGCATCACCAGCGGCGCGTTCTGCACCCAGACGCGGGCAAACAACATGCGCTGAAACTGCCCGCCGGAGAGAGTGTCAATGGTCTCACGCGCCATGGACGACAGCCCGACGCGCTCCAGCCCCTGCGCCACGCGCTTACGGGCATCACGGTTAAGGCCACGAAACAGGGAGAATTGGGGCCAGCAGCCCATACTCACCACCTCCTGCACCGTGACCGGAAATTGCGATTCCAGGGCATGGCGCTGCGCCAGCCAGCCGATAGTTGGCCGCACCGGTTGCCAGCGCAGCACGCCGCTCACCGGGGGTAAAAATCCCGCCAGCGTTTTTAACAACGTCGATTTACCGCAGCCGTTCGCGCCGACAATCGCCGTCATGCTGCCCCGTTCCAGCGTGCCGCATAGCGCAGGGGTGATCGCCAGGCGGTCATAACCCGCCACCAAATGATCGAGTTCAATCATGGCAACGCGACCGCCCAACCAGTCAGAAGCCAAAGCACCAGCAATAGCCCCGCCGCCAGCAGCAGCCGGGTTGCGCCAGAAAGGGAAAACAGTGTTACGGGAATCATTCACACACCTCATATGTTATAACATAACAATAATCCGTAGTGATAATGAAGTAAACCGGTAAACGTAGCGGGAGTGCGTCGAAATGTTTCAATCCCCTCTCACAGGAGGGGAAAGCATTATTGAATACGCGTCAGCGAAACCGCCTGGCCGAGCTGCCAGACCGCCATGGCGTAGTGGGTGCTGTGGTTGTAACGGGTGATGGTGTAGAAATTCGGCAAACCGTACCAGTACTCATAACCGGTACCGACATCCAGGCGCAGCAGGCTGGCCTGTTGATGATCGCCGAGCGGCTGTTGCGGTGTCAGCCCCGCCGCGGCCAGTTGCCCGACGCTGTAATTGGTTTTAAAGCCATTTTCCAGCCCCGGCGCCTGGCCGTTCGCCGGGACCGCAACCAAATCGCCCTTCACCCAGCCATGCTGTTTGAAGTAGTTCGCCACGCTGCCGATGGCATCCACCGGATCCCACAGGTTGATGTGGCCGTCACCGTTGAAATCCACCGCATACTGCTTATAAGAGGACGGCATAAACTGGCCGTAACCCATTGCACCGGCGAACGAACCTTTCAGTTCAAGCGGGTCATCACTCTCATCACGCGCCATCAGCAGGAAAGTTTCCAGCTCGCTGGCGAAATAGTCCGCGCGACGCGGATAGGCAAAGGCCAGCGTCGCCAGCCCGTCGAGAATGCGGGTTTTGCCCATCACGCGGCCCCAGCGGGTCTCCACGCCAATAATGCCGACGATGATCTCCGGCGGCACGCCGTACACCTGCCAGGCGCGGTCGAGGGTATCCTGATACTGGTTCCAGAACGCCACGCCGTTTTGCACGTTATCCGGGGTAATAAATTGCTTGCGGTAACGCAGCCACGCCCCGTTTGGCCCGGTCGGCCCTGCGGTCGTAGGTGCTTGCCTGTCCATCAGGCGCAGGACGTAATCAAGACGTTTAGCCTGCGAAAGGATCTCGTGGAGCTGCTGACGATCGAAACCGTGCTTGCTCACCATCGCGTCAATAAACCGCTCCGCTGCCGGATTATTGGCGAAGTCGCCGCCGGTCATCACAACATCGTGCTGCGGCTTAAGCAAAAATCCACCGGACGGCGCGGGTGCTACCGTCTGAGGAGCTTCAGCAAGCGGGGGTTTACTGCTACAGGCACAGAGCAAAACAAACGCAGGCAGCAATGCTGCGTAACAACGCTTCAACATGGGACATCCATTTAAACGAATTCAGCCAGGAGCAAGTATGGTAAAGCATCTGGCTACCGACAAGGAAGCGCGGCAACGCTTGCGTAGACGATCGCATTTCACTTTTCTTTGTTACATCCGCCGTTCATTTAAAACCGTATACCCTCGCAAAACTTTCAAAGTGATCATTTTATCTTTCATAATGAGATCTAAATAACACATTTAGACCTTTCATCATGATTATTATAGTGCACGGTTAAATAACAAAAACCCTACAGGAGAGAACAATGGAAACCATTACACATGGTGCCGAATGGTTCATCGGGCTGTTTCAGAAAGGCGGCGAAGTGTTTACCGGCATGGTGACCGGTATTCTGCCGCTGCTGATAAGCCTGCTGGTCATCATGAATGCGCTCATTAACTTTATTGGCCAACACCGGATCGAAAACTTTGCCCAACGCTGCGCGGGTAACCCGATTGCCCGTTACCTGCTACTGCCCTGCGTCGGCACGTTTGTATTTTGTAACCCGATGACGCTGAGCCTGGGGCGCTTTATGCCAGAGAAGTACAAACCCAGTTATTACGCTGCGGCCTCATACAGTTGCCACTCGATGAATGGCCTGTTCCCACACATTAACCCTGGCGAGCTGTTTGTTTACCTCGGCATTGCTAATGGTCTGACGACGCTCGGTTTACCCCTGGGGCCGCTGGCGGTGAGCTACCTGCTGGTGGGTCTGGTGACCAACTTCTTCCGTGGTTGGATAACCGACCTGACCACCGCTGTCTTCGAGAAGAAAATGGGTATTCAACTTGAACAGAATGTTCAACTCGCCGGAGCAACATCATGAGCCGTATCGTTATTGAAAAAGGCACCGGCGGCTGGGGCGGCCCGCTGGAAATTGACGCCAGCACAGAGAAGAAAATCGTCTATATCACCGCCGGAACCCGCCCGGCTATCGTCGACAAGCTGGCACAGCTTACCGGCTGGCAAGCGGTGGACGGCTTTAAAGAGGGCGAACCGCCAGAAGAAGAAATTGGCGTCGCCGTCATCGACTGTGGCGGCACGCTGCGCTGCGGTATTTACCCTAAACGCCGCATCCCCACGGTCAATATTCACGCAACGGGTAAATCGGGGCCGCTGGCGCAGTACATCCTCGACGATATCTATGTCTCTGGCGTAAAAGAAGAAAACATCTATTACAAAGGAGAATCCACCGCAGCGAAACAGCCGCAACAGCGAGATTACGACACCAGCAAAAAAATTACCGAACAGAGCGACGGGCTGCTGGCGAAAGTCGGCATGGGCATGGGTTCAGCGGTAGCCGTACTGTTCCAGGCCGGACGCGACACCATCGATACGGTGTTAAAAACCATCCTGCCGTTTATGGCCTTCGTCTCGGCGCTGATCGGCATCATTATGGCCTCTGGTCTGGGCGACTGGATTGCCCACGGCCTCGCCCCGCTTGCCAGCCACCCGCTGGGTCTGGTGACGCTGGCGCTGATCTGCTCCTTCCCGCTGCTCTCGCCGTTCCTCGGCCCAGGCGCGGTGATCGCACAGGTCATCGGCGTGCTGATTGGCGTGCAGATAGGCCAGGGGCATATCCCACCGCACCTTGCCCTGCCCGCGCTGTTTGCTATTAACGCCCAGGCGGCCTGCGACTTTATCCCGGTAGGGTTGTCGCTGGCGGAAGCACGCCAGGATACGGTCCGCGTTGGGGTGCCATCGGTGCTGGTGAGTCGCTTTTTAACCGGCGCGCCAACGGTGCTGATCGCCTGGTTTGTCTCCGGCTTTATTTATCAATAAGGGGTGATGTATGACTGTGATTTATCAAACCACCATCACCCATATCGGTGAAAGCGCCCCGGACGCGCTCAGCGACAACATGCTGATTACCTTTCGCGAAGGTGCGCCTGCCGATGTTGCCGAGTTCTGTTTTATCCATAACCACGGTGCGCTCTCGGGCGCACTATTACCCGGCGCGCAGTTTGAGCTGGGTGACAAGCACTATCCGGTCACCGCAGTTGGCGACGTCGCCGAGCAGAATTTGCGCGAGCTGGGCCATATCACCCTGCGTTTCGATGGACAGACGCAGGCGGAATATCCGGGAACAGTACATGTCGCCGGCCCGGTGCCGGACGGTATCGTCCCCGGCTGCATTTTGAAATTTGTCGCTTAAGTCGTAAGGAGAAGAGTATGAAACAGGTTGCCGTTGTCATTGGTGGAGGACAAACCCTCGGGGCGTTCCTCAGCCGTGGGCTTGCCGCAGAAGGGTACCGCGTGGCGGTTGTGGATATTCAGAGTGATAAAGCGGCCACTGTCGCCCAGGAGATCAACAGCGAGTTTGGTGAAGGCATGGCGTATGGCTTTGGTGCCGACGCCACCAGCGAACAGAGCGTTCTGGCGCTGGCTCGCGGAGTGGATGAAATTTTTGGCCGCGTCGATTTGCTGGTCTACAGCGCAGGCATCGCCAAAGCGGCGTTTATCAGCGATTTCGCCCTCGGCGATTTTGACCGTTCGTTGCAGGTGAACCTGGTGGGCTATTTCCTCTGCGCACGCGAGTTCGCCAAACTGATGATCCGTGACGGTATTCAAGGGCGCATTATCCAGATCAACTCCAAATCCGGCAAAGTGGGCAGTAAACACAACTCCGGCTACAGCGCGGCGAAATTTGGCGGCGTGGGGCTGACGCAATCCCTGGCGTTGGATCTGGCGGAATACGGCATTACCGTCCACTCACTGATGCTTGGCAACCTGTTGAAATCACCCATGTTTCAGTCGCTTATCCCGCAGTATGCCAGCAAACTCGGTATCCCGGCAGACGAGGTGGAGCAGCATTACGTCGATAAAGTGCCGCTCAAACGCGGCTGCGATTACCAGGACGTGCTGAATGTGCTGATGTTTTACGCCAGCCCCAAAGCCTCTTACTGCACCGGCCAGTCCATTAATGTCACCGGCGGCCAGGTGATGTTTTGATAGCACAATAACCGCCTGATGGCGCTTCGCTTATCAGGTCTGCAAAATCCGCAGGCCGAATAAGGCAGCCGCCATCCGGCATCACGCTAAGGAGATATTCATGGTTTCATCTCTGATAACCCTCGCCGTCATCGCCTGGCTCAGCCAACTTGCCCTTGGTGGCTGGCAAATCCGCCAGTTCAACAAAGCTTTCGATGCCCTGTGCCAGCGCGGGCGCGTCGGCGTTGGGCGCTCCGGCGGGCGTTTTAAACCGCGCGTGGTGCTGGCGGTTGCTTTCGATCAACAAGACCGCGTCAGCGACACACTACTGATGCGCGGCATTACGGTCTTTGCCCGTCCGGCGAAAATCGACCACTTAATAGGTATAAAAAGAGAGGAATTAGAGCCTGATGTGATCTTTCCCCATGATCCGGGTTGTCAGAATGCTCTATCATTGGCGCTTAAAATGAAACATGGATAATTTCGTTGTGAACGCTATTAGCTTGCGAAATTATCATTTCGCAACGTAACGCAGGATAACTTCGCCTATGAAACCACGTCAGCGTCAGGCGGCAATTCTTGAGCATCTGCAAAAGCAGGGAAAGTGTTCTGTTGAAGAGCTGGCACATCACTTCGACACCACGGGGACGACCATACGTAAGGATTTGGTTGCGCTGGAGCAGTCCGGCGCGGTGATCCGCACCTATGGCGGCGTAGTGCTCAACAAAGACGAGGCCGATCCGCCTATCGATCACAAAACGCTGATCAATACCGTGCAAAAGGGGCTGATTGCCGAAGCGGCGGTTGGCTACATCCACGACGGGGATTCAATTATCCTCGACGCGGGCAGTACAGTGCTGCAAATGGTGCCGCTGCTGAGCCACTTCAACAACATCACGGTGATGACCAACAGCCTGCATATCGTCAACGCCCTGTCAGAGCTGGATAACGAACAAACCATTCTGATGCCCGGCGGCACCTTCCGTAAAAAATCCGCCTCCTTCCACGGCCAACTGGCAGAAAACGCCTTTGAGCACTTCAGTTTCGACAAACTGTTTATGGGCACCGACGGCATCGATCTGAATGCCGGGGTCACCACTTTCAATGAAGTGTTTACCGTCAGCAAAGCGATGTGCAACGCCGCGCGGGAAGTGATCCTGATGGCCGATTCTTCAAAGTTTGGCCGCAAAAGCCCGAACATTGTCTGTAGCCTTGAGAGCATCGACAAACTGATTACCGATGCCGGGATCCCAGCGGACGTACGTGCCGCCCTGGAAGAGAAAGGCGTCGAAGTGATCATTGCCGGAGAAGCGAATGAGTGAGTCATTAATTAACGCCGGGCGACAAACCCTGCTGCTGGAATTACAGGAAGCGAGCCGCCTGCCGGAACGCCTTGGCGAAGCGTTTGTCCGCGCCGCCGAAACGGTGCTGAGCTGCAAAGGGAAAGTGATTGTTTCCGGTATCGGTAAGTCGGGCCATATCGGCAAAAAGATTGCCGCTACGTTTGCCAGCACCGGCACACCGGCCTTTTTTGTCCATCCGGCGGAAGCGCTGCACGGCGATCTCGGCATGATTGAAAGCCGGGACGTGATGCTGTTTATCTCCTACTCCGGGTCGGCAAAAGAGCTGGATCTGATCCTGCCGCGCCTTGAAGAAAAGTCCGTTGCGCTGCTGGCAATGACCGGTAAACCTCTTTCGCCGCTGGCGCTGGCCGCCCACGCGGTGCTGGATATTGCCGTGGAACGTGAAGCCTGCCCAATGTATCTGGCGCCGACTTCCAGCACCGTCAATACGCTGATGATGGGCGATGCGCTGGCGATGGCGGTGATGCAGGCGCGCGGTTTCGATGAAGAGGATTTCGCCCGTTCGCACCCGGCGGGCGCACTTGGCGCACGGCTACTCAATAAAGTGCATCACCTGATGCGCAAAGAGGAGCAGGTTCCGCAGGTGATCCTCACCACCAGCGTGATGGACGCCATGCTGGAACTGAGCCGCACCGGTTTGGGTCTGGTGGCGGTATGCGACAGCGAACGCCACGTAAAAGGTGTTTTTACCGACGGCGACCTGCGCCGCTGGCTGGTGGCAGGCGGCGCGTTAACGGCAGATGTCAGCGAAGCGATGACACCGGGCGGTATTACGCTTGACGCCAGCAGCCGCGCGGTGGATGCCAAAGAGCGGTTGATGCAGCGCAAAATCGCCGCCGCACCGGTGGTGGATGACGCCGGTCAGTTGGTCGGTGCCATCAACCTTCAGGACTTTTACCAGGCCGGTATTCTTTAACCCTTCAGCCCCAGGCGTTTCGCCAGCCGGTGCAGGTTGGCGACGTCCATCTCCAGCGCTCTGGCGCAGGGCGCCCATTTTCCGCCGTGCTCTTGCAGCGAGCGGGAGATAAACGCCCGCTGAAAATCCTCTGTCGCATCACGCAAATTTTGCTCTGCGCCCGGCTGCGTGACCAACGGCGAAACCGCTGCGGGTTCATCGCTCAGGGCAAAATGACGCGCTTCCAGCACCACATCGTCATGGTTTCGCGTGCCGCGCGCCAGCACCACCGCACGGTGAATGGCATGTTCCAGCTCGCGCACATTCCCCGGCCAGCCATAGCTCAGCAGATGCGCCCGCGCACCGGGGCTTAACGCCACGCGGCCCAACCCCAGACGCAAACGGCACTGCTCGCAGAAATAACCCGCCAGCAGCACCACGTCTTCACCCCGCTCACGCAGCGGCGGTACCGTCAGCGGAAACACGCTCAGACGATGGTACAGATCGGCGCGAAAACGCCCGGCCAGCACTTCTTCGCGCAGGTCGCGGTTCGTCGCCGCGAGTACGCGCACATCCACCCGCAGGCTGCGGTCATCGCCCACGCGCTGAATATCGCCGTACTGCAACACACGCAATAGTTTCGCCTGGAGCGACAAGGAGAGTTCGCCAATCTCATCAAGAAACAGCGTGCCGTTATCCGCCATCTCGAATTTTCCGCTACGGTTGCTGATAGCCCCGGTAAACGCCCCTTTTACATGGCCGAAAAGCTCACTTTCGGCGACGCTTTCCGGCAATGCGGCACAGTTGAGATAGACCAGCGGATTGACCGCGCGCGGCGAACCTTCATGGAGAGCCTTCGCCACCAGCTCTTTGCCGGTGCCGGTCTCACCGCTTATCAGCACGTTAAGATCGGACGGCGCAACAATATCAATCTCTTTTTTCAACTGCATCATGCCCGCCGACAGGCCAATCATTTCGCTGCGTGCCACCTGCTCAAAAGTCGCGGGCGCACCGGGCAGCATGTTCTGGCTTTCCAGTTGCTCAATCAGCAGCGCATTGTTCAGCGCGCCTGCCGCCAGCGCGGCAATCAGCCGCAGCTCTTCATCGCTGAAGGTATCGAACTGATCTGGCGACATACCATCAAGGGTCAGCGCGCCAATCAGGTTCTGCCCGGCAAACAGCGGCAACCCGACGCAGGCATGCACTTTCAGGCTCTCCTGGCCGGGGATCAGGCCATCGTAGGGATCGGGCAGCGAGCTATCGGCGGGAAAACGCACCACATCGCCCGCGCGGGCAATCGCTTCGAGTCGCGGGTGGCCTTCCAGCGTAAAGCGCCGCCCCAACACATCCTGCGCCAGCCCGTCGATGGCCAGCGGAATAAACTGCCGCGCTTCGTAGCGCAATAACGCCGACGCATCGCACTCCAGCACCTGGCGCAGGGTGGTGATCAGCCGCTGGAAACGGTCCGCGTGCCCAATACCGCTTTGCAGTTCAATGGCGATGCCTGCCAGCACATTCAGCGAAAAACTCATGCTTACCTCACTGTCTTTTTGACAATGCATAGTGTCATATTGACAGTATTTATCATAGTCATAATGACATTTATGTTTTCGATAAAATAAATAAAAAGCTATAAATCAATAAATTAAAAAACTGGCACGCAACTTGATATAGCCATGCCATCGAATTGAAAAAACTGCACAGGACTTACACCATGGCTATTCATGTAAAAAATAACATTCACTGGGTTGGACAACGCGACTGGGAAGTGCGCGATTTTCATGGCACCGAATACAAAACCCTGAAAGGCAGCAGCTATAACAGCTACCTGATCCGCGAAGGCAAAAACGTGTTGATCGATACCGTCGATCACAAGTTCAGCCGCGAGTTCGTGCAGAATTTATGCGGCGAGATCGACCTTGAAATGATCGACTACATCGTGATCAACCACGCCGAAGAGGATCACGCTGGCGCACTGACCGAGCTAATGTCCCACATCCCGAACACGCCGATTTACTGCACCCATAACGCCATCGACTCGATCAACGGTCACCATCATCACCCAGAGTGGAATTTCCATGTGGTGAAAACCGGCGATACGCTGGATATCGGCAACGACAAACAGCTTATTTTCGTTGAAACGCCGATGCTGCACTGGCCGGACAGCATGATGACCTACCTGACCGGCGACGCCGTGCTGTTCAGCAACGACGCCTTCGGTCAGCACTACTGCGATGAACGTCTGTTCAATGATGAAGTGGATCAGGCCGAACTGTTCGAGCAGTGCCAGCGCTACTACGCCAATATTCTGACCCCGTTCAGCCGCCTGGTGACGCCAAAAATCACCGAGATCCTCGGCTTCAACCTGCCAGTGGATATGATTGCCACCTCCCACGGCGTGGTATGGCGCGATAACCCGACGCAAATCGTCGAGCTGTACCTGAAATGGGCGGCAGATTATCAGGAAGATCGCATCACGATTTTCTACGACACCATGTCCAACAACACCCGCATGATGGCCGACGCCATCGCTCAGGGGCTCAACGAAGTCGATCCGCGCGTGGCGGTGAAAATCTTTAACGTTGCCCGCAGCGACAAAAACGACATTCTCACCAATGTCTTCCGCTCGAAAGGTGTGCTGGTCGGCACGTCGACCATGAACAACGTGATGATGCCGAAAATCGCCGGGCTGGTGGAAGAGATAACCGGTCTGCGCTTTCGTAACAAACGCGCCGGCGCATTTGGATCCCACGGCTGGAGCGGCGGCGCGGTTGACCGTCTCTCTACCCGTCTACAGGATGCTGGCTTTGAGATGTCCGTCAGCCTGAAAGCGAAATGGCGACCGGACATGGACGCGCTGGAAGTGTGCCGCCAGCACGGGCGCGAGATTGCCCGCCAGTGGGCGCTCGCCCCGCTGCCGGAACCCGTAAGCAAACCCGCAGAAAAAGAAGCCTGCGCCTGTGCCGCGGCAGCCGTTGCGGATCTCGGCCCGAGTATGCAGTGCAGTGTTTGTCAGTGGATTTACGACCCGGAAAAAGGCGAGCCGATGCAGGATGTCGCGCCCGGTACGCCGTGGAGCGAGGTGCCGGACAACTTCCTTTGCCCGGAGTGTTCGCTCGGCAAAGAGGTGTTTGACGAACTGGCAGTGGAGGCAAAATGAGCGCAGGCATTGTGATTATCGGTTCGGGCTTCGCCGCCCGGACGCTGGTGAAAAATATCCGCAAACTGGATAGCAACGTGCCGCTAACCCTGATCGCCGCCGACGGCATGGAAGAGTACAACAAACCGGATCTCAGCCATGTCATTAGCCAGGCGCAGCGCGCCGACGATTTGATTCGCCAGACGGCGGGTGAGTTTGCCGAGCAGTTTAACTTGCGGCTGTTCCCCTACACTTTTGTCTCCGCTATCGACACCCACGCGCAGGTGGTGAAAAGCGCGGACAAACAGTGGCAGTACGACAAATTAGTGCTGGCAACCGGGGCGAAAGCGTTTGTGCCGCCGCTGCCGGGGCGCGAACAGATGCTGACGCTCAACAGCTTGCAGGAGTATCACGCCTGCGAAGCCAAACTGCGCGATGCCAACAGCGTGTTGATTGTCGGCGCGGGGCTGATTGGCTGCGAGCTGGCGATGGATTTTCGCCGCGCGGGAAAAACCGTGACCGTGCTGGATAACGCGGCGAGCATTCTGCCTTCGCTGATGCCACCGGAAGTGAGCGGTCGCCTGCAACACTGCCTGACAGCAATGGGCGTGCGACTGCTGCTCTCATCGCGCTTAACGCAGCTTGATGAGCGTGAAAACGGCGTGCGCGCGCAGCTTGATGATGAACGTTTTGTCGACGCCGATGTGGTGGTCGCCGCCACCGGTCTGTTGCCGCATAGCGCGCTGGCGCAGGCCGCCGGGCTGGAAACCGGGCGCGGGATTGTGGTAAACGGCATGCTGCAAACCAGCAATCCGAATATCTTCGCGCTGGGTGATTGCGCTGAGATCAACGGTCGGGTATTGCCATTCCTGCAACCTATCCAGCTTAGCGCGCTGACGCTGGCGAAAAACCTCACTGGCAACCCGGCGCAACTGACGCTGCCCGCAATGCTGGTGAAAGTGAAAACGCCGCTGATGCCGCTGCATCTGGCTGGCGAAACTCATCGCGCCGATCTGCGCTGGCAGGTTGCCACCGACGCCGTCGGCATGGTGGCGAAAGGGATGGATAGCGACGACAAACTTCGTGCGTTTGTCGTCAGCGAAGATCGGATGAAAGAAGCGTTTGCCCTGCTTAAAGCGCTGGCGGTATAGCCCGCGCCGCTGCCACCAGCCCCTGGCCGAAGGCAATCCCGCCATCCCCGGCCGGGAGCTGGTGGGGAAACAGCAACTGGAAATCCGCCAGATAGTGCTGTAAGCGGCGCTTGAGCAGGCGGTTATGCAGCACGCCGCCGCTGAACACCAGCGTGTGGATATCTCTCGGTGTTGCCTGTTCCCGCATAAGCTGTGCAAATCCCCGCGCCAGCGCATCGTGAAACGCCCATGCCCGTTGCTCCGGCGCAGCCTGCCAGTTCAGCCACGTCTGCCAGAAGCTCGCCAGATCGAGCAGATTGTCGCGCAGCGGCAAAATGACAGGGTGCTCAACGTTTGCAACCTGACGCGCCAGCGCTTCCAGCCGACAGGCGGCCTCGCCTTCATAACTGAGTTCCCGCGGCGCACAGCCGAGCGCGCAGGCAACTGCATCAAACAGTCGCCCGCAGGATGACGCCAGCGGCGATTGAATACCCCGCTCGATTGCCCGCGCCAGTAGCGGCCAGTTCTGCTGCTGGATTTCCGCCGTTTCCGGGTAGTTTTGCCAACCGGGCACAAACGCCAGCATCTGGGCCAGCAAATTACGCCACGGCTGCCTGGCGGCGACATCACCGCCCGGCAGCGCTACCGCAGGCAGGCCGCCGAGGTGTTCACACTCGCGGTAATTGACCCGCAAACACTCGCCGCCCCACAACGCCCCGCCCTCGCCCATGCCGATGCCATCAAGCGTCAGCGCAATGACATCTCCGCCATTGAGCGGCCAGCCATGCTCACCGAGGCAGGCGGCGGCGTGGGCGTGATGGTGCAGCACCGTTTGCAGCGGCAAACCTTCACTTTCTGCCCACTGGCGGGTGCGATACGCCGGGTGAGCATCCACCACCAGCTGTTGCGGGGTGAAATCGTAGATGTGCTGCATCAGGCGCAGCGCGTTTCGCCACTGCGCTTCTACGCCATCATCGGTTAAATCACCGAAATGCTGCCCCGGCACAGCACTGTCGCCGCGCACCAGGCAGAAGGTGTTTTTCATGTCCGCGCCAAGGCACAGCAACGGCGGAATAGCGCGAAAACCGTTGGGAAGCGGCAACGCATCCGGCACATAACCTCGGGAGCGCCTGAGCATTTCACCGCTCGCCCGCACTACAGAATCGTCCATGCGCTGCACAATATCGCGGTTATGCAGCAGGAAACCGTCAGCGATGTGTGTCAGGTCGTCCAGCGCTTGCGCATTGCTGATAGCGGGCGGTTTGCCGCTGAGATTGCCAGAGGTCATCACCAGCGGGCGCTGTAACGCCTGCGCCAGTAAATGTTGCAGCGGGTTTGCCGGTAACATCACGCCGACTTCATCAAGCCCTGGGGCAATGGCGTCACACAGGCCGCTGAGGCTGGATTTTTCCACCAGCACAATCGGCGCGGCAGGCGTTGAAAGCAGGCGCTGCGCATCCGTTGCCAGCCCGTCACCGTTTGGCAGCATTACCGCCAGCGGTTTCGCCGGGCGCTGTTTGCGCGTACGCAGGTGCAACACAGCCGCCTGGTTACTGGCATCGCAAGCAAGATGAAACCCGCCGATGCCTTTCACCGCCACCACGCCGCCGCTTTTTATCAGCGCGACGGCCATTTGCAGCGCCTCTTCGCCTGTCGCACGGTAGCTGTTATCACGCCACGCCAGTTGCGGCCCGCAGTCCGGGCAGGCCACCGGTTGAGCGTGAAAACGCCGGTCCAGCGGGTTACGGTACTCCGCCTCACAGGCCGGGCACAGCGGAAACGCCGCCATCACCGTATAAGGCCGGTCATAGGGCATGGCGTTGATAATGGTAAAGCGCGGCCCGCAATGGGTGCAGTTGATAAACGGGTAGCGAAAGCGGCGCTCAGCGGGGTTGAACATCTCCGCAAGACACGCGGGACAGGTTGCCGCATCGGGGACGATTTGGGTGTTCATCGCGCCGCCCGCGCTGTGACGAATTGTGAAATCTTGCGGGACGGGTTGCCAGTGAAAAGGCTGGTGCTCAACACGATCAATGCGCGCCAGCGGCGGGCAGTGCTGTTGCAGCAGGGCGAGGAAGTTATCTGCATCGCCAAGCAGACGAACCTCCACACCCTGCGCGTCGTTACAGACATCGCCCTTTAGCGCAAGCTGCTGCGCCAGTTGCCAGACAAAGGGGCGGAAGCCCACCCCTTGCACTTTACCGTACACACGTAAGCAAACACCGTTGCTATTGCTCATATCATCATTGCATCGCCGCATTGCGCAGGCGCGTCTTCATCTGTTGATAGGTGCTCCGAGTGTACTCTTCGGCCCAGGGCTGATCGTTGATCGCACTCACCCTGACTGCGCAATATTTGGTCTCCGGCGTTTTGGAAATCGGGTCGAGATTATCCTGGGTCAGCTCGTTGCACGCGCCAACCCACCACTGGTAGGTCATATAAACGCTGCCCTGATTGATACGCTCACTCACATCCGCACGGGTAATCACTTTGCCGCGGCGGGATTCGACCCATACCAGTTGGCGGTCTTTGACGCCCAGTGCTTCTGCATCTTGCGGGTTGATCTGCACAAAACCCGGTTCATCCGCGAGGGTTTGCAGCGCCGCGCAGTTGCCGGTCATCGAACGGCAGGAGTAGTGCCCCACTTCGCGCACCGTACAGAGTACCAGCGGGAATTCGTTATCCGGGCGCTCGGCAGGCGCGCGCCAGGGGGCGGCGAACAGGTGGCCTTTGCCGTCCGGGGTATCGAATTTGTTGTTCTGGTAGAGATACGGCGTGCCGGGGTGATCCAGCGTCGGGCACGGCCACTGCACATGGCCCATATCGCCCATTTTTTCGTAGGTGACGCCGTAAAACAGCGGGCACAACTCGCGCAGCTCATCCCAAATCTGCTGGTTGTTGTCGTAATGCATCGGGTAGCCCATTTCAGTCGCAATGAGGCTGATAATTTCCCAGTCACGTTTGACGTTGTACTTCGGCTCTATAGCTTTTTCGAACCGCTGGAAACCGCGATCGGCACAGGTAAAGACGCCGCCGTGTTCGCCCCAGGAGGTGGCGGGCAGCAGCACATCCGCCTGTTCGGCAGTTTTGGTCATAAAGATATCCTGCACGATGACCAAATCGAGAGCTGCAAAGCCTTTGCGCACCAGGCCTAAATCCGCTTCGGTCTGCAACGGATCTTCGCCCATGATGTAGTAGGCTTTCACTTTGCCTTCCAGCGCCAGGTGCGGCACTTCGGTAATACGCACGCCGACTTTATCGTCCATCACCGCCGGATCGATGCCCCAGGCGTTAGCGAATTTAGCCCGCACCTGCGGGTTCACCACATCCTGATAACCGGGGAACTGGTTAGGAATGACACCCATATCGCACGCGCCCTGCACGTTGTTTTGCCCACGTACCGGGCCGACGCCGACATTTTCCCGGCCAAGGTTACCGGTGAGCAGCGCAAGGCTGGAGAGGCCTTTAACCACATCCACCGCCTGGCCAAACTGCGTAACGCCCATACCCCACATAATGGTGGCAGACGGCGCGGCGGCGTAGGTGCGCATTGCCTGGCGCACCTGTTTTGCCGGTACGCCGGTCAGGTGTTCTACCGCTTCCGGCGCGTAATCTTTCACCGTTTCGCGGTAAGCCTCCAGCCCGGTGGTGAAGCTGGCGACATAATTTTTATCGTAGAGTTCTTCTTCAAGCAGCACGTAACCAAAGGCGTTAACCAGCGCCATATTGCAGCCGTTTTTCAGTTGCAGATGCTGATCGGCAATGCGCGCGGTTTCAATGCGACGCGGGTCGCAAACAATGATTTTCGCCCCTTTTTGTTTCGCTTTGACCACCCGGCGCGCCACGATCGGGTGCGAATCGGCGCAGTTGTAGCCGAAAACTAACAGGCAACTGGAGTTTTCAATATCACCGATGGAGTTACTCATCGCGCCGTTACCAAGGGTTTCCTGCAACCCGGCGACAGAGGGGCCGTGGCATACGCGGGCGCAGCAGTCGACGTTATTGGTATTCAGCACGCCACGGGCAAATTTTTGCATCACATAGTTGGTTTCGTTGCCCGTGCCGCGTGAAGAACCGGTGGTCATGATGGCGCGCGGGCCGAATTTGGCCTTGATCTCACTCAGACGTTTTGCGGTGTAGCGAATCGCCTCTTCCCAGGTGACCGGGGTTAATTTGCCGCCTTTTTGATAGCGGATCATCGGCTGGGTCAGGCGTGGGGTCAGCAGTTTGGTGTCGTTGAGAAAATCCCAGCCGTAGTAACCTTTCAGGCACAGTTCATTCTGGTTGGTATGGCCGTCGGCGGCTTCCGCGCGAATGATTTTTCCGTCTTCAACAACCAGTTTTAATTTGCAGCCCGCGCCGCAGTATGGGCAAACACTTGTGATCTTTTTCATCAGTAACAGACCTGTTAAAAGTGAAAGGGGATGAGTTAGAACATGATGGACACATTGCTGTCCAGCGCGGCGCGACGTCGTTTTTCCGCGCTCATCTGTTCCAGTAAATTACGATCGACACAGACCAGCGCTTTGGTCGGGCAGACTTGCATACAGGCCGGGCCGCTTTCACTGTGGTGACAGAGATCGCATTTGTTGGCTTCGGCTTTCTCGGCCCGTACGTTTAACCCCGCGCCGCTGTGGCGGATCACCGGGCGCACGACCACTTCCATTGCGCCGTAGGGACACGCCACCACGCAGGTTTTGCAGCCAATGCAGCGCTCCTGCATCACATGCACAAACCCTTCATCACGGCGGATTGCGCCGTTCGGGCAGACGTTGGCGCAGGGTGCGTCTTCGCACTGACGACAGAGCGTTGCCGTCGACACATTGACGCCTTTGATGACATGAATACGCGGTAAAAAGGTTTCCGGGGTGAGCGCCGCGCAATCCTGCTGCGCCTGGTGAGAGACCACGCAGGCGACCTCACAGGTGCGACAGCCAATGCATTTTGCGGCGTCGGCCATAATAAATCGGTTCATTATTTTCTCCAGCTAAGAGCCTTGTCCCGCGGGAGTATTCATAAAGCGTGCCAGTTTTTAACTGGTTGTTAAGTAAGAAGATTAAAAAAAGCGGGTGCTGTCATCGACACAAGTGACGATGACAGCTGACGAGATCAGGCGTGGGGGCCGCAAATCAGGGAGTCGCGCAGAATTAATTCGCCGGGGAACGTGCGCTGGTAAGTAAAATCGCCGCCGTCGAGCATAAATATCAGGCGATTGATGGTCTCTTTAATCATCCCGGTCACGGGGATTTTGACGCTGGACAGCGCCGGAACGGTGAACGGCGCCATGGCGATATCATCAAAGCCAATGACCGAGACCTGCTGCGGCACCGCAATCCCGCTGTCATGAAGCTGCTTAATGGCGCCCACCGCCATATCGTCATTGCTCGCCACCAGCGCGGTGAATTTTGCCTGGTGAGAGAGCAATGCTTTCACTCCCTGAGCGCCGCTCTGCGGTGTCCATTTCCCTTCGACAATCAAATCGTTACGCACAGCAATGCCGTGCTGGGCCAGCGCATCTTTATAGCCGGATAAACGCTCAATACCAGTAGGAGAATCCAGCGAGCCGGTGATAAAGGCGATATCCCGGTGGCCGTGCGCAATCAGTTCCGCCACCGCGCGCTGGCTGGCGACGTGCTGATCGCAAAAAACGCAATGGCTGAGGTTTTTTCGCAAGCGGCGGTTAAGCACCATAATCGGCTGCGAATGGCTGTCGATAATCGCATCCAGCTCATCGACGCTGAGAAAACGCGGGTAGATGATAATGGCGTCACAGCGCAGATCGAGCAGGTACTGGATTGCCTGGCGCTCTTCATCGGCGCTGTGTTTGCCATCCGCCAGCAGCAACTGGCGGCCTTTATCTTCGGTCATACGCGCTGCGTGAGAGAGCAGCTCGCTAAAGTAAACGCCGTGATACAAGGTGTTGGTGACCACTAAACCCAGCGTCTGGGTTTTGCTGCTGGCAAGGCTGCGTGCCAGCAGGTTCGGGCGATAGCCGCTTTCGCTAATCGCCTGAAACACGCGGCTTTTTGTCTCTTCGCTGACATACCCTTTGCCCGTTAGCACGCGTGAGACGGTGGCTTTTGACACCCCTGCCCGCTTTGCCACTTCCAGCATTGTCGCCATCTTTGACACCCCTGCAAATTTCGTGACCCGAAGTGTACTTCAGGCGCAGCGAGGAAGGGAACCGTTAACCCTTGATCCGTCGGTTTATCCCTTCTCTTTTCATGGTGATCTGCATCACGATTTTGAATATTGCTAATTTTTAGCGCTTGCCCACTACAAATAAACTCATCATGATTTTGTGGAACCGGTTACTTATTTTCTATTTCATCGCCGCCTGAACGTGCGATAAATCCTTACCCTATTGATTAAACAGGATAAAAATAAAATGGCTAAGAATTATGCACCGTTAGCCCGCTCGGTAGTGGATGCGCTCGGCGGAGTCGATAACATCGCCGCCGTAACGCACTGCATGACGCGTCTGCGCTTCGTGGTGAAAGATGAAACGCGCATCGACAGTGCCACGTTAAAAAGCGTGAGCGGCGTAATGGGCGTGGTTCGTAACGACAACCAGTGCCAGGTGATTATTGGTAACACCGTTTCCCAGGCGTTTCGCGAAGTGGTCAGCCTGCTGCCACAGGATATGCAGCCGGTCGAGGTGCAAACCAACCAGAAGCTGACGCTGCGACGCATTGGCGCGGGCATTCTCGATGCGCTGATCGGCACCATGTCACCGCTGATCCCGGCGATCATCGGCGGGTCGATGGTCAAACTGCTGGCGATGATGCTGGAGATGTCCGGCGCGCTGCCAAAGGGTTCCTCAACGCTGACTATTCTGACGGTGATCGGCGATGGGGCCTTCTTCTTCCTGCCGCTGATGGTGGCCGCCTCGGCTGCCGTTAAATTCAAAACCAATATGTCGCTGGCGATTGCGATTGCCGGTGTATTGGTGCACCCGAGTTTTATTGATTTAATGGCGAAAGCCGCACAGGGCGAGCATGTAGAGTTCGCGCTGATCCCGGTGACCGCGGTGAAATACACCTACACGGTTATCCCGGCGCTGGTGATGACCTGGTGCCTCTCTTACATTGAGCGCTGGGTGGATCGCATCACCCCGGCGGTGACGAAAAACTTCCTCAAACCGATGCTGATCGTGTTGATTGCCGCGCCACTGGCGATTGTGCTGATTGGCCCGTTGGGGATCTGGATCGGTAGCGCGATTTCCGCGCTGGTTTACACCATTCACGGCTATCTTGGCTGGCTCTCCGTTGCCATTATGGGCGCGCTGTGGCCGCTGCTGGTGATGACCGGGATGCACCGCGTCTTTACGCCAACCATTATTCAGACCATTGCCGAAACCGGTAAAGAAGGCATGGTGATGCCGTCGGAAATCGGCGCGAACCTGTCTCTCGGCGGCTCTTCGCTGGCGGTGGCGTGGAAAACGAAAAACCCGGAACTGCGTCAGACTGCAATGGCGGCGGCAGCGTCCGCTATTCTTGCCGGGATCTCCGAACCGGCGCTGTACGGTGTCGCAGTGCGCCTGAAACGCCCGCTTATCGCCAGCTTAATTAGCGGCTTTATCTGCGGCGCGGTCGCTGGCATTGCCGGGCTTGCCAGCCACTCGATGGCGGCCCCGGGGTTATTTACCAGCGTGCAGTTCTTCGATCCGGCAAACCCGATGACCATTGTCTGGGTGTTCGGCGTGATGGCGCTGGCGGTGGTGTTGTCCTTTGTGCTGACGCTGCTGCTCGGGTTTGAGGATATTCCGGTCGAAACTGAGAACAAAGCACCAACGGCGCAGCCGGTCACTGTTAAAGAAGCACAAGCCTGATTAATAAAGCGAGGTAACGCATGGCTGTATTTCCGCAAGGATTTTTATGGGGCGGCGCACTGGCCGCCAACCAGTCGGAAGGGGGATATCTGGAGGGCGGCAAAGGGCTGACCACCGTCGATATGATCCCGCACGGCGCGAACCGTCTGCCGGTCAAACTGGGTCAGGAAAAACGCTTTGCCTTGCGCGATGACGAATATTACCCGAGCCATGAGGCGATCGATTTTTATCACCGCTACAAAGAGGATATCGCCCTGATGGCGGAGATGGGCTTTACGGTGTTTCGCACCTCAATTGCCTGGAGCCGCCTCTACCCGAAAGGGGATGAACTGACGCCAAACCCGGAAGGCATCGCTTTTTACCGTTCGGTGTTTGAAGAGTGCAAAAAGTACAACATTGAGCCGCTGGTGACGCTGTGCCATTTCGATGTGCCGATGCATCTGGTAATTGAGTATGGCTCCTGGCGTAACCGCAAAATGGTGGAGTTTTTCACCCGTTACGCCCGTACCTGCTTTGAAGCCTTCGATGGGCTGGTGAAGTACTGGCTGACCTTCAACGAAATCAACATTATGCTGCACAGCCCCTTCTCCGGTGCCGGGCTGGTGTTCGAGGAAGGCGAAAATCAGGATCAGGTGAAATACCAGGCCGCGCATCATGAGCTGATTGCCAGCGCGCTGGCGACCAAAATCGCCCATGAAGTGAACCCGCAAAACCAGGTTGGCTGCATGCTGGCGGGCGGCAATTTCTACCCGTATTCCTGCAAACCGGCCGATGTCTGGACGGCGCTGGAAAAAGATCGCGAAAATCTATTCTTTATCGATGTGCAGGCGCGCGGCAGCTACCCGGCTTACTCCGCCCGCGTGTTTCGTGAGAAAGGCGTGCAGATTGTCAAAGAAGCCGGGGATGACGCGATCCTCAAGAACATCGTCGATTTTGTTTCGTTCAGCTATTACGCCTCGCGCTGTGCTTCGGCGGATATGAACGCCAATAACACCAGCGCGGCGAATATCGTCAAATCCCTGCGTAACCCGCACGTTGAATTGAGCGAATGGGGCTGGGGCATCGACCCGCTTGGTCTGCGCATCACCATGAACATGATGTACGACCGCTACCAGAAACCGCTGTTCCTGGTGGAAAACGGGCTGGGCGCGAAAGATGAAATCAACGCCAACGGCGAGATTGAAGATGATTACCGCATTAGCTACCTGCGCGAGCATATCCGCGCGATGGGCGATGCGATTGAAGACGGGATCCCGGTTATCGGTTACACCACCTGGGGCTGTATCGATCTGGTGGCGGCGTCCACTGGCGAGATGAGCAAGCGCTACGGGTTTGTTTATGTCGACAGAGACGATACCGGTAACGGTACGCTGGCCCGCAGCCGCAAGAAATCCTTCTGGTGGTACAAGAAAGTGATCGCCAGTAACGGGGCCGATCTCGACTGATATCAGCTGGCAGCGGGAAACCCCTTTTCCGCTGCCGGCATTTTTTACATGCGCATATTTTGCGCAGCCGTAACGTGACAATGCTCACATCTATGCCAGGCTTAAAAACGTGTCTACATAACGTTTAAGGAGAAAGCATGGCAGAGCAAAGCCCTAAAAACACATTAGCGCCGCAGTACCCAAATCCTCCTTTTGCCGAACAACCGCAAACGCCTCCCGGTCTTGCCAGCAAGATGATCCCGGTGCCGGATCATGGCGAAACCAGCTATCGTGGTTCTGGCCGTTTGACCGGGCGCAAGGCGCTTATCACCGGCGGTGATTCTGGTATCGGCCGCGCTGTCGCCATTGCCTATGCCCGCGAAGGCGCGGATGTCGCGATTGGCTACCTGCCGGAAGAAGAGTCCGATGCGGCTGAAGTTATCAAACTGATCGAAGCCGAAGGCCGCAAAGCGATCGCCATTCCAGGCGATATCCGCTCTGAAGATTTCTGTAAGAAGCTGGTGAAAGAGGCGGTGGATGGCCTGGGCGGGCTGGATATTCTGGTGAATAACGCCGGTCGCCAGCAGTTCAACGAGTCTATCCTGACCCTTTCCACGGAAGACTTTGACGCGACCTTTAAAACCAACGTCTATGCCATGTTCTGGATAACCAAAGCGGCGGTCGAATACCTGCCACGCGGGGCCAGCATCATTAACACTTCGTCGGTGCAGGCGTACCAGCCAAGCCCGATCCTGCTGGATTACGCGCAAACGAAAGCAGCGATTGTGGCGTTTACTAAATCCCTTGCCCAGCAGCTTGGCGAGAAAGGTATTCGCGTGAATGCGGTTGCGCCGGGGCCATACTGGACGCCGCTGCAATCCAGTGGCGGTCAGCCGCAGGAAAAAGTGCAGCAGTTCGGTGCCAGCGCGCCGCTCAAACGTCCAGGCCAGCCGGTGGAAATTGCGCCGCTGTACGTGACCATGGCGTCGGCGGAAAGCAGCTACAGCTCCGGTCAGGTATGGTGCTCCGATGGCGGTACCGGTACGTTGTAAAACCCGGTTTTCATGCCAACCTGCGTGGTCGCCGCCCGGCGGCCACGTCTGCATTTCCCCCTCTGCACAGGACAACAAATACCGTGAAGAACGCGCAATACACGTCTCCCGTCCGGGAAAATGGTTTTGTCGAGCCTGGCGATTACGCCGCGATTGGCGAGGGCCGATCCGTTGCGTTAATCGCGCCCGATGGCTCCATTGACTGGTGGTGTGCGCCAAACCTGGATTCTTCCCCGCTTTTTGACCGCCTGCTCGACCCCGGTATTGGCGGTTTTTTTCAGCTTGAACCGGGGCAGCCCTACAGCGTAACGCGCCGCTATCGCGATGACAGCAATGTACTGGAAACCATCTTTACCACCGATACCGGCAAAGTGCGGGTGACCGAGTCGATTAACAGCACGCTGGCGGGCCGCCTGCCGTGGAGCGAACTGGCGCGGCGCGTGGAGGGGATTGAAGGTGAAGTGACGATGACGCTCGCGCTGCGTTTCGGTACGCGGGCGGAGACCTGTTCCCCCTGGCTGCATGAGACCTCGCACGGCAACGTCTACCATATTGCAGATTTAATGGCGATGCTGCGCACCAGCGAGGATGTCGAGATTACGTGTCTGGATGATGAACAGATCCGCGGCACGCTAACCGCCGTGCCTGGGCGTCGCACGCTGATCGCCTTGCTGGTCACTGAGAAAGAGCCGCTGGCGGTGCCCGATCTTGCGGCTATTGATGAGCGAATCGAAACCAGCCATACCGCCTGGGTCGACTGGTCGAAAAGTCTCAATTATGCAGGGAGTTATCGAAACCATGTCGGGCGCTCGGCGCTGGCGTTGAAGTTTCTCTGGTATTCACCCACCGGAGCCCTTGCAGCGGCGGCGACAACCTCGATCCCGGAAAGGGTCGGGAAAGAGAAAAATTATGACTACCGCTATGCCTGGGTGCGCGATGCGTGTCTGATCATTAAAGCCTTCGCCTTTCTCGGCGCGCTGGAAGAGTGTAAGGCCGCGTTTTCCTGGTTATCAAAAACGATTATTCGCCACGGCGTAGAGTTGCAGGCTTGCTACACGCTGGAAGGCGATAGAGTGCCGCGCGAAACGTATCCGCCCCTGCGCGGGTTTAAGGATTCCCGCCCGGTTCGGGTGGGGAATAATGCTCAGGATCAGCTCCAGCTCAGTATGTACGGCGACATGCTGGCGACGGCGCAACTGTTTGTGAAGGCCGGGCATGTGCTGGATCTGCGAACATCGCGCTTGCTCGGCGAGCTGGCAAATTGCTGCGCCGATCACTGGCGGCAAAAAGATTGCGGCATTTGGGAGTTGCCCGAGCATCAGCACTATACCCATTCGAAAATGGCGTGCTGGATGGCACTGGATATGGCGCTGCAAATGGCAAAAGAGATGTCTATTGAACCGACCTGGGTGGGCCGCTGGGAGCGTGAGCGCGATCGGATCCGCGACTGGATTGAAAGCCACTGCTGGTCGGAGAGCAAACAGGCTTATCTCTTTTACCCACAAAGCGACGGTCGGCTGGATGCGTCGCTGGCGCTGGTTCATCACTACGGCAATAAGGTCAATCCGCAGCGCATGTTATCCACCTACCGGGCGATACGCGAAGAGTTGGGCGACGGCTGCGCCATGACGTACCGCTACAGCGGCGTGCAGGAAGAGGAAAACACTTTTGTCGCGTGCTCTTTCTGGCTGGCGGAAGCCTGGGCGGCAATGGGCGACATTGAGCAGGCGAAAAAGACGATGGATGAGATCCTCAACTGCATCTGCGACAAAGGGAATGTCGATACCTTCAATGAGATGTTTGATGTCCGCACCGGGAAATGGAGCGGCAACTTGCCGCAGGGCTTAAGCCACCTGGCGCTGATTTGCGCCGCGCAGGCGATAACGGAACATTCGTGAAAAAACCGGGCCTACGGGAGTGTAGGCCGGTTAAGGTGCAGGTGCCTTCCGGCAACGTATTCACAACATTAATGTCAGATATGAAATGCGACGCGCTTGCCTGTCGGTAAAGTGATATCAATGCTTAATTCACCACCCAATGCAGCAACGTAACGTTTAAGGGTTGAAAGGCGCGGATCATTTCCGGGCTGCTCGATTTTCGCCAATGTCGGCTGTTTCACCCCCATAGCCACGGCAAGCTCAGTCTGGGAAATATTGAGTTCCTCACGCAGTTGGCTCAAAACAATGTTCCGGCGCAGTTCATCAACTCGGGCTTCAATGCGCGCCAGGCTTTCAGGGCTACGTTTTGCTAAAAGCTCATCTAAGGTTGCCATGTTAACTCCTTATTTCGTAGATGAAGGCTGAACTCTGCATCTGCGATTTTGATCATGTCTTTATAAAATCGTTTCTCATTAACGCCAGTCTTATCTCCAGCACATAACACAATGGCTTGCCGCCTGGGGTCAAAAGCAAAAAATGCCCGAACAGGATTACCCGAAAATTGAATTCTTAACTCTTTCATATTCACGTATTTAGATCCTTTGACGGTATCGACATAGGGGCGTCCAAGGTTGGGTCCAAATTCGCCCAGTATTCTGAAAGCAGCCAAAATTTCATCCTGCAAAAGCTCAGGCTGTAGATAAAACCAAACATCGAAACGCTCCGTTGTTATGACATCCCACATTATCGTTCCCTCATAGCTTTCCCGCTATCGGCGAACATTATAGCCATTAGGCTATAAACTCAAGGGTAAAAACCGATCCGTACTAAATGAAACACGGTTGGCTCTGAGTTTTCACCAAAAAAACTACTCTGCCTTTCAAGCTTACCCTAACAAACTTTACTGGTTCGTCTTCCTCCCCCTACCACAAATCATGGAGTGATTTAGCTCGCATTTCTCCATGAAACCGGTTGCGCAAGGTCCTCACCAGGCCAGCATGAAACCGGTTTCACCCAGTTACACCTACTCAGTTTCCGATAATAAAAGGTAAATAAAAATGGCCGTTATCAGGGATTACAACAAGTTAGCGAGTGATATCCTTCGGGAAGTTGGCGGTGAAGAGAACATCAGCAACTTCTCCCGCTGCGCCACGCGTCTGCGGCTGGTGCTGAATAAAACGCCCGAAACGGCGAAAGCGAATGTGCAGAGCCTGCCCGGCGTGATTGCGGTGGTGGAAAGCGGCGGACAGTTCCAGGTGGTGATTGGCACTCACGTCGCCGATGTGTTTAGCGCCTTCAGCGGCATGGTGAAAGAGCGCGACAACAGCGCACCGCAGAAAACACGCTGGCTGGATGCGGTGATCGCCACCATGTCGGCGGTGTTTGCGCCCATCGTTTATATCCTTGCCGCCGCCGGGATTTTGCAAGGCCTGCTGATCCTGCTCGGTCTGGCGGATGCGGATATCAAATCCACCGGCACATTTGCGGTGCTCAACTTTATGTCATGGACGCCGTTTGCCTTCTTGCCGGTATTTATTGCCATTACCGCCGCGCGCCATTTCAAATGTAACCCTTTTATTGCCGTGCTCTGCTGCTGTGCGCTGATAAACCCGGAGTGGACAACGCTGGCAGGGAAAATCGCCGCCGGTAGCGAAGTGAAATTCCTCTTCTTCCCGCTTGCGGAAACAGTCTATACCTCGTCGGTGCTGCCGCCGCTGTTCCTCGTCTGGGCGCTCTCCTGGTTTGAGCGCCGCGTGGAAAAATGGCTGCCGGACGTGATTAGCCCGCTGCTTACGCCGCTCATCTGTTTTGTGGTGATCGTGCCGCTAACGTTAATTGTCATTGGGCCGATAACCAGTTGGGCGGCACTCGGCGTGGCGAACGGTTATAACGCCCTGTTCCATGCGGCTCCGGCATTGGCGGCGGCGATTATTGGTGGCGTGTGGCAGGTGATTGTGATTTTTGGCGTGCACTGGGGCATTACGCCGGTGATCATGGCCAACTTCGACACCCAGGGTTATGACTCTTTCCAGGCCTACCAGACCATCGCGGTGATCGGCCAGATGGCGGCAGTGTTCGGCGTGTTTATCAAAAGCCGCAACAAGCAACTGAAAGCCACCTCCCTGTCGGCAGGCGTAACGGCCATTTTTGGTATCACCGAACCGGCGATTTACGGCGTGACGTTACGCTTCAAAAAGCCGTTTATCTGCGGCTGCATTGGCGGGGCGATCGGTGCCGTGGTCGCGAGTCTCTTTGGCAGCCTTTATTACGCCTATGCCGCATTGCCGGGTCTGTTTACGCTGGTGAACGCCATTAGCCCTGAAGCGCCAATGTCCTTTATTGGCGAACTGGCAGGCGCCGGCACAGCGATTGTGCTGACCGTTGTGATGGTGCAGTTTGTTGGTTTTGACGACCCGGTTGAAGAAATCCAGCCGGAAACAAACGCGCCGCTGACCGTCGGTTCGTTGCAGATGCTAAGCCCGATAAAAGGCGAAGTGATTGCGCTGGAAAGTGTGAAAGATGAAGCTTTTGCCGGCAAAGTGCTGGGCGATGGCATCGCCATTATTCCTCACGAAGGTAAAGTTGTTGCGCCTTGTGATGCGCAGGTCGCAACATTGATTGACTCTCATCACGCTATCGGCCTGATATGTGATAATGGTGCAGAATTATTGATCCATGTCGGCCTCAATACCGTTAATTTACAGGGGCAGTATTTTACGCCGTTGGTCAAAGAGGGCGACAGAGTGAGCGCAGGCACACCGCTGCTGGCATTCGATAAAGAGCACATTGAGCAGGCAGGATACGATCTGACGACGCCGGTGCTGGTGGTCAATAGCGATGAATTTACGCTTACCCGCCACCAGTCGCAGGGCGCGGTCACCGTGGGCGTGCCGCTGATGTCGCTGGCCTGAGCAGCATAAAAATAAGAGTGAGGTTGAATAATGGTAACGATACTGGATGTCGCCCGGCTGGCGGGCGTCTCCAAAGCGACAGTATCGCGCGCGCTGAATGGCAAAGTTTTTGTCCGCGAGGAGGTCAAAGCCCGCATTATGCAGGCGATTGACGAAACGGGTTACAAGCCAAACCAACTGGCGCGCAACCTTGCCAACAACAAAACCAACTCGGTGGGGTTGGTTATCACTAACGGTCTGTACAATGGCCCGTTCTTCTCCAGCATGATTTACCACGCGGCGACGGACAGCGAAATGCATGGCCGCCAGTTGGTACTGGCCGACGGTAAACACAGTGCGCAGGAAGAGCGCGACGCCATCGACCTGCTGCTGTCGCTGCGTTGTGAAGCAATCATGATTTACCCCAAATACCTGACGGTCGAGGAACTCGACGAGATTATCGATAACAGCGAAACGCCAATTGTGGTGATCAACCGCGAGCTGATTCGCCACCGCCACCAGTGCGTGTATGTCGATCATCAGCAAAGCTGCGAAACGATGATGGCGCATCTGCTGGCGCAGGGACATACGCGTATCGCGTTTGTTGCCGGTTCAGAAGGCTCGCCGACGGGCGAGAGCCGTTTAGCGGGTTATGAGAATGCGCTGCGCAAGGCCGGTATCGAGCCGGATCCGCAATTGCTGGTGCGCGGCAGCTGGAGCACCGACAGCGGCTATGAAGCCGGGCGTGAATTGCTGGCCCGCAATGTGCCATTTACCTGTGTGCTGGCGGGCAATGATGATATGGCAATTGGCGTGGCAAAAGCCTGCCAGCAAGCAGGATTACGCTTACCGCAGGATGTTTCCCTTGCGGGGTTCGATGATTCGGTGATTGGCAAATATTACAACCCGGCGCTCACCACCCTTCACGTGCCGATGGATGAGATGATCCGCCACGCGGTGGCGATTGTGTTGATGCCGGATGAAACGCCGCCGAGCGCCCATCAGGGCGAATTAGTGTGCCGGGAATCGGTAGCGACCATCGACCGTAGCGATGCCACAACGTAGGCCGGAGTAGCGTTTACGCGCCATCCGGCACACATCTTATTACGCACCAATACCGTTCAATGTCGCCAGCGCTTCTGGCGGCAGTTCAAGCTGCGCACTGGCCAGATTTTCCTGCAAATGCTGCGGGGAAGAGGTTCCCGGAATAAGCAGAATATTTGGCGAACGCTGCAACAGCCACGCCAGCGCGACCTGCATTGGCGTGGCGCCCAATGCCTGCGCGACATCATTCAACTCGCTGGATTGCAACGGCGTAAACCCGCCGAGCGGGAAGAACGGCACAAAGGCAATGCCCTGCGCATTCAGGCTGTCGATAAGCGCGTCATCCTGGCGGTTCGCCACGTTGTAGAGATTCTGCACACAGGCGATAGTCGTCATTTTTTGCGCGTCCGCCACCTGTTTCGCCGTAACATTGCTCAGGCCGATATGGCGAATCAAGCCGCTTTCTTTCAGCTTAATCAATGTTGCAAGCGGTGCCTCAAGCGATCCTTCTTCCGGCCCGTGCACGCCGAACATCGCGCGCAGGTTAACCACATCCAGCGCCTCCAGCCCAAGATTACGCAGGTTATCTTCCACCGCGCGGGTTAGCTCTTCGTCGCTGAATGCCGGCAGCCAGTTGGCTTTATCATCACGACGCGCGCCCACTTTCGTCACAATCGTTAAATTGTCCGGGTAAGGATGCAGCGCCTGTTTAATCAATTTATTGGTGACATGCGGGCCGTAAAAATCACTGGTATCAATATGATTGACCCCGGCGGCAATCGCATCGCGCAGCACCTGAATCGCGCGAGCTTCGTCAGCCGGTGGGCCAAACACGCCAGGACCGGCAAGCTGCATGGCACCGTAACCCAGACGACCCACTTCTTTGTCGCCCAGACGATATGTAAGCGAGAGTTGAGACATGGCATAACTCCTGTTTGGTAAGTCAGACGATTGTAGGTGCATCGCCAGGGGGCGGCAATTCGCAGGGAGTGCGATCCGTTTTCGCGTCAGACAAGTTATGGATATATAACGCAATAGCTATAAGAAATGTCTACACTTTAGTAAACACGGTTTATCGAGGGCGTCGTATGATTTTTCCGGCTATGCCAGTCAATGAAAGAGAGCGGCTGAAATCGCTGTATATGATGGATCTGCTCGATAAAAAGGATGACGAACGCTTTGACCGGTTAACCCGCATGGCAAAAACGAC
Source organism: Kosakonia sp. H02 (assembly GCA_030704225.1). Lineage (NCBI taxonomy): Bacteria > Pseudomonadati > Pseudomonadota > Gammaproteobacteria > Enterobacterales > Enterobacteriaceae > Kosakonia > Kosakonia styphnolobii. The sequence goes on from CP131915.1 coordinate 3,502,411, forward strand.
GTTTGATGTGCCGATTGCGGTGATTAGCCTGCTCGATCGCGACCGTCAATGGCTGCTCTCGCGCAGCGGCATCGATAACCGTGAAACCCCGCGCAACCTCTCTTTTTGCGCCCATGCCATTCTCGAAGAGGGCGCGTTTATTGTGAAAGACACGCTTGCCGATACGCGCTTTGCCGATAACCCGTTTGTCACCGGCGAGCCGTGGGTGCGTTTCTATGCCGGTTGCCCGGTGCGCCTGCCAGACGGCGCAATTGCCGGGACTATCTGCATTATCGATACCTATCCGCGCCCGTTCTCCAGCGCGGAAATCAACACCCTGCTTGATTTCGCCGCCATCGTCGAAGATGAGTTTTTAATCCTCAGTATGGCAATGACCGACTCCCTTACCGGCATGCCAAACAACCGGGGGTTTTATCGTTCCGGCGAAAAACGATTTAGCTGGTCAAAAGAGCACAACACGCCGTTCAGCCTGCTCTATTTCAGTATCGATAACCTGAAATCGATTAACGAAGTCCTTGGTAATAAAGAGGGCGACGCGGTGGTAAAAACCTTCTCCAGCAATCTGACCAAATGCCTGAAAGAGCAGGATATCGCCGCGCGGATGGGCGGCGGTGAGTTTGCGGTACTGCTGGGCAACAGCGCCAGTCACGATGTGGATGCGTTTTTATTCGATCTGCAAACGCGGATGGATGCCTTCGACCAGTTGCCCGGTAAGAACTACCACATCAACTACTCCCACGGCATTATCGAAAACGGTGATAAGTACACTACGCTGCGCGATATGCTCGAAGACAGCGGCAAGGTGATGTACGCGGAAAAACGCCGCAGCTAAGGCGGCGCGCATCACAGGCTGTCGAAACCGCCCTGCCCTTGCCAGCCTGCCAGCCGCTGGTAAATCGTCTCGACTGCCGCTTTTACCGGCGGCGTCATCGGGTAGTAAAAACCGACAATATCGGGCTGAATGCCGAGAAAAATCACCTCGCCAACATCCTCTTTGAGCTGATCGACAAGGTAGTTGAGCGGCATGTTGTGGGTGGTCATCAGGAACATCTCGGCAATGTCGTCCGGGTTGACCACGCGGATCTCTCCGGGGTTAAGCCCCATATCGGTCGCATCAACAATTAACAGCCGCGCTGGTCGCAATTCGCGAATGGCGACCACATCATTTTCCGGCGCGCTGCCGCCGTCGATCACCCGCCAGTTGCCCGCCGGGTTTGCCGCGCACATCTCCGCCAGCAGCGGGCCTGCGCCATCGTCGCCCATCATGCTATTGCCAACACACAGCAACACGTCAGTCACGCAGTCTCCTTACCATCAGATAGATGGCGCTCTCCTGATAAATATCGTGCAGCATCGACAGCAGTTCACGGCTCCAGGCCTGCTGCGCCGCGGTTTGCTGCGCCAGCGCGCGGTCAAAGGCATTTGCCAGTAACATCACGTGCGTGCTGTCGATAACAATTTCGCCGTAGCGCGGCACGCCTTCCATTTTCCGCCGCGCTTCACTGCCCGCCTCCAGCGTGGCGATCCACGCCAGGTACGCTTCCCACGGGCACGAGAGCGCCGTTTCCAGGCAGTCGATCACCCCAAGATGGTGGCCGATAGCCAGGCTGTAATAGACCACCTGCTGCGCTTGCGCGGGCGTTGCGTCATTTTCGTCGATAAATTTGCGCCGCAGCTGGCTAAAGACCACCGATTCGCCCATCAGATTTTCGCCTCCTGCACCACCTGGTTAAGATGGCTGACAATCTCTGTCAGGCGCGGATCGTTCTCCTGCGCCAGCCAGCGCACCACTTCATGCTCACCGGCGCTGCGCAGGCGCAGGTAGTCGTCGGCAATCTGGCGACCATAACGGTAGCCCGCCAGGCGGCGCGCGGTGCGATCCACTTTTACGCGCAGCGGCTGCACCATCGTTGGGTGCAAAATCTCCGCCGGTTGGTCGTCCTGCTCACCGGGCAAACGCGCATGGATTTTCTGCTCCAGCAGCCCCAGCGCCATAGCAAACCCATACAGCGTGGCGGCAGGCGTTGGCGGGCAGCCGGGAATATAGACATCCACCGGCACGATTTTATCGGTGCCGCCCCACACGCAGTACAGGTCGTGGAAGATACCACCGCTATTGCCGCACGCGCCGTAAGAGATACAGATTTTGGGATCCGGCGCAGATTGCCACGCCCGCAGCGCAGGCGAGCGCATCGCACGCGTTACCGCGCCGGTAAACAGCAAAATATCAGCGTGACGCGGCGACGGCACCACTTTAATCCCGAAGCGTTCGGCATCGAACAGCGGCGAAAGCGTGGCGAAAATTTCGATTTCACAACCGTTGCAGCCGCCGCAGTCCACGCGGTAGACATAGGCAGAGCGTTTAATTTTATTCAGCAGCGAGGCTTTCATGCTGGCGATGGATTCGTCCACCGTCATCGGCACTGGGATCCCGTCCGCGTCGCGTGGACCTAATAACTGGCTCATTAGCTGGCCTCTCTCATATGGCGGGTCAATTCAATACGATCGGATGGCACCAGGCACTTCTGGCGTTTGCACGCCGGGCAGGTTTCAAAGCTTTCCCGGTGCTGCTCCGCGCGGGTATCGCCATTGTGGGCCAGCAGCGCGATGGCGTAATCAATCTCTTTTTGTACCGCGAACGGGCGCGCGCACTCACGGCACTGGCACAGTTCAAAGCGCGACTGTTGCAGGAAATCGGCTTTGTTCCACACCGCCAGTTCAAACTCCTGCGAAAGCGTAATTGCCGCCGTCGGGCACACCTCTTCGCAGCGGGCGCAAAAGATGCAGCGCCCCAGATTGAACTGCCAGGCTAACTCGCCGGTGGCGAGATCGGTCTCCACCGACAGCGCATTCGACGGGCAGGCATTGACACACGCCGCGCAGCCAATGCACTGCTGCGGGTTGTGCTGCGGCTTGCCGCGAAAGTTTTTATCGACCGGCATCGGCGACAGCGGATAACGGCTGGTCGGCGTGCCGGTTTTGAGCACTTTTTTGATAAAGGTAAACATGGCTCGCGAGGTTCCTCTCTATTTCAGCGGCGAGTGCTTACGCTCAACGCTGTAACGTTCGAGCTCTTTGTAGGCCACCACCTGGCTTTTCTTCTTGCGCACATCAACCACGGTCATGCGATCGGTACAGGAGTAGCACGGGTCGAGGCTGCCAATAATCAGCGGCGCATCAGAAACGGTATTGCCGCGCAGCATATAGCGCAGGGTCGGCCAGTTGGCATAGGTCGCCGCACGGCAGCGCCAGCGGTAGAGTTTCTGGTTGTCGCCGGTCATGCTCCAGTGGATATCGTCCCCGCGCGGCGCTTCGGAAAAGCCGAGCGCGAAGCGGTGCGGAATATAGGTAAAGCCTTCCACCATCAGCGGGCCGCCGGGCAGGTTATCGAGGCCGTAATCAATCATATTCAGCGCGGTAAAGACTTCGTTGATGCGCACTTTCAGGCGCGAAATCACATCGCAGCCCTGTTCGGTATGCACCGTCATCGGCAGCAGGCCATAACCGACAAACGGGTGATCGGCGCGGGTGTCGCGGGCATGGCCGCTGGCGCGCACCATCGGGCCGACGTTACTGAAATCACGGGCAATTTGCGGATCGAGACGGCCAATGCCCACCGTACGCTGCTCAATATTCGGCGTGCTCAGTAGCATGTCGACCAGCTCCTGCACATCGCGGCGCATCTGCTGCGCCAGTTGGCGGGTCTGGATCATGTCGTCTTTCAGCATGTCGCGGCGAATACCGCCAATCAGGTTCAGACCGTAGGTTTTGCGCGCGCCGGTGAGGATTTCCGCCATCTTCATGGAGGCTTCACGCACGCGGAAGAACTGCATAAAACCGGAGTCAAAGCCAACAAAGTGGCAGGCCAGCCCCAGGTTGAGCAGGTTGGAGTGCAGGCGTTCCACTTCCAGCAAAATGGCGCGGATCATCTGTGCCCGCTCCGGCACCACAATGCCCATCGCGTTTTCTACCGAGGTGGTGTACGCGGTGCTGTGGGCGAAGCCACAAATGCCACACACCCGATCCGAGAGGAACGTTACTTCGTTGTAACCCATGCGGGTTTCGGCCAGTTTTTCCATGCCGCGATGGACGTAAAACATGCGGTAATCGGCATCAACAATGTTTTCGCCATCGACAAACAGACGGAAATGACCCGGTTCGTCCGACGTGACATGCAGCGGGCCAATCGGCACCACATTGTTTTTCTTATCACCCAGCTCGTTAATAAATTCGTAGGTTTCCGCGTCCGTCGTTGGCGCAGGACGCTGGCGGTAATCCATGCTGTCTTTACGCAGCGGGTAGAGTTCGTCCGGCCAGTCATCGGGCAACACCAGGCGGCGTTCATCCGGCAAGCCGACCGGAACCAGCCCGTACATGTCGCGCACTTCGCGCTCGCCCCACACCGCCGCTGGCACGCGCGGCGTCACGGACGGGTATTCCGGTTTCAGGGCATCAACTTCGACGCGAACCGTTATCCAGCATTTGATGCCCTGCTCCATCGACAGCACATAGTAAACGGCGAAATGGCCGTTCAGCTTGCGCTCGTCGTTGCCAAACAGCACCGACAACCAGCCGCCCTGCTGGTAATAGAGAAACTCCACCACGTCCGGCAAATAATTAATTTTGATGGTGATGGTCAGTTGATCTTTGGTCTGCCACGCCTCATCAAGCACCACGCCGGGGAATTTCTCGTGCAGCGCGGCGAGATAGTGTTGACCGATTTTTTCTTCAGACATGCATAAACTCTCTTAATAGGTCGCCAGCAAGGAGACAAAAGCCAAAAAGGCGACGCCGAAACCGGCCCAGGTGATGCGCGAGGTGGCGACAAAACGCAGGCGCGCCATGCTGTTTTCAAACAGCGCGATCACCAGCACGCCGAGCAGCAGTTTGCCCAGCGCCACGACGACTGCCAGCAGCAAGCCCGTCACGCTAAAGTCGCTCATCTGCCCCCAGGGTAAAAAGACACCGACAAACAGTTGCAGCACCACCAGTTGTTTTAAGCTGATGCCCCATTTCATCACGGCAAAGCCGCTGCCGCTGTACTCGGAGAGCGGCCCTTCCTGCAACTCCTGCTCTGCTTCCGCGAGATCAAAAGGCAGTTTGCCCATTTCGATAAAAGTGGCGAAAGCGCAGGCGCAGAGCGCCAGAAACAGTGACAGGCTGTTGTGCAGCGGCCAGTGGTAAACGGTATCGGTGATGTGTGTGATATGGGTGGAACCCGCAACCAGCGCCGCTACCCACAAACCGAGCAGCAAAATCGGCTCTACCAGCACGCCGAGCATCGCTTCGCGACTGGCACCGATGCCTGTAAACGGGCTGCCGGTATCCAGCCCGCTAATAACAAAAAAGAAGCGGGCAATCGCGAACAGGTAAATCAGGGTGATCAAATCGCCGAGCACCGGCAGCGGCGAGGCAATCGTCACCACTGGCAGCGCCGTGGCGATGGTCAGCATTACCCCGACCATCACAAACGGCGTTAACCGAAACACCCAACCGGACGCTGCCGGGGCGATACTTTGCCGCCCGAGCAGTTTGAACAGGTCGCGGTACTCTTGCAGCACGCCCGGCCCTACGCGGTTATGCAAACGCGCACGCGCCACGCGGCTAATACCAGAAAGCAGCGGCGCGAGGGCGAACAGCACCAGCGCCTGTATGGCAGCAAACAGAAAACTCATCTTCAGGCTCCTCGCGAAATCACCACAACTACCAGCACCGCCAGCTCAATCAACGCCAGCCGCCGGAACAACACCGGTGCGCCCTCACCGCGCCATCCGGGAATGGGAAGCGTCGGCTCCAGCCATTTGCGCAGCTTCAGCACCGGGGCAAAGGCCGCTTTCACCGGCATGGCAAACCCGTGCGCGGTGATAACCATCGACTCTTCGTGATCGTAACCGCACACCCAGGCACTTCCCCGGCGGCGGGCCGGCAGGCGATCGCCTTTAAGCAGCAACATCAGCAGCAGCGGTAACAGCGGCGCGGCAATCAGCAGCAGCGCCATCATCGGTTGTGAAACCACGGTATTGGCGGTTTGTAACGGCAGCGGAACGGCAGCGAACAGACGCGGTAGTAACCACGGCGCGGCAACGCCACCAATGACGCAGCACAATGCCAGCGCCGCGACACTTGCCGTCATCAGCCACGGCACCGCGCGCGGGCTTGCGGCCTGTGCGGTACGCGGCGCACCGAGGAAGGTAACGCCATAGACTTTCGCCATACACATCACCGCCAGCGCGCCGGTAATAGCGAGACCCACCGCCAGCAGCGGCCCGAGTAGTTGCAAAGAGAACTCCCCGCTCGCACTTAAGCGAAAGAAGGATTGGTAGATAACCCACTCTCCGGCAAAACCGTTGAGCGGCGGCAGCGCGGCCATTGCCATCAACCCCACCAGCATTGCCAGTGAAAGAACCGGCATCTTTTTACCGATGCCGCCGAGTTTTTCGATATCGCGATAGCCGGTGGAAAACCACAGCGCACCCGCGCCAAGAAACAGCGTGCTTTTAAATAAGCTGTGATTGAAAAGATGGTACAGACCGCCAACAAGCCCCAGCGCCACCAGCGCGGGTTGACGCAGCGCCAGCCCGGTAATGCCCGCGCCAAGCCCCAGCAAAATAATGCCGATATTCTCCAGCGTGTGGTAAGCGAGCAGGCGCTGAATGTTGTGCTCCATCAGCGCATACAACCCGCCGACAAAGGCGGTAATGATGCCAAACACCAGCAGCGCCACGCCCCACCATAGCGGCGGCTGGCCGCCGAGCAGAGAGAGATTCAAAATACCGAACAGGCCGATTTTCATGACCACAGAGGAAAAGAGCGCCGCCGCCGGAGCCGGTGCGTTGGCATGGGCCTGCGGCACCCAGGCATGCAGCGGAATAATCCCCGCCAGCAGGCCAAAACCGATAACACCTGTCAGCCAGATGCCGCTGCTCAGCGGTTGTCCATTTAAGACGGCGAAATCCAGTGTCTGATAGCGCTGCCACAGCAGCCAGCAGACAATTGCCAGCAACAGCGTGCCAAGGCGACCCATGGCAAACCACAGTTTGCCCGATGCGCTACAGCCGGTGAGGAACACTGCACTTAGCGCCATGATCTCTGCCATTACCACCAGCGCGCCAAAACTCGCCGCGCTCACGGCGCAGATCGCCGCCGCCAGCAATAAATTGATCAGCAAACCGTTGGCTTGCACCTGCTCATGGCGATGCCAGGCAATGTTATACAGGCTGGTAAACGCGCCGCAAACGCCGAGGGTAATCAGCCATACTGCACTCAGCGGTGTGACCAGGATGTGATACTCAATCAGCGGGAGCGTGCCGGTCAGGGTTTGTGCGTCGAGCAGGACACTGATGCCTGTCACCGTTGCCAACACGCTGCCAACGACGCCGCCAATACCGGCCAGCAGGCCGCTGAAGATTTTTACTGGCGTAAAGAGATACGCCAGCGCCGCTGCGCAGGTAAGCACCAGTACGGCACCGCTAAGCAAAGAGAGAAGAGTCATTTCGCGCTCCCGTTACGCTGCGTAAATAACGACAAATCGCCGTAATCGGTATTCAGGGTTTGCTCGCGCTTGCGCCGGCTAGCTCGGGCAATATCACGGTTATTCACCAGATGCAGCGCTTTGGTCGGGCACATACGCACGCAGGCCGGGCCTTGAGAATCGAAATGGCAGAGATCGCATTTCACGGCGATGGCGCGAACGCCGGGCACCCAGTCCAGCAAGCTGCTGACCCGCGCAGGCGCAGGGGGCGCTGCGGGCGCTTTCGGGCTGTTGACGTTGGCCGGAATATCCAGCGGGCGGCTCCCGGAAAATTCGATAGCGCCAAAGGGACAGGCAATTGCGCATAGCTTGCAACTGACGCACAGGCTTTCATTAAGCTGCACCGCGCCATCGATGCGGTTAATGGCATTGACCGGACAGACGCCTGCGCAGGGGGCATCTTCACAATGGTGACACTGCTGCGGCGCGGATTCATGTTCATTGCGCATCACGCGCAGGCGCGGCATGGCTTGCAGCCCATGCGCCCGGTGCGTTTCCGCGCAGGCGGCTTCGCAGGTGTGGCAGCCAATACACAGTGCGGAATCGGCAATTACAAAACGGTTCACCAGTTCATCCTCAGGTGATTCACCCGGCTTACGGGCGGTCATTTTTGACGAAACGTGTCGCCCGGCGTGTCACTTCGACACCCGTCGACACCCAAACTCAGGCCAGCGCCAGCGTGGCGAGATTGACCGGCGTATCCGCTTCCATGGCGACGTACAGGGTGGTGTAAACGGTGGCGATTTTGTCGAGATAGTGCTCGAGCACTTTTTCACGATCCTGCGCGCTGAACACGCCATCGACTTTGCCATCGCTGGTGAGCCAGGCCTCGCCAATCACGTGCTTATCGTCGCTATCTTTGTTGGCAATTGCGTATTCGATGGTGTGGCCGTTAAAGCCGCCGGACAGCGTGATGTAAACCGTGAAGTGCTCGAACAGGACAAAACTGAGCTGCTGTTCCGGCGCACAGCCAATGGCGTGATGTAAACGCGCTCTGGAGAGCGTAATCCCCTGAACCAGCGCGTTGCAGTAATTGCGCCACGCGTCTTGCAGGCGGTGATGCCGCCCGGCGATGTAATCTGCCTTTTCGCTAATTTCCCAAATCGTCATGTCTGCTTACCCGGTTAATTGAAACAACGGCGGTAAAGCATCATCCGTGCCAAATTTTAATTGCTTGATTTTTATGAAAATAAAGTGGGATAGCAGAAGATTTCGACGTGTCATCTCGACATGTTCGACATCGTCACAGTGACTAAACCGGCGGTGGCACTGTTATTGCATCTAAGGCGGCAAAGCCATGAGGAGGCGTTATGCATGAAATAACCCTGTGCCAGCGTGCGCTGGAAGTGATTGAACAACAGGCGGCGGCGAACGGTGCCCGAAAAGTCACCGCCGTGTGGCTAAAAATTGGCGCATTTTCTTGCGTCGAAACGGAAGCTTTAACGTTTTGTTTTGATCTGGTTTGCCGTGGCAGCCTGGCGGAAGGTTGTACACTGCACATCGAAGAACAACAGGCCGAGTGCTGGTGTGAGTCTTGCCAGCAATACGTCACGTTACTTAGCCAGCGTGTGCGCCGCTGTCCACAATGCCACAGCGACCAGTTGCAGATCGTCGCCGATGACGGAATGCAAATTCAGCGACTGGAAATTGAGGAGTAAACAATGTGTACAACATGTGGTTGTCAGGACGGAAACCTTTATATAGAAGGTGACGAGCATAATCCCCACTCCGCGTTTCGCGGCGCGCCTTTCGCCCCGGCGAACCGCCCGGCGTTAAAAATCACCGGGGTGAAAACCGACAATTTCAGCCCGACGCAGCTCGATTCCGGCGATCTGCATTATGGTCACGGTGAAGCCGGAACCCATGCGCCAGGCATGAGCCAGCGGCGGATGCTGGAAGTCGAAATCGACGTGCTGGATAAAAACAACCAGATCGCCGCCCGCAACCGCGCCCGCTTCGCCGCCCGCCAACAGCTCGTACTGAATCTCGTGTCCAGCCCCGGCTCCGGCAAAACCACCCTGCTTACGGAAACGCTCCAGCGCCTGAAAAATCGCCTCCCTTGCGCGGTTATCGAAGGCGATCAGCAAACTGTCAACGACGCCGCGCGCATTCGCGCCACCGGCACCCCGGCGATTCAGGTCAATACCGGCAAAGGCTGCCATCTTGATGCGCAGATGATTGCCGATGCCGCGCCGCGCCTGCCCCTTGATGAACACGGCATTCTGTTTATCGAAAACGTCGGCAACCTGGTCTGCCCGGCCGGGTTTGATCTCGGCGAGCGTCATAAAGTGGCGGTGTTATCCGTCACCGAAGGGGAAGACAAGCCGCTTAAATACCCGCATATGTTCGCCGCCGCCTCGCTGATGTTACTCAATAAAATCGACCTGCTGCCGTACCTTAATTTCAACGTTGAACAGTGCATCGCTTACGCACGGGAAGTGAACCCGGACATTGAGATCCTGCTGGTTTCCGCCACCAAAGGCGACGGCATGGACGCGTGGCTTGACTGGCTGGAGACGCAACGATGTGTATAGGCGTTCCGGGTCAAATTTGTGCCATTAATGGCTTACAGGCCAAAGTGGATGTCAGCGGTATTCAGCGCGATGTGGATTTAACCCTCGTCGGCAGCCATGACGAAAACGGCCAGTCGCGCCTTGGGCAGTGGGTGCTGGTGCATGTTGGTTTCGCGATGAGCGTGATTAACGAAGACGAAGCGCTGGATACCCTGGCAGCGCTGCAAAACATGTTCGATGTCGAACCCGATATCGGCGCGCTGCTCTACGGCGAGGAGAAATAATGCGTTTTGTCGATGAATACCGCGCCCCGGAACAGGTGATGCAGTTGATTGCTCACCTGCGCGAACGGGCAACGCATCTCACTTACACCGAAGCGCGCCCGCTGCGCATTATGGAAGTGTGCGGCGGTCACACCCATGCCATTTTCAAGTTCGGCCTCGACCAGCTATTGCCGGACAATATTGAGTTTATCCACGGCCCTGGCTGCCCGGTTTGCGTGCTGCCGATGGGGCGCATTGATACCTGCGTGGAGATTGCCAGCCACCCGGAGGTGATTTTCTGCACCTTTGGCGATGCCATGCGCGTGCCGGGGAAAAACGGTTCGCTATTGCAGGCGAAAGCGCGCGGCGCGGATGTGCGCATTGTCTATTCACCGATGGACGCGCTGGCGCTGGCGGAAAAAAATCCGCAGCGCAAAGTGGTGTTCTTTGGTCTCGGTTTCGAAACCACCATGCCCGCCACCGCCATTACGCTGCAACAGGCGAAAGCGCGTGATATCGACAATTTCTGGTTCTTCTGCCAGCACATTACGCTGATTCCGACGCTGCGCAGCCTGCTCGAACAGCCGGATAACGGCATTGATGCTTTTCTCGCGCCCGGCCATGTCAGCATGGTGATCGGTACAGAGGCTTACACTTTTATCGCCGATGAGTTTCAGCGCCCGTTAGTGGTGGCGGGTTTCGAACCCCTGGATCTGTTACAGGGCGTGGTGATGCTGGTCGAACAGAAAATTTCCGCCCACAGCCAGGTGGAAAACCAGTACCGCCGCGTAGTGCCGGATGAGGGCAACCGGCTGGCGCAGGCTGCCATCGCCGAGGTGTTTACGGTACGCGGCGACAGCGAATGGCGCGGGCTGGGGTTAATTGGCGAGTCCGGCGTCCATCTGACAGAGCACTACCAGCGTTTCGATGCCGAAGCGAATTTTCGCCCGGCGGTGCAGCAGGTCTATGACGACCCGCGCGCCCGCTGCGGCGACGTGCTGACCGGGCGATGCAAACCGCACCAGTGCCCGCTCTTTGGCAACACCTGTAACCCGCAAACGGCCTTTGGTGCATTGATGGTCTCGTCCGAAGGCGCCTGCGCGGCCTGGTATCACTATCGCGCTCAGGAGAGTGAAGCATGAATGACGTCCAGATGGCGCACGGCAGCGGCGGCCAGGCGATGCAGCAGCTAATCAGCCAGCTTTTTATGGAAGCCTTTGCCAACCCGTGGCTGGCGGAGCAGGAAGATCAGGCGCGCCTTGATTTAACCACGCTGGCAGCGGATGGCGACAGGTTGGCCTTCTCTACCGACAGCTATGTTATCGACCCGCTGTTTTTCCCCGGCGGCGATATCGGCAAGCTGGCGGTCTGCGGCACGGCGAATGATATTGCCGTTAGCGGCGCCACGCCGCGCTACCTCTCCTGCGGTTTTATCCTCGAAGAAGGCCTGCCGATGGCAACGCTGAAAAGCGTGGTTGAGAGCATGGCGGAAACCGCCCGCCGCGCCGATATCGCCATTGTGACCGGTGATACCAAAGTGGTGCAGCGCGGCGCGGCGGACAAACTGTTTATCAATACCGCCGGGATCGGCGCTATCCCAACCTCCCTTCGTTGGGCGGCAGCGTCACTTCAGCCGGGTGATGTGTTGCTGGTCAGCGGTACACTTGGCGATCACGGTGCCACCATTCTCAACTTACGTGAAGGGCTAGGGCTGGACGGCGAACTTACCAGCGACTGTGCGGTATTAACGCCGCTGATCGCGCAGTTACGCCATATTCCCGGCGTGAAAGCCCTGCGCGATGCCACCCGTGGCGGTGTTAACGCAGTGGTGCATGAATTTGCCGCGTCTTGCGGCTATGGCATTGAATTAAATGAGCGGAGTTTGCCGGTCAAACCGGCAGTGCGCGGGGTTTGCGAGCTGCTGGGGCTGGATGCGCTCAATTTCGCCAATGAAGGAAAACTGGTGATTGCCGTACAGCGCGAGGCCGCAGAGCAGGTGCTGGCACAATTACGCGCTCATCCATTAGGGCGCGATGCAGCAATAATTGGGGAAGTGGTCGAACACAAAGGTGTGCGGCTGGCAGGGCTTTATGGCGTAAAACGCCTTTTAGATTTACCCCATGCGGAGCCGCTGCCGCGGATTTGCTAGGTTTTTTTATTTTTTTCACACCTGTTGGTGTGTTCCTGGATGAGCAAAATGGCGTATACACCGATGAGCGATCTCGGGCAGCAAGGGCTGTTCGATATTACACGGATTTTATTACAGCAGCCGGACATGGCGGCGCTCTGCGAGACGCTAACCCGGCTGGCCCGTCAGGCGGGGCTTGCGGATAGCACGGCGATTGTTCTGTGGCATGCAGACAGCCACCGGGCAAGCCGCTACGGCGTGCAGGCACCGGAAAAAGGCGCAGAATATTGCGATCAGATCCTGCTGGCAAGCGGGCCGGTACGGCATATTCTTTCCCATCCGCAGGCGCTGCACTGCACTCCTCACACCTTTGACGAGACGTGGCCTGCCATTGCTCACAGCGGGATCTATCCCGCATTCGCCCATTACGCCCTGTTGCCGCTGGCGGCAGAGGGGAAAATTTTTGGCGGCTGCGAGTTTTTCCGTCATGACGACAGGCCATGGAGCGAGCGGGAGATTGACCGTTTGCACACGCTGACGCAACTGGTCGCCGTGGTCGCCGAGCAGTTACAAAGCCGCGACAATCTGACGCCGGACGTTGAGTCTCTGAGCCAGGAGCGCGATGATTTTCGCATTCTGGTGGCCATCACCAATGCGGTGCTTTCGCGGCTGCATATGGATGAGCTGGTCAGCGAAGTCGCCAAAGAGATCCACTACTACTTCGGCATCGACGCCATCAGCCTGGTGTTGCGCGGTAGCCGTAAAGGCAAGCTGACTATCTATTCCACCCATTATCTGGACGAGGCCAATCCAACCCACGAAACGCAGGAAGCTGACGAAGCGGGCACCCTCACCGAGCGGGTGTTTCAGAGCAAAGAGATGCTGCTACTCAACCTGCACGAACACGACAAACTCGCGCCCTACGAGCGCATGTTGTTTGAAACCTGGGGCAATAAAATCCAGACCCTGTGCCTGCTGCCGTTGATGTCGGGGAAAAACCCGCTTGGCGTACTGAAGCTGGCGCAGTGCCAGAAAGAGGTGTTTACCCAGGCGAACCTGAAACTGCTGCGCCAGATTGCCGAACGAATCGCCATTGCGGTGGATAACGCGCTGGCCTACCAGGAGATCCACCGCCTGAAAGAGCGGCTGGTGGATGAGAACCTGGCGCTGACGGAGCAACTGAACAATGTCGATAGCGAGTTTGGCGAGATTATCGGGCGCAGTGAGGCCATGTCGAACGTGCTTAAACAGGTCGGCATGGTGGCGCAGAGCAACAGCACGGTGCTGATCCTCGGTGAAACCGGCACCGGCAAAGAGCTTATCGCGCGGGCGATTCATAACCTGAGCGATCGCAACGGCCGTCGGATGGTGAAAATGAACTGTGCGGCGATGCCCGCAGGGCTGCTGGAAAGTGACCTGTTCGGCCATGAGCGCGGCGCGTTTACCGGGGCCAGCGCCCAGCGGATTGGCCGTTTTGAACTGGCAGATAAAAGTTCGCTGTTTCTTGATGAAGTGGGCGATATGCCGCTGGAGCTGCAACCGAAGCTGCTGCGCGTGTTGCAGGAACAGGAGTTTGAGCGGCTCGGCAGCAATAAGCTGATCCGCACCGATGTGCGGCTGATTGCAGCGACCAACCGGGATCTGAAACAGATGGTCGCCGATCGCGAGTTTCGCAGCGATCTCTATTACCGGCTGAATGTGTTTCCGATCCATCTGCCGCCGCTGCGCGAGCGCCCGGAAGATATTCCGCTGCTGGTGAAGGCGTTTACCTTCAAAATCGCCCGTAAGATGGGGCGCAATATCGACAGTATTCCGGCACAGACGTTGCAGGTGCTGAGCGCGATGGAGTGGCCAGGCAATGTGCGTGAGCTGGAGAATGTTATCGAGCGCGCGGTGCTGCTGACGCGCGGTAATGTATTGCAGTTGTCGATGGCGGAAATCGCCGTACCGCAGGCTCCCGTTGAGCAACCGGCAGAAGCCGCGCGCGACGGGGAAGATGAGTATCAATTGATTGTTCGCGTGCTGCGGGAAACTAACGGCGTGGTCGCCGGGCCAAAAGGTGCCGCCCAGCGGCTGGGGCTTAAGCGCACGACGCTGCTTTCCAGAATGAAAAAGTTGGGGATTGATAAAAAAGCGTTGTAGCGATTTGCCCGATGGCGCTGCGCTTATCGGACATATATGCCGGGATTGTGGAAAGGTTCCGTTCACCAGGCGTTTGGTGGTTTCAGAAACGCCACATACGGTGAACGGGACAAGGGGAACACCGCGTTCCCTTTGTCAATCCCCGCGGCCCCGCAGGGAAATCGGTGCTTCGCACTGCGCTCACCTCCCGCGTGTCTGCCTGCGGGCGGCTCGACTCGACATCCTGTCTCGGTTCGCCTCTGGCCGCCATCCCTGGCGTCCAGACCTGGTCATTCACGCTTCGGTTCGCCGATTTCGGCGGGGACTCAACACCCCCGCTGTGAGGCTTGCGCTCAAAAATAAACAACGTGTAGCTGTAGGCCCGATAAGCGTTAGCGCCATCGGGCATTTCAACGGATGACATTTATTTGCGTCTGTACTTCTCCGGGAGCTCCGGCACCGGGCGTTTATCATCGATCAAATGCCGCACCGTCAAAATCGGGTGTCGCCACAACATGCGCGGCCCTGCCCAGCGCATAATCTGCTTCATCTCTTCACGCTTTGCGGGCTGATAACAGTGCACCGGACACTGCTTGCAGGCCGGTTTCTCTTCGCCGAACACGCACTTATCCAGCCGCTTTTCGGCGTAAGTGTATAAATCCGCATAATGCGCCGCGCTGCTTACCGCATCCGGGCAGCCACGCTGATAAAGCGCAATCATCTTCCGAATGGTTAATTTTTCCCGCAGGATCCGTGGCCCAGACATACGCATCACCAATAGTTAAGATGCATTAATAATACAACTTAATATTGCAACATTGCACTCTGAGAGTGCACTTTCTGCGCAATCATGGTGGCCTCCCCCAACGCCT
Source organism: Kosakonia sp. H02 (assembly GCA_030704225.1). Taxonomy (NCBI): domain Bacteria; kingdom Pseudomonadati; phylum Pseudomonadota; class Gammaproteobacteria; order Enterobacterales; family Enterobacteriaceae; genus Kosakonia; species Kosakonia styphnolobii. The sequence continues at coordinate 3,517,839 of CP131915.1, forward strand.
TTCTCCTCATCCCGCACCAGCGCCCGGCTGCGAGACTGGCGCGTTTCTTGCGTGCTGATTTTACTTTGGAGACGTTTTCCCATTCATTTCGCAAGGTATCGCTATGGAATTGAAATGGTTTGAAGATTTTCTCAGTGTTGCCCGCAGTCTTAGCTTCACGCGCGCCGCCGATGAGCGACACATCACCCAATCCGCATTAAGCCGCCGCATCCGCCAGCTGGAAGAGTGGCTTGGTGTGCCGTTATTCGATCGCAAAACCTACCCCGTAACCCTGACGCCGGAAGGCGAAAGCTTCCTCGCCACCGCCAGCGAAACGGTCTTCGCCATGACCCATTTACGCAACGATCTCAACCAGCGCTTTCGCTCCCGTACGGCGGTGCTGCGTTTTGCCATGCTCAACACCCTGTCATTGACCTTTTTCCCGGACTGGATCCAGCGCCTGAACCTGCAACAGCAGTTGGGCTATATCCGCATGTGCAACTCCAAGCCGAGTTTTGTCGAACACATTGCCACCTTGCACAGCGGCGAAACCGACTTTCTGCTCACTTACGCTCACGATGCGGTGTCGCTTATCCACCAGCTTGCGCCTTACCCGATGATCCCGCTCGGGCGCGAGTGGGCGATCCCGGTTTGCCGCCCGGACAGCAGCGGCCAGCCGCTCTACCCCATCAACCCTGAGGGCCGCCCGATCCCGTGGCTGAGCTACGGTCACCACTCCTTTTTTGCCCATGCGCTGGCACAGATGCTCGGCGAACATCCCCTGCCGCTGGAGGCGGTCTATGAAAATGGCATGTCGGCCAACCTGAAAGCGATGACGCTGGCGGGCGGCGGTGTGGCCTGGCTGCCCCTGAGCCTGGTGCATGCAGAGCTGTCGAATGGAATGCTGGTGCGTGCCGGAAGCAGCGAGTGGGAGATCAAACTGGCGATCCGCCTCTACCGCCAGCCGGTGCTGCGTAACCCGCAGGCGGAACAACTTTGGCAGTTGATCCAGCAGAGTGAAACCGCGCATGCCGCCTGATGGCGGCAGACTATGCAAAAACGGAATAGCCGGTGTGAATTGCTCATTGGCCTTTTCAAAACGTTTGCCCGCATTCTGACCTGACGTCATCCCGATCAACCACACTGGGGAGCATCATGGAAAACAAAGCGTTAGTCTGGAAATGGGTAGAAGCACACCAGCAGGATTTTTGTGATCTCAGCGACAGAGTCTGGGGCACACCGGAAATCTGCTACACCGAATACCGTTCAGTGGCTGAACATACCGCAATGCTGAAAGCGCAAGGTTTTCGCGTTACCGAAAACGTCGCGGACATCCCTACCGCCGTGATGGGCGAAGCAGGCGCTGGTGGGCCAATCATCGCTTTTCTTGGCGAATATGACGCCCTGCCGGGCCTGAGCCAGGCCGCTGGCGTTGCGCACTACTCGCCGCTACCGGGTAACGGCAACGGCCACGGCTGTGGGCACAATCTGCTTGGCTCCGGGGCAATGCTCGCCGCCACCGCCCTGAAAGCCTGGCTGGAAGAGACCGGCACGCCGGGCCGCGTGCGCTACTACGGTTGCCCGGCGGAAGAAGGCGGCGCGGCAAAATCGTTTATGGCGCGCGCCGGGGCGTTTGATGGCGTTGATGTCGCGATCACCTGGCACCCGAGCGCCCATCACGAAGTGGCAAAACCGTTGTCGCTGGCTAACACCCGCATGGACTTCTTCTTTACCGGCCGCTCGTCTCACGCCGCCGCTTCGCCGCATCTCGGGCGCAGCGCGCTGGACGCCGCAGAACTGATGAACGTCGGCGTCCAGTTCTTACGCGAGCATGTGCCGCAAGATTCCCGTATCCACTACGCGATGCTGGATTCCGGCGGTATCGCGCCGAACGTGGTGCAGGCGAAAGCCGCCGTGCGTTACGCTATTCGCGCCCGCGATGTGCACGCCATGTTTGAACTGAACGAACGGGTGAAGCGCGTGGCGCACGGCGCGGCGATGATGACCGATACCAAAGTAGACATCAGCATCATGAGCGCGGTCTCCAACCTGCTGGGCAACCGTCCGCTGGAAGAGGCGATGCAGCGTAATCTGGAAACCCTCGGCCCGGTACCGTTCGACGATGCCGACCTGGCCTTTGCTGCTGAAATTCAGGGCACGCTTTCTGACGAGGAAATCGCCAGTTGCTATCGCAAAACCGGGATCAAACCGGCGAAACCGAAACCGCTCAGCGACTACATCATCCCGCTTGATACCCACGGTGAAGTGATGATTGGCTCCACCGATGTCGGCGATGTGAGTTGGGTGCTGCCCACCGTGCAGGCGCACATTCCCACCATGGCGATCGGTACGCCGGGTCACTCCTGGCAGTTAACCGCGCAGGGCAAAATGCCCGCCGCCCATAAAGGCCTCGCTCACGTGGCGAAGGTGATGGCAGCAACCGCCGTGGATGTGCTGACCGACAAAGTGTTGCTGGCGCAGGTGAAAAAAGCGCACTTCGAGCAGGTGAGCGAAAAACCGTACCACTGCCCAATTCCGGCAGAGGTCAAACCGCCTATCCAGCCCCGCCCGGAAACCCTATAAGGACACGCCATGAAATTGACTCCCGTTGCCGCCGCGCTGGCGTTGACCAGCGTTTTTAGCCTCCCTTCGCAGGCCGCCACGCCGCCGGACTCGCTGGTAATGGCGTGGAATATCGACGCCATCAGCACCTGGGATCCGGCGCAAATTGGCGAAGTGGTCACCAGCGAAATTTACGCCAACACCTGCGATACGCTGGTTGATTTTGATGTGAAAGATGAGAAGAAGCTGACGCCGCTGATGGCGAAAAGCTGGGACGTGTCGGACGACCGTAAAACCCTCACCTTCCACTTGCAGGATAACCTCACCTTCCCGGACGGCTCACCCGCCAGTGCGGGCGATCTCGCCTGGTCGATGCAGCGCGTGGTGAAACTCGGCTATGGCAACGCCGCGCAAATCACCGAGTACGGTTTTACCAAAGAGAATGTCGACAGCCGCATTACCGCCCCGGATGACAAAACACTGGTCATGCAACTGGACAAACCCTACCCCACCAGCCTCGTGTTACAGGCGGTGGCGGCCAATAATGTCTCGTCGCTGATTAACCGCAAAGTGGTGGAAAAAGAGGCGGTCGACGGTGATTTCGGCCACAAATATCTCACCACCCATACCGCCTGCGTTGGGCCTTATCAACTGGTGCGCTGGAATGCCGGTGAAGGGGTGATGTTGCAGGCAAACAATCACTACTGGGGCAAAGCGCCGGTGCTGAAGCGCGTGCTGATCCGCCATGTGGCGGAAACTGGCACTCAGCGCCTACTGCTGACCCAGGGCGATGTCGATATTGCCCGCGATTTGTCGGCAGACGATCTGGAGACCCTCGATAAAGGCGGCAAAGTTCGCGTGGAGAAAGTCCTCAAGCCGCAGCTCTTTTTCTGGACCTTCAACAACGAAGATCCGATTTTCAAAAACGAAAAAGTGCGCCTCGCGATGCGCTACCTGATTGATTACGACGGGCTGGGCAAAAGCGTGATGCCCTATCTCGGCGTGCCGCGCGCCAGTTTTGTACAGATTGGTGCCTTCGGTGCGCTGGATGAAAAAGAGGGTCAGCCGTTCAAACTCGATCTGGCAAAAGCCAAACAGCTACTGACAGAAGCCGGTTACCCGGAGGGCTTCAGCGCCTCGGTCATTTTCGGCACTCTGGCGCACTCCGCGCCCATTGCCCAGAGCATCCAGCAAAACGCGGCGAAAATTGGCGTGAAGCTAACGCTGGAACGTATGGCAAACGCCCAGTTGTTTAGTCGGGCGCGCGGGCGCGAGTTCCAGAGCGCAATGATGGCGTGGCAAACCCCGGTACCGGATGCTTACGGTAACGCCTCGCGGCTGGTGTTCAACCCGGATAACCGCAAAGAGGCGCGCGCCACGCAGTACCCAAGCTGGCGGGCCGCCTATTACGACGCGCAGATGAACCAGAAAGTAGAGGCCGCCCTGCTGGAGCCGGACGATGCCAAACGTAGCGAGATGTATGCCGCACTGCAAAAAGAGGTCATGGAGAAAGGCCCGATGGCCATCATGTTTCAGATGTACAACAGCGCGGGTATCAGCCCGGGCGTGAAGAACTGGACGTGGAACGGCTTTCGTGTCTGGTACGGCGACGCAAGTAAGTAACGGAGGTGGCAGATGTCCCAGCTGATTACACCCATGACCGATAACTCCCCCGCGCCGCTGTGGCGGCTATTCAGGCGCGTTGGCCGGGGGGTGATTTCTATCTGCTGTACGCTGCTGGGGCTGGCGGCGCTGACTTTCTTTATTGGTCGGCTGCTGCCTATCGACCCGGTAGTGGCGGTGATTGGCGATAATGCCAGTCAGGAAGCTTACGAGAAGATGTATCAGCAACTCGGGCTTAATCAGCCACTGTGGAAACAGTTTGTCGATTATGTCTGGCAACTGTTGCATCTGGATTTCGGCACTGCGCTCACCACCAGCCAGCCGGTCGCGCTGGATATTGCCCGCGTCTTTCCGGCCACGCTGGAACTGGCGACGGTGGCGGCGATTATCGGCGTCGGTCTTGGCATTCCGGCCGGGGTGTTCTCGGCGATGTACCGCAACTCGTGGTTCGATCACCTGATCCGCTTTGTCGGTCTGCTGAGCTACTCCACGCCGCATTTCTGGCTCGGTTTAATGGGGCTGCTGCTGTTTTACGCCACGCTCGGCTGGATTGGCGGGCCGGGGCGCATCGACTTTATGTATGAGTTTGAACTGCATCCGGTGACCGGTTTCTGGCTGCTGGACAGTGCCTTAAGCGGTAACTGGGCGGTATTCAAAAATGTCTTCAGCCACATCATTTTACCGGCCTCGATCCTCGGGTTGAGCGCGCTGGCCTACATCAGCCGCATGACCCGCAGCTTTATGATTGAGCAACTGTCGCAGGAGTACATCATCACCGCGCGGGTGAAGGGGCTGTCCTGGGCGCGCTGCGTCTGGGTACATGCGTTTCGCAATATCGCCGTGCCGGTGCTGACGGTGGTGGCGCTCTCATGGGCGTGGCTGCTTGAGGGCGCAGTGCTGACGGAAACCGTCTTCGCCTGGCCCGGCTTTGGCCGCTATCTGACCAACGCCCTGCTGGCGGGCGACATGAATGCGGTGGTCGGTTGCACGCTGCTCACCGGCGCGATTTTCGTGGTGCTCAATTTGCTGTGCGATTTGCTTTATCGCCTCTTTGATCCCCGCACACGACAGGAGGAGCAATGACCGATTCTGTTAAATTTCTGCGCGTGTCCCGCCAGGGGCTGCGCGCCTGGCTGAGCGATCCCGCGCCGCAATCGCCATTGCAGGCGAGAGCGCAACTGGCGTGGATCCAGTGGCGACGTTTTTGTGCTAATCATTCGGCGCTGTTTGGCCTGCTGGTGCTGCTTGTGATTATTGCCGCCGCGCTGTTTGCGCCGTGGCTGGCGAACCACGATATTTACGCGCAAAACCTCGCCGCACGCCTGCAACCGCCCAGTGCCGATCACTGGCTCGGCACCGATGAACTGGGGCGCGATATCTTTAGCCGCCTGCTGTATGGCGCGCGCATTACGCTCTATATCACCTGCCTGACCGCGTTGATTATCACCCCGCTCGGGCTGGTGATTGGCGCAACGGCGGGTTATCTGGGCGGGCGTGTGGATACGGTGCTGATGCGGCTGGTGGATATTTTTCTCGCCTTCCCAAGCCTGATCCTTGCACTGGCATTTGTCGCTGCCCTTGGCCCCGGTATTGAGAACGCGATTATTGCTATTTCGCTTTCTGCCTGGCCCCCCATTGCGCGCCTGGCGCGCGCCGAAACGCTGGCCATTCGCAAGATGGATTACATTGCCGCCGTGCGCTTACAGGGTGCGTCTGCCTGGCACATTATCTTGCACCACGTCATGCCCATGTGCCTGCCTTCAGTGGTGGTGCGCGTCACCCTGAATATGGCGGCGATCATCCTCACCGCGGCCGGTCTTGGGTTTCTTGGACTCGGTGCGCAAGCGCCCAGCCCGGAATGGGGCGCCATGCTCGCCTCCGGGCGTGAATTTATGCTGAACAATGGCTGGATTGCCGCCATACCCGGTTTAGCGATCTTGTTCACCAGCCTGGCCTTTAACCTGCTCGGTGATGGCCTGCGCGACGTAATGGATCTTCGCCATGAATAACCCGCTATTAGAGGTGGAAAATCTCAGCATTCTGTTTAAGGGCGCGCATGAAGATAACCTCGCGGTGCGCGATGTGAGCTTTCAGGTCGGTCGGGAAAAAGTGGCGATTGTGGGCGAGTCCGGCTCCGGGAAATCCCAGACCTGTCGCGCGTTGCTGAAGCTGACGCCCAAAATCGGCCAGCTACGGGCGACGAAAATGCGCTTCGGCGATATCGATTTGCTGCATGCCAGCGAGCGACAGATGCGCACCATTCGCGGCAACCGTATCTCAATGATCCTGCAAGACCCGCGTTTTTCACTCAACCCTCTGATGCGTGTTGGCGATCAGGTGGCGGAAGCCTGGCGTCTGCATCGCCGTGTCAGTAAAGAGGAAGCCCGCGCGCGGGCGCTGGAGATGCTCGAATCGGTGCATATTCGCGAGGTAGCGAAAGTCGCACGGCTCTATCCGCACGAAATCTCCGGCGGTATGGGGCAGCGGGTGATGATCGCCATGATGCTTATCCCGGAACCGGATCTGATTATTGCCGACGAACCGACGTCGGCGCTGGATGTGACCGTGCGCCGCCAGGTACTGAGCATTCTTGATGAGCAATTGCAGCGCCGCCAGACCGGGCTGCTGTTTATCACCCATGATTTGAACCTGGTGTCGCGCTTTTGCGACCGGGTGCTGGTGATGTATGCCGGGCGTATTGTTGAAGAGTTACGGGCAAACGAACTCGACAATGCCTGCCACCCTTACACCCAGGCGCTGCTTGCCAGCCAGCCGCGTCTGCGCGAGCCGGTGGAAACCTTGCGCGTTCCCACCCGCGATCCCGCCTGGCTGAACGGCCCCTGCTACCGTGATGGAGTTGCCTTATGAACCCGATTCCCACCGCCGATCGCGCCATTGAACTGGTTTCCCTCGCCATCGCATTTGGTCAGGGTAGCCAGCGCCGCCAGGTGGTGAACGATGTCAGCCTGACGCTGGCGCGCGGCGAAAGTTATGGCCTGATTGGTGAATCCGGCTGCGGTAAATCTACCATTCTGCGCGCGCTGGCCGGGCTGAATCATGACTACCACGGTCATATTTTGTTCAATAACCGCGAGCAGCAACCGCGGCGCGATAAGCCCTTTTACCGCCAGGTACAGATGGTTTTTCAGGATCCTTATGCCTCGCTGCACCCGCGCAAAATGGTATGGGCCAGCCTGCGTGAGCCGCTGCAACTTCACGGCATGGACAGGCACGAATCGCGGATAAGCGACGTGCTGCGCGCGGTCGGCCTGTCGGACGCGTTTCGCTACCGCTACCCGCATCAACTTTCTGGCGGTCAGCGTCAGCGCGTGGCGATTGCCAGAGCGTTGATCCTTGAGCCGTCGGTGTTGCTACTTGATGAACCGACTTCAGCGCTGGATGTGTCGGTGCAGGCAGAAATCCTCAACCTGCTCAGCCGTATGCGCCAGCAGCGCAATTTAACCTATTTGCTGGTGACGCACGATCTGGCGGTGGTCACCCATTTATGCCAGCGCGTCGGGGTGATGTATCAGGGGAAACTGCTGGAAGAGGTAAGCGCAACGCGTTTGAGAAAGGGCGAAGCGCAGGAAACCTATACGCGGGAGTTTCTCGCGGCGAGTGAGGCGTGAGCATAAGGCTAACGGAGGATTTGGCATCATGACATTGATTGAAACGCTGGCAAACTGGTGCGCGGCACCGGGGCCATTTAGCGTGCGGGCAAAAGAACTCGCCCGCGACGCCATTACCGACACTCTCGCCTGCCTGGTTGCCGGGCGGGATGATTTCTCTACCCGCGCGGTATGCGAAACCTGGCGCGAAACGGCACACACGCCATCACACGCGGCGCTGATCAATGCCACCGCTGCGCATGCCATTGATTATGACGATAACTTTGCGCCTGGCATGAGCCACGCCTCGGCGGTGCTGGTCCCTGCGTTGCTGCCTGTCGCGCTGTCGCAGGGCAGCAGCGGCGCGGCGTTGATCGACGCGTATCTGGTAGGGTTACAGGCGCAGGCATTTATCGGCGATGCCATCGGTTACGGGCACTACACCGCTGGCTGGCATGGCACATCGACCGTAGGCTGCATTGGCAGCGCGGCGGGCGTGGCATCATTAATGGGAGAAGATGCAGGCGGTATCGCGCGTGCGTTAAGTATTGCGATCAGTATGGCAAGCGGCGTTAAAGGGCAGTTCGGTACGCCGCTAAAACCGTTTCATGCGGGCATGGCAGCGCGCAATGCCGTTGACGCCGCCATGCTCGCCCGCACCGGCATGTACGGCAGGCCGGATATCATCGAATGCCCGCAGGGTTTTGCTGAACTGTATGCCGGAAATGTGCACCGGCCTGCGTGGCTTAATGATGCTCAGCATGTGATTGAACGTATCGGCGTGATGCCCAAAAAGCATCCTTGCTGCGGCTCAACGCACCGGATCCTTGATGCCATTACGGATTTGCAAACGCTTCATGCCTTTAGTGCATATGATGTCGAACAGGCGCACTGCCAGGTTGGGATTGCCAACTGGCGTAACCTGGCGTATCCGCAACCGGTGGATGAGATGCAGGCGCGCTTTTCAATGCAGTATTGTGCGGCAGTAATGCTGGAAAAAGGGTCGCTCAGCGTCGCGGATTTCACCCCAGACGCGGTCGCCGCGCAAGCGGATGCTCAGAAACTGGCGCGTATCACCATGGATACGTGGACAGCTGAACAGGAGGCAGAAAACCCGGCGCTGCCGCATATTCTGACGCTCACGCTGAAAGATGGTCGCATCGTGCGCCACGCGCGATTGCGTGCCAAAGGCGCGCTGGAAGAGCCGTTTAGCAATGACGAACGACAAGCGAAATTTCTCGATTGCTGTGCGCGTCTTCCCGATGCGCAGGCTTTATATGGCCAGCTTCTCGAATTGGATTCAGCCCGTGATATCGGTTTTTTGCGCCAGATGATGGTGTGATGGTGCCGGATGGCGGCTAATGCCTTATCCGCCTGGATTAAATAATTCCCCAAACTGTGAAGGAGAGCATAACACCAGGTCAACCAGAGACAATTCTGGCCGGCCGTGGAATACCCGCATCCGGTGCGCTACCGTATACTTGTTTCAGAGCAAGAAAAAAGTTTTAAGCGAAACTCGTGGCCGGAACAGAGATATCAATCGCTGCCCGGCCAGCGGAAAATGGGGCTGTGAGGGGGCGAGTTTATGGAAAAGAAGCATATTTATCTGTTTTGTTCTGCGGGCATGTCGACATCGTTACTGGTTACGAAAATGCGGGCACAGGCTGAAAAATATGACGTTCCGGTCATTATTGAAGCATTTTCTGAAACGCTTGCCGCTGAAAAAGGCCCCCTCGCCGATGTCGTGTTGCTTGGCCCGCAAATCGCCTGGAAGTTACCCGAGATCCAACGATTACTCCCCGATAAACCCGTAGAGGTCATTGATTCGATGCTGTATGGCAAAGTCGATGGCTTAGGCGTGCTGAAAGCGGCGGTCGCCGCTATCAAAAAAACTGCCGTGCAATAAGCCGTTCTTCATTCTTATCAGCATGTTAATTACGAATCACCGCAACCCCGCGTTGCGGTGTTTAAGGGGATTTGTCTATGAGTCATGCCCTTGCTTCCCTTGAAAAGGTACTTCTGCCTTTTGCCATCAAAATCGGCCAGCAGCCGCACGTTAACGCCATTAAAAACGGCTTTATCCGTTTAATGCCGTTAACCCTCGTCGGGGCTATGTTTGTTCTTATCAATAACGTGTTCCTGAGCTTTGGCGACGGATCGTTTTTCTATTCGCTGGGCGTACGGCTGGATGCCTCCACCATTGAAACTCTGAACGGGTTAAAGGGCATCGGGGCGAATGTTTATAACGGCACGCTGGGCATTATGTCGTTGATGGCGCCTTTTTTTATCGGCATGGCGCTGGCGGAAGAGCGCAAAGTGGATGCGCTGGCAGCGGGTCTGCTCTCGATTGCCGCCTTTATGACCGTCACGCCGTATAGCGTGGGTGAATCGTATGCCGTGGGCGCGAACTGGTTAGGCGGGGCGAATATTATCTCCGGGATAATCGTTGGCCTCGCGGTCGCCGAGATGTTTACCTTTATCGTGCGCCGCAACTGGGTCATCACCTTGCCCGAAAGCGTCCCCAGCTCGGTTGCCCGCTCGTTTTCCGCGCTGATCCCCGGCTTTATTATTCTCTCGATTATGGGTGTCATCGCCTGGGCGCTGGCGAGCCACGCCAGCAACTTTCACCAGATGATTATGGATACCCTCTCCACCCCGCTGGCCTCTCTCGGCAGCGTTGTCGGCTGGGCGTATGTGATTTTTGTCCCGCTGCTGTGGTTTTTTGGTATTCACGGATCGCTGGCGTTGACCGCGCTGGACAGCGGCATCATGACGCCCTGGGCGCTGGAAAATATCGCCATCTATCAGCAATACGGTTCGGTAGACGCCGCGCTGGAAGCGGGAAAAAGTTTTCATGTCTGGGCAAAACCGATGCTCGACTCCTATATTTTCCTTGGCGGCAGCGGCGCAACACTTGGGCTTATCATCGCCATTTTCCTTGCATCACGTCGGGCGGATTATCGCCAGGTAGCAAAACTGGCCCTGCCTTCCGGCCTCTTTCAGATTAACGAACCGATTCTGTTTGGCCTGCCGATTATTATGAATCCGGTGATGTTTATCCCTTTTATCCTCGTGCAGCCGATCCTGGCTGCCATCACCCTGCTGGCGTATTACTCGGGTCTGATCCCACCCGTCACCAACATTGCGCCGTGGACAATGCCAACTGGCCTCGGCGCGTTTTTCAACACCAATGGCAGTATTAGCGCGCTGCTGCTCGCGCTGTTTAACCTCGCTATCGCAACGCTGGTTTACCTGCCCTTTGTGGTGGTCGCCAATAAAGCGCAGAACATCATTGAGCAGGAAGAGAGCGAAGACGATATCGCTAACGCACTCAAATTTTGACATTAACTGGAAGTCGTAAGGAGTTAACGATGCAGCCGACCGCCAACGCCCTGGAAATAAAAACGGCTCAGGAACAGCAGCTGTTTAAGGGTAAAAATTTCCATGTGTTTATCTATAACAAAACGGAGAGTGTCAGCGGGCTGCATCAGCACGATTATTATGAATTTACGCTCGTGTTAACCGGGCGCTGCTATCAGGTCATCAATGGCAAACGCGTGCTGCTGGAGCGCGGTGATTTCGTGTTTATCCCGCTGGGATCGCATCATCAAAGCTTTTATGAATTTGGTGCCACGCGGATCCTGAATGTCGGTATCAGCAAGCGTTTTTTTGAACAACACTATCTGTCGTTGCTGCCGTTTTGTTTTGTCGCGTCCCAGGCGTACCGGACCCACCGCGCGTTTCTGACCTATGTTGAAACGGTGATTGCGTCGCTTAATTTTCGCGAAAACGGGCTGGACGAATTTGTCGAAACCATCACCTTTTATGTGCTCAATCGCCTGCGTCACTACCGTGAAGAACAGGGGCTTGATGATATTCCGCCCTGGCTTAAAAACACCGTCGAAGCGATGCACGACAAAGTGCAGTTTAGCGACAACGCGCTGGAAAATATGGTGCGGCTGTCTGCCAGAACGCAGGAGTATTTAACCCGCGCGACCCGGCGTTATTACGACAAAACACCGATGCAAATCATCAATGAAATCCGTATCGATTTTGCGAAACGACAGCTGGAAATCACCAACTATTCGGTGAGCGATATTGCGTGGGAGTCGGGTTACAGCAGCCCAAGCTTGTTTATCAAAACGTTTAAGAAAATGACCTCGTTCACTCCAAACAGTTACCGGAAACGGTTAACTGAGATAAACCAGTAAATCTGCTTAACCCACGATAAGGAGAAGCCATGAGCCAGAAATTAAAAGTCGTCACCATCGGCGGGGGAAGCAGCTACACCCCGGAATTACTGGAAGGGTTTATTAAGCGTTATCACGAGCTGCCGGTAACGGAATTGTGGCTGGTCGATGTTGAAGACGGCAAAGAGAAACTGGAGATTATTTTTGATCTCTGCCAGCGCATGATTGCTAACGCGGGTGTGCCGCTAAAACTCTACAAAACACTGGATCGCCGTGAAGCGCTGCACGACGCAGATTTTGTGACCACCCAACTGCGCGTCGGCCAGTTGAAAGCGCGTGAACTGGATGAACGCATCCCGTTAAGCCACGGCTATCTGGGCCAGGAAACCAACGGCGCAGGCGGCCTGTTTAAAGGGTTGCGCACTATTCCGGTGATTTTCGACATCATTAAAGATGTGGAAGAAATTTGCCCGCGCGCCTGGGTGATTAACTTTACCAACCCGGCGGGCATGGTTACTGAGGCGGTATATCGCCATACCGGTTTTAAACGGTTTATTGGCGTCTGTAATATTCCCATCGGCATGAAAATGTTTGTCCGCGACGTGCTGGCATTAAGCGAGAGCGACGATATCGCCATGGATCTTTTTGGTCTTAACCACATGGTGTTTATCAAAGATGTGCTGGTGAATGGCACGTCGCGCTTCGCGGAGCTGCTTGACGGTGTAGCCCGCGGCACATTGAAAGCCTCGTCGGTGAAAAACATTTTCGATCTGCCGTTCAGTGAAGGATTGATTCGCTCGTTGAATCTGTTGCCCTGCTCGTATTTGCTATATTACTTCAAACAGAAAGAGATGCTGGCTATCGAAATGGGCGAATACTACAAAGGCGGCGCGCGGGCGCAAGTGGTGCAGCAGGTCGAAAAACAACTGTTTGAACTGTATAAAGACCCGCAACTGAAAGTTAAGCCGAAAGAGCTGGAACAGCGCGGCGGCGCGTACTACTCCGATGCGGCGTGCGAAGTGATTAACGCTATCTATAACGACAAGCAAACTGAGCATTACGTGAATATTCCCCATTACGGGCATATCGATAATATTCCGCCGGAATGGGCCGTCGAAATGACCTGTCTGCTGGGGCGCAATGGCGCAACGCCGCACCCGCGCGTGACCCATTTTGATGAAAAAGTGCTGGGGCTAATCCACACCATTAAAGGGTTTGAAGTGGCAGCAAGCCATGCCGCGCTGAGCGGCGAGTTTAACGATGTGCTGCTGGCGCTCAACCTCAGCCCACTGGTTCACTCCGACAGCGACGCTGAAATCCTGGCGCGCGAAATGCTGCTGGCCCATGAAAAATGGCTGCCTCATTTTGCCCCTACCATTGAACGCCTGAAGACCAGGCAAGCGTAACGGAGGCTGGCAATGGAACGCATAGTGATCGTCAATGCGGATGACTTTGGTCTCAGCAAAGGGCAGAACTACGGCATTATTGAAAGCTTTCGTCATGGCGTGGTGACCTCGACCACAGCACTGGTCAACGGCGAGGCGGTGGAACATGCGGCTGAGCTCTGCCTGAATGCCCCGTTGCTCGCCGTCGGCATGCACTTTGTGCTGACGTTGGGTAAGCCGTTAACGCCGATGCCAAACCTTGCGCGGGATGGCAGATTGGGTAAGTGGATCTGGCAAATGGCCGAGGAAGACCGGCTGCCGCTGGAAGAGATAGCCCAGGAGTTGGCGAGCCAGTATCAGCGCTTTATCGCCCTGTTCGGCCGCGAACCGACCCATCTCGACAGTCATCACCATGTGCATATGATCCCGCAGATTTTGCCGATAGTGACGGCGTTTGCCGCCCGACACGGGCTGGCGCTGCGTCTCGATCGCAAGGCTTTAGCCGGTGGATTAACATTACCGGCAGCCCTGCGCAGCACGTCGGGTTTCAGCAGTGAATTTTACGGTGACGCGGTTTCTGAGGAGAGCTTTTTGCGCGCGCTTGATGCGTCTGCCGCACGGGGTGACACCTCGCTGGAAGTGATGTGCCACCCGGCCTTTATTGATAGTACCCTGCAACAAAGTAGCTATTGTTACCCCCGCTTAACTGAACTGGAGGTGCTGACGTCGCCATCGCTGAAATACGCGATAGCCGAACGCGGCTACCGGCTGGGCAGTTTTCTTGATCTCTAGCCCCTTTTGCGGCGCAGTGATGCGCCGCTTTTTTCTTACCACCACACCTCGGCTTGTGCACCCACGGTGAACTGATCTTTTCGACCATCGCCAAACTGGAACTGGCTGATGGCGGTATCTTGCGCACGCAGCCAGGTGGTATAGAAGCGCAGCTCCGGTCTCGATGCCAGCAGGCTGGTATCAACTTTCAGCGCATGATAAAGCGTCGCTTTGTAGCCTTTTTCATGATAATCCACGCCCTGCTGTTTGTTGGTCTGCTTAAACCACGCCAGCTCTACCCCCGTCTGGTTGTGGTTATCCCAAATCCAGGCCGGACGCAGCACTGTACGGTAACTGCGAAAATCCGTATGCGCACCGGTGTCATAGCTGTAGATATCCTGCCCGGCTGAGTAAACCAGCGCATGGGCCAGCACGGTTTGCGAGGTAGGATAAAACTCGCCCTGCGAAATGACGCGGTAGGCTTTGCCGTAGGTGTGATCGCCATAGTAGTTATCGCGATAGCCATAAGTCGCACCGGCGTTGGAAATCAGCGCAAAACCACTGGCAAGGGCGTTATCCGCTGCCTGTACGGTCAGTTCCTCAAAACCGCCCCGCTTAAAGTTGTGTCGCAAGATCCCGCCCGCTAACCACGCGTCTTTGATGCTGTAGTAACGTCCGCTCTTTTCGTGTGCTTTGTAGCTGTCGGATTTGTTCGCCAGGGAATAACGCCCAATCAGCTCCAGCGTGGTGTCATCCCCCACCGGCAGTTCTTTGTAGCGGATGTCGACGCTGTTGGTATTGACCTGCATAACGTCGCGCGTTGCCGGGTAGCTAACCGCATGTGCGTCCAGGTCCTGGCGTACCAGCGCGACGTTAAGTTTGCCCGCACCCAGTTGCCAGTTTTCTATGCCTATCCCTGCGCCGCTGTCGGTCTGGTGGTTTTTCCAGTCCAGCATCTGGATTTCATATTTCGGCAGGTTATGTTTACCGACCCACAAATCCGCTTCCGGGGCAAAGGGCAGGAATCCGCGCGTGGTGAGAAAAATATCGGAAAATTGCAGCATGTTTTCGGAGTCTTTATCAAACCAGGCACTGCCATACTGCGCGCCGACATTGCCGTCTAACTGCACGACGGCATAGGCGGATTTCCCATTTTGCTCATACACCCGCTGCTTTAATACCAGATCGAACCAGGATGAGTATTCATTACCAAAACGCCCCAGCGAACCGATAGCATACTCTTTTGGCGATCCATTGCTGGCGGCTCCCCAGCCAGAACGTAAATAACCGTTATAAGAGAAACCAATATCCTCTTTTACAAAGTCGCTGATCTCTTTTAGCGTGAACGGCTCTTTTTCTGCCGTCTGCATGTTATTTGTTGAGGAATCATTGATGACAGTTATAACTGAATCGGGTTGTGCGTTATGTGCTGCGGCCTTTTTATAGTGCGTCAGTTCTGCTTTTGTTTTCGCCAGCTCTGCCGTGTTTTCTTGCAACGTTTTTTCCAGCAGAGCAAGCCGTTCTTCAACGGTTAAACCTTGCGCACTGGCGTTTGTGCAGAGGGCAGAAATAAACAGAACGAGTAAGGACTTATTCATAATAACTAATCCATTTATAGATATATAAGCGCACCGAATAAATGGTTCGCTTAATTTATTAGCGCACTTTCCCGTGGCTAAGCGAAATATAAGAAAATTAACAAAATGCGTGATGCATAAGATTATTTATTGACTTGTTAAATATTCAGATAATTAACCCTCCCGACAATGCAAATGTAATTAAGAGGGAGCATATTCGGTCAGGATGTTTCTTTGTGTCTATAAAGATATATCCGTTTTTAGATCTCTCTCGCAGAGAAATAGCGATGAAATTTCACAAATCCGCAGATTGGTTCCTATACTTTTCGCGGAGGTTATTAATGAGAAAACTACTACGCTCTTTATTTGACAGCCCTGACAAACTGTTGCAGGTGATGAGCCACAGCGAGATTCAGGATTCCATCGAAGACGGTGAACGCATTGTGATCGATGCCGATGGCAATGCCTCGGTGAATATTCACTGCAAGCGGGTACAGGAAGACTTTAAACGGCATGTTGATGCATTAAAGAGGGCTTAGGATGGGCACAGCGATATTCATGGTTCTGATGGTTTGCGGCTACTGGTACACCTCGCACGATCTCTCTACACGCTTTAAATTCAAACGCAGCTTCGGCTGGGATGTCTACTTTTTGGTCGCTCTCTACGGCTGCGTGTTCGTGTTGCAGGGGATCATCGCGACGGCGTTTTTATGGTTCTGCTTGCTGATAAGTTCAGCCGTAATGAACGCCCTGCCCGGCGTCTTTGGCCCGGAGCAACACCACCTGCATATGACGTTTATGAACTGGACCTTTTTAGGCATTCAGGCTCCGGTAGTCATCATGCTGACTTTCGCCGTGCTGTTTTGCCTGTGGCGATCGAACTGGTCCGGCAGCGCCCGCCTGGATATCTCCGGGCGTAGGGAATTGTATAAACATTTGTCCCGCGCCAATGGCGTTGAAGGGCTGATTTATCAATGTATGGAGCGCGGCGATCTGGCCTGGATCACCCTCAAATCCCAGCGTATTTACATTGGGATGATCCATACCGCCACGTTTGATGTGGCCGATGCGAATAACATCGTGCTGATCCCAATGCTGAGCGGTTATCGCGATCACGAGACGCTGGATCTGCGGGTAGAGCACAACTACAGCGCCTGGTACGACGCGCATAATATCGATCTGGCTTCAGAACCGCTCTCCGCGCTGGATTTCCGCAAAGTGCTGCTGCTGTCGCAAGTCGAAAGTTTATCCCTGTTCCACCCTTCCCAGGTGATGGCGATGGGCATTAATAAACTGAGCGTAGATGAGTAATTAACGGCTAAGGGATTAGCTTTATTTCGATATCCTTACGCGCGGCGAAACCGCGGCAACCGCAGACAGCGCACAACTCAGTTTCAGACCCAGTCTTCAATCGTGCAATCCAGTGGCCGGAGCGGGGGTGTGATCCGGCCAATCTCTTCTTCAATATTGAATTCCGTCAGATCTTCCGCCGTGGCGAGCAGGTAAGTGTGCCCTTCCGGCGATAGCCATTCGGTAATGAAATATTGCTCCTTGCGCGAGAGCTCGATTTTCTTTTTCCCTGCCCTGTCAAAGAACTGACCGTAACGCTCATCATGTTTTGACAGGTTCAACCCCATTGACGGGTAGACGCCGCGCCACACTTCACCGTGATGTTTGCCGCCTAGCACAAGATACTCCTGCATTATCTTCTTGCTCATTTGCGCTCCTCGTTAAGGTCTTTCCCTAAGCGTAGCCAAAGAGCGGCGCTTGCACATTCACCCTTGCAGGCCTGGTGCAGACCTTTTTCAGCAACTATAACTTTTAAGACACTATTCAGGATGAATCGTCGTGTTGTGGAGGAGTATGAGTTATTTGATGTGGATGGCGGCCACGGGTGGCCTGTTACTGTTGATGTCCTTGTCGTATGGCTGGATTAGCCGGGTACCGATTCCCGTTTTCGGGCTCTATTTAATCGTCGGTATTATCTGCGGCCCCTGGGAGATGGGCATCCTGAACATTGATATTGCGGCGCATGCGCACCTGACCAGCCGCATTACCGAAATCGCCATGGCGGCCTCGCTGTTTATCACCGGGCTGAAAATTCGCCTGCCGCTCACCTCTCCTTACTGGAAGATGGGCATCAAGCTGGCGCTGCCCGCTATGCTGTTGACCATTGGCGGGATTATGGTCGCCGCGCATTATCTTATTAATCTCTCATGGCCGTTATCGCTGGCGCTGGGCGCTATTTTGGCACCAACCGATCCGGTGCTGGCAAGCCTGGTGGCTATCAATGACGCACGGGATGACGATCAGCTACGCATCGCGTTGTCCAGCGAGGCGGGCCTCAATGACGGCACGGCGTTACCTTTTTTGATGCTGGCGCTTATCTGGTATCAGGCCGACGGTGCGCCAACATCTGAAGAACTCTTGAAATGGTTTAGCGTCGATTTGGTGTGGGCCCTGGTCGGCGGGCTGTTAATCGGTTTCTTTCTGGGCAGGGTGGTGGGTATTATCGCCACCCGCTCACGCCATGCGCAGGGAGAAGTTGCGCCCAGTGATTTCATCGCCCTTGCGCTGATTTGCCTGAGCTTTTCCCTGGCGATAGCGGTGAGTGCTTCCGGCTTTCTCGCCGCGTTTGCGGCCGGCATTGGCTTACGCAGCGCGGAGGTGAGCGTGCAGAAACGTCATGCCGACCCGGAAGATGACCATGATTTGCCGGCAGAGATGCAGGTTAATCCGCATATGCGCCACGCGCTGGAGGAGCAAAATCCGATTAAATCCGTGGGGTTGGTAATCGGGGATGCGCTCTCCTTTGGTGATACTGTGGAGCGTCTGCTGGCGGCGCTGCTGGTGATTGTGCTGGGGGTGACGCTTTCGCAGCACTGGGATGCGCACGCGCTGGTGCTGGCATTCATCGTTTTTGTCGTGATCAGGCCGCTATCGGTATTGATTGTCACCCTGCGCGACGGCAGTTCGTGGTTTCATCGCGTCAGCCTGGGCTGGCTGGGTATTCGCGGCATTGGCAGCCTTAATTATATTGCTTATGCCTATGTTCACGGCTTGCAGGGCGCAGATGCCAATATTGTGGCGGATATCGCTATCACCATTGTGACCCTGAGCGTGCTGCTGCACGGTATCTCCGTAACGCCGCTGCTGACCGTACGGCGGAAGAAAAAACAGCGTTCGCAAAACAAATAAATCACTGCGCCGCAAACCACTAAAACAGGCAAAGTGGAATCCTGTGAATGCAATTTTGCGGTGCCGATCAAATTTTTTCGCCAAGAAAAACTTACTCGCACGAATCTATAAAACCCACCTCGCCAGATTATTACACTCAAAACTCCATCAACACCGACTTAAGAAGAATAAATAAAATGAAATATAAAGAAACAGTGGCGAAACATCCCGCATTATCCGGTATTGCCGGAGCATTACTCCTGACCATGCCGTGCCTTGCACAGGCTGCCGACGCCTTCAGTGCCGACTCACCGTGGATGTTCGGCGACTGGGGCGGTACCCGCTCCGAACTGAAAGATCAGGGCGTCGATTTTCAGCTTGGCTACACGCTGGAAGCGGCCTCCAATCTGGCGGGCGGTTATAACACATCAAC
Source organism: Kosakonia sp. H02 (assembly GCA_030704225.1). NCBI lineage: Bacteria > Pseudomonadati > Pseudomonadota > Gammaproteobacteria > Enterobacterales > Enterobacteriaceae > Kosakonia > Kosakonia styphnolobii. Next base: position 3,537,144 of record CP131915.1, read on the forward strand.
CACTGCCCGCTATAGCGATCAGCAGGCATTCGGCGTCACGCTCGATCTCGAAAAACTGCTTAACTGGCAGGATGCCGAGTTCCAGATGACCATTACCAACCGTGACGGGCAAAACGTTTCCGATCAGGTAGCGGATCCGCGAACCGGTATGCTCTCTTCCACGCAGGAAGTCTACGGCCGCGGCCAAACCTGGCGTCTGACCCAGTTCTGGCTGCGCAAAGGCTTTTTTGACGATGTGCTGGATGTCAAAGCGGGTCGCGTCACCGTTGGCGAAGATTTCGATAACTTCGACAGCAAGTTTCAGAACCTGGCGTTCGGCAGTGGTCAGGCGGGCAACTGGCGCGGCGATCACTGGTATAACTGGCCAGTCTCCCAGTGGGGCGGACGCGTGCGTATCAACTTTACGCCTGAGGTCTTTATGCAGGTGGGTTTCTATAACCAGAACCCATACAACTACGATCGCGGGGATGGCTTCCGCATGGAATTCAACCCGACGGAAGGCAACCTGGTGCCAGTCGAACTGGGCTGGCAACCGCAGCTTGGCGCGGACAAATTGCCGGGTAATTACCGCATCGGCTATTACTACTCCTCAACGCACGATGATGTCTATGGCTCATGGCGCAACGGCAGTTACGGTGACACCGCCCACTCTTATGGCGGCTACATTCTTGCGCAGCAGCAGTTGACCGCGCAGGGCGGTTCCAGCGATCGCGGTATCACGCTGACCGTTCAGGCGGTGATGAACGATCATAAGACCTCCAAAACCGATAACTATCAATCCGTTGCATTGACCTGGAAAGGGCCGTTTGACGCGCGCCCGCAGGATGAAATTGGCGTTGCCGCTGGCCGTGTTCATGTGAATTCGTCCTATACCAACATGCTGGAAAACGAGAACCGCCTCAACGGCCAGACCGACTATAACAGCCTGGCGTATCTGCCGATTCAGGATGGCTCAGAGTACAACTACGAAATCTATTACAATGTCCAGGCGACAAATTGGTTGCAGATTCGTCCTAATCTGCAATATATCTCTGCACCGGGTGCAGTAGATAAAGTGGATGATGCGTTTGTTGGCGGCATTAGCGCAAACGTCGAGTTCTAAGCATTACGCCGGACATAAATCCACGCTGCGGCGTGGATTTTTTTGTATTGTCGAGTACACAGCCCACCTTTTGATTATTTGTGCGTTTTTTTTCGCGAAAACCCGCCTAAGATTCATTTAAGAGAACCGAAATGTAATACTCGCTGCCCATTATAATTTAATAACACCCGCGTTTTTTGAGGGGTTTCTTATGCGTGATTTTATATCCGACCTCCTTTTTTGGCTCGAAAAAAATTTAGAGCAACCCCTCTCTATTGAAATCATTGAAAAAAGAGCGGGCTATAGCCGCTGGCATTTACAACGTATTTTTCGCGAGGTGACGGGTATACCGATGGCAACGTATATTAGACGACGCCGCTTATGTAAAGCCGCCACCGCGCTGAAAATATCCAGCGATTCAATATTAAATATTGCGCTTCGCTACCGATTTAACACCCAGCAGAGCTTTAATCGGCGTTTTAAAGATCATTTCGGCATGGCTCCTGGTATCTGGCGTAGTGAAGAGACCTGGGACTTCTCCAAACTGGCTCCGCCAATAAAAATGACGAAACCTGACTCACCTGCCCCCAAACTACGGGAAATGGAGCCCTGCGAGATTGCAGTAAAGACTTACGAACGCATGTTGTCCCTTGAAGCACTGGATAATCCGGACACGATGACGGCGCTTGAGTTAACGACGTTAAGCGCCTTTATCAATGACACCCCTTTAAGTGAGGATAAGCTATTTATCTTCACTAATTATTTCCATGTGAAACATCCTGGCGAATTTGGTGTTACCTACGAATTTTCCACCGGCAATTGTCATAGCGTCTTTAAACCCAACGGCAATAAATTAATCATCAAGAAAATTAAAAAAGGAAAATACTTATCTTTTCATTGGCAGGGCACACTGTCGGATCACAGCCGCTTTGTGGAAAACATTTATCATTACGCATTACCGCAAACGTCCCATTGCCGCAGACATGAAAGCGACATTAATATTATCAGTACCCACGGCGCGACCAACATTGATAACGAGACCATACTCAGCGGTGAGTATCTTATTCCAGTGATTTGATTTGGGAATCGTCCTATTTGTCGCAGAACCGCTCTATTTGTTAAAATCTGGGCGTGGTAAAGCACAAAGAGGGAAACCTGCTGTACTAATATGAATAAGAATCTTGGTTTTGACTCAACCAGTGTACAGAATGCCAATTATTAAACCCATTTACCATTTCCTCCTGTTAGCCGTTGCCGTTTCGTTAGGCATGGTATGTCTCTATATTGACGTCAACGTATTTCACAATGGCTTATCTGAATTATCTGTGACTGAAATTGTCCAGGAAGCAATATTATTTGCCATCGCCATGATTTGGCTGACGCTTGCGCGCAGGCAGAAGGAATATCGTGAGCGTAATATACTGACAGCCGGTTTTTTCACCGCTATGTTGTTCCGCGAACTCGACGCGTTTTTTGACCTTATTGCCCACGGTAGCTGGGTTTGGTTTTCATTATTAGCAGCCGCTAGCGCTATCGCCTGCGCAATGAAAAATAGAAGGCACGTACCGGGGCAAGTCATGGATTACACAGCACATACGACTTACGGCATGATGAGCGCCGGGTTAATCTGCATCCTGGTATTTTCCCGTTTATTTGGCCTGCATATTTTCTGGCAGGATGTGATGCAAGGGGAATATATCCGCATCGTGAAAAATATAGTCGAAGAAGAAACTGAATTATTTGGCTATATTCTCTGTTTGACTTCATCGGTGTTGTATCTGTTAGAGAATAAAGCCAGGTCGTAATTCCCGCTTTTTATCGCCCTTTATTCAGGGCTACGTTTTGGCGATTTTAACCTGCTCCCCCTGTTTTCCTGCCCCACAGACTCCGTTATCATGCTGCCCTGGGTGCTGATGAAAGCCATACGCCCTTTCATCAGTTCCCACCAGGCTGAGCGATCGCTAACCAGAACAACAACATGATCAACTCATTACTTTTCAAGAAAATGGACATCCCTAACTGATGAGTACTATCGAGAATTTCGACGCGCATACCCCAATGATGCAGCAGTACCTGAAGCTGAAAGCGCAGCATCCGGACATTCTGCTGTTCTACCGTATGGGCGACTTCTACGAGCTGTTTTACGACGACGCCAAACGCGCGTCACAGCTGATGGACATTTCGCTGACCAAACGCGGCGCGTCTGCGGGTGAACCCATTCCGATGGCGGGCGTGCCGCATCACGCGGTGGAAAACTATCTGGCGAAGCTGGTAAGCCTGGGTGAATCGGTCGCTATTTGCGAGCAGATTGGCGATCCCGCCACCAGCAAAGGGCCGGTGGAACGTAAAGTTGTGCGTATCGTGACGCCGGGTACCATCAGTGATGAAGCGTTATTGCAGGAGCGCCAGGATAACCTGCTGGCGGCTATCTGGCAGGACAGTAAAGGCTTTGGTTACGCGACACTCGATATCAGCTCTGGCCGTTTTCGCGTCAGCGAACCGGCGGATCGCGACACGATGGCCGCCGAATTACAACGCACCAACCCTGCCGAACTGCTGTATGCAGAAGATTTTGCCGAGACCTCGCTGATCGAAGGCCGTCGCGGTCTGCGCCGCCGCCCGCTGTGGGAGTTCGAAATCGACACCGCACGTCAGCAATTGAATCTACAGTTTGGTACGCGCGATCTGGTGGGTTTTGGCGTCGAAAATGCGCCGCGCGGCCTGTGCGCCGCAGGTTGTCTGCTGCAATATGTCAAAGATACGCAGCGCACCGCCCTGCCGCACATCCGCTCAATCACCATGGAACGCCAGCAGGACACCATCATTATGGATGCCGCTACGCGCCGTAACCTGGAGATCACCCAGAACCTGGCGGGCGGCATTGAGAACACGCTGGCGTCTGTACTCGACTGTACCGTCACGCCAATGGGCAGCCGCATGCTTAAACGCTGGCTCCATATGCCGGTGCGCGATACCAACGTGCTTACCGAACGCCAGCAAACCATTAGCGCGTTACAGGACAGCGCGGCGGAGCTGCAACCGGTGTTGCGCCAGGTGGGCGATCTGGAGCGTATTCTGGCGCGCCTGGCACTGCGTACCGCCCGCCCGCGTGATTTGGCGCGTATGCGGTACGCTTTTCAGCAATTACCGGAACTGCGCCGTCAGTTAGCGGACGTGGACTGCGCGCCGGTGCAGACGCTGCGTGAAAAAATGGGCGAGTTCAGCGAACTGCGCGAACTGCTGGAGCGCGCCATTATCGATGCGCCGCCGGTACTGGTGCGCGATGGCGGCGTCATTGCCCCCGGTTATAATGCGGAACTTGACGAGTGGCGCGGGCTGGCAGACGGAGCGACCGATTATCTCGATCGACTGGAGATCCGCGAGCGCGAGCGCCTCGGGCTGGATACGCTGAAAGTCGGCTATAACGCTGTACATGGCTATTTCATCCAGATCAGCCGCGGTCAGAGCCATCTTGCTCCGATTCACTATGTCCGTCGCCAGACGCTGAAAAATGCCGAACGCTACATCATCCCTGAACTGAAAGAGTACGAAGACAAGGTTCTGACTTCCAAAGGCAAAGCGCTGGCGCTGGAAAAACAGCTTTATGACGAACTGTTCGACCTGCTGATGCCGCACCTGGCTGACCTGCAACAGAGCGCCTCGGCGCTGGCTGAACTGGATGTTCTGGTGAATCTGGCGGAACGCGCGTACACCCTCAACTACTGCTGCCCGACCTTTAGTGACAAACCGGGTATTCGCATTAGTGAAGGGCGTCATCCGGTAGTTGAGCAGGTGCTGAAAGAGCCGTTTATCGCCAACCCGCTTAATTTGTCGCCGCAGCGCCGGATGCTGATCATCACCGGGCCGAATATGGGCGGTAAAAGTACCTATATGCGCCAGACCGCGCTGATTGCGCTGCTGGCCTATATCGGCAGCTATGTGCCGGCACAGAAAGTGGAGATCGGGCCAATCGACCGTATTTTCACCCGCGTCGGCGCGGCGGACGATCTGGCGAGCGGGCGTTCAACCTTTATGGTTGAGATGACTGAAACCGCCAATATTTTGCATAACGCCACGGAAAACAGCCTGGTGTTGATGGACGAGATTGGGCGCGGTACATCGACCTATGATGGCTTGTCGCTGGCCTGGGCCTGCGCGGAAAACTTGGCTAATAAAATCAAAGCGTTGACGCTGTTTGCTACCCACTACTTTGAGCTGACGCAACTGCCAGAGAAAATGGAAGGCGTGGCGAATGTGCATCTCGACGCGCTGGAGCATGGCGATACTATTGCCTTTATGCACAGCGTGCAGGATGGCGCAGCGAGCAAAAGTTATGGTCTGGCGGTTGCCGCACTGGCGGGTGTGCCAAAAGAGGTGATTAAACGGGCGCGCGGGAAATTGCGCGAGCTGGAAAGTTTGTCGCCCAGCGCAGCGGGAACGCAGATCGACGGCACGCAGATGTCCCTGCTCGTTCCGGCAGAAGAGACCAGCCCGGCGGTCGAAGCGCTGGAGAATCTGGACCCCGATACCCTGACGCCGCGCCAGGCGCTGGAGTGGATTTACCGGTTGAAGAACCTGGTGTAAAGAGCCGATCAGCAGGCAAAGAAAAAGGCCAGTCATCTGCGACCGGCCTTTTTGACGTGAAAGGTTGCTTATTCGCGGAACAGCGCTTCGATATTCAGCCCTTGTGTTTGCAGGATTTCGCGCAAACGACGCAGACCTTCAACCTGAATCTGACGAACACGTTCGCGGGTGAGACCAATTTCGCGGCCTACATCTTCGAGTGTCGCAGCTTCATAACCCAGCAGACCGAAACGACGTGCCAGCACTTCACGCTGTTTGGCGTTCAGTTCGAACAGCCATTTGACGATGCTTTGTTTCATATCATCATCTTGCGTGGTGTCTTCCGGACCGTTGTCTTTCTCATCGGCCAGGATATCCAGCAGCGCTTTTTCAGAATCACCGCCCAGCGGTGTATCGACTGAGGTAATGCGCTCGTTGAGACGCAGCATACGGCTGACATCATCAACAGGTTTATCTAACTGTTCGGCAATCTCTTCCGCACTCGGTTCGTGGTCCAGTTTATGGGACAACTCACGCGCGGTACGCAGATACACGTTCAGTTCTTTAACAATGTGAATCGGCAGACGAATGGTGCGGGTTTGGTTCATGATAGCCCGCTCGATGGTCTGACGAATCCACCAGGTTGCATAAGTTGAGAAACGGAACCCACGTTCAGGGTCAAACTTCTCAACCGCACGGATCAACCCCAGGTTGCCCTCTTCAATCAGATCCAGCAGTGCCAGACCGCGATTGCTGTAACGACGGGCAATCTTCACCACCAGACGCAGGTTACTTTCAATCATGCGTCGGCGGGAGGCTACGTCACCACGAAGTGCACGGCGTGCAAAGTAAACTTCTTCTTCGGCCGTCAAAAGCGGGGAGTACCCAATTTCCCCAAGATAAAGCTGAGTCGCGTCTAAAACACGCTGGGTGGCTCCCTGCGATAACAGCTCTTCTTCAGCCAGGTCGTTATCACTGGGTTCCTCTTCTACTAAGACTTTTTCGTCAAAAGTCTCTGTTCCGTTCTCATCAAATTCCGCGTCTTCATTTAGATCATGAACTTTCAGCGTATTCTGACTCATAAAGTGGCTCCTACCCGTGATCCCTGGGCAAAGCACCTGAAGGTTCTTCCTCATTGCGCCCGTTGCAGCGGCATCTGCGCGCGCTACAACGGCTCAAGTGGGGAGGACTTCAACTACCTTGCACCGATTTATCGCTGCGGCAAATAGCGCAGCGGGTTTACGGATTTCCCCTTGTAACGAATTTCAAAATGCAAGCGTGTAGAACTGGTGCCGGTGCTACCCATGGTAGCTATTTTTTGCCCCGCCTTAACTTCTTGTTGTTCCCGGACCAGCATCGTGTCGTTATGGGCGTAGGCACTCAGGTAATCATCGTTGTGTTTAATGATGATGAGATTACCGTAACCGCGCAGTGCGTTACCGGCATATACAACGCGCCCATCTGCGGTCGCGACGATAGCCTGTCCTTTACTGCCTGAGATATCGACCCCCTTGTTACCACCTTCGGTGGCAGAGAAGTTATCGATAACTTTGCCTTCAGTTGGCCAGCGCCATGTAGCAATCGGCGAGCTGGTTGTTGTACTGCTGACAGTCGGTTCGGTTGCGCTAACAGCAGGTGCCGTGACAGGCGCTGTGACCGGGGCCGCAGGCTTGTTGTTCGGCAACATTTTGTTAGCAGGTTGTTCACCTGAATCCTCAGAATACGTAATTGTCGGTTTTGAAGCAACCACTGCGGTTGAATTTTGCGCAGTTTTTGAGACTATTCCTTGTGCGGATGCATCAGCCTGAGTTATTGCATTGCCGCCTGTGATAGGTGTACCGGATGCATTTCCGACCTGCAAGGTCTGCCCAACGTTCAGCGCATACGGCGCGGCAACGTTATTACGCTGCGCCAGATCGCGGAAATCGTTCCCGGTGATCCACGCAATATAAAACAGGGTATCGCCGCGCTTGACGGTGTACGTGCTGCCACCCGTGTAGCTGCCTTTGGCAATGTTGCCGTACTGGCGGTTATAAACGATATGTCCATTCACCGTTTGCACGGGCTGTTGCTGCACCGGTTGAACCTGCGTCGGTTGGACGGCCTGCGGCTGTACCGGCTGAATTTGTGGTTGTTGTGATGCTGTGCCCAGTTTTGGTGGTGGCGTGATGAGCATACCGGAATCGCTGCCGCCGCTGGAACTTGAGCTGCCGCCAACGGAGCTAACCGGTGCTGGAGTATTAGTGGAATTTGAACACCCTGCCAGCCAAAGCGAAACCAGTGACAATGCCGCAACACGGCTTACGGTTAATTTCGGGCTTCCCGCGCTCATTTTTCCCCCAATAATATGTAAATTACCAATGACTTAAAGATGACCGCGAATGTCGACGGCAAATTTGCCCACAATACGCTGTTATGGCTTGAAAAACCCAGGATAAATCTGTAACTCAGGCCAACTCACCACGCACCAGCGGAACAAAGCGTACAGCTTCTACGGTATCGATAATGAATTCGCTTCCCCGCCGACGAACCCGTTTCAACTGCTGGAGTTCATCGCCCACGGGCAAAACGAGAATGCCGCCGTCGTCCAGTTGCGACATCAGTGCAGCCGGAATTTCCGGCGGAGCGGCAGTCACAATAATAGCGTCAAATGGGGCGCGCGCCTGCCACCCCAGCCAGCCATCACCATGACGAGTAGAAACATTGTGCAGATCGAGCTGCTTCAGGCGGCGACGTGCCTGCCATTGCAACCCTTTGATACGTTCAACAGAACAGACATGATGTACCAGATGCGCCAGAATCGCCGTCTGATAGCCCGAACCGGTGCCAATCTCCAGCACGCGGGACTCGGGTGTCAGTTCGAGCAACTCGGTCATGCGCGCCACCATATACGGCTGGGAAATAGTTTGCCCCTGACCAATAGGCAGCGCGACGTTATCCCACGCTTTATGTTCAAACGCCTCGTCAACGAATTTCTCACGCGGCACAAGCGACAGCGCTTCGAGCACCTGTTCGTTTTTGATGCCCTGCGCACGTAATTGATTGAGAAGATCCTGTACGCGTTTGCTTACCATTGCGTATTCACCCCGGCGCGCTCCAGCCAACCAGACACCACATCATGCGCGCTGTAGGCGGTTAAATCCACATGCAGCGGCGTCACGGAAACGTAGCCTTCGTCGACGGCGGCGAAGTCCGTATCCGGCCCGGCATCGAATTTTTCACCCGGCGGGCCAATCCAGTAAAGTGTATTGCCGCGCGGATCCTGCTGCGGAATAACCTGGTCTGCCGGATGGCGGCTACCGCAGCGCGTCACGCGAATCCCTTTGATCTCATCAAGCGGCAGATCCGGCACGTTAATATTCAAAATACGCCCGGTTCGCAGCGGTTCGCGGCTTAACGCTCGCAGAATGGAACAGGTGACCGCCGCCGCAGTTTCGTAATGGGTATAGCCATTAAGGGAAACCGCCAGCGCCGGAAAACCGAGATGACGCCCTTCCATGGCAGCGGCAACGGTGCCGGAGTAGATAACATCATCGCCGAGGTTCGGCCCGGCGTTGATACCGGAAACGACCACATCCGGGCGCGGACGCATTAAGGCGTTGACGCCGAGATAGACGCAGTCCGTCGGCGTACCCATTTGCACGGCGATATCACCGTTGTCGAAAGTAAACGTACGAAGCGAAGATTCAAGCGTCAGCGAATTGGACGCACCGCTGCGGTTACGATCGGGAGCGACGACCTGAACGTCGGCAAACTCCCGGAGAGCACGGGCCAGCGTCTGGATACCCGGCGCGTGGATCCCGTCATCGTTACTCAGCAATATTCGCATAATCACCCGATGTGTTGATAAGTTCCCTGACCACGCTGGTGGCAAAACTCCCCGCCGGTAGCCAGAAACGTAACTCGACGGTGACATCATCCCACCAGTTCCAGCTTAGCTTTTGCGGGTAGAGCAGCATCGCGCGGCGTGCCGCTTCCACTTTTTCCCGCACCAGCAAAGCCTGTAATTCTGGCGCATCGGCAACGGCCTGTTGCTCAAATGCCAGCGCTTCTTGTTGTGAACCCCAGTCGCCACTGCCCGGCAATGGCGCGGTGATCATCAGCGCTTTAGCATCGACGCGTGCCTGCAACGCTGTGCGCTCTTCGTCGGTCGCGACAAACCAGCTTCCGCGACCCGCTAATTGTAGCGCATCGCCGCCAACAACTTGATTAAAGTCTGGTTTTTTCAGCCGCTCGCTAACGACCTGATTAAACAACGCGCTACGCGCTGCCGACAACCAAAAACTGCGCTTATTGCGATCGCGTACCGGCGCGTTACTCTGCGCCCAGCGCAGCGCGCCCTGAAGGTTACTGCCGCCAATCCCGAAGCGCTGAGCGCCGAAATAATTCGCTACACCTTTTTCACGGATAGCCTGCAAACGCGCCTCGACATCTGCCCGATCGCTCACTTCACGCAGCACCAGAGTAAAGTCGTTACCCTGCAAAGCCCCCAAGCGTAATTTGCGTTTATGGCGCGCATACTCAAGCACTTTACAGCCTTCCAGCGTGAACTGGCTGAGATCCGGCATCGCATTGCCCGGTACGCGGGCGCAAAGCCACTGTTCGGTCACGGCATGCTTGTCCTTTTGACCCGCAAAGCTGACTTCACGGGCATGAATTTTAAGGAATTTCGCTAACGCGTCAGCAACAAAACGCGTATTGCAGCCATTTTTCAGAATTCGTACCAGAATATGCTCACCTTCGCCGTCTGGCGCAAAGCCAAGATCTTCGACAACGACAAAATCTTCCGGGTTAGCTTTCAGAATGCCGCTGCCCGCTGGTTTACCGTGTAAGTACGTCAGATTGTCGAAATCGGTCATTTCGCCGCCTTCACTAACAGCGCGACAGCTTCACAGGCGATGCCTTCACCGCGCCCGGCAAAGCCCAGCTTCTCGGTGGTGGTTGCTTTGACATTCACATCATCCATATGGCAGCCGAGATCTTCGGCAATGAACACGCGCATCTGCGGAATATGCGGCAGCATTTTCGGTGCCTGCGCAATGAGGGTCACGTCGACATTGCCAAGTTGATAGCCTTTAGCCTGAATGCGCCGCCAGGCTTCACGCAGCAGTTCGCGGCTGTCCGCGCCTTTAAACGCCGGGTCGGTATCCGGGAAAAGTTTACCGATATCGCCGAGCGCCGCCGCGCCCAACAGCGCATCGGTCAGCGCATGCAGTGCGACATCGCCATCGGAGTGAGCCAGCAGCCCTTTCTCAAAGGGAATGCGCACGCCACCAATAATAATCGGGCCAACGCCTCCAAAGGCGTGTACGTCAAAACCGTGTCCAATGCGCATTATGCTTTCTCCTGGTGGTCTGCATGGGTCAGATAGAATTCTGCGAGCCGTAAATCTTCGGGTCGGGTGACTTTAATATTATCCGCGCGCCCGGCGATCAATTCCGGGTGATAACCGCAATATTCCAGCGCCGAGGCTTCATCGGTGATGGTTGCGCCTTCATTGAGCGCGCGCGTTAAACAGGCGTGAAGTAACTCAAGGGGGAAAAATTGCGGCGTCAGCGCGTGCCATAAGTCATTGCGCTCAACGGTATGGGCAATTGCTGCTTTGCCCGGTTCGCCACGTTTCATGGTGTCGCGCACGGGAGCGGCAAGAATACCGCCCACGCGGCTGGTTTCACTGAGCGCGAGCAGGCGGTTTAAATCGTCCTGATGCAGGCAAGGACGCGCGGCATCGTGTACCAACACCCACTGCGCGCCTGCGGCGGCGTTCAATCCTGCCAGCACCGAGTCGGCGCGTTCGATGCCGCCCTCAACGACGGTGATTTGTGGATGTCGGGCAAGAGGAAGCTGGGCGAAGCGCTCGTCGCCCGCGCTAACGGCAATCACCACGCGGGCAACGCGCGGGTGGGCGAGCAGCGCGGCGACCGCGTGCTCAAGAATGGTTTTATCGCCGATGGAGAGGTACTGCTTTGGACATTCCGTTAGCATGCGGCGGCCGAATCCGGCAGCCGGCACCACGGCACAGACGTCCGGTATCATTGCTGACATGTCGTGAATCCGGGATTATTTAAGGTCTGTTTTGTGTGTTTTGCGCTGCCCCCGGTGCGTGTTTCGACGCATCCGGCACCAGACGATAGAATGTTTCGCCCGGTTTCGTCATGGTTAATTCGTTGCGTGCGCGTTCTTCGATCGCCTCCTGGCCGCCATTGAGATCGTCAATTTCGGCGAATAGCTGATCGTTGCGCGATTTTAATTTTGCGTTTGTCGCCTGCTGTGCTGCGACATCTTCGCTGACGCGGCCATAGTCATGCAGACCATTCTTGCCGAACCACAGCGAATATTGCAGCCAGACCAGTAAAGCCAGCAATAGCAGCGTTAGTTTACCCATCCTGCCCCCTGAAAAACGGCATCATCATCCCATAACTTTGCGTCAGACTCCACTTCGGGGCCGGGTGATACCGCGCAAGCGCCAGACTTTACCATAAATGTATGGCGATCCGAACCCGGACACATTGCCTTAATGAAGGTTACGCTTTGTCGCCCGACGATGTTAGCCCAGCAGCCATAAGAACAGCACGCCGAACATCGCGGCCACCGTTAACAGCGTCGCCACGCAGCTATATTGCAACTTTCCATCAAGCAGGGAGTGGAGCGCAATCCCCACCACCACAGAAACGGGCATCAGAGCAAGAAAAAAGGGCCAGGTGTAGAGAAAGAAAAACAGCGTGTTGGAGCCATAGAGCATAAACGGGATCGCCAGCGCCAGCAGCCATGCGACAAAACCGACGATAGCCCCGGGGAGAGACCATGTTGTTTCGTCGGCGGTCGTCGTGATGGTTTGTGACCGGGGGATGGTGATGTTCTGACTGTTGCGCATATCTGATCCTGTTGCCTGTACGACCGGTAAACGGGATACACGCAAGCTTTCAGGACGCACAAGCGTTAACGCCGCAATGACCTGAAGATGGCGTGTATCGCCAGTACCGTCTCAGGATCTGATAATATCGCCCTCGCGTAAGAGGTCTAATAATTGGCTGACCAAATTTGTTACCAATTGTTCTCCATCCAGATGCACTTCCGGCGATTCAGGCGCTTCGTAGACTGAATCAATGCCGGTGAAATTGCGCAGCTCACCGGCGCGCGCTTTCTTATATAACCCTTTCGGATCGCGCGCTTCGCAAATCGCCAGCGGCGTATCAACAAACACCTCAATAAAGCGCCCTTCGCCAAGACGCTCGCGCACCATCTGGCGCTCCGCGCGGTGCGGCGAGATAAACGCCGTCAGCACCACTAAACCAGATTCAACCATCAGTTTGGCAACTTCGCCCACCCGGCGGATGTTCTCTTTGCGATCGACGTCGCTAAAGCCCAAATCGCTACATAAACCGTGGCGCACGTTGTCGCCATCAAGCAGATAAGTGCTGACGCCCGCGCGGTGCAACGCCTCTTCCAGCGCGCCCGCGACGGTGGATTTCCCTGAGCCGGAAAGCCCGGTAAACCACAGCACAACCCCACGATGACCGTGGAGTTGCTCGCGCTGCTCAGGCGTGACCGGATGAGCGTGCCAGACGACATTTTCGTCATGCTGGGCCATTATTTGCCTCCCAGCAGATCGCGTGCGCCCCAGTGCGGGAAGTGTTTACGAATAAGCTGATTTAGCTCCAGTTCAAACGCGCTGAACTCTGATGGCGCCGCCTGCGATTCGCTGTGGACTTCGCGCACCATGCCTGCCCCAACCGTCACGTTGCTCAGGCGATCGATAAAGATCATCCCGCCGGTAACCGGGTTTTGTTGATAGGCATCCAGCGTCAGCGGCTCATCAAAGGTGACATCCACCAGGCCGATTCCGTTCAGCGGCAGCTTTTCCACCTGGCGCTGGGTCAGGTTGTTGATATCCACCTGGTACTGAATGTTGTCGATGCGCGCACGGGTTTTCTTGCCCGCCACTTTGATGTCAAAGCTCTGGCCTGCTTGCAGCGGTTGTTCCGCCATCCATACCACGTCCAGCGAGGCGCTTTGCACTGACGGCAATGTTTCCTGCGCATCGAGGATCAGGTCGCCACGGCTGATATCAATCTCATCTTTCAGCACCAGGGTAATGGCTTCACCCGCCGCCGCTTCCTGTAAATCACCGTCAAACGTGACAATGCGCGCAATAGACGATTCCACGCCTGACGGCAGCACTTTGATGCGCTGACCAACGTTCACCACACCAGACGCCAGCGTGCCGGAGAAACCGCGGAAATCGAGGTTCGGGCGGTTCACATACTGCACCGGAAAACGCATTGGTTGCGTATCCACCACGCGCTGGATTTCCACCATTTCCAGTACTTCCAGCAGCGTCGGGCCACTGTACCACGGCATTTTCTCGCTCTGGCTGGCAACGTTATCCCCTTCCAGCGCCGACAGCGGCACAAAGCGAATATCAAGGTTGCCCGGCAGTTGTTCGGCAAAGGTCAGGTAGTCCTGGCGAATGTTCTCAAAGGTCTCTTCGCTGAATGCCACCAGATCCATTTTGTTCACCGCCACCACCAGGTGTTTAATGCCCAGCAGCGTGGAGATAAAGCTGTGGCGGCGCGTCTGATCCAGCACGCCTTTACGCGCATCCATCAGCAAAATCGCCAGATCGCAGGTCGACGCGCCGGTCGCCATGTTGCGCGTGTACTGCTCATGCCCTGGCGTGTCGGCAATAATAAATTTGCGTTTCTCCGTCGAGAAATAGCGATAGGCCACATCAATAGTGATGCCCTGTTCGCGCTCGGCTTGCAGGCCATCGACCAGCAGCGCGAGGTCGAGTTTTTCCCCCTGCGTACCGTGGCGTTTGCTGTCGTTATGCAGCGTGGAGAGCTGATCTTCGTAGATCTGGCGGGTATCGTGCAGCAGGCGGCCAATCAGCGTACTTTTGCCGTCATCGACGCTGCCGCAGGTCAGAAAGCGCAGCAGGCTTTTGTGTTGCTGGGCATGCAGATACGCTTCGACGCCGCCTTCATTAGCAATTTGTTGGGCAATGGTGGTGTTCATGGCGGCTCCTTAGAAATATCCCTGACGTTTTTTCAGCTCCATGGAGCCGGCCTGGTCGCGGTCAATCACGCGGCCCTGACGTTCACTGGTGGTGGAAACCAGCATCTCTTCGATAATTTCCGGCAGCGTCTGCGCACTGGATTCCACAGCGCCGGTCAGCGGCCAGCAGCCGAGGGTACGAAAACGCACCATCCGCTTTTCAATCACTTCACCCGGTTGCAGGTCTATACGGTCGTCGTCGATCATCATCAGCATACCGTCGCGCTTCAGTACCGGGCGCTCGGCGGCGAGGTACAGCGGAACGATGTCGATATTTTCCAGGAAGATATACTGCCAGATATCCAGTTCGGTCCAGTTCGACAGCGGGAAGACGCGAATGCTTTCGCCTTTGTTAATCTGGCCGTTGTAGTTGTGCCACAGCTCCGGGCGCTGGTTTTTCGGATCCCAGCGGTGGAAACGGTCGCGGAACGAGTAGATACGCTCTTTAGCGCGTGATTTCTCTTCATCACGGCGCGCGCCGCCGAAAGCCGCGTCAAAACCGTATTTGTTCAGCGCCTGTTTCAGCCCTTCGGTTTTCATAATATCGGTGTGTTTGGCGCTGCCGTGCACGAACGGGTTGATGCCCATCGCCACCCCTTCCGGGTTTTTATGCACCAGCAGTTCACAGCCGTAGGCTTTAGCGGTACGGTCACGGAATTCATACATCTCACGGAATTTCCAGCCGGTATCGACATGTAGCAGCGGGAATGGCAGCGTGCCAGGGTAAAAAGCTTTGCGCGCCAGATGCAGCATCACGCTGGAATCTTTGCCGATGGAGTACATCATCACCGGGTTGGAAAACTCCGCCGCCACTTCGCGGATGATATGGATGCTTTCCGCCTCCAGTTGTCGCAGGTGAGTGAGTCGTTTTTGGTCCATATCCATTCCTTAAGCCAGATTAATCACGGCAGCGTCAAACGCCGCCGTTGCTGTCGTTTGCTGGAACCAGGCAAGTTCGCGATGAAGCCCAACCACCTCGCCCACCACCAGCAGGGCGGGCATCGGGGCCGCTTTCGCCAGTTCCTCGAGTTGTTCTAATGTGCCGGTGGCAACGTGCTGATCCGCACGCGTCCCGCGCGAAATCACCGCCACCGCTGTCGTTTTGTCGCGTCCATGGGCAATTAACTGTGCGCTGATTTCCGCCGCCTTCATCGTTCCCATGTAGATGGCCAGCGTCTGGCGGCTTTGCGCCAGTTGCGCCCAGTCGAAGGGTGCGCTGTCGGCTTTGTAATGGCCGGTGACAAAGGTCACGCTCTGGGCGAAATCCCGGTGCGTCAGGGGAATGCCCGCATAAGCCGTTGCGCCCGATGCCGCCGTCACGCCCGGCACCACCTGGAAAGGGATCCCGGCAGCGGCTGCGGCCTGTAACTCTTCACCGCCGCGCCCGAAAATAAACGGATCGCCGCCTTTCAGACGCACCACGGTTTTGCCCTTGTGCGCGGCTTCAACCAACATGCGGTTGGTCTCGTGCTGCATCACAGAATGGGAGCCAGCGCGTTTGCCGACGCAGATTTTCTGCGCATCGCGGCGGGTCAGTTCCAGCACCTCGTCGCTGACCAGATGATCGTAAAACACCACATCGGCCTGCTGAATCACCTGCAAACCCCGTAGCGTCAGCAAACCCGCATCGCCCGGCCCTGCGCCGACGAGGATAATTTCCCCGTGGGCCGAGCCTGGCTGTTGCAGTTCGGCTTCCAGCGCTTTTTCGGCACCGGGTTCATCACCGGCGGCCATCAGGCTGGCGAAGCGCCCGCGAAAAGCACTTTCCCAGAAACGGCGACGCTCATCGGTGGTGCGGCGAAACGCCCTGATGCGTGTACGCCAGCACCCGGCAACATCCGCCATGCGCCCAAGATTACCGGGCAATAGCGCTTCAATTTTTTCGCGCAGCAGACGTGCCAGCACCGGCGCGTTACCGCCAGAGGAGATCGCCACCAGCAGCGGGGAGCGATCGACAATCGACGGGAAAATAAAGGAGCACAGCGGCTGGTCATCCACCACGTTCACCAGCCGATGACGTGCGTTAGCGGCATCAAACACCCGGCGGTTAAGGGCGGCATCGTCGGTGGCGGCGATCACCAGAAAAACCGCATCGAGTTGTGATTCGTCAAAAGCAGTTGCCCGCCAGTGAATAGCTTGTTCGTCGGCGAGTTGTTGTAAGTGCGGTTCCAGTTGTTGCGCGACGACCTGCACATACGCACCCGCACGACGCAAAAAAGTGATTTTGCGCGCGGCGATGTCACCGCCGCCAATGACTAATACGGGGCGGTCTTTTACAGCAGCAAATAAAGGCAGGTAATCCACAACGCAGTAACTCACTCACAGCCAGCAATAGAGGGACTATAGGGGGCGCTTTAGAACGAATGAAATTACGAATTGGAATGAGTAGTTCCGCAAAGGAATAACGTCTGTGCAAAGCAAATACCAAAAAGTGCTTAACGTGAGACTTTTCGTAAGGTTAAGAACAAATGAAATTGTGTAAAGCCGGTCACAGTTTCATACTAAGCGCGTTAAAAATCTTGCTGCATAAAGGACTCCCTATGTTTTCCGCATTGCGCCTCCGTACCGCTGCCCTGGCGCTCGGCGTATGCTTTATCCTTCCGGCTGATGCCCGCCCTTCCCAACCCGGTGACTTTGCAAGCGAACAGGCGCGACATATTGCCACGCTGTTTCCTGGCCGTATGACGGGCACGCCCGCCGAAATGCTCAGCGCAGATTATGTGCAGCAGCAGTTTGAACAGATGGGTTATCAGAGCGATATCCGCAAGTTCAAAACCCGCTATCGCTACAGCACAAAAGATAACCAGCAGAACTGGCAAAATGTGACTGGCAGTACGGTGATTGCCGCCCATGAGGGCAAACTGGCGCAGCAAATTATTATTATGGCGCATCTGGATACCTACGCGCCGCACAGCGATGCAGATGTCGACAATAATCTTGGCGGTTTAACGCTTCAGGGGATCGATGATAATGCCGCCGCAATCGGCGTGATGCTGGAGTTAGCGCAGGCGCTGAAAGCGGTGCCGACGGAGTACAGCATTCGCTTTGTGGCGACCAGCGGCGAAGAGGAAGGCCAGCTTGGTGCAGAAAGTTTCCTGAACCGGATGAGCGAAAAAGAGCGCAAGAATACGCTGTTGGTTATCAATATGAATAACCTGATCGTCGGCGACAAACTCTACTTTAATAGCGGTAAAAATACCCCGGCGTCGGTGCGTAAGCTGACGCGGGATCGCGCGCTGACGATTGCCCGCTCACACGGGATCCAGACCAATACCGCCAGTAATGTCCACTGTTGTAACGACGCCGACGTGTTTGATAAGGCGATGATCCCGGTGCTGTCGGTGGAAGCCACTAACTGGACACTGGGCAAGAAAGACGGTACACAGCAGCGGGCAAAATCGAAAGCGTTCCCGGACGGGGTGAGCTACCACAATGCGCGCCTCGATAACCAACAGTACATCGACAAAACGTTGCCCGGCCGTATTGAACGCCGCAGCCGCGATGTTATGCGGATTATGCTGCCGTTAGTGAAAGAGTTAGCGAAGGCGGGGAAAACAAAATAAGCGCCGGATGGCGGCTACGCCTTATTCGGCCTACAAGATCGGCAAAATCTCTGTAGGCCTGATAAGCGAAGCGCCATCAGGCATCAGTCTTAACGCTCGTCCCTGCGCCCACCTACCGCCGCCCACATTCTGCGAACGTGCACCGTCACCTCTTCGCGATCGTGATAGAGCTGACGCGCCTGGATCTGCGCGGCAATGCCATGCTCATCCAGTTGAGCCTGGATATACGCCAGGTTGTTTGACACCTCTTCGTAGCGTTTTTTCATCGGCAATTTGAGGTTAAAAATGGTTTCGCGACACCAGCCTTCTGTCAGCCACTGCGCCATCAACGCCGCGACTTTCGCCGGTTTTTCCACCATATCGCACACCATCCACGAGATGTTGTTGCGGTTCGGTTTGTAGCGGAAACCATCTTCGCGCAACCAGGTGACCTGTCCGGTATCCATCAGGCTTTGCGCCATCGGGCCGTTATCTACCGAATAGACCCACATGTTGCGTTTCACTAATTGGTAGGTCCAGCCCCCAGGACATGCGCCCAGATCGACGGCATACATGCCATTCGCCAGGCGCTCATCCCACTCATCTTCCGGAATAAAGATATGGAACGCCTCTTCCAGTTTCAGCGTCGAGCGGCTCGGCGCATCGGACGGGAATTTCAGGCGCGGAATGCCCATATAGAACGGCGAATTATTGTTGGTGTAGGAATAGCCGGTGTAACAGCAGCCCGGCGCAATAAAGAACACATGCACCACCGGGCGTTTTGGCGTATCACTGCGGGCCAGCACACCCGCTTCACGTAGCGCACTACGCAGCGGAACGGTGAACTTGCGGCAGAACTTCATCAGCTCTTTGCTTTCGTTGGTATCCGCCACTTCCACACGCAGATCGCCGCCCTTCTCTACCACGCCTTGCAGCATGCCGACGATGGGCGTGATCCTGTCTTCCTGCGGCAAATCGCGCAGCAGTTCGCCAACAACGAACATCTGGCGGGCGAAAATTAACGAGCTAAACGGCAACTCGCGCGCCAGCTTGTCTGCGTCGTCTTCCTGATAGCACTCAAAAATGACATAGCCCGCGTTCTCTTTCACACGGGCAAAACCGAACACATTCTGGCGTCCGGCTTTATCGGTAATCTCCGCGGCACACTCTTTCTCAAACCCCGGGCGGCACAGCAAAACCACTTTATTCATGAACAACGCCCCTACGTTTCAGACGAATTGCACCAACTAACATTAATGCCCAGCCGATTAAAAAGCATACGCCACCGACCGGAGTAACAAACGCCCACAAGCGTAAATGGGAGAGCGCCAGGCAGTACAGGCTGCCGCTAAACAGCACGGTGCCGAGCGCCAGAAAAACACTGCTCCAGTAAAACCAGATGCTGATGCGGCGCTGCATCGCAACCGCCAGACCAAACACCGCTAAGGTGTGGAATGCCTGATATTCGAGGCCGGTCTGGATCCAGCTCATCTCCTGTACACCTAAGGATTTACTGAGAATATGTGCGCCGAAAGCGCCCAGCGCGACAAAGATAAAACCGCTTATTGCGGCGAAAATCAGCATAAAACGGCTGGTCATGTGAGTACCCTAAAAAGTCATACGCGCCCTGTGCGCGCGAATTATTGTTCGTAACGGAAACGGAATTTTTCCTGTTCGCTTGCCGCTTTGGCCAGAATCCACTGACGAAAGGCGGCTATTTTACCCAGTTCTGCCTGGCTGTCATGACAAACCAGATAAAACGCATTCTTGCTGACCAGAACATCGTTAAATGGGCAGACCAGGCGGCCTGCTTCAATTTCGGACTGTGCCATCACATTGTTGGCCAGCGCGATCCCCTGTCCGTGGATTGCCGCCTGTAACACCATAGAGCTATGGCTAAAGATGGGTCCCTGCTGAACGTTAAGCGTAAGACCTAATTGCCGGGTATAAGTTTGCCAGTCACGGCGCGAAGCGTCGTGCAATAACGTGTGGTGCGCCAGATCTGCGGGTGTTTTCAGCGCCTTATCCCCGGTGAGTAATAAAGGAGAGCAGACCGGCAGCAGATATTCCGCGTACAATTTTTCGACGCGCAGCCCCGGCCAGTTGCCGCGGCCGTAGAAAATCGCCACGTCGACATCGTCAGCCAGTTTATCCTCTTCCCGATCGACAGCCTGGATACGCACGTCGATCCCCGGATAAGCTGAGTTAAAGCTGGAAAGCCTCGGCACCAGCCATTGAATGGCAAAACTGGGCAATAAACTGACGGTGAGCGCCCCTTTGGCACTGCGCGCCTGGAGTTTGCGCGTTGCCTCATTGAGCTGGGAAAATATCTCTTTGATATCCTGAAAATAACTTTGACCTTCCTCGGTGAGCAGCAGCGAACGGTTGCGTCGGCGGAAGAGTTTCAGGCCGAGAAAATCCTCGAGAGACTTGATTTGATGGCTTACTGCGGCTTGCGTCACAAAAAGCTCATCGGCAGCGCGAGTAAAGCTTAAATGGCGAGCAGCGGCATCAAAAACACGTAATGCGTTCAGGGGTGGTAATCGCTTGGACATGGTTATCAGGCTTAGATGTAAAGGCAATTTAACAAACAGGAAACAGCAGTTAACCTATTAGTTTTTTTTATCTGAGCCATTATAAATTGTCCGTTGAGCTTCTACCAGCAAATACCTATAGTGGCGGCACTTCCTGAGCCGGAACGAAAAGCGTGTTTGGAATGAGAGTTCTGAAGGGCTTTTGGCTTACGGTTGTGATGTTGTGTTGTTGTGTTTGCAAATTGGTCTGCTTTTCAGACCCCGGTAGCAACGCTACCCCTTTTTCACTTCCTGTACATTTACCCTGTCTGTCCATAGTGATTAATGTAGCACCGCGAATTGCGGTGCTTTTTTTTACCCGGCACCCAGGATTATTTCTCCAGAGCGACCATCTCTTTCACGTCGGAACGGTTAATCTGCTGCTTATTACCGTTGGCGTCTTTGTATGAAATCATACCGGTCTGGTCATCGGTTTTCGGCTTACCTTCAGAAACAATCGTCCGGCCATCGTTGGTGTGCAACGCATAGTTCGGACCGGAACAGGCGCTCAGGGCAAAAGCTAACGTACAGGCAGAAATAATTGCGGCAGTCTTCTTCATCTTCTTCTCCTTGCTTTTGGCAATTAATGCTGTGAAATACTCTTCCTGGAAGAGTCTCGAACACTTACCTAACACTATTCAGCATAACCTGCTTACATCCCTTTGCCAGTACAAACAGATAATTCCGATGGTTATCAACCTCCTTGCTACAACGTAAAAATTGCGCGACGATCGTCGGCCTACAGATGAGGATGAGTATGAACGCATTTAACCCATCACAGTTTCGTGCCCAGTTTCCGGCGCTCGCCGATGCGGGTGTTTATCTCGACAGTGCCGCCACGGCGTTAAAACCCCAGACCGTGATTGACGCCACACAACAGTTCTACAGCCTGAGCGCAGGCAATGTGCACCGCAGCCAGTTTGCCCAGGCACAACAGCTCACCGCGCGTTATGAAGCCGCGCGCGAACAGGTTGCCGCCCTGCTTAATGCCCCTTCCGGCAAAAATATTGTCTGGACGCGCGGCACCACCGAAGCCATCAATATGGTCGCCCAATGTTATGCCCGACCACGTTTACAGCCCGACGATGAAATCATTGTGAGCGAAGCGGAACATCACGCGAACCTGGTGCCGTGGCTGATGGTGGCAGAGCAAACCGGCGCGCGGGTGGTGAAATTGCCGCTCGGTGCCGATCGCCTGCCGGATCTTAACCAGTTGCCGCAGTTGATCACTGCGCGCAGCCGTATTCTCGCGCTGGGGCAAATGTCCAATGTCACCGGCGGCTGCCCGGATCTCGACAAAGCCATTACGCTTGCCCATGCGGCGGGCATGGTGGTGATGGTCGATGGCGCACAAGGCGTGGTGCATTTCCCGGCCAATGTGCAGCGTCTGGATATCGATTTCTATGCGTTCTCCGGCCATAAACTCTACGGGCCAAACGGCATCGGCGCGCTGTATGGCAAAGCGGAATTGCTGAACGCGATGTCGCCGTGGCTTGGCGGCGGCAAGATGATCACCGAAGTCACCTTCGACGGCTTCACCACGCAGCCGGTGCCTTACAAGCTGGAAGCCGGGACACCGAATGTGGCGGGCGTGATTGGTTTAAGCGCCGCGCTCGAGTGGCTCGAAACGCTTGATACCGCGCAGGCAGAGAGCTACAGCCGCGGGCTGGCAACGCTTGCCGAGGAGCAACTGGCGAAGCGCCCTGGTTTTCGTTCTTTCCGCTGCCAGGACTCCAGCCTGCTGGCCTTTGATTTTGATGGGGTTCATCACAGCGATATGGTGACGCTGCTCGCCGGTTATGGCATCGCGCTGCGCGCCGGTCAGCACTGCGCACAGCCACTGCTGGCGGCGCTTGGCGTCAGCGGCACGTTGCGGACTTCATTTGCACCCTATAATACTCAACAGGATGTCGACGCGCTGGTGAACGCCGTTGACCGCGCCCTGGAACTATTGGTGGATTAATGACAAGCCCTGCTTTCGCCGGACATCCGTTCGGCACCATTGTGACCGCAGAGATACTGCGCCGGAAATTTGGCGCGCTCAGCGCATGGGAAGAGAAGTACCGTGAGCTTATTTTGCTCGGCAAGCAGTTACCTGCCGCAACAGATGACGTGAAAGCGCAGGCACGGGAGATCCCGGGCTGCGAAAATCGCGTTTGGCTCGGCTCCACCCTGTCACCAGAAGGAACAATGCATTTCTTTGGCGACAGCGAAGGCCGCATTGTGCGCGGGTTGCTGGCCGTATTGCTGACTGCCGTGGAAGGCAAGCGCCCGGAAACGCTGGTGGATAACGATCCGCTGGCGCTGTTTGATGAACTGGGTCTGCGTACCCAACTTAGCGCGTCGCGCGGCCAGGGGCTGGAAGCACTGGCCGCCGCCGTGCAGGAGCAAGCCCGTCAGGCGCTGGCCTGACGCTCTGCTTTCGCCATCAGTTTTTTCAGGGCATGGGAAACCGCGATAAGACCAAAGGTCGCGGTGACCATCGTCGCCGCGCCAAATCCCGAGGCGCAATCCATGCGTTTTGGCCCTTCGGCGGTGCTTTTCATCGCGCATACCGAACCGTCGGACTGCGGGTAAACCAGCGCTTCGGTAGAAAAGACGCAATTCACACCAAGCTTACCTTTGCTATTCTTCACCACGCCAAAATCGCTTTTCAGCCGCTCGCGCAGTTTGGCCGCCAGCGGATCCTGAATGGTTTTCGCCAGATCGCTGACCTGGATCTGCGTCGGATCGATCTGCCCGCCCGCGCCGCCGGTAGTCACCAGCGGGATCTTATTGCGTCGGCAATACGCAATCAGCGCCGCTTTCGGGCGCACGCTATCAATGGCGTCAATGACATAGCTGTAATCGCGGTTCATCAATTGCGCGACGTTATCCGCCGTAACGAAATCATCCACCACCGTGACCAGGCACTCCGGGTTTATCTCGCGAAGGCGATCCGCCATCACTTCGGCTTTCGCCAGACCGACATTGCCGCGCAGGGCGTGGATCTGCCGGTTGGTGTTGGTGACACAGACATCGTCCATATCAATCAGCGTGATAGCGCCGATACCGGTGCGTGCCAGCGCTTCCGCCGCCCAGGATCCTACGCCGCCAATCCCCACCACGCAGACATGGGCATCGGCAAACCATTGCAGCGCTTTTTCACCATACAAACGCGCCGTGCCACCAAAGCGCTGCCGCCAGGCGTCGCTGATTACTGCTGACATAAACAAACCTCGAGATGAAACAGAAAACCCTCTTCCGGGGCCGAAAGAGGGTGAAGTCTACCACATTCAGCCGCTGAACACGTTGCCCGCCAGACCGGCACCCGGCGCATTTTTCAGCACCCAGACACGGCCATAATGGTTATACCAGCCAGCGCGGTGGCCCGCGTCCGGGCCGATCCCCTGGTAAATATCAAAATGCTGGCCTTTAATGGCCCCGCCAACATCGAGCGCCACCATCAAGCGCAGTTCATACTGGCCATTGAACTTTCCTTTATTATCCAGTTGCGGCACTTCCGCCAGCAGCGTCGTGCCCGGTGGAATAACGGTACGGTCAGAGGCAACGGACGCCCGGCCAATCAGCGGTACTGCGCTCGCGCCTTTTACCGGTGCCCAGGATTGCGGTTTAAAGAAAACAAATGAGGCGTTCTCTTCCAGCAGCGCGCGCACTTCGGCTTCGCTGTGCTTTTCGCCCCACTCGCGGATGGCCTGCATCGACATATCTTCCCGCTTCACCTCACCCCGGTCGATCAGTACTTTGCCGATACTGCGGTAAGCATGGCCGTTTTTCCCGGCATAGCTAAAGAAGTTGAGCGGGCTGCCATCGCCGAAATCGATGTAGCCGCTGCCCTGCACATCCATAATAAAGTTGTCCATCAGCGAGTTGCTGTAGGCGAGTACATAATCCTCGCTGAGCGCCCCGGCGTAGATTTCTGCGCGCGATGGCAAGCGGCCGCGTTTTGGCGGCATGCGGTAAATCGGATACTGGAACTCGCCCTGGCGGGTATGACGCGCCTGCACCACCGGCGTGTAGTAGCCGGTAAATTGCACATTGCCATAATTGTCTGTGCCTTCCATCTGCCAGGCATCAATGCCGAACTGGCGCAGCATGCGCGTATCGCCCCCGGCGCGCAGCCAGGCGTCAATGGCGTTATAAACGCTGCTTTGGCTGCCATACAGGCGCGGCGCGGCACTGCGAACCTGGCTTATCTGCTCGGAGAAGTCTCCGGCGTTGATGGGCGCCCCAACGGCGTCCGGCTGGTTGACGAGGGAAAAAGGCTGGGAAAATTTTCCGTCTTTATACTGTTGACCGCGATCGGTCGGTTTTGAAGAGCAGGCCGCGAGTATTGCTACCATTGCGCCTGTGAATACGAACTTAGCCCAACGTGCTTTCATTATTTCTCATCTTCTGGTTAACCCGGAGCGGGGTGAAGATAACAAACCCCTCTCGCTAATGAAATGCGCAAGAACATTCCGAGGACAATTTCGCTTAAATCTTGAACGGATTGTATTGTTTTTACACATAAACTCGGTAATTCAGTGATTAGGGTAAAAAAAAGGTTGCATCGAAATGTTTGCAGAGTATAGTGCGCATCCACGGACGCGGGGTGGAGCAGCCTGGTAGCTCGTCGGGCTCATAACCCGACGGTCGTCGGTTCAAATCCGGCCCCCGCAACCATTTAAGATGTGAAGAAAGAAAAAGTTTACATGATGGTAGTGTAAACAGACGGACGCGGGGTGGAGCAGCCGGGTAGCTCGTCGGGCTCATAACCCGAAGGTCGTCGGTTCAAATCCGGCCCCCGCAACCAATTAAGATGTGAAGAAAGAAAAAGTTTACATGATGGAAGTGTAAACAGACGGACGCGGGGTGGAGCAGCCTGGTAGCTCGTCGGGCTCATAACCCGACGGTCGTCGGTTCAAATCCGGCCCCCGCAACCAAGTAAGATGTGAAGAAAGAAAAAGTTTACATGATGGTAGTGTAAACAGACGGACGCGGGGTGGAGCAGCCGGGTAGCTCGTCGGGCTCATAACCCGAAGGTCGTCGGTTCAAATCCGGCCCCCGCAACCAACACAATAAACACCTTAACGGGTGTTTTTTTGTATCTACGGTTTGTAAAACTCTACATAAAGAAAATGGCGCCTTTCAGCGCCATTCTGTTATCCCCTTCTCGCCAGCGTCGCGCCATCCGCGAAGTAGGCTTTGATCCCTGCCAGAATCGACTCCGCCACTTCCTGCTGGAATTTCGCCGTCTTGAGCTTGCGCTCCTCTTCCACGTTACTGATAAACGCCGTTTCCACGAGGATCGACGGAATATCCGGCGCTTTCAGTACCGCAAAGCCGGCCTGTTCAACGCTGTTTTTATGCAGATTATTGACGTTGCCGAGCTTGTTCAGCACCGCTTTACCAAACTTCAGGCTATCGTTAATGGTCAGCGACTGCACCATATCGAACATGGTGTGATCCAGATAGCGGTCGCCGCTTTTACTCACGCCACCAATTAAGTCTGCGGCGTTCTGCGTATCCGCCAGATATTTCGCGGCAGTACTGGTTGCCCCTTTGGTAGAGAGCGCAAACACCGACGAACCTCTCGGTTGACGGCTGCTAAAGGCATCGGCGTGAATCGAGACAAACAGGTCAGCGCGCTGTTTCTGCGCTTTCGCCACGCGCACTTTCAGCGGAATAAACACATCTTCGTTGCGCGTCATATAGGCTTTCATATTGCCTTCTTTCTCGATCAGCGCATGCAGGCGACGCGCGATTTGCAGCACCACATCTTTCTCGCGGGTTTTATATTTCCCCGTCGCACCCGGATCTTCCCCGCCGTGGCCAGGATCGAGCATAATCACGATCGGCCTGTCGCGCCCGGCTTTGCCCGGTTGCGGGCCGCTTTCCGCGGGTGGCACTTGTTGGTCAAGATCGCCTTTGTTGTACTCTTCAAGTAACGCCAGCAACGGATCCTGAACATCCTTCGCATTCGCCGGATAGAGATCCATCACCAGACGCTCTTTAAAGCCCGCTACCGGTGCCAGCGCAAACAGTTGTGGCTTCACGTTTTGCTTGAGTTCAAACACCATGCGCACCGTCTGCGGATCGAACTGACCCACGCGGGCGGATTTGATAAAGGGATCGTCACCGTGGATCTGCGCGCCCATGCCTTTCAGCACCGAGTTAAGGTGTACGCCTTCCAGATCCACCACCAGCCGGTCGGGGTTGCTCAACGCAAACTGTTTATATTTCACTACGCGGTTCGATTCCACCGTCACGCGTGTATAGCTGGACGCAGGCCAGACGCGAACCGCGACAACCTGGCTGACAGCAGCCAGGCCAATTTGGCTCACGCTTAATAACCACATGGCACCCGCCCCTTTTAATAATTTGCGGCGGCTTAGCGCTGAATGACTTCCCGACATGCTTCTCCCGAGCAATTTCTTTAAACAATGGTTAACGCCACAATTGACCGAAAACTTTAGCGAATGATGCATAAACTGTCATCAATTAAAGGGTAAACATATGTCTGATGCTTCTCTGCGCCAGGATACAGGGAGTAGATGGTGAAAAAATTTGCACTTGCACGCCGCGCCATAAAAGAATAAAAATACATTTTTTACGAATAATCATGCATTGAGGACAGGCCGTGGTAAAAGAGCGCAGAACCGAACTGGTGCAGGGATTTCGCCATTCCGTTCCCTATATTAATGCCCATCGGGGAAAGACATTTGTCATTATGCTCGGCGGGGAAGCCATTGAGCATGAAAATTTCTCCAGTATTGTCAATGACATCGGTCTGCTGCATAGCCTGGGGATCAGGCTGGTTGTGGTCTATGGTGCGCGTCCGCAAATCGACGCCAATCTCGCCGAACATAACCACGAGCCGATTTATCACAAACACACCCGCGTCACCGACGCAAAAACCCTTGAGCTGGTCAAGCAAGCCGCCGGACTGTTGCAACTGGACATTACCGCGCGCTTGTCAATGAGCCTCAACAATACGCCGCTCCAGGGCGCGCATATTAATGTGGTGAGCGGCAACTTTATTATTTCCCAGCCGTTGGGCGTCGATGATGGCGTCGATTACTGCCACAGCGGACGTATTCGTCGCATTGATGAAGAGGCGATCCATCGCCAGCTCGACAGCGGCGCGATTGTGCTGATGGGGCCGGTCGCGGTCTCCGTCACGGGTGAAAGCTTCAACCTCACCTCCGAAGAAGTCGCCACCCAACTGGCTATCAAACTGAAAGCGGAAAAGATGATCGGCTTTTGCTCAACGCAAGGGGTGATGAACGACGACGGCGAGATTGTCTCCGAACTGTTCCCCAACGAAGCGCAGGCGCGGGTCGATGTGCTTGAAGCGCGCGGGGATTACCATTCGGGCACGGTGCGCTTTCTGCGCGGTGCGGTGAAAGCCTGTCGCAGCGGCGTACGTCGCAGCCACTTAATCAGCTACCAGGAAGATGGCTCGCTGTTACAAGAGCTCTTCTCTCGCGACGGTATTGGGACGCAGATCGTGATGGAGAGCGCCGAGCAAATTCGCCGCGCCACCATTAACGATATCGGCGGTATTCTGGAACTGATTCGCCCGCTGGAGCAGCAAGGGATTCTGGTGCGTCGTTCCCGTGAGCAGCTCGAAATGGAGATCGATAAGTTCACCATTATCGAGCGCGATAATCTGACCATCGCCTGCGCGGCGCTTTATCCGTTTCCGGAGGAGAAGATCGGTGAAATGGCCTGCGTGGCCGTACACCCGGATTACCGCAGTTCCTCGCGCGGGGAAGTGCTGCTGGAACGTATTGCCGCCCAGGCGAGGCAAATTGGCCTGAGCAAACTGTTTGTGCTAACTACCCGCAGCATTCACTGGTTCCAGGAGCGTGGTTTTACGCCGGTGGACATCGATTCGCTGCCGGAAACCAAAAAGCAGATGTACAACTACCAGCGGCGCTCCAAAGTGCTGATGGCGGATCTCACCTGAAGCTGCCCCCCGTATCGTGCGGGGGTTTTTACTTCAGCGCGCTGAACAGCGCTTCCAGGCCGCTGCGCCGCTCGGTGCGTGTGGCAATCGCCTGCGCCAGCACACGTTCGTCGGCATAGAGCGACAGCCGTTTGCGCGCGCGGGTAATGGCGGTGTAAACCAGCTCGCGCGTCACCACCGGCACCATTTGCCCCGGCAGGATCAGCGCGGCGTGATCGAACTCCGAGCCCTGTGATTTATGCACCGTCATCGCCCAGGCCGTATCATGCTCGGGTAAGCGGCTCGGTTGCACCGATTTGATTTTACCGTCCGGCAACGGAAACCAGACGCGGATCCCCTGCCCCTGATCCAGCGCAATGCCGATATCACCGTTAAATAATCCCAGAGCAGAGTCGTTACGCGAGATCATCACCGGCCGCCCGTGATACCAGCGAGAGAAGGGCTGACGGGCGATTTTATGCTGACGCACCAGCGCCAGTTCCAGCCGCTCATTAAGCCCGCTCACGCCAAACGGCCCTTCACGCAGCGCGCACAGCAGCTGGTATTCACCAAACGCGGCAATAACCGCTTCCGGCGCGGCGTGACTGCGCACCAGCGACAAATAGTGCGCGTAACCTGCCAGCGCATCATCGATCATCACCTGGTACTCTTCGGCGCTGTTCAACGGCTTACGTTCAATATCCATAAAGCCCTGACTGAACACCGCCCGCATGGCGTGTTTATCCCCGCGATTGACCGCCGCCGCCAGTTGACCAATACCGGACTCGCTGCCAAAACGGTAACTTTTTTGCAGCAGACACAGGCTATCGCGCAGCGCCGTGGCCTTATCGCCATCGCCGCCGGGAACGGTTGCTCCGGTAAGGCGCGACAGTTGTGCCGCCCGCTCAGCGCTGTAACCCGCGTTAACCCACGCGCAGATATCCCCCAGCACCGCGCCGGCTTCCACCGACGCCAGTTGATCGCGATCGCCAAGAAAAATCACTCTGGCGCGCGGCGGTAGCGCGTCAATCAGCCGCGACATCATCGGCAAATCAATCATTGAAGCTTCGTCCACCACCAGCACATCCAGGTGCAACGGATTACCCGCATGGTGGCGCAAGCGCTGGCTACCGGGCTGAGCGCCTAATAGCCGGTGCAGCGTGCTGGCCTCTTCCGGCAACATTGCTTTTTGTTGTTCATTCAACGGTAACTGGCGCAGCGCATTACCCAGCGATTCGGTCAAGCGCGCGGCGGCTTTGCCCGTCGGCGCAGCAAGGCAGATACGGCATTTATTTCCCTCAACGGTTTGCACCAACGCCGCGAGCAGTTTCGCCACAGTCGTGGTTTTACCGGTGCCTGGCCCGCCAGAGATAACCGAAATACGCCGGGTAAGCGCCACGGCGGCAGCCACTTTCTGCCAGTCCACCTGCGCATCCGCAGCCGGTGGAAACAGGGTTTCCAGTGTGTGCGCCAGCCGGGCTTCATCGGCCCCGCTAAGCTCGCTCTGTTGTGCAAAGAACTCCGCCACGCGCCGTTCGTTCCACCACATGCGGTTCAGATAGAGCCGCGAGCCGTGCAGAATAAGCGGCGTTGCGCTGCTGCCATCACCCACGGCAGAGGACGCAAGTAACACCTGTTGCCAGTCATCGGGCTCCCCGGCTTGTTCAAACAACGCGCTGACGAGTGGCGACGCGCCGCCAAAGGCTTGCGGTGCCAGACGTGACAAAGGCAGGCAGACATGCCCCTCGCCCGCATCCCGGCTCAGTAGCGCTGCGGCCAGCATTAACGCGGGTTCCTCTTCGGTGGCGACGGTCAGGGCAAACTGAACATCCAGCGGGCGCAGCAGTTTTTGCTCCATCGCCTCCTGTAACAAAGCCTGCATACTCATGGCGTCATCTCCGGTACATCACCCGCAAACAGGGTATCCATGTGGGCGATCAGCGCAGCGTCTGGCCGGGTAGTGAAAATGCCCTGCTGTGGTTTCTGCGCTTCCACGCCGCGTAAAAAGAGGTAAATCACGCCGCCGAAATGCTGCTCATAGTCGTAATCCGCAATGCGGTGGCGCAGATAGCGGTGTAGCGCCAGGCAGTAGAGTTGATACTGCAAATCGTAGCGGTGAGATTGCATTGCCGTCGCCATGGCCGCCTGGGTGTAGGCTTCCGCGCTCTCGCCAAGCCAGTTGGACTTGTAGTCCAGCAGGTAGTAACGCCCGTTATGGCGAAACACCAGGTCAATAAAGCCTTTCAGCATGCCACGCACGTCGCGGAAATCCAGCGGCGGGCAACCTGCCGACAAGGGATCGTAATGGCGCATGGCACTGTCCAGCGCTTCGGCGCTCAGCGTCGCGCTAATCGGCAAATAAAATTCCATCTCAACTTGTTTATCTTTCGCCGTGAGCTGGCTCAGGGAGACCCCTTCGGGTATCAGCGGCGCGTGCAGCACCGTCTCCAGCCAGCCGCTCAACACCGGCTGCCAGTGCTCCTCATAACCGGACACGAGCAGCTTTTCAGCGACCCATGCAGATGAAACGGGCTGCGTAAAATCGAGGTCTTCAAACAGGCTGTGCAAAAAGGTTCCGGGAGCTGCGCCACGCGGAAACTGATGCGGGGTGAGCATCGGCTCCGCCTGCACTTCCCGCTCACCGGCGGCGTCGAGATCCAGGCGCGGCAGCAGATCCTGAGCAATGCCGTGGGCGCGTTGCTGTAAGCCGGAATAACTGGTCACGCGCCAGTCATCGGCAACTTTGCGCATCACTTCACGCACGCTCAGGGCAGGCGGTTGCGCCTGCGGCAACTGCCAGCGCGCCATATCCGGCGTTGGTGGCGTCGCAAGGACAATATCGTCATTGCATAACTGCTCCAGCGCGTTACGCAGGCCGACCGCATCCAGCGCTTCGCCTTTCTGGATCAGGCGGCCCAGCGCGCTCTGGTGAAAGTCGCTCGGCCCGGTTTTCTCGCCACGGCGACGAAACAGCGGCGCAATGCCGAGGCTACAGTGCCAGACCGATCGCGTCAGCGCCACATAGAGCAAGCGCAGATCTTCGGCCAGCCGCTCCGCTTCCGCCAGTTCAACGCTCTCGTCGGCATGGCTGAGGTCAAGTACGGCATTGAATGAAGCACGGTCGTGATAAAAGCCCTGGTCCTGAACGCGGAAGTTGGCGATAAACGGCAGCCAGACCAGCGGATACTCCAGACCTTTCGACTTATGAATGGTGACAATTTGCACCAGGTGTTTATCGCTCTCCAGGCGCATCTGTTCGCTGGAGGCGCTGGCATTGGGTTCCGCAATATGCTGTGTCAGCCAGCGGGTAAGTGCATGCTCACTTTCAAGCTGCGTCCCGGCTTCCTGCAACAACTCGCTGATATGCAAGATATCGGTCAGCCGCCTTTCCCCGCCGGGAGTGGCAAGTAAGTTTTCTGCCACATGGCGTGCACTCATCAGGGTGCGCAGCATCGGCATCACACCGCGTTTCTGCCACAGTTCGCGGTAGTGGGTAAACTCCTCTACCACGTTATCCCACGCCTGTTCATCAAGGTTCAGCGCTTCGATATCGCGCGCGGTAAGCCCGAGCATCGAGGTTGCCAGCGCACTGCGCAGCGTGCTTTCCCGCTCCGGCGTTAATACCGCCTGTAGTAACCAAAGCAGTTCATGCGCTTCCGGCGTTTCAAATACGCTATCGCGATTGGAGAGATAGACCGACGGAATGCCGAGCAGGGTCAGCGCATCGCGGATAAGCGACGCTTCGTGGCGGCTACGCACCAGCACCGTGATGTCCGAGGCCTTAACGGGCCGCGCTTTTTCACCTTCCCAGAGCAGCGCTTCACCTTTCTGACCGGCGCTTAACCAGTCGCGGATTTGCGTCGCGCACAGCTGCGCCATAAAGCTCTGGTAATCGCCGACGCCCACACCCTCGCCTTCCATCAGCCACAGCTTCATGGACGGTTGTGTTTCCCCGTGAACGGCAAAACGCAGCCCTGCATTCCTGGCGGCGGCCTTCACCGGCAAGAACGGGATCTGCTGAAACATAAACGCGTTGTCCAGGTGACTGAACAGTCGGTTGACGCTGGCAATCATGCCCGGAGACGATCGCCAGTTGGTGTCGAGGGTATAGCGGGCACTCACTTCATCGCGCGCTTTCATATAGGTAAAGATATCCGCGCCGCGAAAGGCGTAGATAGCCTGTTTAGGGTCGCCAATCAGCAATAAGCCGCACTCAGGCTGGTTTAACCAGATGCGGCTGAAAATGCGGTATTGCTGCGGGTCAGTATCCTGAAATTCATCAATCATCGCGACGGGAAAACGGGTGCGGATAGCCGCAGCCAACGCGTCGCCATTCGGGCTTTGCAGCGCACTGTCCAGCCGACTGAGCATATCGTCAAAACCGAGTTCGCCACGTCGACGCTTCTCTTTTGCCACCGCGTCGCGGATTTCGCGCATGGCGCGGGTAAGCACCAGGTCATTGAGCGTCAGCGGCTGCGCCAGCAGTTCTTCAATGACAACAAACAGCGGATGTTCCGGCACCGCACCACCGGCTTTGGTACGTTGCACAAGGAAAGACTGGGAAAATTTCTCCAGCGCGTCCGGCAACAAATAGGTGCGGGTCTCTTCCTGCGCCCAGGCTGAGATTTTCTCAATCCACTTCGCCTGATTTCCGCGGTTGAATTTACGTCGGTCGATACCAGAGCTTTCGATGAGCGGCTCCAGCTCATCCACCGAGGCTAGCCACTGGCGTTTCACTTTGTCTATCTGCGCGACAATCTGCTCATGGCGGGAAGCGAGCGTTTCATCGGCGGGCGGCGGAGTTTTGATTTGCGGGGCTTCGCCTTGCAGATAACGATCGATAGATTTCAGGAGATCCTGCGGCCCTTTCCACGCGTCGTGGATAACCTGCGCGATGGCGCGCGGCAACGGGTAGCAGTGACGACGCCAGAAGTCCGCGCAGGCCTGGTAGCGCAGCAGGGTTTCATCTTCCAGCAGTTTCAGGTCAAACAGCATGCCGGATTCGAACGCATTCAGGCTTAGCATGCGCTGGCAAAAACCGTGGATGGTAAAGACGGCAGCTTCGTCCATCTGCCGTTCGGCCAGCATCAACCAATGCGCCGCCTGCTGTTTATCATCAATCTCTTCCAGCAGGCTGGCATACAGCGGGTTGTCGCTGCTTTCACGCAGGCAGGCAATACGCAATTCATGAATATTGCTGCGAATACGCCCGCGCAGCTCTTCTGTCGCGGCCTCGGTGAAGGTGACCACCAGCAGTTCTTCAACGCTGAGCGGGCGGGGAAAGGCGGCGTTGCCGCCCAGTCCTAATAACAGCCGCAAATAGAGTGCAGCGATGGTGAAGGTTTTACCGGTGCCCGCCGAGGCTTCAATCAGGCGCTCGCCGGTCAGCGGCAAGCGCAGGGGATCAAGGGTCTCAGCGGTGTGTTCACTCATTTTTCTCGCTCATCAATGGTAAGGATCGCTGCAAGGCGCTGGCGTTATCCCAAATCTTCCAGCCATCAGGTCGGGCATATTCTACTTTCCCGCTCTGGCTACCGGAGATCTGTGACAGTATCGCCATACCTTGCGGCTCAACCACCGCGTGATGGAAGAAGTCAGCAAGTTTTTGCGGCGTCAGCAGCTTTATCTGGGCCACTACTTTATCACGTGAATCGAAACGCATATTCCCGCGATCGAAATCTTTGCTGAGTTTGGAAGCTTCCTCGCCTAATGTTTGCGGCGCTTGCATGATTTGCGCAATGACGCCCTGCTGAATTTGCGCAAACTCTTCCGGTTTCATCGCCCGCAGTTTGGCCTCTGCCGTTGGGAAGAAGGCTTTGTACCGCCCCCACAGGTAAGCGGGCTGTTTGTCGTTGCTCTGCAACAGGAAGCCCATTCCCCACTGGCGACCCACGCTCATTGGGAAGGCAAAGACCGCGTAGCCAAGCTGTTCTTCGGTACGCAACTGGTTGTAAAACCACGGCTGGACAATTTGCCCCAGCATCGCGCTGTACGCCGAACTGCTGTACTCATCAAAGCCTGGCGGCACAAACACCGCAGCAAGTGCGGAATCCGTACTGGTGCCTGCTTTCTCAAAGCTCACGTTCTGCTGTTTGTCCACCAGCACATCTTTGTTGCGACACCATTCGTTACCGTTAGCGCCAAGCTGTTTTTGCACATCATGCGCAAGATCTTTCGCCT
Source organism: Kosakonia sp. H02 (assembly GCA_030704225.1). Lineage (NCBI taxonomy): Bacteria > Pseudomonadati > Pseudomonadota > Gammaproteobacteria > Enterobacterales > Enterobacteriaceae > Kosakonia > Kosakonia styphnolobii. The sequence continues at coordinate 3,572,073 of CP131915.1, forward strand.
GCTGTTCGCTCAGGTTACCCACCACGAGAAACTCCGGGCGTGCATTATTTTTCAGCGCATCGCGATAGTGCAAAATGTCCTGCAAGGTAATCGATGGCAACAGTGCGCGACGCTCTTCGCGCTGGAAGTACGGAACCTGCGACAGCATTTGCACCGGCATAATCGCCTGGTCGAAGGCTTTGCCTTTCTCTGCCGACGCCATCATCTGGCTGTACCACGATTTCGCCTGCGCAAGCTGTTCATCCGTCGGCGTATAGCTGAAATACCCCGCCAGTAACGCCTGGAAAAGCTTCGGCAGACGCTGGGTATAACCATTAGCGTTAAGCATTAAGCCGTTATTCGCATTGGTAGAAAAACTGATCCCGCCAACCGCGGCCTGGTTGCTGAGTTGATCAAGCGCCAGGCCGGCCAGGTAATCATTCAGGGCAAACATCACCTGATTTTTGGCGCTGTCCATTGCCTGCGGGTTACGCAACACCACGCTGACATCCGCTTTCGGTTCGTTAGCGAAGTAGCGGCTCGGCTGGTAAACCACGCGTAGCGTCGGCTCATCCACGATCAGTTCGGGGTGCTCATATTTTTTCGTCGCCGTTACCAGCGAGAAATCATCCGGGATATAGGGGTTAAGCTCCGGGAATTTCAACGCAATAGCGGCCTCACGTTTTTGCCAGTCGGCAAAGGTCTCCGGCGTGATTTTGTCGACCTGATACGGGGCATCAACAAAGTAGGCTTTTTTATTGTGCGGCTCGTCCGGGCTGATATACCAGATACGGGCATTTTGTGGCGTCATTTCATCAAGACGCGCCTGCACCGCTTTGGCATCAAACTGATCGGCGATATTGACCGAATCCAGCGTATGGGCCACCGGTACACGGATCATGGTATCCGCCAGCCACTCGACATAATCCATATCGCGGGTAATAGACGGGTAGCGGAAATCGAGATCAAGAATATGTGACAGCTCGTCGAAATAACGTTTATCAACGCCTTTTTCACGCAGCAGTTGCAGGTAGCTGAATATCGCGGCCACCACCTGGTCACGATTCGCCTGGCCTTTGTCGGTTAGCGTGGCGGAGATAGCCAGCACACCGCTATTACCGTTCACCACCGGGTCTGAGTCACCGCGAATCCCCTCAACCAGCCCCTGGCTTTGCAGCCAGTCAGAGAGGGTTCCCGGGCTGCGGTTACCGATCAGGTAAGTAATAAGTTCGTCGGTTTTACTGCGAAATGCCGCGGTGTTGTTAGCGATGCGAAACTCGACGCGCAGCACTTTGCGTGGCACTTCCGGGACATAGTGAATGATGATGCCTTTTTGCGCATCGGTGACCACAGGCACAGTGATGTCCGGCTTGTCGATGTTTTTATTCGGCACGCGACCGTAGGTCTGCACCGCCATCTTTGCCAGATCGGAGAGCGGGCGATTACTGTAAATCACCGCCTTCATCAGGTTCGCCGAGTAGTACTTATCGCGAAACGCCAGCAGCGCATCGTGAATCGGGCTGCCCGGCTTATCACTCAGCGTTTCAAGGTTACCGCCGGAGAAACGCGCGCCGGGGTGGGCGGGGTTGATGGTCTCCGCGCTGACCTGCGCCATACGCATACCATCACGGGTGCGCGCCATGGTCAGTTCCGCGTTCACCGCGTTACGTTCACGTTCGCCATACTTTTTATCCAGCATTGGCGAAGCAATGGCGTCTGCTAAGCGGTCAACTGCCCCGTCCAGCGCGTCATTTTCCACTTCCAGATAATACGCAGTGCGATAAGGCGCAGTGCTGGCGTTATGGCTGCCGCCGTGCAATTTGAGGTATTCGGCGAGGCTATCCGGCTGCGGGTATTTTTTCGACCCCATCAGCGTCATATGTTCGAGATAGTGAGCCAGGCCAGGATGCGCATCGGGATCTTCCAACGAGCCAACCGGCACCACCAGCGCGGAGAGAGATTTCACCGCCTGAGTGTCGGACACCAGCAGAACGACCATGCCGTTAACAAGGCGAATGGCCTGATACTGACGCGTATCTTTATCACTCTTACGGATAGTTTCCTGAACAGGTTGCCAACCGTTATCTGCCTGACTGAATGACGCCCAGAGGGCAAAAAACAGAACGAAAGCTTTTAACCAGGTGCTGCGGGGCATTCACGAACCTCATCATTAACTTTTCCCGCTACCCCAATAACCGTGGCGATAGCGGGTAAATGTGTGCTGACTGTGCCAACACGCGTTATATCAGTCCGTGACCGTCGCGCATGATAATGGAAGCCTCCATTTCGCGCAATTTTTATACGATCAACCGGGCTGATTATGTCGATAAAGCGGTAACAGGAAACGTTGCGCCAGTTCGGTAATTTCCGCGTAGTACTCCGGCTCCAGGGTTCGCCACAGGCGCTGATACCAGACATCATCGCCTTCGCCGCTGACCACCATATTGCCTTCATAGGCCTGCAAAAATTTACTCTGCGCTTTTTGTAACGTCTCGTCGTCCTTTACCATGGCATCATTTGCCGCGTCATAACAGGCTTTTATCCACGCCCCGCCGCTTTCCGGCAGCAGCAGCAGAGGTTTTGCCATCCCTTCGCGATACCCCTCGATCATCAACGCAAGATACTGCATCGCCTGTTCGGCCGGTAACGCAGGAAAGCGCCACTGCCCGTCTTTGCGGACAAACAACCGGCTCTCTCCGGTTCCGCCACTGGCACAGTAGACAAGATGTTCCAGCCAAAGTTGCAGCCCCTGCGAGACCTTTAAGCGCGAAGGACGCCAGCGCAGCAGCCCGTCAGATTGCACATGGGAGAGCCAACCGGTCAGATGCACGCCTGCGCAATGCAGATCAATTTCGAGGTTATCCGCTGGCTGACGGTGCTCAATGACACGGCTGGCCAATTCCTGCATCTCCTGGCACTGCGTCTCCCAGATAATTTCGCCAAACGCACCATACGGCAGCACACCCGCCGCCCGGTAACGACGAAACAACTTTTCCGCGTCCTGTTCTTCAACCAGCGCATTTAAGAGTTCGTCATTGAGCTGATAGCGGCTTAAGCCATCGAGAATGAACGGTTCGGCATCGGGAATATCCTCCTCTTCCGGGCGGAAATTGACCCGCAAACGCATCTGGAAAAAGGCGCGCACCGGATGCGCCCAAAAACGCTGGAGTTGATCAAAGGGCAGTGTCTCCAGCGCTGGCGTTTCCAGGGTCTGAATAAAGGGCAAATGCTCCTCGCCTTGCAGGCTTGCGGCGGGCAGCCAGTCGCGGGCATAGCTTTGCCATTCATCCGGTGTGTAGTTAGCAGGATCGAACGGCATACGCGTGTGCAGATGGGTGATCTGCGCTTTTACACGCTGTTCGCTTCCGTCACAGTTGAGCGCTTCATCACCCGGCAAATAGTGGCTCTGGCCGATATAGTCCACCAACTCCTGCACCAGCACAGAGGGGAAACGCTCTTTGTTATCCTGGATGGAGCGGCCAATGTAACTGATATAGAGCTGTTGCTGAGCCGAGATCAGCGCCTCGAGAAAGAGATAGCGGTCATCGTCCCGGCGGCTGCGATCGCCGCGCTGCGGTTTCTGGCTCATCAGATCAAACCCGAGCGGCGGCAGCGTTCGCGGGTAAACGCCGTCGTTCATACCCAGCAGGCAAACGACTTTAAATGGAATGGAGCGCATCGGCATCAGCGTACAGATGTTGACCGGCCCGGCGAGGAAACGCTGGCTAATGCGTTCCTGGTCAAGACGTTGGGCCAGCTCATCACGCAATAGCGACAGGGGAATGGCTTCACCGTAGTTTGCGCTAACGCCCTGGGCGATGATCGCCTGCCACTGCTGCTCAATAAGCGCCAGTGCTGCTTCGGTCTCCTGATCCGGCAGGAAAAAGTCATTGAGCATTTCACGGCAAACGGGCAGCCACTCTTCCAGCGGACGCTCCTGGGAAAGCCCTCTGCGCCAGATATTGAGCTGCATTAACAGTGAGGCCAGGTGACCCACCAGTTCAGCGATAAGCCCGCTTGATTCGTCATAAGGCAGAATGGATTGCCATTCGCCCTGGCGGCTCTCCATTGCATAGCCGAGCAGCATACGCGTCAGGCCGAATTGCCAGGTATGCTGGCCGGTCGGCGGCAGTTCAAGCTCGCGCACGTTGTCGTCATCCATGCCCCAGCGAATACCAGACTCGTTCACCCACAGGCGCAGATAGCGCAGCCCCTCTTCATTGATATTGAAACGCGCAGCCAGCACGGGGACATCCAACAGTGCCAGCACATCTTCAGAAACAAAGCGGCTGTCCGGTAGCGATAGCAGGCTGATAAAGGCCTGAAGTGCCGGGTGCGCCTGTCGTGCGCGACGGTCAGAAATCGCAAAGGGTAAATAGCGATCGCCGCTGGCGCTGCCAAATACCGCCTGGATATAAGGGCTGTAGCTGTCGATATCGGCGACCATCACCACGATATCGCGCGGCGTCAGTTCGGGGTCTTCTTCCAGCATCGCCAGCAGGCGGTCATGCAGCACTTCCACTTCGCGCTGTGGGCTGTGGCAAATATGCACCGTGACGCTGCGATCGTCCGGATCGAGCAGACGTTTTTTGTCACTGCGGGCAAACTCTTCTGCGGTCACGCCAGCTACCGCGCCGTTTTGCAGTTCAAGGATGTCATATTTGAGGTTTTGCAGCAGCGTACCGGGCGTAACATCAACGAACGCATCCAGCTCTTCATAGCGCTCCATCCCGGCCAGCAGGAAAATATTGTCACGCCCCAGTTTGCCCCAGGAAGCCAGCATCGGGTTGCCGACATCCTGTTCACCCTCGCCATTAAACAAACCTTCCGCACGTTGCGTATCGCGAAACAACGGAAGCTGGCGATCGTCCCGGTGGTGGCGACGCCTGCGGGTAATAAGCTTCGCCAGAAACGCCGGGTCTTTGATATCACCCCAGTAGTAGCGGCACGGGTTAGTGAACAGCAGATGGACATCAATGTGTTTGCCCAGCGCCTGCAAGGCCTGTAGATAAACAGGCGGCAGAGCGGAAATCCCGCAGATAAAAACGCGGGCAGGCAGCCCGGCAGGCGGCTCTTGTGCAGCCTCGAGCTTATCAATAAAGCGTTTATAGAGATTGGCACGGTGCCAATGCGGCTGTCCCAGTGCGCGGGTATGCTCCACCAGGGCGCGCCAGAGCGGCGCTTGCCAGCGCTGGGCGTCGTCGAGCCCGTCGACCATTTCACCCGCTTCCCAACGTGTCAGCCATTCGGGGCGGTAGACCAGATACTGGTCATAGAGATCCGCCACGCGGGAAGAGAGTTGGAAGAGTTTACGCTTGTCATCATCGTCATGCAGATAGTGATGCAGCATGGCGAACTCTTCTTGCGCCAGCATATCCGGCAGCAACGACATCAGTTTCCAGCTCATGCTCTGTTTGTTGAAAGCGCTCTCTTTGGGGATATCGTCAAGCACGGTGACAAACATGTCCCAGATAAAGCTCGCCGGGAGCGGAAACGTGATATTGGCGGCAATGCCAAACTTTTGCGCCAGCGTCATTTGCAGCCATTGCGCCATGCCGGTGCTTTGCACCATCACCACTTCGGGTGCAAAGGGATCCTCGAGCCTGTCGTGCTCGACGATAAACTCCATCAACGCTTCAAGCACATCCAGACGATTGGAGTGATAAACCCTTAACATACATGCTCCTGGCTACTGACTATTTGGGCAAAATAAGCGCGTCATTTTCCCCTGCCTGCCCACTGGCGAGATAACGGTGACGTTGATGCTGACACATCCTTCTGTTGTTGTCTGCCCCTGCAAAACCTGCCAACCCGGCGGCAGAGGCGATGCGTTCGGTTGCGCCTGCTGCCATGCATAACGCCATAGCTGTCGCCCCTGGCTGGCGGAGGCAAACCCGGATGCCAGGGCGCGATGATAACCGCCAAGCGCGGTCATCACCATCACCATTAACAGCATGGCCAGCAGAACTTCCGTCAGGCTAAAACCCTGCTCTCTGTTTATGGCAACTGACATAGCGCTTCCTCCGAAAGCGGGCAGAAATCGCTCCAGCCATGGGGCAGGAACCGCACCGTTGCGTTATCCACGCGCCCCAGACGCCACAGCATGGTTTCTGTATTTGCCACAATCAGCAGCGCGGAACTGTCAGCGAAAATACGCAGGCAGCTTCGCACACCCTGCCCGGCAGGTTGCAGGCATTGTTGTGCAGGCAGCGGTAACCACACTTGTCGACGCGCCCATTCCATCGCGGAATGCACTTGCGCCGCATTGCGTATACCCTGACCTTCGTGGTTCACGCGCCAGATATGGCTGGTCAATTGCTGGTTCAGGCCATTTAGCAGCAGGCTACCCAGCAACAATAAAAGGAGTACCAATGCCAGGGATGACATGCCTCGCTGTCGGTTCATAAGTTATATCCCGTCACGCTTAGCTCGCCGCTTACTACCTTGCCGGTATTGCCCGGTACACTGGCAGTAAGCGTGACGGTGAGTTGTGGGGCAAAGCCCGCCGTCTGGCGTTTCGTCACTGAAAAATGCTCAACGCGCATCTGCGCCGGATCGGTGACCTTTTCCCACCCACGACCGACGCAGGACGTTGCACCGCGTAGGGTTTCCAGTGCGCCACTTTGCAGGCGAAAGCCGGTTTGCTCTGCGTCACTGCTGGCGGAGGCCTCCCATCGGCCATTGTTGTTGGCATCCCACTGCGCAATCACGCACTCTCCCGTACTGCTGATAAACAGCGGCTGACCGCTGCAACTGCCCTTGCAGTAACCCGCACGTTGCAGGTGTTTCGCGACTGCCCGCAGCCGCTGCCAGAGATCGTCTTCTACGGTCTGGATCTTTGTATGCTCTGTGACCGCCAGTTGCAACCCCGGCAAAAAACGCGCGGAAGCGAGCAGCAATACGCTGCCAATCGCCATTGCCAGCACTGTCTCAAGTAATGAAAACCCCTGCTGCTCGCTTAACATACACTCTCCGCCGCGTGCCGACACATCCTGATCCTCCCCCACGCTGACACCACGACCCGCCACTCTCCTGCACTGCTGCGCAGGCGAATATGACCAGGCCAGGCGGTGCTGCGCAAACCATAGAACCCGAGCGAGGGGGTAACCTCCCCCAGCGAGATATCCGGCCAGGCGGGGCGCAGCACAAACGCGCCCTCAGTTGCGCACGTTTGCGACGTGGTGGTAAGCAAACACCACTGCTCGCCTTCCCGCGCGCTGTAAACAACCTGCGGGCGATTGTGCCAGTTGGCATCCTCCCGCAGTCGCTCCAGAAAGTGACGCGCCTGTAACGCGGTCTGCCACAGCCGCTGCTGCGCCTGCCAGCTTTGCCAGCCAGAGATACCCACCGCACTCAGAATAACGACCAACGCCACCGCAACGAGGGTTTCAATCAGGGTGAATCCATCTTGTTTTTTCATGGCGGCAGTCTGACGTTGGCATGTCATCTCGTCGAGGCGCAAAAAGCGCGTTTTCGAGGCGTTACGCAAGAAATATACGGCGTTGCAGCGAGTTGCACCGCGCCCGGAAGCGTTGCCGCAGATGTGATTTTCAGGCAAAAAAAACCGGCACGTTAATGTACCGGTTATGACATGCTAAGCGAGGTTAGATAGCGACCGGCGCTTTAATTGCAGGATGGGGATCGTAGCCTTCGATTTCGAAGTCTTCGAAACGGTAATCAAACAGCGAGGCAGGTTTGCGTTTGATTATCAGTTTTGGCAACGCGCGGGGTTCACGGCTCAGTTGCAAATGGGTCTGCTCAAGATGATTGCTGTAAAGGTGCGTGTCGCCACCCGTCCAGACAAAATCACCCGGCTCCAGATCGCACTGCTGCGCCATCATATGCACTAACAACGCATAGCTGGCGATGTTGAACGGCAGACCGAGGAACACATCGCAGGAGCGCTGATAAAGCTGGCACGAGAGCTTGCCGTCTGCAACGTAGAACTGGAAAAACGCGTGGCACGGCGCCAGCGCCATTTTGTCCAGCTCGCCGACGTTCCAGGCCGAGACAATAATGCGACGGGAGTCCGGGTCATTTTTCAACTGGTTGATAACCGTTGAAATCTGGTCGATATGACGACCGTCAGGCGTAGGCCATGCGCGCCATTGTTTGCCATAAACCGGGCCGAGGGAGCCATTTTCATCAGCCCATTCGTCCCAGATGGTGACGTTGTTTTCGCGCAGGTAAGCAATATTGGTATCGCCCTGTAAAAACCACAGCAGCTCATGAATAATTGAACGCAAATGACAACGCTTGGTGGTCACCAGCGGGAAGCCGTCCTGCAAATTAAAACGCATCTGGTGGCCAAAAATAGACAGCGTGCCAGTCCCGGTGCGGTCATTTTTCGGGGTGCCTTCGCTCAGCACCTTTTGCATCAATTCTAAATACTGTTTCATGGTTCCTCAGGAAACGTGTTGCGGCGAACGATGGCGGTATGCCCAAATCATCATGATTGCGCCTGCGACAATCATCGGGATAGAGAGGATCTGCCCCATGCTGATGTACTGCACCCACGCGCCGGTAAACTGCGCATCGGGCTGGCGGAAAAACTCAACAATGATACGGAACGCGCCGTAGCCAATCAGGAACAAGCCAGAGACGGAGCCGGTCGGTCGCGGTTTGCGGATAAACAGGTTAAGGATGATAAACAGGACTACGCCTTCCAGCGCCAGCTCATATAACTGAGACATATGACGCGGCAGCACGCCGTAAGTATCAAAAATAGATTGCCACTCCGGGTGTGCAGGCAACAGCGCGATATCTTCTGCGCGTGAGCCAGGGAACAGCATGGTATAGGGGAATGACGGATCGACACGTCCCCACAGCTCGCCGTTGATAAAGTTGCCCAGGCGTCCTGCGCCGAGACCAAACGGGATCAGGGGAGCAATAAAATCAGAGACCTGGAAAAAGCTGCGTTTGGTGCGTTTGGCGAAAATAATCATCACCACGATCACACCGATCAAACCGCCGTGGAAGGACATGCCACCGTCCCATACGCGGAACAGATAGAGCGGATCATCAAGGAACAGCGGGAAATTGTAGAACAGCACGTAGCCGAGACGGCCACCAAGGAATACCCCGAGAAAGCCTGCGTAGAGAAGGTTTTCGACTTCGTTTTTCGTCCAGCCGCTGTTCGGACGATTAGCCCGGCGAGTTGCCAGCCACATGGCAAAAACGAAACCCACCAGATACATCAAACCGTACCAGTGGAGGGAAACGGGCCCAACGGAGAAAATCACCGGATCAAAATCCGGAAAATGCAGATAGCCACTGTTCATCTGTCACCACAACTTGTTGTTATTCCGCCGAAAGTGGGCAGCGGTACACGTATGCGACTGCACCAGGCGGCCGCTCCAAAGCTGCGAATCATAGCATAAGGCACAGGGAGCAGGTTGCAGCTATGTTGTAAAAGTTATGTATAAAGCAAGCGCGCTGCGGTGCATGTTGATCGCCGGATGGCGGCTTCGCCTTACCCGGCCTACACATATGCGTGCAATATTCCTTTAAATGCCGCCACGGATCAAACCGCCCAGCCCGCGCCGCTCCATAAAGGCAGCGACCTGATGGCGCACCTCGGTTGCCAGTTGCGCCTCCAGCGCACGTTGAGCCAGCGTCTGCGCTTCTTCGCAATCGATGCGACGCAGCAAATATTTAATACGCGCCACGGAGCGCCCGTTCATCGACAGATGACGGTAGCCAAGACCAATCAACACCGCAACGCACATGGGATCGCCCGCCATCTCACCGCACAGGCAAAGATCGATGCCTAACCGTTCAGTTTCGCTTGCGACCATTGCCAGCACGCGCAGCACCGCCGGGTGCAAACTGTCATACATGGACGCCACGCGGGTATTGTTACGATCCACCGCCAGAATGTACTGCGTCAGATCGTTGGTGCCGATAGAGATGAAATCGACCCGGTTTACCAGGTGCGACAGCATAAATACCATCGACGGCACTTCCAGCATCACGCCGATACGCGGTCTCGGAATGGCATAACCGATCATCTCTTCCACTTCACGCCCAGCGCGTTCAATCAGCCTGCGCGCTTCGTCCACCTCATCAATGCTGGTGATCATCGGCAGCAAAATGCTGAGATTGCCGGTGGCCGCATTCGCACGCAGCATCGCGCGCACCTGGATAAGGAAAATCTCCGGTTGATCGAGCGTAATACGAATGCCACGCCAGCCAAGGCACGGGTTCTCTTCGCTAATCGGCATATATGGCAGTTGCTTGTCCGCGCCAATATCCAGCGTACGCAACGTCACGGGTTTGTCGTTGAACATCTGCAACATGCCCTGATATTGCGCCACCTGCTCCTCTTCCGAAGGGAAGCCGCTTTGCAACATAAAGGGGATTTCGGTGCGATAAAGCCCAATGCCGTCGATGCGCTTGCCGAGCTTCTCTTCATGCTCAGGGCTTAAACCGGCATTGAGCATCACTTTTACGCGCTCACCGCTGCTTAGCCGGGCATCCAGATTGACGTCATCTTCGGCAAGACGGCTTAACTCATTTTCTTCAGTAATGAGACGCTGATATTCCTGCAACAGAACCGGTTCAGGATCCACCAGCAGTTCACCGCGGTAACCATCCACCACCAGCTTACGGCGATGCAACACAGAAGGCTGAATATCCGCCCCCATAACCGTCGGAATGCCCAGTGCGCGCACCATAATGGCGGCATGGGAGTTGGCTGCGCCATCGCGTACGACCACACCGGCCAGTCGATCGTGCGGCAATTCCGCAAGCGTAGTCGCCGACAGTTCATCGGCGACCAGCACAAAACGCTCAGGCCAGGTATTTGGTCCCTGAATATTGTCATCAAGATGGAACAACAGGCGCTGGCCGAGGGTACGCAGATCGCCGGCGCGCTCTTTCAGGTAACCATCGCTGAGCGCCGCAAACTGCGCGGCGAAGCTTTCAATTACGGTTTTCACCGCCCATTCAGCCACCACGCCACGGTCTACTTCCTCAAACAGTTCGCGGCGTAAACGGGCATCGGAAAGCAGGTGCGAATAGAGGTCAAAAATCGCCGCCGTCTCTTTTTGCGCCCCGGCGGAAAAGCGTTTGCTGTAGCGGCGAAACTCATTGGCCGCCTCTTCCAGCGCGGTGGTTAAGCGTTCCCGTTCATGGGTGGTATCGAGCGTGGATGCCGGATAAACCTGCTCCATTAATGGCAGCGTTTCATCCATCCAGCCTTCAGCGATCGCCACGCCTGGTGCCGCGGGCAGTGCGCGAATACGCGTCTGCCGATACTGACCAAACAGCGCATTTAACTGAGATTGCGAGAGGATCGCCGCCATCTGCGTGGCAAGCGTAACCAGGAAAGACTCTTCGCTTTCATCGTACTGGCGAAGTTCACGCTGCTGCACCACCAGCACGCCAAGCAGTTGACGACGCTGAATAATCGGTACGCCGAGAAAAGCGCGGAATCGTTCTTCTTTTACAGAGGGAATGTATTTAAAGCTGGGGTGCTTTTGCGCATCGGCAAGGTTGATAGGTTCCGCCAGCCTGCCTACCAGACCGACGATGCCTTGATCGAACGCGAGCGCAACAGTGCGACCACGCGGTTTTTTCAAACCGCGCGTCGCCATAAGGTAGTAACAACGCCGGTCGTGGTCTGCGAGATATACCGAACACACTTCGGTTTCCATCGCCAGACAAACGTCGGTAACCAGTATTTCCAGCGCTTCGTTAAGACGTGGCGCGCTGGCGACTTTCTCAACTATTTCTCGCAGTCGGGTGAGCATAATATGGGTGGCTTAACCTCGTTTACGTCGCCAGGCAGGCGCATTTTGTGGCTTAGGAGGTGCCTCCTGAAGCGACAAAACCGCAGCTGCAAATTCTTTCATCACCCGCCGGTAGACATCGCGTTTAAACGACACGACCTGGCGAACAGGATACCAGTAGCTCACCCAGCGCCAGCCATCAAACTCGGGTGTACTGCTGGTTTGCATGTTGATATCGCTGTCATTACTTACCAACTGCAAGAGAAACCATTTTTGTTTCTGGCCGATGCAAACCGGCTTTGTGTCCCAACGCACCAAACGTTTCGGTAACTTGTAACGCAACCAGTTACGGGTAGAAGCAAGGATACGAACATCTTTACGACTTAAGCCCACTTCCTCGAACAGTTCCCGGTACATTGCCTGCTCGGGAGACTCCCCTGGGTTAATTCCCCCCTGGGGGAATTGCCACGAGTGTTGTCCAAAGCGTTTGGCCCACATGACCTGACCCTGCCGATTACAGATTACGATTCCCACATTTGGGCGGTAGCCATCGTCATCAATCACCGGACTACCTCAAAATAAACCTGAATGAAGCGATTGTTTCACACTCCCGGAAAACGGTAAACCACTCTCTGACAGGGATGAGAACGGATAACAATTGAATAACTCACAGTTATTGTCAGAGTTATAAACAGCACTTGTCCTTGCCGCCGGGTTTTATTCACCTTTTCTGTGGATAGAGTTGTGAAGAAGTATGGAATTACCCAGGGAAAACCCAGAGAAGTCTGAATCACACATTCTTAAGGTCAAAAAATTAAAACAATTAATTCATTAAGTTAATACCATATCCACTCTTTTCCCAGCACATAAGGTGACGATCATCACGCTATGGATCCTGGCAGTGATGAAAGATCGAACAGAGTCGGTTTTATCCACAGATTATGCCAATAAGTTAGGCATATTTTGTGCAGAAATTCGATTTTCGTCGCACGTCAAGGCTGTAAATGGAAACAGTAGTGCGGCTTTTTACTAGTTATCCCACTTTTCTGTGGATAACAGGGTGTAAGATCCTGTTCATTGTCAGTGACCAGATTTGGAAAAACTGCCGCCCTGTTGCGCAACTCTTTCATGCAGTAAATAAATGTCCTTACAAATCATTGAATTGCTCAACGTTATTTGAAACAGGTAAACTGCCCGAATGCGGTGGAAAACTGCTGTTTACTTTTTAACCAGAAGGTCCTGGCATGTTGGCACTCTCTCCCCTCACCTCACCACCGGAATCTGAAGCACACTTATTAACCCAGGCCCAGCGTCTTGCTGGCTACACTCTGGGCGAGCTGGCAGCGCTCGCGGGCATGCCTGTGCCACGTGATTTGAAGCGGGATAAAGGCTGGACAGGCGTATTACTTGAGCTGTGGCTGGGAGCCAGTGCGGGCAGCAAGCCCGAGCAGGATTTTGCCGCACTGGGCGTTGAGCTGAAAACCATTCCGGTGGATAACCAGGGGCGCCCTTTGGAAACGACGTTCGTCTGCGTTGCGCCGCTGACGGGTAACAGCGGCGTCGTATGGGAAACCAGCCATGTGCGGCACAAACTGAAGCGTGTCTTATGGGTTCCTATTGAAGGTTCACGCGACATCCCGGTGGCGGAAAGGCGGGTCGGATCGCCGCTACTCTGGAGCCCAAACGAAGAGGAGGAACGGCAGTTGCGCCTCGACTGGGAAGAGCTGATGGACTTGATTGTGTTAGGCCAGGTAACGCGTATTACCGCGCGTCACGGGGAAGTGCTGCAACTGCGACCAAAGGCTGCCAACAGTAAAGCCCTGACTGAAGCCATTGGTGAACACGGCGAGCCCATCCTGACGCTACCGCGCGGTTTTTACCTGAAAAAGAACTTCACCGGCGCGCTACTGGCCCGCCATTTTTTATTGTCGCCTTATTAAACTTTTGCCAGATGTTTATCGGCGCTTATAATTAGCGCTTCTTTTTTTGGCAGGACTTTATCGATGTTATTTGCATGGATCACCGATCCCAACGCCTGGCTCGCGCTCGGTACACTGACGCTACTGGAGATCGTTCTTGGGATCGACAACATTATTTTTCTCTCTCTGGTTGTCGCAAAACTCCCCACCGCTCAACGCAATCACGCCCGCAGGCTTGGGCTGGCGGCAGCAATGATCATGCGGTTATTGTTGCTGGCCTCTATTGCCTGGGTCACAAGGCTGACACACCCGCTATTTAGCGTGTTTGACCACAATGTCTCTGCTCGCGACCTGATTCTTTTCTTAGGCGGCCTGTTCCTGATCTGGAAGGCAAGCAAAGAGATCCACGAATCGATCGAAGGCGAAGAAGAAGGGCTGAAAACCAACGTTCACTCCTTCTTTGGCGCGATTGTGCAGATTATGCTGCTGGATATTATTTTCAGCCTGGACTCAGTGATAACCGCCGTCGGTCTCTCCGATCATCTGTTTATCATGATGGCCGCGGTGATTATTTCCGTGGGAGTGATGATGTTCGCCGCCCGTCCGATTGGTGATTTTGTCGATCGTCACCCCTCGGTCAAAATGCTGGCGCTGTCATTTTTGATCCTTGTCGGCTTTACGCTGATCCTGGAAAGCGTCTCCATTCATGTGCCGAAAGGCTATATCTATTTCGCCATGTTCTTCTCGATAGCCGTCGAATCCCTGAACCTGCTGCGCAACAAAAAGAACCCGCTGTAAACAGGACGCTTCCTCGAAAGGGGGAGCGTTTCTTCTCTTTTCTGCGCCTTCGCCGTCGATTTTCAGATAATCCCACTTTTTCATCACGCAACAGCGCGTTATTACTACACTTCTGTGAGGATAAGCCACAAGAGGACAATATCGATGAAGAAATGGGCAGTGATTATTTCCGCAGTGGGGCTCGTATGCGCAGCCACCGGATGCAGCAGTGATTATGTGATGGCAACAAAAGACGGCAGAATGATCCTGACGGACGGAAAACCAGAAATTGACGATGATACCGGGCTGGTGAGCTATCACGATCAGCAAGGTAATAAGATGCAGATTAACCGCGATGACGTCTCCCAGATTATTGAGCGCTAAGAAATCTCTTTAAAGGTCAGTCACCTGCTGGCCTTTAATCCATTTTTTCCTTTCCCTTTTGCTTCCCCTCTGCCATGTTTATATTCCTTTGTCACAACTGACATTGCATGTTTAAGGAAGCCGGCTATGCAGTATCACCGTATCCCCCACAGTTCGCTTGAAATAAGCACCCTGGGGCTGGGCACAATGACGTTTGGTGAACAAAACAGCGAAGCCGACGCCCATGCACAGCTCGATTACGCCGTCAGCCAGGGGATCAACCTGATTGATGTCGCCGAAATGTACCCTGTTCCACCCCGCCCGGAAACGCAGGGGCTGACTGAAACCTACGTCGGCAACTGGCTGGCGAAACGCGGCAACCGTGAAAAACTGGTTATCGCCTCTAAAGTCAGCGGCCCGAGTCGCAACAACGACAGCGGCATTCGTCCGAACCAGGCGCTGGATCGCAAAAATATTCGTGCAGCGCTCGATGAAAGCTTAAAGCGCTTGCAAACAGATTATCTCGACCTCTACCAGGTTCACTGGCCGCAGCGCCCCACCAACTGCTTCGGCAAGCTGGGTTACAGCTGGGTTGAGAGCGCACCGGTCGTGACGCTGCTGGAGACGCTGGAAGCCCTGACCGAGTGTCAACGCGCGGGGAAAATTCGTTATATCGGCGTCTCAAACGAAACGGCATTTGGCGTGATGCGCTATCTGCATCTGGCAGAGAAACATGAATTGCCGCGCATTGTGACCATTCAGAACCCCTACAGCTTGCTGAACCGCAGCTTCGAAGTGGGTCTGGCGGAAGTGAGCCAATATGAAGGTGTCGAACTGCTGGCCTATTCGTGCCTGGCGTTTGGCACCCTGACCGGCAAGTACCTTAACGGTGCGAAACCGGCAGGCGCGCGCAATACGTTGTTTAGCCGTTTTACGCGTTACAGCGGCGAGCAGGCGCAAAAAGCGGTAGCCGCGTATGTCGATATCGCGAAGCGACATAACCTGGATCCGGCGCAAATGGCGCTGGCCTTTGTGCGCCGCCAGCCTTTCGTCGCCAGCACCCTGCTGGGCGCGACGACGATGGAACAGCTAAAAACCAATATTGAGAGCTTCCACCTGGAGCTGAGCGACGACGTTCTGGCAGAGATCGAAGCGGTGCATCAGGTTTATACCTACCCGGCACCGTAATTATTAGCGGCGGCGCTGCCACACCCACAGCGCCGCAATCGCCACCGCAAACAGCACACCGAAACCAACCCCCGTTCCCACCACCGGCACGCCAACTTTCACCGCCAGGGAATAAAGCCCCAGCATCAGCAGCATCGCGGCATTTTCACCGAGATTTTGCACCGCAATCGCGTTACCCGCGCCGACAGACTCTTTACCGATCGCCTGTAATAACGCATTCAGTGGCACCACGAAAAAACCGCCCAGCACGCCAATTAGCATCAAAACCGCGTAGGCGGGCAGTAATGCATGTTGTAACGAGAACAGCACCACCGCGACGCCAATCAGGATCCCGGCAGGCATACAGCGGGTCACTTTTTCCAGCGTCACCAGTTTTGCCGCCAGCCCGGCACCGATCACAATGCCGACGGCCACCATCGCGTTGAGATATGTCGGCGTGGCGTTATCGCTAATGCCCAGCGCCACCGGCACCCACAGCACCAGCAGAAAGCGCAACGTGACGCCCGCGCCCCAGAACAGGCTGGTGCCGACCAGCGAAAAACGGGTGTCGCTGTTATGCCACAGGCTTTTACAAGCGTGAAAGAAGCTGGATGTCATTGGCGCAAAGCGCCAGGAACGCCCCGGTCGCGCCGCAGGCAGTTTGGGGATCATCAGATTGGCAACCACGGCGCCCGCATAAACCAGCGCGCAAACCCCTACCGCCGCCAGCACATGCCAGTCGGCCAGCACGCCGCCGGCAACAGAGCCGAGCAGGATAGCGGCAATCGTCGAGGACTCCATCAGCCCGTTGGCTTTCACCAGCTTATCGCCAGTGGTGATTTCGCCGAGGATGCCGTATTTAGCCGGTGAGTAGGCCGCTGCGCCTATTCCCACCAGTAAATAGCCAACAAAGGGGTTAATACCTGCGCAAATACTCGCCGCGCCGAGCAGTTTCAGGCCGTTGGCGACCATCATCACGCGCCCTTTGGCAAAACTGTCGGCCACCTGACCAACAAAGGGAGCAAAAAGGATGTAAGCGCCCACAAACACCATCTGCAAAATCGGCTGGCTCCAGTCGGGATAGAACTCCGCTTTCAGCAGCGCCAGGGTGGCAAACAGCAGCGCGTTATCGCCAAAGGCCGAAAGGAACTGGGCGGCGATCACCGCCATCATTCCGCGCGACCACAGCGAGGAGTTAGTGCTTACTGACTCATGCATGTTGGGTTTCCGCCTCATCAACCATCTTTTTCAGCGTCACGAAATCGGGCTTACCGCTGCCTAACACCGGTAGCTGTTTCATGAAACGAATATCGCGCGGCACCGCCAGTTCCGGGATGCCGTGCGCACGTGCCTGCTGCTGCAACGTATCACGCGTTAGCTCGCTATCGGTGGTAAACATCACCAGCGCTTCGCCTTTGCTGGCATCGCTTTTCACGACGGTGGCATGCATTTTTTCAGGTGACGCTGCTGTCGCAAGTTGCTCGACCATCTCCAGAGAGATCATCTCTCCTGCGATTTTGGCAAACCGCTTCGCACGACCCAGGATCTGCACAAAACCCTGCTCGTCAAAACGCACAATATCGCCGGTGTCGTACCAGCCTGGCTCCATCTCTCCATTGACGTTTTCCGCCACCGGCGCTTCCAGCACGCCGGGATTTTCCACTCGCAGGTAGCCGGTCATCACGTTTGGCCCTTTCAGTTGCAGGCGGCCGCCCTCTTCAATTCCTGGCACTGCCATTAAACGCGCATCCATGCCGGGTAAAATTCGCCCAACCGTACCGGGTTTTGCCGCCATCGGCACGTTGATGGAAACCACCGGCGCGCATTCGGTCACGCCGTAGCCTTCAAGGATGCGCAGGCCGAACTTATCCTGCCAAATCTGGCGGGTGCTCTCCTGCAATTTTTCCGCTCCGGCAACCACATAGCGCAGGCGGAAAAAGTCATACGGATTGGCGAAACGCGCGTAATGGCCGAGGAAAGTCGAGGTGCCAAACAGCACCGTGCAGTTACGGTCATACACCAGTTCCGGCACGATGCGGTAATGCAGCGGGCTTGGGTAGAGGAACACCTGCGCGCCAGCCAGCAGCGGCGTGAATAAGCCAACCGTCAGGCCGAAGGAGTGAAACAGCGGCAGCGCCGACATAAAGCGGTCGTTGGCGGTGAAATCAGCGATGGTTTTGATTTGCTCGACATTCGCCAGCAGGCTCTTGTGGCTGTGCACCACGCCTTTCGGGTTGCCTTCTGAACCGGAGGTAAAGAGGATCAACGCCGGATCTTCCGGCTTTTGCGCCACCTGCGCTTTCAGCGGCGTCAGCAAGTGGCGGAAAATCCACACTTTATCTTCAAGACCGACGTCCCCTTTCAGGTCTTCCAGATAGACCCAACGCACCTGCGTTAACTGCTCCGGCAGATGCCACAGCTTGCCTTTATCCATAAAGGTGCGCGAGGTGAAGATAGTCTTGATTTGTGCGGCGGTGATCGCGCTGCCCAGCCCTTTTACACCAGCGGTATAGTTCATCATCGCCGGAATACGCCCGCGGGCAATCGCGCCGAAAATCACCGCCGCGCTGATGCTGGCATTTGGCAACATCAGGCCGATGTTCTCGCCCTGGGCACTGTATTTATCGAGAATGCGCGCAACAAACAGCGTTTTGGTCAACAGCTTGCGGTAGCTGTCCGGGGTGAAGTTGATGTCTTCGACACAGGGTTTGCTCTCACCGTAGCGATACTGCGCTGAGATCAACGCTTCGAACAGCGTTTCACGTGGGCGCACCGCCATGCGCGCTTCCATCATAATCTGGTGCAGCATCTCACCGGCCAGCTTGCGGCGATCGCGGGCGCGCGGCGCATCCGGCATCGGTAAGTGCGTTGGCGGCAGAATATGCAGGGTAATGCGCGGGAACAAACGCTGTTTCACCAGCCCTTTCAGGCGGCTGAAGTAAGTCAGCTCTGCACCATCAATACGCAGGGGGATAACAGTTGCGCCCGATTTCGCCGCCACAAAACCGGCTCCGTCATAAATCTTCATTAGCGAGCCGGAAACGGAAATGCGCCCTTCCGGGAAGATAACCACTGGCCTGCCTTGCTCAATCAGGCGCACCAGGTGTTTGATTGACATCGGCTTTGTCGGGTCGAGTGGTACAAAATCAATCAGCTTGCTTATCCAGCGCATATACCACTGCTGGCTTATCGAGGTGTAGACCGCAAAAACCGGCCGTACGGGGAGAAACAGCGCCAGCAAAATGCCGTCGATAAAAGAGACATGGTTAGGGGTAATGAGCACACGTTCGCCGTGCAGTGCCTGTGTGTTTCCGGTCACCTGGATACGGAACAACACGCGAAACAGGCCGCGGAAAAAGCCCAGTAGCATTTCAACTCCTTTTGCCAGTCAATTAAGCAAGTTATCTTCAGAGTGTGGCAGATTACATGAGAAGTGCGGAGGGATAAAACGCGGGCGAAAAAAAACCTGCGCATCTGCGCAGGTTGGTGTAACTGGAGTCTGCAACCACAAGGGTTACGCACACCTATCAATACCTCTGGGATCACTACTCTGTCACGGGGACCTCATTTGCCACCAGCAGACAATCGAAACAGCCTTTCGCAAAGTGTAAGCAAAGATTCTGCCTGTATTACTTTGCAATTTTTACTGTGTAACGTTTTCACGGTTTTCCTTCGCGCTGGCTCACGTTTGCACACTCCCGCCAGCCAACTTCCTTGAACAGGCTCCCTTTTTCCGTAACACTTAGCAGCGTGTAAACGCTTACCCAGAGGAAGGTGCGTCATGGCGACCATAAAAGATGTAGCGCGGCTGGCAGGGGTTTCTGTCGCGACGGTTTCCCGCGTGATTAACAGCTCACCGAAGGCGAGTGTGAGTTCACGCCAGGCGGTACAAAGCGCGATGGATACGCTCAATTACCACCCCAATGCCAACGCCCGCGCGCTGGCGCAACAGTCCACCGAAACGGTCGGCCTGGTGGTCGGCGATGTGTCAGATCCTTTTTTCGGCGCGATGGTGAAAGCCGTTGAGCAGGTCGCTTCCGCCACCGGCAATTTTTTGCTGATTGGCAACGGCTACCATAACGAAGAAAAAGAGCGCAAAGCGATTGAGCAGTTGATCCGCCACCGCTGCGCGGCGCTGGTGGTGCACGCCAAAATCATTCCTGATGCGGATCTTGCCTCGCTGATGGAGCAGATGCCGGGCATGGTGCTTATTAACCGGATTGTGCCGGGCTTCGAGCAGCGCTGCGTGGCGCTTGATGACCGCTACGGTGCCTGGCTGGCAACGCGCCATCTTATTCAACAGGGCCATACGCGCATTGGTTACCTTTGTTCTAATCATGAAATTTCCGATGCCGACGATCGTTTGCAAGGCTATTACGCTGCGTTGAAAGAGAACGGTTTGCCGTGCAATGACCGGCTGGTGACCTTCGGCGAACCGGATGAGAGCGGCGGCGAGCAGGCAATGACCGAGCTGCTTGGGCGCGGGCGCAATTTTACCGCTGTGGCCTGTTATAACGATTCAATGGCCGCCGGGGCGATGGGTGTGCTGAATGATAACGGCATTGATGTGCCGCGTGAGATTTCGCTGATTGGTTTTGATGATGTGCTGGTATCGCGCTACGTTCGCCCGCGTTTAACCACCGTGCGTTACCCGATTGTCACCATGGCAACCCAGGCCGCCGAGTTAGCATTAGCGCTGGCAGAAAACCGTCCGTTACCGGACATTACGCATGTGTTTAACCCGACGTTGGTGCGGCGCCATTCGGTGATTGCACCGCCGGAGAGTTAATCCCGATCGCCGTTCGGCTGCGCTTTATCCGGCCTACAAAACCTTCAGCAACACGGAATTTTTTATTCGCTCAAATCTCACCGCGAGGGGTTGAGTCCCCGCCGAAATCGGCGAACCGAAGAGTGAATGACAAGGTCTGGACGCCAGGGATGGCGGCCAGAGGCGAACCGAGCCAGGACGGCGAGTCGAGCCGACCGCAGGCAGGCACTCGGGAGGTGAGCGCAGTGCGAAGCACCGATTTCCCTGCGGGGCCGCGGGGATTGACAAGGGGAGCGCGGTGCTCCCCTTGTCCCGTTCACTGCATGACGAGTCTCTGAAACCACTGAACGCCTGGTGAACGGAACCATTCCACAACCGTGACATATACGCCATCCGACAAAACATCAAAGCGCAATGCGGTACAAATGCACGGTAGTATCAGGGTAATCGAGGCCGTCGCCGATGTACTGCCAGCCAAAGCGTTCGTAAAAATCGCGGCAGGCGGAGTAAAGATGCAACTGGCTAAAGCCCATTGCTTCGTGACATATACGCCATCCGACAAAACATCAAAGCGCAATGCGGTACAAATGCACGGTAGTATCAGGGTAATCGAGGCCGTCGCCGATGTACTGCCAGCCAAAGCGTTCGTAAAAATCGCGGCAGGCGGAGTAAAGATGCAACTGGCTAAAGCCCATTGCTTTCGCCTGCTCAATAACATGGCGCTGTAACTGCCCGGCCAGCCCCTGACCGCGCGCACTCTCTTTCACATACAGCGCGGCAAGCCACGGGAAGAGATCCTGGCGGCTTATCAAGTCGCAACGCCACAGCCCCACGGTTGCCAGTAATTGATCGTTATCCACCAGCACAAAGGTCAGCGGCAACTGCCCCGGCGTCTGGCTGTGTTCGATAATACTGGCGAAAAAATCGCGCGACAGTGAATCGCCAAATTCCTGCCACAGCCAGTCGATAACCTGTTCGGCAAACTGCGGTGCCTGATACAGAGGAATAATCTTCACATTAATTTCCCCTGGAAAATCGGCACCGATTCAAACAGATAACCGTCGAAGTCCGGCGCGTCTTCATCCGACAGCTCCATCAGACTCTTTTTTACGTTTTCCAGGTGCTGCCACATCGCCTGCCAGGCACCCATTACATCGCGACGGCGCAGGGCGGCGAGCAGCGTTTGCCGGTCGCCCAGCCATTTCAGCCGGTACGGGCGGCTGGCGATATGCACATTAAATTGCTGCCACAACGGGCTGCTGTCCATGTGATGCCAGATGCTCTCTACCGTCGCCAGCAGCATCTGGTTTTGCGATGCGCCCGCCAGCACCAGGTGAAACATTTTGCTGTTATCCTGCGAAGTGTCATTCATGGCGATGGCACGCTGTTCCTGCTCCAGAATGCGTCTAAGATTGTCGATATCCGCCCGCGTTGCCATTTTGGCGGCAAAGGCGGCGATATTGCTCTCCAGTAGCTGGCGCGCCTGCAAAATCTCAAACGGGCCGACGTCGCTACTTAAAAAGCGCTCCTCTTCGTTTTCATGGGCCTGCGGAATGCGCATCACGTAGACACCGGAGCCCTGGCGGATATCCACCGTGCCTTGCAGCTCCAGCATCAGTAACGCTTCGCGAACGATGGTGCGGCTGACGCCATATTTCTCGGCGATATTGCGCTCGGGCGGCAAGCGCGAACCCACGGGATAATGGCCCTGGATTATCTGATCGCGTAAATCTTCGCCAATCTCCTGGTACTGCTTTTTTTCCGGCGGGACGACGGCCTTCTCCACAATATCACCTGCACTTATCAATAATTGCGCACTATCTTACGTCATCATCAAGGGTCAGGGTCAACTGACGCTCATCGCTCAATTTACGATACCAGGCGAGGGACTTTTTCGGCCTGCGGTCGCGGTTGTGTTGCAGGTCAATCTCCACCAGCCCGTAACGGTTTTTGAAGGCGTTCATCGGCGAAACGTTATCGGTAAACGCCCACAGCATATAACCCTGGCAGTTTGCGCCGTCTTCCCTGGCGCGTAGCGTCTGGTACAGATGCGCGGCGATAAAGTCGATGCGGTAGTCATCCTCGATGGTGCCTTGCGCATTGCGAAACTGCCCTTCGTTCTCAATGCCCATGCCGCTTTCGGCCACAAACCACGGAATATTGCCGTAGTCGTTTTTAATGCGCATCGCCATGTCATAGATAATTTCTGGCAGGATCTCCCAGCCGCGGGATTTATTCATCTTGCGCCCCGGCAGTTCAAACGGCTCGTAGTAATACGCCGGATGGAAAGGCGTTTCCGGGTGCCAGGCACGGGACGGCGCTTTGACGCGGTGCGGATAGTAAAGATTAATGCCCAGTTCATCGACAGTGTTATCGCGAATGATCGCCAGCTCTTCGTCACTGTAATCCCACTTCACGCCATGTTTTTCCAGAAGTTGTAATAACTCTGGCGGATAGTGGCCTTTGACCATCGGGTCGAGAAATACGCGGTTATAAAAGAGATCGTAACGCTCGGCGGCGAGCACATCGTGCGGGGCACGCGAACGCGGGTAGGTCACTTCCGGGTTGAGAATGCAGCCCACCGTTCCGGCGTAACCTTTTTCGCGAAACAGCTTCACCACTTTTGCCGTCGCGAGGTTTTTATGGTGGTTCCACTGCATCCAGGTTCCGGTGTTCTGCTCGTAGGGCCAGCGCAGCGCGTCCAGATAGACGCGGGTTTGCACCACAATCGGCTCGTTGAATGTGAACCAGCGCGTCACTTTGTGGTGATAGCGCTCAAACACTTTTTCGACATACAGCAGATAGAGTTCGACCACTTTTTTCGACGCCCAGCCGCCGTAGGTTTCCAGCAAATAACCGGGCAGTTCGTAATGTTCAAGGCAAATCATCGGCACGATGCCGTGGCGCGCCATCTCATCAAACAGCGCGTCGTAATACGCGGCATAGCGCTCATCCACCACGCCATGTTCATAATCCGTGAGAAAACGTGACCAGTTAATCGACGTGCGATAGTGGGTCAGCCCTGCCTGCTTCATTAACTGCACATCTTCGCGAAAGCGCTGATAGAAGTGAGTCGCCACCGCCGGGCCGTAGCCTTCGTGCCAGACGTGACGATCGTTTTTGTACCAGAGATCGGGCCAGGAGTCCTGGCCCTCGCGTTTGTCTGTCCAGCCTTCGGTTTGCCAGGCCGACGCGGCGGCGCCGAGAATAAACGACGGTGGTATCGCGACAGTTTTTGTGCTCATTGCATCCTCAGGCGTTATTGGTGGCTTCTGCCTGTAACTGCGCCTGCTCGGCGCGGCGTGAGGCAATCTTCACAAACGGCAGGTAAATAAGAATAGCGGTAAGAATGCAGATAAGCTGCGTGACCACCGCGCCCATCGAACCGGCAGTAGAGAGCCAGGCATTAATCAGTGGCGGCGTGGTCCACGGCACCATCACCACCGCTTTTCCGGCGAAACCGGTGGCAGTCGCGAAGTAGCCAATCGAACCGGTGACCAGCGGCGTGATGATAAACGGGATCGCGAGGATCGGGTTGAGCATGATAGGCATGCCGAAAATCACCGGCTCGTTAATGTTGAAGATCCCCGGCCCAATCGACAGCTTGGCGATCTCTTTCATCTCTTTGCGTTTGGTGGCGATCATCACCGCCACCAGCAAGCCGATGGTCAGCCCGGAGCCGCCAATGCTCATATACACATCCCAGAACGGCATGGTGATGATGTTCGGCACCTCTTTGCCCTGCTCAAAGGCGCTCATATTGACGGTGATGGCACCTAATAGCAGCGGTTCGCGGATAGGTTTAATCATCTGGTTGCCGTGAATACCAATCACCCAGAAAAGTTGCGCAACAAACATCAGCAGCAAAATCCCCGGCAGGCTTTGCACCACGCGCTCCAGCGGCTGCTGAACCACCTGGTAAACGGCGTCGTACAGATACATGCCGGTCACCTGATGGAAGACAAAGCCAAAGGTGGCAATTACCGTGGTGGTGATGATCGCCGGGATCAGCGCGGAAAACGAGGCTGAAACATTAGGCGGCACGGTGTCCGGCATTTCGATCTTCAGCCCTTCGCGGTTCTCCAGCCAGCAATAAATCTCTACCGACAAAATGGCGATAAACATGCCGAGGAACAGGCTACGGGTATCAGAGAACTGGCGCAGCAGTACGTCTTTCACCACGTGCATCTGCCCGTCGACCAGCATTTCAACAGTCGTTGGCGTGACGCAGATAAAGCAGATCACCGCCAGCAGGCCGGGAAACAACGTTCTGATGCCGTTAATTCGCCCCAGTTCGATGCCGATTAAGAACACCGCGCCGATGTTGAGGAAGTTCAGCGTGGCGTAGTTAATGGCGCTGGTAATCGGTTTAAGCGCGGCCAGAAATGAGAGGGACTGGAAGCTGGCGAGACCGTTTTTCGGATCCAGCACCATGTTAGAGATAAGCACGGAGAACGCGCCGACGATAATCACCGGCATCAGAGTAATAAACGAGGATTTGATCGCCATGATGTAGCGATAGCTGTTGAATTTCGTCGCAAAACTACCCAGAGAATCGATGAGCTTTTCTTGTAGGGCCATGAGTAACACCTCAGTAAAGGGGCTTTTTATCGATACAGGGATACGGCTTAAGTCCCATTTGGCATACCAAAAATAGCTATGCAGCGGGAAAAGTTCTGTGACACGTCTCGCAACGCGCTATCTGGTATTCCAAAATGCAACGCAGCGGGGCTTTGGCATACCACCTTACGCTAAGCAAGGTTTTGCGGGAGGAGCGATCCCACCAGGGGCGGCGGGATCGGGAAGAAAGGTTAAATGAGTTCGAGACCAATCAGCTCTTCAATGGTCTGGCGACGGCGGATCAGGCGCGCAACGCCATTATCAAACAGCACTTCCGGCAGCAGCGGGCGGCTGTTGTAATTAGAGGACATCGACGCACCATACGCACCGGTATCATGCAGCACTAAATAATCCCCCGCTTTCACCGCCGGCAGCGCGCGGGTTTCCACTTTGCCGCCCTCTTGCTGGGTAAAGACATCGCCGGATTCACACAGCGGCCCGGCAACCACGGTGTCGATCAACGGTTGATGCTGAAGGTCGCGGCCATCGGCGGCCAGCGCCGTAATGTGGTGATAGCTGCCGTACATTGCCGGGCGCATCAGGTCGTTAAACCCGGCGTCGATCAGCACAAAATGGCGGCTGCCCATGTTTTTCACGCTGCGTACCTGTGAGACCAGCACGCCGGATTCGGCCACCAGGAAGCGCCCCGGTTCGATCTCCAGTTTTACCGCATGGCCCAGATGCCTGGCGATTTGCTCACGCGCCGCATTCCACAGCCCGTAATAGTGGGCGGTATCGACCGGTTCCTCACCTTCACGATAAGGAACCGACAAGCCGCCGCCCGCCGAAATAGCGTGCAGATCCTGGCCGAATTCCACCACCTGCTGCACCATTGCGCCGCACACTTGCTCAAGATGGCCGTAATCCACACCGGAACCGATATGCATGTGAATGCCCGCCAGTTTCAACTGGTAACGCTGCATCACGTCCAGCGCCGCGCCCATATCGCCGTACCAGATCCCGTGTTTACTGTTTTCGCCGCCGGTGTTGGTTTTTTGGCTGTGGCCGTGACCAAAACCGGGGTTGACCCGCAGCCAGACGCGATGGCCCGGCGATACTGCACCAAGCTGCTCCAGCATATCCACTGAACCGGCGTTCACCGCAATGCCCAGTTCACTGACTCGCGCAATCGTCGCGTCATCCAGCACATCGGCAGTGAAAACAATATCGTCCGGGTGAGTTTTCGGATCGTAACCCGCCGCCAGCGCGCGCTCGATTTCCCCCAGCGACACAGAATCCACTTTCACGCCCTGCTCGCGCATCAGGCGCAAAATATGAATGTTGGAACAGGCTTTCTGCGCAAAACGGATCACGTCGAATTCGCGCAGTTTAGCGATTTGCCCGCGAATGATTTGTGCATCATAAACCCACACCGGGCAGCCAAATTCAGCGGGCAGCTTCAGCAGGTTGGCGGCGTTCAGGTCTGTTTCGGTCTGGTGTAATGAGCGTGGCATAACAACTCCGGCAGCAATCTTTTTTATGATTACGCCATAGCGCGAAGAGAATAAAAAATATCGTTTTATCGCCACTCTATGCAAAAATGATATAGCTAACGCTTTCAACCGGACACCACCATGCCTGCCGTTAATCTGCGCCATATCGAAATCTTTCACGCCGTGATGACCACCGGCAACCTGACGGAAGCCGCTGCCATGCTGCACACCTCGCAGCCGACGGTTAGCCGCGAACTGGCACGTTTTGAAAAAGTGCTTGGGCTAAAGCTATTTGAACGTACGCGCGGGCGCTTACACCCGACGGTGCAAGGGCTGCGGCTGTTTGAAGAGGTGCAGCGCTCCTGGTACGGGCTGGACCGGATTGTCAGCGCGGCAGAAAGCCTGCGCGAGTTCCGCCAGGGTGAACTATCCATTGCCTGTTTGCCGGTGTTTTCCCAATCGTTTTTACCGCTGCTGTTGCAGCCGTTTCTGGCCCGCTATCCGGATGTCAGCCTGAATATCGTGCCGCAGGAATCCCCGCTGCTGGAAGAGTGGCTCTCAGCCCAGCGCCACGATTTGGGTTTAACCGAAACCCTCAGCACGCCGGCAGGCACCGAGCGCACGCCGCTGCTGACCTGTAATGAAGTGTGCGTGATGCCCCAGGATCATCCGCTGGCACAAAAAAACGTGCTGACCCCGACGGATTTTCAGGGTGAGAATTACATCAGTTTGTCGCGCACTGACAGCTACCGGCAGTTGCTGGATGCGCTGTTTACTGAACATCAGGTGAAACGGCGGATGGTGCTGGAAACCCACAGCGCGGCGTCGGTGTGCGCGATGGTGCGCGCCGGGGTCGGCATTTCGGTGGTGAACCCGCTCACGGCGCTCGATTATGCCGCCAGCGGCGTGGCGGTGCGGCGTTTCAGTATTGATGTGCCGTTTACCGTCAGCCTCATTCGCCCGCTGCATCGCCCGGCGTCTGCGCTGGTCGAGGCCTTTACCCATCATTTGCAGGCAGCCACGGCGCAGGTTAGCGAGCCGCTGGCTGCCATGCTGGGCGAGCGTTAAGAGAGCATAAAATCCACCGCATCGGCGGCATGCAGCGCCGTGGTGTCGAACACTTTAATCGGACTATGGGTTTGGGGCAGCAGCAGGCCAATTTCGGTACAGCCGAAAATGACCCCCTGCGCGCCTTCATCCGCCATCTGCTTGATCAAATTCATAAAATAGTAGCGCGACTCATCGCTGAACGTACCGAGACAGAGTTCATCAAAGATGATTTGGTTGATGCGTTCTCTGTCTTCCGGGCCTGGTACAGACGTTTTGATGCCGAACTGTTTTTCCAGACGCCCGCGATAGAAATCCTGCTCCATGGTGTAGCGCGTACCGAGCAGCGCGACGTTGTGCTGACCGGCATTTTCAATCGCCCGGCCGGTGGCATCGGCAATATGCAGGAATGGAATCTGGCAGCGTTCTTCAATTTGCCCGGCCACTTTGTGCATGGTGTTGGTGCACAGCACAATCGCCTGTGCGCCCGCCTGCTCCAGACCGGCCGCCGCCTGGGCGAGAATTTCTCCGGCTTTGTGCCACTGCGCCGTCGCCTGGCAGGTCTCTATGTCGTGAAAATCCACGCTGTGCAACAGCAAACTGGCGGAGTGTAAGCCACCGAGGCGGGCTTTGACGCCCTCGTTGATCAGGCGATAGTAGGGAATGGTCGATTCCCAGCTCATGCCACCCAGCAAACCTATCGTTTTCATTGTGTCTCTCCGTCGGGTTTAGCACCCAGTCAAGCAAAGTTGTGATCGACTTTCAACTTCTCTGGCCTCGCGTTTATTTTTACGCAACCCTGAGATAAATTATTTTGAAACAACGTTTCATCATCCAACATCCACTACAGGACAGCCCGATGTTTATCTTTCATAAAGACACGCAACTTGACGATTTGGGCAACGGTGTCACCCGCCGCATTCTGGCCCATGGGGGCAAAATGATGGCGGTCGAAGTTATGTTCGAACAAGGTGCCATCGGCCCAATGCACAACCATCCTCACGAGCAACTCACCTATGTGTTATCCGGGGAGTTCGAATTTACCATTGGTGATGAGAAACATATCGTCACCGCAGGCGATACTCTTTATAAGCAACCGCACATTATGCACGGCTGCGTGTGCCTGAAACCGGGAACGTTGCTCGACACCTTTACGCCAGTGCGTGAAGATTTCTTAAAATCCTGACGCCTCAACGCCTCCACAACCGGGGGCGTTTTTATTTCCACGCCCTTTTTAATGCTTCGCCGGATAATCGTTTTAATGTTGAATGATTTCGTTCTGCGATATTTATCTTGTCCCTTTTCACCCGCGTTTATTTCCTGAGAACCCTGCTTTTTTGGCTAAAAATGACAGCCACCTCACTTTATTGAAACATCGTTTCGACTCTGATCACATTTCACACATTAATAGAATGACGGCAAAATTAAACACAATAAAATATTTTAAAACGATGTTTTACAAATCGAGAACAAAAGTTCAGAGGATTTTAAAACCCGGAATATTTGCAATGTTTTCCGTCCGTTATCGATTTTAAACGCATTGATATCATTGAATATTGTGGTCATGCGAAGCCGTAACGCCCAGCGACAGGGACGCCACGCACCGAATCCGAATTACACATTGTTCGCCAGGTAGGTATGTATGAATGAAAACAGACTACTGGGATTGGCCTGGATATCGCCCTACATAATAGGGCTGATTGTCTTTACGGCTTTCCCATTCATCTCATCCTTCTTTCTCAGTTTTACTGAGTATGATCTGATGAGCCCGCCGGTATTTAATGGCATCGAAAACTATCGCTACATGTTTACGGAAGACACCCTCTTCTGGAAATCGATGGGCGTGACATTTGCGTATGTATTTTTAACGATTCCGCTGAAACTCGCTTTTGCGCTGGGCATTGCGTTTGTGCTGAATTTTAAATTGCGCGGCATCGGCTTTTTCCGCACCGCGTACTACATTCCGTCGATTCTTGGCAGCTCGGTGGCGATTGCGGTGCTGTGGCGTGCCTTGTTTGCTATTGATGGCCTGCTGAACAGTTTTATCGGCGTGTTCGGTCTTGATCCCATTAACTGGCTAGGCGAACCCTCGCTGGCGCTGATGTCCGTGACCTTGCTGCGCGTCTGGCAGTTTGGTTCCGCGATGGTGATTTTCCTCGCCGCGCTGCAAAACGTCCCGCAATCGCAGTATGAAGCGGCAATGATCGACGGCGCCAGCAAATGGCAGATGTTTATGAAAGTGACCGTGCCGCTGATTACGCCGGTGATCTTCTTCAATTTCATCATGCAGACCACGCAGGCGTTCCAGGAATTTACCGGCCCGTATGTGATTACCGGCGGCGGCCCGACTTATTACACCTACCTGTTCTCGCTCTACATCTACGACACCGCGTTTAAATATTTCGATATGGGCTACGGCGCGGCGCTGGCCTGGGTGCTGTTCCTGGTGGTGGCGGTGTTTGCCTCTATCGCCTTTAAGTCCTCGAAATATTGGGTCTTTTACTCTGCCGATAAGGGAGGCAAAAATGGCTGATGTTCAACACCTTACGCCGGGTATGAAGGAAGCCGAACGTGAAGTGGCGCGCACCCTGCGCCGCGAGAAAGTGAGCGCGTGGTGTCGCTACGTGATCCTGCTTTTTGTCGGCCTGTTAATGCTCTACCCGCTGGCGTGGATGTTCTCAGCGTCATTCAAACCGAACCATGAGATCTTCACCACGCTGGGCCTCTGGCCGACGCACGCCACCTGGGATGGTTTTGTGAACGGCTGGAAAACCGGCACCGAATACACCTTCGGCCATTACATGCTGAACACCTTTAAGTATGTGATCCCAAAAGTGGTGCTGACCATTATCTCTTCGACGGTGGTGGCTTACGGTTTCGCCCGCTTTGAGATCCCGTGGAAGAACTTCTGGTTCGGCACGCTTATCGCCACCATGCTGCTGCCAAGCACCGTGCTGCTGATCCCGCAGTACTTGATGTTCCGTGAAATGGGCATGCTCAATAGTTATATGCCGCTTTACCTGCCGCTGGCGTTCGCCACACAAGGCTTCTTCGTCTTTATGTTGATTCAGTTTTTACGCGGCGTGCCGCGCGATATGGAAGAAGCCGCGCAAATCGACGGCTGCAATTCGTGGCAGGTGCTGTGGTACGTGGTGGTGCCGATTCTGAAACCGGCGATTATCTCCGTGGCGCTGTTCCAGTTTATGTGGTCGATGAATGACTTTATCGGCCCGCTGATTTACGTCTACAGCGTGGATAAATACCCCATCGCGCTGGCGCTGAAAATGTCCATCGACGTTACCGAAGGCGCGCCGTGGAACGAAATTCTGGCCATGGCGAGTATCTCGATCCTGCCGTCCATCATTGTCTTCTTCCTGGCACAGCGCTACTTCGTTCAGGGCGTGACCAGCAGCGGAATTAAAGGTTAAGAGGGAAGTATCATGGCTGAAGTGATTTTCAACAAACTGGAAAAAGTCTACTCCAACGGCTTCAAAGCGGTACATGGTATCGACCTGAAAATTGCCGACGGTGAATTTATGGTGATCGTCGGGCCTTCCGGCTGCGCTAAATCCACCACTCTGCGTATGCTGGCGGGGCTTGAAACCATCAGCGGCGGCGAAGTGCGCATTGGCGAGAAGATTGTGAACAACCTTGCGCCGAAAGCGCGCGGCATTGCGATGGTGTTTCAGAACTATGCGCTCTATCCGCATATGACCGTGCGGGAAAACCTCGCCTTCGGCCTGAAGCTGAGCAAACTGCCGAAGGATGAAATCACCAAACAGGTGGATGAAGCGGCGAAAATCCTCGAACTGGAAGAGTTGATGGACCGTTTGCCGCGCCAACTCTCCGGTGGCCAGGCACAGCGCGTGGCAGTGGGTCGTGCGATTGTGAAAAAACCGGACGTGTTCCTGTTCGACGAACCGCTATCGAACCTCGACGCCAAACTGCGCGCCTCGATGCGTATTCGTATTTCCGATCTGCACAAGCAATTAAAAAGCTCCGGCAAACCGGCCACCACTGTTTACGTTACGCACGATCAGACCGAAGCGATGACCATGGGCGACAGGATTTGCGTGATGAAGCTCGGCCATATCATGCAGGTGGACACGCCGGATAACCTGTATCACTTCCCGAACAATATGTTTGTCGCGGGCTTTATCGGCGCGCCAGAGATGAATATCAAACCGGCGAAAATCGTGCAGAAAGAGGATGGCCTGCATATCACCGTCGGTCACGAAACGCTGGCGCTTAACGCGCGTCAGCAGGAAAAAGTCGCGCCTTACGCGGATAAAGAGGTGTTCTTTGGCGTGCGTCCGGAGTTTGTCTCCGTCGCTGATGAACCGTTTGGCGAAAATTGCGGCTCCGGCGAGCTGGTACGCGTAGAGAACATGGGCCACGAGTTCTTTATCTACCTGAAAGTCGCCGACTATGAGCTGACCGCCCGAATTCCTTCTGATGAAGCTAAGCCAATGATTGCAAAGGGGCTTCACCGGAAGGTGTATTTTAAGTTCGATATGAATAAGTGCCATATTTTTGACGCAAAAACTGAACAGAACATCTCTCTCTAATTTCGGAGTATAAAAATGAAAAAAGTACTCATCGGCGCGGTCATTTCCGCAACTTTAGGCATGTGCGGCTTACCCGCCACCGCCGCTGACAATGTTGACTTGCGTATGTCCTGGTGGGGGGGCAACGGCCGTCATCAGGTGACATTGAAAGCGCTGGAAGAGTTTCACAAACAGCACCCGGACATTACCGTTAAATCTGAATACACCGGTTGGGACGGACATCTTTCGCGCCTGACCACACAGATCGCTGGCGGCACTGAGCCGGACGTGATGCAGACCAACTGGAACTGGCTGCCGATTTTTTCTAAAAACGGCGACGGGTTTTACGATCTGAACCAGGTAAAAGACATTATCGACCTGAGCCAGTTCGATGCTAAAGAGCTGCAATCCACCACCGTTAACGGCAAGCTGAACGGTATTCCTATCTCCGTGACCGCACGCGTTTTCTACTTTAACGATGAGCAGTGGAAAAAAGCGGGCATTGCCTTCCCGAAAAGCTGGGATGAGCTGATGGCGGCGGGCAAAACGTTTGAAAGCAAACTTGGCAAACAGTACTACCCGGTAGTGCTGGAGCACCAGGATACGCTGGCGCTGCTGAACTCTTATATGGTGCAGAAGTACAACATTCCGGCCGTTGACGAGAAAGCGAAGAAATTCAGCTATACCGACGCGCAGTGGGTTGAATTCTTCCAGATGTATAAAAAACTGGTCGATAGCCACGTAATGCCGGACTCGAAGTACTATGCGTCGTTCGGTAAGAGCAACATGTATGAAATGAAGCCGTGGATTGAAGGTGAATGGGGCGGAACTTATATGTGGAACTCAACCATCACTAAATATTCCGACAACCTGAAGCCGCCCGCCAAACTGGTGCTGGGCGATTACCCGATGCTGCCGGGTGCGAAAGATGCGGGCTTGTTCTTTAAACCGGCGCAAATGCTGTCGATTGGTAAATCGACGCAGCATCCGAAGGAAGCCGCGCAGGTGATCAACTTCCTGCTGAACAGCAAAGAAGGCGTGGAAACGCTGGGTCTGGAGCGTGGTGTGCCGCTGAGCAAAGCGGCAGTGCAAACGCTGACGGCAAGCGGAGCGATTAAAGAGGACGATCCGGCGGTTGCGGGTCTGCGCCTGGCGCAGTCTCTGCCAGCGAAACTTTCTGTGTCGCCGTACTTTGACGACCCGCAGATTGTGGCTCAGTTCGGCACCGCAATTCAGTACATCGATTATGGTCAGAAAACGGTGGAAGAGACTGCCGCCGACTTCCAGCGCCAGGCCGAGCGTATTTTGAAACGTGCTATGCGTTAAGTATCAGCGTTAATCGCCGGATGGCACTAAGCCATCCGGCAAATTATCAAACCCCAATATCCCGCAACTTCTCCCCGGCCATTAACCGGCGCTCAATATGCTCCAGCGTCACGTTTTTTGTTTCCGGCACCAGCCAGAATGTCACCCCAACAAACGCCAGGTTCAGGGCGGTGTAGAGCCAGAAAGTTCCCGCCGCGCCAATGGCGTCCAGCAACGTCAGGAAGGTCGCGCCGATAATCATGTTCGACACCCAGTTAGTGGTGGTGGAACAGGTGATCCCAAAATCGCGGCATTTCAGCGGCTGGATCTCCGAACACAAAATCCAGACTACCGGTGCGGCACTCATCGCGTAGCCCGCAATACAGATCATCGTCATACCCACAGAGAGCCAGGATAAGCCGCTTGATGCCGTGCCGTTATCAAACTGCATCAGGCAGTAACCGAGGATCAGCGTTCCGATGGCCATCACGCTAAAGCCAATCTTAAGCGCCGGTTTGCGCCCGGCTTTATCCACCGTAAAAACCGCGATAAAGGTGGCGAACATAAAGGTCAGGCCGACCACCAGCGTGGCAATCATCTGCTGCTCGGTGGTGGTAAACCCGGCCATTTTAAAAATACGCGGCGCGTAATACATGATGATATTCATACCGGTAAACTGCTGCATCGCCTGTAACAACATGCCAAGAAACACGGCGCGGCGCACATTGCGGTTAGCTTTAAACAACTGAAAACCGCCCTGCTTCAGTTTCAGGCTTTCACGAATATCGTTTAACTCTTCGCGGGCTTTTTCTGAGGTATCGCGCAGCATACGCAGCACCTCTTCCGCTTCAATATGCCGCCCTTTTTGCGCCAGCCAGCGCGGGCTGTTGGGCAGGAACACCACCAGAATAATCAGCAGCACCGCTGGCAGCGCCAGCACGCCGAGCATGGCCCGCCAGTTGCCGCTGTAGCTAAACGCCGTATCGGATAAAAACGCCAGCACAATCCCCAGCGTCACCATCAACTGGTACATGCTGATCATCTTGCCGCGCACATTTTCGCTCGCCATTTCAGAGAGATAGAGCGGCGCGGTATAAGACGCAATACCAACGGCTACGCCCAGCAGTACGCGGGAAATGAGCAGAACTTCTATGCTGTTGGCAAATGCAGAACCGAGCGAACCGGCGACAAACAGCACTGCGCCAACCATCAGGCTGTATTTACGCCCAAGCCGGAACGAGAGCCAGCCGTTGAACAGCGCCCCGATGGCCGCGCCAAGCATCATGCTGCTCACCACCCACTCCTGCAACCGGCTGCTTAAAGTGAAATGATCGGTGATAAACGGCAATGCGCCAGCGATCACGCCAATATCCAGACCAAACAGCAGCCCGGCAACGGCGGCCGAGACAGAGACAAACAGGTTCATGCGCCGGGTATCACGCAGCGCGCGCGGTAAAACTACAGAGTCATTACTGAGAGAAGCCATTTTTTTCCTGCCTGCACAGAATAAGACGTAATAAGAAAGTAAGTCAGCGCCGGGAATAAGCGTCAGGCAGTAAAACGCGAAGATATGGATTAATTTGCTATCACATGTTGTTTTGTGATGGAGTTTACAGTTTTGAAAATAGAGTTTAAGCGATAAAATATTTTTAATATGCTTATTTATAAGAAGTTTTTAATAATGCACATGTATTTAAGACAAATTGATATGGATATTTCTATTTATTGAATATGGACAATTAATATGCAGAGCTAAAAAAACCTGCCGCAGCAGGTTTTATTTCTATTTAAGCAAGAACGCATTAACGCGCCAGCCAGCCACCGTCTACGGCAATGGTATAACCGTTAATGTAGTCGGACGCTTTGGATGACAGGAACACCACCGGCCCCATCAGATCGCTCGGCAGCCCCCAGCGGCCAGCCGGAATGCGGTCGAGGATCTCGGCGCTACGCTGTTCGTCAGCGCGCAATTGCTGGGTGTTATTGGTTGCCATGTAACCCGGTGCAATCGCGTTGACGTTAATATTGTGCTTCGCCCACTCGTTCGCCAGCAGACGAGTTACGCCCATTACGCCGCTTTTCGACGCGGTGTAAGACGGCACACGGATGCCACCCTGGAAGGAGAGCATGGAGGCGATGTTGATGATTTTGCCGCCGTTGCCCTGTGCGATGAAGTGTTTCGCCGCCGCCTGAGACATAAAGAACACGCTCTTGATATTCAGGTTCATGACGTCGTCCCAGTCCTGTTCGCTGAAGTTAATCGCGTCTTCACGACGGATCAAACCTGCGTTGTTGACCAGAATATCGATCTTGCCGAATTCTGCGACCGCGCGCTCCAGCAGGGCCGGAATACCGTCGACTTTACGCAGATCGGCAGTCAGGCTCAGGAAACGACGGCCCAGCGCGGTCACACGTTCGATAGTTTCTGTCGGTTCAACAATGTTGATGCCCACAATATCGCAGCCCGCTTCTGCCAGACCCAGCGCCATGCCCTGACCCAGACCGGTGTCGCAACCGCTCACTACCGCAACTTTACCTTGAAGAGAAAATGCATCCAGAATCATGTTTGTTCCTTAATCTATCAGCGCCTGTACCGGACAGGCATCGTTTGTGCTGCCCGCAATTAGCGCAGATCTTTTACCGCGACGTGGTCCATATCATCAAAGACCTGGTTCTCGCCCACCATCCCCCAGATGAAGGTATACGCACGCGTCCCGACACCTGAATGGATTGACCAGCTTGGCGAAATCACCGCTTGTTCGTTATGCATCACGATATGACGCGTTTCCTGCGGTTGGCCCATCATATGGAATACGCAGGCGTCCTCTTCCATATTGAAGTAGAAGTAAACTTCCATGCGGCGTTCATGGGTGTGGCATGGCATGGTGTTCCACAGGTTGCCCGGCGCAAGCTCCGTCAAGCCCATGCTCAACTGGCAGGTTTCCAGCACATCCGGCACGAAATATTTGTTGATGGTGCGACGGTTGCTGGTTAACGGATCGCCAAGGGTGACGGGCGCAACATCCGCAGGGGTCACTTTTTTGGTCGGGAACGTCATGTGCGCCGGTGCGCAGTTGTAATAAAACTTCGCCGGTTTTGCGCTATCGACGCTGGCGAAAACCACTTCTTTCGCCCCTTTGCCGACATATAACGCGTCGCGATGGCCAATTTCATAGCACTGGCCGTCAACGGTAATGGTGCCCGGACCGCCGATATTGATAACGCCCAATTCGCGGCGTTCAAGGAAATAGGTCACGCCCAGTTGTTTACCCACTTCACCACCGACAGAAACAGTTTTCGCCACCGGCTTAATGCCGCCGACAATGATGCGATCGATGTGGCTGTAAACCATGGTGTATTCGTCATCAACGAACACTTTTTCGACTAAAAACTCATCGCGCAGGCCCTGGGTATCCAGGATTTTTGCGTGCGCGCTGTGGATGCTTTGTCTGACTTCCACAATAACCTCCGACGTCAATTTTGAGCGAAATGCCATAAAAACGAAGCGCAGAAACAGCGTTCCGGTTCTTGTATTAGCGCATCTTATCCCGGCTAAAACGCGTTTTCAATGTTAAATAAAACAACGTTTCACTTTTTCTGTTACTTATTTTAAGATCTGGAAGTGGGATCACGATTGTTTGGCATTGACACTATTTCTGTCGCCATTTCGCCTGCGGGTTTTGTTTAAATTAAGCATAGCAAACAATAAGTTAAGCAAACCTTTGAGTTTTGACACGCAAACGGCACTTTTCCTGTTGAAAATCAAAGGCCACTTTCGCAGCGCCGATGTTTTCACTGCTTTTGCAGCCTGTCGTAACAATTTTCTTATAAAGTGCGTCAGCAATCACACATACTGAAACGTTGTTTTGATAAATTAACACCCTATTTTTAAACTTAAGCGAATCTGGGGTCATCACTGGGGTGCAACTTTCCCACTTGCCCCGCTAAAGGAGTGAAAACATGGCGAAAGGCATGCGGGTAAAATTGAATTATCACGTCAGCTGCGATCCGGATACCGGCGCGGAAGTCACTCGCTTAACCCCCGCGGAAGTGACCTGCCACCGGAACTACTTTTATCAAAAGTGCTTCTTTAATGATGGCAGCCATCTGTTATTTGCCGGGGAATTTGATGGCAACTGGAACTATTACCTGCTGGATATTGCCAATGCCGAAGCGGTGCAGTTGACCGAAGGCGCGGGCGATAACACTTTTGGCGGTTTTCTCTCGCCGGATGACAGCGCTTTATATTATGTGAAAAACGATCGCACCCTGCGCGAAGTGAATTTGCATACGCTTGCCGAGCGCGAGGTTTACCGCGTGCCGGATGAGTGGGTGGGCTACGGCACCTGGGTGGCAAACAGTGATTGCAGCAAACTGGTAGGCATTGAGATTTCCGCCAAAGACTGGACGCCGCTGAACGACTGGCAGCTATTCCATGATTTCTTCTATAAAGGGCCGCACTGCCGCCTGTTGCGCGTGGATCTGCACACGGGCGCAAGCAATGTTATTCACGAAGAAAAGATCTGGCTCGGCCACCCCATTTATCGCCCGTTCGATGACAACACCGTTGCGTTTTGTCATGAAGGCCCGCACGACCTGGTGGATGCGCGGATGTGGCTGGTCAATGAAGACGGCAGCCATGTGCGTAAAGTGAAAGATCACGCCAAAGGTGAAAGCTGCACTCATGAGTTCTGGGTCCCGGACGGCTCCGCTCTGGTGTATGTCTCTTATTTCAAAGGCCAACAAGGCCGCGTGGTTTACCGCTTTAACTCGGAAACGGGCATGAATGAAGCGATTATGCCGATCCCGGCGTGTTCGCATTTGATGAGTAATTTTGATGGCACGCTGTTGGTCGGCGACGGTTCCGGCACGCCGGTGGATGTGAAAGATACCGGCGGCTACACCATCGACAACGACCCGTATTTGTACGTTTTCGACGTGGCGCAAAAAGCGTATTTCCGCGTGGCACGTCACGACACCTCCTGGACGACATTTGCCAATAGCCGCCAGGTCACCCATCCGCACCCGTCGTTTACCCCCGACGACAGTGCGATTTTGTTTAGTTCGGATAAAGACGGCAAACCGGCCCTCTATATCGCGAAACTTCCCGGGCAACGTACTCTGTTGCAATCATGACTTGAGTTAGTGTTTCTGTAACTGGCCTTGCCCTCCCTCGCTGGAGGGCTTTTTTTCTTTACCCGTCATACTTCGCGCCGCAGGGGCGTTGGCTTTCCTGCAACTCGAATTATTTAGGGTAAAGGGTTATTGGTATTGCCACTTTCCTGCAAAAACAAAAAACCCGGCCATGACTGCGCCGGGATTTTAATTGAGGGTAATTCAGACAATCAGAAAGAGTAAGCCACGCCCAGGCGGAAACGGGTCTGGCGTTCGTCGCTTCCCGTTACACCCACGTTGCCGAGTTCAACATACGGAGACCAGTTCTGGTCGAGTTTATACGCCAGCTTAGCGTTATATTCGTTGGAGTAGGTTTTATCGTTATCACGTAAAACCCCTTCGGTGCTCTTCGCATAAACATAATTCAGCTCGACGCGGTAATCGCCCATCGCCCACCCTAACCAGGTATCGAATTTATTGACTTTATTATCGACAGCGTTGGAATTCGGGTAGCGTGTGTATTCATAACGATAACGGCCCGCAATATAAACGCCGTTATCAAAGCTATATTGCACATGAAGATACGGTTTATAGATTGAGTTTGAATCTTTACTTTCGATATTAAAGCCCGGATTCAGTGCAAAATTCTTGGTCCACGCCCAGCGGTAGTTAATGGATTCTTCGTGGCCGTTGCCAACAATTTCCGTTAACGGTTTATCGGCATCATCGCCGCCGGATTTCCATTTTGCTTCGACACCGAAACCTACGCCATTCGCGAAACGGTGAGAAACCGCAACACGGTCAGCGTTTGAGCCGCTGTCGATGTATTCGTGACGCAAATCAACGGTTACAGCTTGTGAAGCGAAGGATGCGCCAAGGAGTGAAGCAAGGGCCAGAGTTTTCTTAAACATGAGTTACCTCAATAATTAAAATTATGTTCCATTTTTATGGAATTGCATTTTATTTTTTCGGTAACTTTATTTTAGTGATCGCGATCGTAAATATTTGCACGGAACGGAACTATGTATAACGGCGTGATGAATATCAATAAAAAACCCATTTAAAGCCCTAAAAAACAGATGAAGATCACACCAAATATTTTATTAACCGAACACTTACAAATTGAAATACAAATAAAAAACATAATAAAAACAGATCACTACAAAAGCGATTCGCTAATAATAAGCATGCTTATTTCTCACATTTCAAATTGTAACGGCAGCAATAATATAAGATCTCTAAGGTGCAGAAGTATTTTTAAATAAAATCGTAGGATTATTAACGGAAGGCATAGAGATTTTATTTTAATTGAAACAAAACCTGCGACGGTTATCACAAACAATAAAGCCTTCCGGCTGGAAGGCTTTATTTGGAGAGAGAAAGAGATTAATCGCGCTCGATAGCCAATGCCACGCCCTGACCACCACCAATGCAGAGCGTTGCCAGCCCTTTGCGGGCCTGCCGTTTTTGCATCTCATGCACCAGCGAAACGAGGATACGACACCCGGACGCCCCAATCGGGTGACCCAGCGCTATCGCACCGCCATTGACGTTTACCCGCTTCTCATCCCATTCGAGGATTTTGCCCACCGACAGCGCCTGCGCGGCGTATGCTTCGTTGGCTTCTATCAGTTCAACATCATCTAACTTCCAGCCGGCCCGCTCCAGACAGCGCCGCATGGCATACACCGGCGCAATGCCCATCAGAGCAGGATCCACACCGACGCTGGCGAACGCGCGGATCCGTGCCAGCATCGGTAAATTAAGTTGCTGGGCTTTGCCTGCGCTCATCATTAATACCGCTGCCGCACCATCGTTGATCGGTGAAGCGTTTCCGGCGGTGACCGAACCGCTTTGTTTAAACGCTGGCGCGAGTTGCGCCAGCGCCTCTGCGCTGGCATCGGTGCGCGGCTGCTCATCCGTATCGACAAGCACGGTTTTCCCGTCGGCGCTCAGGGTGTGTACCGGCACGATTTCGTCGCGAAAACGCCCGGAATCAATGGCGGCGCGGGCTTTATGCTGGGAACTCAGCGCCCATTCATCCTGGCGTTCACGGCTGATCCCGTACTCGCGCGCCAGATTTTCCGCCGTGACGCCCATATGGTAATCGTTGAAGGCATCCCACAAACCGTCATGCACCAGGCTGTCGATGAGCTGGCTATTACCAAGTTGCGCGCCGGTGCGGCTATCGCTCAGCACATGCGGCGCGCGGCTCATGTTTTCCTGCCCGCCCGCAATCACCACGTCAGCTTCGCCGCACTGGATGGCCTGCGAGGCCAGATGCAGCGCCTTTAACCCGGAACCGCACACATCGTTGATGGTAATGGCCGAAACGGTATTCGGCAGGCCACCTTTAATTGCCGACTGGCGGGCCGGGTTTTGCCCGGCTCCGGCGGTCAGCACCTGGCCTAAAATCACTTCATCGATATCCTGTGGCTGCACACCGCTGCGCGCAATTAACGCCTGCACCACCGCGCTACCTAACTCGACGGCAGAGTGGCGCGACAGCGCACCCTGAAAACAGCCGATCGGCGTGCGCACCGCAGCCACAATCACGACATCTTTCATCTCTACCCCCGAGGTCACTGAACCCGGCCATAGTAGTGCATTGTTAAAAAGGTTTATCGAAGATGTTTAAAATTGGTGAGATTAATCACAGGGAATAATGTGAAGCGGGAAAGCAGAATGAAATGCGCGGCCAGGGCGACCGCGCATAAGGCAGATTAATTGTTTACCGGAATGACCGCGCCTTTATATTTGGTGCGGATCCAGTCCTGAATCTCTTTCGAGTGCAGGACATTCACCAGCGCAACAATATCTTTTTTCTTCTCGTCGCCGCGATGCACGGTAATGATGTTGGCATACGGGTTATTTTCACCGCT
Source organism: Kosakonia sp. H02 (assembly GCA_030704225.1). Taxonomy (NCBI): domain Bacteria; kingdom Pseudomonadati; phylum Pseudomonadota; class Gammaproteobacteria; order Enterobacterales; family Enterobacteriaceae; genus Kosakonia; species Kosakonia styphnolobii. Next base: position 3,613,727 of record CP131915.1, read on the forward strand.
CTCAACGGCAATCGGATCGTGAACCGGATCGAGGCCCGCATCAATGGCGTAGTTTGCATTAATTACCACCGCATCGCCTTCATCGTTGTTGTACATCTGCGGCAGAAGTGCAGCTTCAACGTTTGGCAGGAACTTCAGTTTTTTCGGGTTATCGACGATATCGTCAATACGCGCAGTCACTTTATCGATGCCTGGTTTCAGCTTGATCACGCCCTCTTTCTCGAAGATGGAGAGAATACGCCCCTCTTCGGACACCGCGTCACGCATGATGATTTTGCCGCCTTCCGGCAGATCTTTCAGCGATTTGTATTTTTTAGAATAAATACCAATCGGCTCAATATGGATAGCGCCTGCGCTGACGAAATCATAGGTTTTATCGCCCGCGTGATCTTTGATAACGCTGTTCAGGTAAGGAATATGCTGGAAGTAGTTGGCGTCCAGTTCACGGCTGGCCAGCGCCGTGTTCGGCAGAATGTAGTCCTGGAACGGTTTAATCTCCAGATCGATACCCTGCTTCGCCAGAATCGGTTTCGCCTGCTCAAGAATTTCCGCGTGCGGCACGTTGGACGCGCCAACGGTCAGCGTATCGGCCCAGGAGGAGAAACTCAGCACGCTGAGAGTGGCTGCGGCAATCAGTGTCAGTGTTTTTTTCATGATGTGGGTTTCCAATAATTATCGTTTATCTAACAGAGAAGTAATCACGTCGCCGCAGAACTGGATGATGAAGACGATGATAAGAATGGTCACCGTCGCCACCAGCGTGACGTCGTTGTGGTTCCGCTGGAATCCTTCCAGATAAGCAAGATTGCCCAACCCGCCAGCACCGATAACCCCGGCCATGGCGCTGTAGCTCACCAGCGCAATCAGCGTCACGGTAATACCGGACACCAGCGCAGGTGATGATTCAGGCAGTAACACCCGAAATACTAACGTGCTCAGACGTGCGCCCATGGAGCGCGTCGCCTCAATCACTCCTTTATCCACTTCGCGCAGCGCAATCTCGACCAGACGGGCATAAAACGGTGCCGCGCCGACAATAAGCGCCGGTAGCGCCGCGTTCGCGCCAAGAATGGTGCCCACCAGCGCTTTGGTAAAAGGAATTAACAGCACAATCAAAATGATGAACGGAATCGAGCGAAAGACGTTCACCAGAATCGAAATCACGCTATACAGCGTGCGGTTCTGGAACAGCCCGCCGCGCGCGGTCAGAAACAGCGCCAGCCCCAGCAAAATGCCCAGCACAAAGGTCGCCGCGCCAGAGAGCGCCGTCATATATAACGTCTCTTGCGTTGCCGCCCAGAGTTGTTCCCATTTCAGGTGCGGGAAAAATGATTCAGCCATGTGTGACGACCTCGCTCTCAATATCGGACTTGCGCAAATCCGCAAGGATATTGTTCAGTTGTTCCGGGGTCGCCACCACGTGCACCCATAATTGTCCAAATACGCCATGCGCCGTTTGCGACATCTTGCCGTGCAGAATGTTAAACGGCAGGCCGTAGCGCAGGGTCAGTTCGCCGACGATCGGCTGATGCGTACTGTGTCCGGTAAACGTCAGCTTGATAACCGTGCCATCGAGATCGCTATTCAGCTCCGGGTTAAACGCCTCTTCTTCTTTATACTGGCTCACCTGGCGCACAAACTGTTTGGTGATCGGCTGTTGCGGATGGGTAAAGACGCTCAGCACATCGCCCTCTTCCACCACTTTGCCGTCCTCCATCACCGCCACGCGGTCGCAAATTTTGCGCACCACATGCATTTCATGGGTGATGAGCACAATCGTCAGTTTGAAACGGCGGTTAATATCCAGCAGTAAGTCGAGGATCTGATCGGTGGTTTGCGGATCGAGTGCCGATGTCGCTTCATCGCACAGCAGCACATCCGGGGTATTCGCCAGCGCGCGGGCAATGCCGACACGCTGTTTTTGCCCGCCGCTCAACTGCGACGGATAAGCGTTTTCACGGCCCTTAAGCCCCACCAGTTCAATCAGCTCCGCGACGCGCGCCTTAATGTGCGCTTTCGGCGCACCGGCAATTTGCATCGAAAACGCAATGTTTTCGCTCACCGTGCGCGACCACAGCAGGTTGAAGTGCTGGAAAACCATGCTGATTTTCAGGCGAGCCTGGCGTAGGGATTCACCTTTCGCCGCGGCAATATCCTGACCATTAATCACGACGCTGCCGGATGTGGGTTTTTCCAGCCCGTTCAGCAAGCGGATCAGCGTACTTTTGCCCGCGCCGCTGTAGCCAATAATTCCGTAAATTTGCCCCTGCTCAACCGTCAGATTGACGCTGTCGACGGCGGTAATCGATGCCTTTCCCTGGTCGAAAATCTTGGAAATATTCCTGAGGACGATCATGCGTTGATGTTTCCGTTTGGCGGTTTAGCAGTATGGATGTCCAGACGATATTAATCAGCTTCAGTGATAATTCAAATACCCAAATTGACATTACTTATAACAATTTGTGCTTAGCCCGCCACAACGCGGGATTGGGCGATAAGGAATTATTTCACTTTGCATTGCTGGAATAAGCATAACCCCGGCGGCTCAATCAAAGACCGGGGCGCGCTGGCGTAATGGCTCCCGGTGAATTCAGCCGCGTTTTCCGTTAAGAAAAGAAGCATGAAAATACCCTGTTTTATTTCATCTGTTTGCTGGATCGAGTTGTGCTGGCCTGTGCTCTGATAACGTTTCTCTTTACACCGTTGACGCTCACGACAGGAACAGTATTCATGGATCCGTTTCAGCAAATATTGAAGTCTACCCTCGCCCGCACGGATGCCGCGCCGCAGGCCGCTGCGCCACAGCCGCTGCTGGAAACGGTGTTAAAACCCCGGGTTGAGAGCGTTAGCGTGGAGGGTTTTCTGTCCCTCGCCAAAGCGCGCCGCACTATCTACACACTGGGCAAGGATCTTCCCGTCGCCGAAGATGACGTGGTTGCGACGATTAAAGAAGCGATCCGCCAGGCGCCTTCGGCGTTTAATTCACAAAGCTCGCGGGCGCTTATCTTGCTGGGTAAGGAGCACGATCGTTTCTGGGAACTGGTGCGCGGACAGTTGCGTAACGTTATTCCGGCGGAGCATTTTCACGCCACCGCCGATAAGCTGGATGGTTTTGCCGCCGCTGCCGGATCGGTGCTGTTTTTTGAAGATCAGGAAGTGATCAGCCACCTGCAACGCCAGTACATTGCCTGGGCCGATAATTTCCCGGTTTGGTCGGAGCAGAGCAGCGGTATCGCGCAATACGCGGTGTGGCTGGCGCTGGCGGAAAAGCAGATTGGCGCGAACCTGCAACATTACAACCCATTGATTGATATTGATGTGCGTGCGACGTGGAATATCCCGGAAAGCTGGAAGCTGCGCGCAGAAATGAATTTCGGCAATATTCTCGCCGCCGCCGATGAGAAAACGTTTATTGACGACGATAAGCGGTTTATCGTCGCCCGATAATCAATCCTGGCCGGACAAGTGCAGTTCAGCAGCGCCATCCGGCAAAAAAGTTAATCGTTAAAGTACCAATAACCCTGGTTTACCAGCCCGGTCAGCTCCTGCGCAAAGGCCGGGTTATCCAGCGCGTCGCCCAGTTCCTTCACACCAATAGTGGTGTAGCGGCATAGCGCATCGGCGGCGTGTGGATCGGCGGTTTCCAGACACTCGCTATTGATAAAGAAGCTGTCGCCAATGTGCAGCACACGTAAGCCGCTGAGGCGGGTCAGGACTTGCCCCTCTTTCAGCGCCCCGATAACCTCTTCAACCGGGTAATCATCCGGCTCTGGCGCAACATCCAGCTCGTGGCGCGGCGTGGTAATAAAGCTGCCAAACCACTGAGTGAAATGCTCCGGGTCGTTGATCATCGCGATCATCATGTTGCGCACGCGCTCCAGCTCGTACTCTTCAATACGGCCCGGATGTTCGCGGCAGGTCAGATCCGGATCGCTGTAATGCTCGCCGCCGAGATCGTTTTCCAGCGCGTAATCGGCAAAGCTGCTGATCAGATCGCGACCATTTGGCCCACGGAAACCAATCGAGTAGTTAAACGCAGTTTCATGGGTGAAACCGTCGTGCGGGAATCCTGGCGGAATATAGAGAATGTCGCCCGGTTGCAGGTCTTCATCAATGATCGGCGGGAACGGATCAACATGCAGCAACGCCGGATGCGGGCAGAACTGACGCATCGGTAATTTATCGCCTACGCGCCAGCGGCGGCTGCCCATCCCCTGAATAATAAACACATCATACTGGTCAATATGCGGGCCGACGCCACCGCCCGGCACCGAATAGGAAATCATCAGATCGTCAAAGCGCCACTCCGGTAACACGCGAAACGGCTTCACCAGTTCGGCAGACGGCGCATGCCAGTGGTTCACCGCCTGCGCCAGCAGCGACCAGTTGGTGTCGCCTAAGTGATCAAACGTCTCGAACGGCCCGTTCCACGCCTGCCATTGACCATTCACATGGCTGACGATCCGGCTATCAATTTCCGGTTCCATCGCCAGCCCGGCCAGTTCGTCCGGTGAAATCGGATCGACAAAATCAGGAAATGCGCCTTTCAGCACTACGGGTTGCTTTTGCCAGTATTTTTCGAAAAATTCCGGCCAGTTAAGGTTGAGTTGGTAAGCCATAGATCCACACCAGTGAGATAAGGAAACGGCGCAGATTATAAAAAGGGATCGCGCCTGCCCGCCTTGTCATTGGTCAAGAGGCGGCGCAATGCTCAACTGGCTGAGCGCCGATAATAAGGCGTCAACTTTAGGCAGCAACTGCTTACGCCGGGGCCAGACGAGGCTCAATGCCAGCCCTGCCGGCTGGTGCTGCGGCACAATGACCGTCAGTTCACCGCGCTGAAGATGTTCATGCACCAGCCAGGTGGGCAGTTGCCCAACGCCAAGCCCGGCGCAAATCGCCTGCACCTGCGCATCGACATCACCGAGCGCCATGCAGTACGGCACGTTACGCCATTCGGGATACCCGTCTGTGGTGGTAAATAGCCAGGGTTTGGTGCTGCCATCAACCCGCTCGTAGAGGATCGCCCGGTGCTGCATCAGTTGCGCTTCGTTGCGCGGCGTGCCTTCATGCTCCAGATACACGGGCGAGGCGCAAAAAACCATCTTCTCGCGGCCAATCTGCCGACAGCCTACGGAAGCGGGCAGATCGCCGCCCTGGCCGATGCGAACCGCCACATCGATCCCCTCCTCAAAGAGATCGACAAAGCGATCGGAGAAAGTGAGGCTCAACGCGATTTCCGGGTGGTGCTGACAAAACGGGATCAGTAACGGCATTACGCCAAGCCGCCCGTAAGTGTTCGGTACCGCCAGCCGCAAACGCCCGGAAGGGATGGTGCGGTGCGCCGCCAGTACCGATTCGGCCTCTGCCAGCTCTTCCAGAATGCGAATGCAGGTCTGGTAATACGCTTGCCCGGCATCCGTTAACGCCAGACGGCGGGTGGTGCGCTCCAGTAAACGCGAGCCAAGCCGCGCTTCAAGGCGGCTAACGCTTTTGCTGATCGCTGAACCGGTAAGGTTCAGGCGCTCGGCCGCTGCCGCAAAACTCCCCTCTTCTACACTTGCTACAAAGGGGACGATATCTTTCAGGCGTTGATCGCTCATGGTATTCGTGAATTTAAGTTGTGAATGACGTGAATTAATACCAGAGATAAGAATTAAATTCTCTATTAGTCTGTGTGTACTGCAAACACAGGAGGTAATCCAATGCAAAAACGAGCACTTATTGTCGGTATCAGCGGTGTGATTGGGCGCGCGCTGGCGGAACAACTTAAAAGTGAAGGCTGGCAAGTGAGCGGCTTGTCACGCGGGCGTGGCGCAGTGCCGGAAGGTTGCACCAGCCTGACGGCGGATCTGACCGATGCCGCGGCCGTGAACGAAGCGCTGCAAGGCGTGGAAACCGATGCGCTCTTTTTCAGTGTCTGGTCGCGCCAGGAAGATGAAAAAGCCAATATTCGCGTCAACGGCGCAATCGTCAAAAACGTGATTGAAGCCCTGGGCGAACGCCTTGCTGGCGCGCATGTCGCGCTGGTTACCGGCCTGAAACACTACCTTGGCCCGTTCGAAGCCTACGGCAAAGGCGCAGTGCCGGTGACGCCATTTCGTGAAGAACAGGGTCGCCAGCCAGTAGATAATTTCTACTACGCGCAGGAAGATGAAGTCTTCGCCGGGGCGAAAAAATATGGCTATCGCTGGAGCATACATCGCCCGCATACCATTATTGGCTACGCGCTTGGCAATGCGATGAATATGGGCCAGACGCTGGCGGTGTATGCCACGTTGTGCCGCGAAAAAGGCTGGCCGTTTATCTTCCCCGGCTCTCCTGAACAGTGGAACGGGCTGGCGGATGTCACCGATGCCGGTTTGCTGGCAGAACAACTGAGTTGGGCGGCGCAAAGTGAAACAGCGGCCAATGAAGATTTCAACGCGGTGAATGGCGATGTGTTCCGCTGGAACTGGCTGTGGCCACGTCTGGCGGCTTACTTCGGTATTGACGCGGCGGAATACCCGGCAAGCATGATGCCGCTGGAAGGCCGGATGCAGGATGCGCAGGCTGCGTGGACTGAGATTGCGCAGAAATATAATTTGCGCGAAGCGGATATCAACAAGCTGGCCTCGTGGTGGCATACGGATGCGGATCTCGGTCGCCCGATGGAAGCGTTCACCGACATGAGTAAGAGCCGCAAAGCAGGCTTTACCGGCTATCGCTACACGCCGGACTCCTTCTTTGCGCTGTTTGACCGTCTGAAGCAGGACAATATTATTCCGCGTTAATTGCGATAATGCCCTGCGGGCGAAAAGCCACTGCCTGTCAGCTTTTCGCCCGAAACCTGGCGACTTTTGCCCGATTGCCGCACAGCGCCATGCTGCACCAGCGGCGGCGGTGCGCTTTGGTTTTGTCGTAAAACCAGAGTGTGCAATCCGGGTGCTCGCACTGGCGAATGTAGGCAAACTGCCCGTGGGCGATTAACTCTGCCGCCATTTCCGCGACCGGTGCCAGCGCCTGCTGTGGCGTATCGAGCCGGTAAATGCGCGCAATCTGCATGTTATTGTCACTATCTTCCGTTATCTGCAAATGACTTTGCGCCTGCATAAGCCAGGCATTCAGCGTATCCAGCGAGAGCACTTTTCCCTCTTTTTTCGCTTCCACCATTTCGCGAATGGTTTCGCGTAATGCACGCGCGGCGTTTAGCAGTTCGCCCGGGTGCGCCATCGGCTTAACCGGTAAGCCAAGCTGATGCAGCCAGTGAAGGACATCCTCATCGGATTGCAAAAAGTCATGCTGCCCTTTTTCCGCCGTGGCCAGCGTATTGATAAAATCCAGCGCGCTGTTTTCCGCGATAAACCACGGGCCGTCCGGTCGGGTTGCTGCTGTTGTCGCCATTGTTGAAGGCTCCTTCTGTCACTTTTTGCGCATTGTAACCTATAAAAATCATTTTACATAGTTACACTCCTTCGCCATACTCAATCCAGGGGTAACCCCTTAAACCAACTTTTAACGGTTTCAATAGAGGTATGGATATGGCTGGCAACACGCATTTTCCTGTTCGTTATCACTTTGCCGACGCCGATGGCGTGCGGGTGTTTTATCGCGAAGCAGGTGACCCAAATAACCCGGTGCTACTGCTGCTGCACGGGTTTCCCAGTTCTTCCCACCAGTTTCGTGAGCTGATCCCGTTGCTGGCGGATAAGTACCATCTCATCGCCCCGGATTTACCGGGCTTTGGTTTTACCGAGGTGCCTGAAGAACGGCGCTACGTCTACAGTTTTGACGGGCTGGCAAAAACGCTGATCGCTTTTGTCGATGAACTGGATCTGCAACGTTTTGCAATATACGTGTTTGATTACGGCGCGCCCACCGGCCTGCGGCTGGCGCTGCACTACCCGCAGCGGGTGAGCGGTTTTATTTCGCAAAACGGCAATGCGTATCTGGAAGGGCTGGGCGATGCGTGGGCACCGGTGCGCGCGTATTGGGAGGATCCATCGGCGGCGAATCGCCAGGTAGTTAACGACGCAATCCTCAATCTGGAAGGAACAAAGTGGCAATATCTGCACGGCGTAAGCGACCCTGCAACTGTCGCGCCGGAAGGTTATCAACTGGATGCGCGGTTAATGGAGCGGCCAGGCAACAAAGAGATCCAACTGGATCTGTTTCTCGACTATGCCAATAACCTGACGCGCTACCCGGAATTTCAGGCCTTCTTCCGCGATGTGCAGCCGCCGTCGCTTATCATCTGGGGAAAACACGATCCCTTCTTTATCCCACCGGGCGCGGAAGCCTACAAACGCGATAACCCGAATGCGGTGGTGGAACTGCTTGATACCGGCCATTTCGCGCTGGAAACCCACGTGGGTTACATTGCGCAGCGCATTCGTCAGGTGATTGGCTGAAAATAGAGTGCGCCCACAGGATTGGGCGCACCGGTTTTATGATGTGCGGGTCTGAAACATGAGGGTGTCGGAGGTAAAAGAGCCATCGTCAGCCAGGCAAAAATGGTTTTTTACCTCTTCGGATACGCCGTTTTGCAGGTAACGAATTGCCGCGCGCAGCACGTCCGGGGTTTGCATGCGCTCCACCCATGAGCTGTATTCCAGCGCCAGCCGCCCGGTAACCAGTTTTTCTGTCAACATGCCGCTTTGCTGCGTCATTTGCAGCCACTCTGCCGCAGAATAATTACGCACGTGAGACGGATCGCGCAGCACTTCGATGGTTTGCAGCCAGATATCCAGCACCGGCTGGCCGGGCGAGGCGATATCCATCAGGATAAATTTGCCGCCGGGTTTCAGTACGCGTTTGACTTCGCGTAACGCCAGCGCGACATCGTGCCAGTGATGCGCGGAGTAGCGGCTGATCACCACATCAAAAGCGCCATCAGCAAAGGGCAATTTTTCCGCCGCGCCGTGGACGGTGGTGAGGTTCTCCAACTGGCGATCGCTTGCCGCCTGGCGCACCACAGCAAGCATTTTTTCTGACAAATCGTAGGCGGTAACATCCCGCACCACGCCTGCGGCGACAAAGCTGGCATGCCCTGCCCCGCAGCCTAAATCGAGCACCGACGCCGTTGTATTTTCACCCAGCCACTGCGCCAGGCGTACCAAATCTTCCCCTTGCGCGTGAACTGCACTGCTCAGATAGGCCTGCGCCCGATCGCCGAATTGCTGTTTCGTTAACTCATGATGATTGACCGCCATTCTCTTTTTCCTTTTAGCTATGCACGACAAAAAGCTGCTCTTTGCCGACTATACGACCCTCTTTATAGGGGTACAATATTGCTACTTATACTGGTATTAGCGAGTACCACCCATGGAAAATACTCTGTTTGCCGGGCCGAAAACCCTCGGCGATTTTTTACGATCACAGCGTGAAAACACCGCGCCCGCGGATATCGGCCTGCCTGCGCAGGGTCGACGGCGCACGCGCGGATTACGGCGCGAAGAAGTGGCGCAGCTCAGCGGGATCAGCACCACCTGGTATACGTGGATTGAACAAGGCCGCGATATTGTGGTGTCGCCGCAAACGCTGTCGAATATCGCCAGCGTGTTGAAAATGAAGCCGACAGAGCGAAAGTATTTATTTCTTCTGGCGCGGCAAAACGATCCGCAGGAAGAGCAGGTGGTGACGGTCGAAAAGGAAGTGCTGGCGGCGGTGCACCAGATGGCGTGTCCCTGCTATTTACTCGATTTAACCTGGACGATGCTGGCATGGAATAAAGCGGCTGAAGCGCTGTTCAGCGGCTGGCTGGATAGCGACCCGCAGCCCAATATGATGAGTTTTATGTTTCGACATCCGCTTGCGCGAACGCTGGTTGCTGACTGGGAGAACCGCGCCAGCCGAATAGTCGCAGAGCTGCGTGCCGATGCGATGCACTATCCGCACGATCAAGGATTGAATAGTTTTGTGCAGAACCTGAGCAATGACAGCGAACTGTTTCGCGCATTTTGGTCGCGCCAGCAAGTGGTTGTGCGAGAAGGCGGTGAGCGCGTTTTTCTTCATCCGCAGCAAGGCGAATTGCACTACCGACAGATGACCTGGCAACTGACCAGCAATCGCTCGATCAAGATGATTATGTTAATGGCGGGGTGATATTGCAGGCATAAAAAAAGGCCAGAAAACTGGCCTTCTTTTGTCACTTACGGAAATCCAGCGCAACCTGAGATGTCTGGAAAAGGGCGGCGATATTATCAAATGTCATCATTGCTGATTTGCAAAAAATACATTTGGCACCGGCCGGATTTTTCTCAGTCATATCAAAACTGGAAATTCTGTATTGCGACCCGTGACAGCACGGGCAGCGGAAATGGATACGGTTAGTAATTTCGTTATCCTTAGCGCGGTACCACGTTTGCGGCAGCCGGGCCTTTTGCACCATTTTCGATGGTGAATTCAACTTCCTGATTTTCATCAAGAGTACGGTAGTTATCGCTCTGGATTGCAGAGAAGTGTACGAATACATCTTTGCTGCCATCTTTAGGAGTAATAAAACCAAAGCCTTTCTCAGCGTTGAACCATTTTACGATACCAGTCATTTTATTAGACATGTTTGTTACCTTCTGTTTTGTTAGCCTTTTCTTCGGCAGCAATGGTCTGAGACATTATTTTTATCAGTGCGTAAAGAAGACCCAAAAAGAAGTAACAACGAGGTACTTAGAGATGAGAGAGACTTTAGTGAACTACTGGAGATAATGATTTATCAAACCGACGGCGCATTAACGCATGGTTACCTCCTGGTAGGCAAGGATTAATTTAAAAAGTTTTGTCAGCAACGTGTAAGCCCTGATCTGCAACGTCACGCGCAAAACCACGTTGTGTGAAGCAGATCGCAAAATGTTGGCGGTACGCACGTTACTATCAATACTAGTATGGCAGTTGAGTGTGTTTACTTTTAAAGGTGGTAATAAGCATGCAAATGACAATGCGCTGGTTTGGGCCAGTCGAAGATAAAATTCCGCTGGAGCATATCCGCCAGGTTCCCGGCGTTGAAGGCGTTGTAGGCGCGCTGTATGACGTTCCGGTTGGCGATGTGTGGCCAAAAGAGAAAATCCGCGCCCTTGCCGACCAGGTTCACCAGGCCGGTCTGAAAATGGAAGTGATTGAAAGCGTTAACATTCACGATGATATCAAAATCGGTCTGCCCAGCCGCGACCAGTTGATTGCTAATTACCAACAAACGATCCGCAACCTGGCGGAAATCGGCGTTAAAGTCATCTGTTATAACTTCATGCCGGTCTTTGACTGGATGAAAACGGACATGAATTACGTCCTGCCGGATGGTTCATTGACCATGGCGTTTGAGAAAAAAGGCATCGATAAGACCCTCGACGAAGTGGTGAAAGAGGTGCTGGAAAATTCCAACGGTTTTGCCCTGCCGGGCTGGGAGCCGGAACGCCTGGCGAAAGTGCAGGAGTTATTTGCCAAATATAAAGATGTTGATGATGCGAAACTGCGGGAAAATCTGGTCTATTTCCTTGAGCGCGTTGTTCCGGTGTGTGAAGAAGTCGGTATTAAAATGGCTATTCACCCGGACGATCCGCCGTATTCCATTTTCGGTTTGCCGCGCATTGTTAAAAACCGCGACGATCTCGACTGGATTTGTAATGCAGTGAATTCTGAAGCCAATGGAATTACGTTATGCACCGGCTCCATTGCCGAAGATCCTGATAATAACGTTTATGAAATCCTTGCCGAATTTACCCGCCGCAAGCGTATTCATTTCGCCCATGTGCGAAATATCAAATTAATCAAAGATAAAGATTTTTACGAATCAGCGCATTTGTCCCGTTACGGTTCGCTGGATATGTTTGAAGTGATGAAAGCCTTGCACGCCAATGGCTTTGACGGCTATATCCGACCCGATCACGGGCGCTTTATCTGGGGTGAAACTGGACGTCCCGGCTACGGCCTGTACGACCGCGCACTTGGCGTTACCTACCTACACGGATTGTGGGAAGCTCTCGAAAAACAACACTAATAATTTATGGGCCGGTGGTTCCACCGGCTTTTCTTGATGACAAATCCGTAAGGTATTCTCTATGTCCCCGCTGTTAGCATTATTTTGGGTGCTGGTAGGTATTGCGCTCTTAGTTGTCATGAACCTCCGCTATAAATTCCACAATATTTTCGCTTTGCTGATTGCCGGTATTTTTGTCGCCATCATGGAAGGCATTCCGCTGGACAAAATCGTCACCGTAATTCAGGACGGGTTGGGCAGTATTCTCGGCCACCTGGCGCTGATTATTATTTTCGGTGCCATCATTGGGAAATTTATGACCGAGTCCGGCGCCAGCCAGCGGATCGCTGACACGGTTATTGAACATTGCGGCACGCGTTTTCTCTCTGTCGGTTTAATGTTTATTGGCGTTATTTTTGGCATTGCCATGTTTTATGAAGTGGCATTCCTGATTGCCATGCCGCTGGTGTTAAATATCGCCAAAAAAGCCAATATTCCGTACATGAAATTAGTAGTACCGACGGTCGTGGGCGCAACGATGGGACACAGCCTGTTCCCGCCGCAGCCCGGCCCGGTTGCGCTGATCAGCGCCTTTAATGCCGATATTGTGCAGGTCTATCTGTATGGCATTTTAGTGATTATTCCGGCGCTGTTTTGCGCGGGCATTTTACTGCCAAAATATCTGCCGGGCATCAAAGCGATTCCGCTCAATTCGCTGCTCAAACCGGTCGAAGAAAAAACCTCACACGATTTGCCCTCTTTTGGCATCAGCATCTTCATTCCGCTGATCCCGGCGGTGCTAATGATTGTCGCCTCTGTCGTCAAAGGGTTTATGCCTGCGGGTTCTGAACTGGTCAAAGTGTGCACTTTTTTTGGTAGCGCGGAGATCAGCATGCTGCTGGCAACGCTCGCCGCAGTGTGGTTCCTTGGCGTCAAGCGAGGCATGACGCCGGACGGGGTGACCCACTGCGTGAGCGACGCGATTGCGAAAATCGCTAACGTTTTATTTGTGATAAGCGCAGGCGGCATCCTGAAACAGGTAATTGTGGTTTCCGGGGTCGGCGATCATATCGTGACGATTATGAGTGACGTTCCTTTATCGCCGTTTATTGTGGCATGGATAATCACCGCGATTATTCGCATTCTCACCGGCCAAGGCGCGGTAGCGGCTATTACCTCTGCCGGGATTGTTGCGCCGATGGTCAACGCGTTTCATCTCAACCCGGCATTGATGTGCCTCGCCGTTGCCTGCGGCAGCAACACCATTACGCTAATGTACGACGGCGGCTTTTTGCTGTTCAAAGAGACATTCGGCATTTCGATGAAAGACACCTTTAAAACATGGGGCCTGCTGGAATTGATCAACTCGGTGGTTGGCTTAGGAATGGTACTGGTGCTGAGCCTGTTTATTGCCTGATAGCATGACAAAGGGGGAATGTAACATTCCCCTCTTTTCATGATTATCGTGATAAGCAGCAGCAAGAGAGATTACTTTATAGGCAGCTTTTCTTTCTGTTCATCAAAGGTAAAAAACGAAACGATATCAGCCAGTTGCTTCGCATAATGATCCATGTTTTTAGCGATGCTGGCAGATTGCTCCACCAGTAACGCATTTTGCTGCGTCACGCTATCCATCTCATTGAGGGCAACAGCCACCTGGTTCACACCGCTGCTTTGCTCATCGGAAGAGTGGCTAATTTCATTCATAATGGTGCTCACTTGCGATATCGCATCCACCACTTCGTCCATCGCTTTAGCCGCATCCTTGACATGCACTGTGCCCGCATTCACATCCAACTTTGACTCCTGAATAAGCGCGTTGATCTCATCTGCCGCGTCGGCGCTTCGTTTCGCCAGATTGCGCACCTCCGAGGCCACCACGGCGAACCCTCGCCCGCTTTCGCCAGCGCGGGCAGCCTCCACAGCGGCATTGAGAGCCAGAATATTCGTCTGTTGAGCAATACTGTTGATCACATGGTTGATCTCGGCAATATGCGCCGTGCTTTCCTCAATTTTTTGCATGCCGGTAATAACTACTGACATGGCTTCCGCTCCGGCCCGGGCGGTTTCATTTGCATGAGTGGCCACAACATTCGCCTGGTGGGCATTTTGCGTGTTCCCCACCACGGTAATTTTGATCTCTTCCATGCTGGCAGCCGTTTGTTGTAAAGCGCTGGCCTGCTGTTCAGTGCGTGAAGAGAGTTCATCGTTACCCGATGCTATTTCGGCAGCGATTAATTTTATTTGTGCTGCTGATGTTTTAATTGAAAAGGCGATTTTTGTTAACGCCTCTCTCATGCCCTCCAGCTCCTGGTTAACCCCATTAATATCATCATTCGCTTTATTACCCGCAGAACTTAAATTACCCCGGGAAATCAAACCGATATTTTTCTTAATTGATTCCGTAATGCCAAAAAATTCATTACGTAATACAAAAAACAAAATCACGGATACGATAAAGAAAATGGCTAATGTGATAAATATCACTATCCCCGTGAATTGATAAGACGAGGCCACGCTCTCTTTTGTGCCATTAACATCGTATTTGACAATCAGCCCACGAAAATCCGCAGCCAATTTATTGAAATGTTCTATCGTTTCGTGGGTTGGCGACAGTTTAATCCGATCAAGCGCCGAAGCGAGTTCCTTCGTCATTTTTACGCCACTTTCAGTTTTTACCGGTGCAACCTTGAGAAAACTGTCAAAAGCATGCGTAGCCTGTACCAACTCCTCTTTTATTTCATTTTCCGTCAGGCCATCCAGCCTCAAATGAGCGCTTGTTCGTGCAAGCGAATCATATTGATAAAAACCAAGCGCGAAGCCTTCTACGCGCTCTTTTATATCGCTTAAGGATGACAATGGATAGAAAGATAAAAACAAGAAAGAAGCAAATACCATCGTATAAAAAAATATAACGGTATATTTTAGTTTCCATTTTTTCATAGACATAACACTCCCTTGCAGTATGACAAACCTTCATACAATAGATATTCAGAATATTACACAGCAAATATCCCACACAAATACAATTGAATTGGAAATAATAAATGGCGCCATATTATTAATAGTGAACTTATATACTACTTAAAAGATGAAGAAACAAGCAGCCGATATAAAAATGACGGACCATAAAATTAAAGCCACAAAAAGAGCACGAAAACAAAAGGTATTTGATGCATTGCGCAAAAAATAATCTTAGTTAAAAACATACCAACTTTAGCCAGTATATTTTTATTTATGTTTAGCCAACGGGCAAACCAGGATGATTTTACGGTTCTCGCTACGTATTATTAACCCGGCCCATCGCTGCCTGCGGCAAGCAGTGGCACGATAATGTCGCTGATGGGCGTTGCAATACCATGTTTACGACCATAGCGCTGTATCACGCCATTACGAATATCCCATTCCATCGGGCGTCCGGCCTGCTTGTCTACCTGGATTGAGGTGGCTAAATCGGGGGGCAATTGATGAAATTGATCCACAATCTCTTGCGGCAATTCATCGCCCAGATTTGCACCTTCCGCACGCGCAACGGCAAGGCACTCCCGCAGGTAGGCCAACCCTAGCTCGCTGATATCGTCACGTCTGAACATCCCCACCCGCCGACCAGAAAGGGCCATTAATCCGCCGACAGCGTTCTGTAGTAGCTTGCTCCAGGCGGTAGAGTGGAAATCGGCGGCAACATCCACCTCGCAGCGCGTGTCCTGCAAGGCCGCCAGCACAAGGTCAGATTGCGGAGTGTCGGGCAACGTCAGGCGCGGTTTGGCGCGCAGCCAGACTGACGCATCAGGTTCACGCAATGCCGGAAACCACACCACCGACGGCAACACCGTCGCGCCAGAGACATAGGGCGTTATTTGCGCTTTCTGCTCCACGCCGTTTTGCAGGGCACAGACCACTGTCTTCTCGTCACATAATGCTGCCAGCCATCCAGCGCTGTCAGACAGTTGGGTGGCCTTGACCGCTACAAACACCAGGTCGAACGGCTGTTTAATCGCGGTGGGATCGGTCAATACCGGGCCGGGCACCACAATGCGCCCTTCATCGTAGCGCAATACCAGTTGGGGGTACGCGGTGCGGCCACATACCGTTGGGGTACGCCCAACTTCATGTAACGCTGCCGCAATGGTGGTCCCGATAGCGCCGGGGCCGACAAGGGCAACGCGGGGATTTTCTGACACCATTACCACTCTCCTGATAACCCTTCACCGCCCTGATGGCAGCAGTCATCGCGCACTATGCGCCTGGTGAGAATGGGAGGTAATTGGCACAATGTGCGCTTATTCTGCACAACGATTGCCTACCTGAGGTTGCGGTAATGAATTCAGAATAACCGTACGGTCATACAGATCGACTGGCCTGCGCCGGGGACGATGTTTACGGTCGATTGATGACACCATCAAACACTGGCAGTGTGCCCCCGGCAACACGCGCCTGCAACGGTTGTCTCGGATGAGCAAAATCTGAGGGTTTTCTCAGCGCCCCCTGACGCGCGGGCACGCACATGCGCACGGGGGCGCGGGCGAGCTATACAATTGAGGGAGGCCCACGCATAAACGTTCAATTTTTCAAGTCGGCTGTATGAAACATAATCGGATTTTACGGGGCATGTTCTCGCAACACCCCGTGTTAAAATACCTATCCTGCCTATGATTTGCGCTAAAGGAATATTAAATGAGACGTTTCGTAGTGGCTGCCGCTTTTGCAATGATTAGCTTATCAGCCCAAGCACTAACCGGAAATCAGGTGTGGGAAGAGGTCAGAGATGAAGCCAATAATGTAAACCCTTCTTACAATACGGGATATGTACAGGGTTATGTTCAGGGTATTGCAGTAGCGAGCAGGAACTATATTTGTGTTCCTAAAGGTGCTGACGGGAGCTAGGCAGTCAGCGTGGTTTATAACTACATGCAACGTAACGCTGCAACCCGTAATGAAGAGTTCGTAGTAATCGTTATGAACAGCTTAATGGAGGCATGGCCTTGTCAGAAAAGGTAGGCTCCTTTTAGGACGAACCGCAGAACTATAGGCTAACGGTAGAATGCGGCTTACAGAGGATTGTGGACACCCCGCTTTGGATGTAGCGCGCGCGCTTTATTAGTTAAGACGCTCTTTAATACGAGCAGACTTACCAGTGCGCTCACGCAGGTAGTACAGTTTAGCTTTACGTACAGCACCACGACGTTTAACAGCAATGCTGTCAACTACCGGAGAGTGAGTCTGGAAGACACGCTCAACGCCTTCGCCGTTGGAAATTTTACGAACAGTGAATGCAGAGTGCAGACCGCGGTTACGAATAGCGATAACCACGCCCTCGAATGCCTGCAGACGTTTTTTGGAACCTTCAACAACCCATACTTTCACTTCCACGGTATCACCCGGACGGAAGGAAGGTACGTCCTGCTTCATCTGCTCTTGTTCAAGTTGCTTAATAATGTTGCTCATAATTTAATCTCTTATCCTGGGTAAACTGATATTTGGAGGCGTTACGCCATCCCATCATGTTTCTGTTGCAGTTACTGTTGTGCGTGTTCGCTTTTGAACTCCGCCAGTAACCTTGCTTGCTCTTCAGTCAGAGCCAGGTTTTCCAGAAGTTCAGGTCTTCTAAGCCAGGTGCGGCCCAGCGACTGCTTCAAACGCCAGCGACGTATCTCGGCATGATTTCCCGACAGTAACACCGCCGGTACTTCCATCCCTTCTAACACTTCAGGTCGGGTATAGTGTGGACAGTCCAGCAATCCATCAGCAAAGGAATCTTCCGTTGCTGAAGCTTCATGGCCCAGTACGCCCGGAATAAACCGGGAAACCGAATCAATCAGCGTCATTGCTGGTAACTCACCACCGCTGAGAACGTAATCGCCGATAGACCATTCTTCGTCAATCTCGGTTTGAATTACGCGCTCATCTATCCCTTCGTAGCGACCGCACACCAGAATCAATTTCTGATGGGTAGCCAGTTCGCTAACGCCCGCTTGATCAAGCTTGCGTCCCTGAGGCGACAGATAAATCACTTTAGCGCCTTCACCCGCCGCGGCTTTTGCTGCATGAATGGCGTCCCGCAAAGGGTTCACCATCATTAACATCCCCGGTCCGCCGCCGTAAGGACGATCGTCTACGGTACGGTGCCGGTCATGCGTAAAGTCACGCGGACTCCAGCTCTGGATGCTCAGCAGGCCATTTTTTACTGCCCGGCCAGTTACCCCGTAGTCGGTAATCGCGCGGAACATTTCAGGAAACAGGCTAACGATACCTATAAACACAAGCCAATCCCCATAGCGCCGTCTTTTACCGTATATCCGGAGGTTTAAAAACCAGGATCCCAATCTACTTCAATGGTTTGAGTAGCGAGATCGACTTTCTTGATAACCTGCCCATCGAGGAACGGAACCAACCGCTCCTTGATACCAAATGCATCTTTCAGGTTTGCCTTGACGACGAGAACGTCGTTCGACCCGGTTTCCATCATATCGACGACTTTACCGAGGCTGTAACCTTCAGTAGTCACTACCTGGCAACCCATAAGGTCTTTCCAGTAGTAGTCACCCTCTTCCAGTTGCGGCAACTGCGAGGAATCAACGAGAATTTCACAATTCGTCAGAAGATTCGCGGCATCTCTGTCATCAACACCTTTCAGTTTGATGACGATATCCTGATTGTGGTAGCGCCAGCTTTCCAGCTCAATGCTCTGCCACTGACCCGCCCTCTGGATAAACCAGGGCTGATAGTCAAAAATGCTTTCGGCGTCTTCGGTGGAGGAAAACACTCTGAGCCAACCACGAATTCCGTAAGAAGAACCCAGTTTGCCAACAACAATTGGCTCAACAGGGGCCGATGCGGCTTGTTGCTTGCTCATCATGACCACCGTGACAGATTAAGCTGCTTTTTGTGCTGCTTTGATCAGCGCGGAAACGCGATCGGAAACGGTAGCGCCCTGGCCAACCCAATGTGCGATGCGATCCAGATTCAGGCGAGTGCCTTCTTCTTTCTCGGACGCGATCGGGTTAAAGAAACCAACGCGCTCAATGAAGCGACCGTTGCGTGCATTGCGGCTGTCAGTAACAACAACCTGGTAGAACGGACGCTTTTTAGCGCCGTGACGAGCTAAACGAATAGTTACCATAACATCCTCTTGTGTGAATAAAACACCGGGCCCCATCGAGGAACGGAGCCTGGTGTCATATTAAAAGCCCGAAAATTTTACTCATTTTTTGCTAAAAAGCAATCGACAGTTACGAAACTGTGAGGAGTGAGGCCGTTGGCATTGCAGCCAGTTTGACGTCGGCGTGCGCGCAAAAAGCGGAGCGTACACGCAGTACGTGAGCATTTTGAGCACACCCCGGCGTCAAAATGGCCAATAAGCCAGGCCGTTATTATCTACCCGGGAAACCAGGCGGCATCATCCCTTTCATCCCGCGCATCATCTTCGCCATCCCGCCCTTCTTCATTTTCTTCATCATGCGCTGCATGTCGTCGAATTGTTTGAGCAGACGGTTCACATCCTGCACCTGCAAACCGCAACCGGCAGCGATGCGGCGTTTACGCGAGCCTTTGATAATGTCCGGGTTGGCGCGCTCTTTGAAGGTCATGGAATTAATGATGGCTTCCATACGCACCAGCACTTTGTCATCCATCTGCGCTTTTACGTTGTCAGGGATTTGCCCCATGCCCGGCAATTTGCCCATCAGGCTTGCCATGCCACCCATGTTTTTCATCTGGCGTAATTGCTCAAGGAAGTCGGTCAGATCGAAGCCGTCGCCTTTCTTTAGTTTATTCGCCAGCTTCTCAGCCTGGGCGCGGTCAACTTTGCTTTCGATATCTTCGATAAGCGACAGCACGTCGCCCATGCCAAGAATGCGCGATGCGATACGATCCGGATGGAACGGTTCCAGCGCTTCGGTTTTCTCGCCAACGCCGAGGAATTTAATCGGTTTACCCGTGATATGACGGATTGAGAGCGCCGCACCGCCGCGCGCGTCACCGTCCACTTTGGTCAGCACCACGCCGGTGAGCGGCAGCGCTTCATTAAAGGCTTTTGCGGTATTGGCAGCATCCTGGCCGGTCATGGCATCGACGACAAACAGCGTTTCCACCGGGTTAATCGCCGCGTGAACTTGTTTGATCTCGTCCATCATGGCTTCATCGACGTGCAAACGACCGGCGGTATCCACCAGTAGCACGTCGTAGAACTTCAGCTTCGCTTCTTTCAGCGCAGCATTCACAATATCGACCGGTTTTTGCGCCGCGTCGGACGGGAAGAAATCCACCCCAACCTGCTGCGCCAGGGTTTCCAGCTGTTTGATCGCCGCCGGGCGATAAACGTCGGCAGAAACGACCATCACTTTTTTCTTGTGCTTTTCGCGCAGGAACTTACCGAGCTTACCGACGCTGGTGGTTTTACCTGCACCTTGCAGGCCCGCCATCAGCACCACCGCTGGCGGCTGCGCTGCGAGGTTCAGGCTCTGGTTCTCTTCGCCCATCGCCGCAACCAGTTCGTTACGGACGATTTTGACGAACTCCTGGCCTGGCGTCAGACTTTTATTGACTTCATGGCCTACCGCTTTCTCTTTTACGCGGTTGATAAAGTCACGCACCACCGGCAGCGCAACGTCCGCTTCCAGCAGCGCCATACGCACTTCGCGCAGGGTTTCTTTGACGTTTTCTTCAGTGAGGCGTCCACGGCCACTGATATTGCGCAGGGTGCGCGACAAACGATCGGTTAAATTATCAAACATTGTCTCTCGCCTGAGGTGATACGATTGGCCGCCAGCGCGACGCATAACAGAAATTCGCCGCAGTATAGCATGAAGACATTGCTCCTGTATGTGATGCAACTGTTGGAGCCTTGGTCGCGTAACGTTATACTGCTTTTCTTTCTCCCTTAGTCAACTGCCGACACTCATATGCCTGTTTTTGCTCTGATCGCACTTGTTGCCTACTCAACCAGCATCGCGCTGATCGTTCCCAGTTTGTTACAGAAAAACAGCGGTTGGCGCAAAATGGCCATTCTTTCGGCGGTACTCGCGCTGATTTTTCACGGCTTAGGGCTGAAGGAACGTATATTTCCGGGCGACGGCGGGCAAAATCTCAGTCTGCTGAATGTCGGTTCGCTGGTCAGCCTGATGATCTGTACGGTGATGACCATCGTCGCGTCGAAAAATCGCGGCTGGCTGCTGCTGCCGATTGTTTATACTTTCGCGCTAATCAATCTCGCCTTCGCTATTTTTGTGCCGAATGCCTATATCACGCACCTTGAAGCCACGCCCGGGATGATGGTGCACATCGGCCTGTCGCTGTTTGCCTACGCTACACTGATTATTGCGGCCATGTACGCGCTACAGCTGGCGTGGATCGATTACCAGTTGAAGAATAAACGGCTGGCGTTCAGCAGTGAAATGCCGCCGCTGATGGTTATCGAGCGCAAAATGTTTCACATCACACAGGTTGGTGTGGTGCTACTGACCCTGACGCTCTGCACTGGACTGTTCTATATGAAAAACCTGTTCAGCATGGAGAATATCGACAAAGCGGTGCTGTCTATCATCGCCTGGTTTGTCTATATCGTTTTGCTGTGGGGTCACTATCATGAAGGCTGGCGCGGTCGCCGGGTCGTCTGGTTCAACGTCGCGGGCGCAGGTATTTTAACGCTGGCCTATTTTGGCAGCCGCGTTCTGCAACAATTCGTAAGCTAAAGCAAAGGAGTTCCCCCTGGAACACATCTCCACCACGACGCTGATTGTTACGCTTATCATCATGGTCGTGGTTTCGGCGTATTTTTCCGGTTCAGAAACCGGAATGATGACCCTCAATCGTTATCGCCTGCGCCACCTGGCAAAGCAGGGCAACCGTGCGGCAAAACGTGTCGAAAAACTGCTGCGCAAGCCAGACCGCTTAATTAGCCTGGTGCTGATTGGTAACAACCTCGTCAATATTCTCGCATCGGCTATTGGCACGATTGTCGGTATGCGTCTGTACGGCAATGCGGGTGTCGCCATCGCCACCGGTGTGCTGACCTTTGTCGTGCTGGTGTTTGCCGAAGTGCTGCCCAAAACCATCGCCGCGCTGTACCCGGAAAAAGTCGCTTTTCCGAGTAGTTTTCTGCTCGCCCCATTGCAAATTATTATGTTGCCACTGGTTTGGCTGCTTAACGGCGTGACGCGCGTATTAATGCGCATGGTGGGGATTAAAGCCGACGTGGTGGTCAGCGGTGCGCTGAGCAAAGATGAACTGCGCACCATCGTCAACGAGTCGCGCTCGAAAATCTCCCGCCGCAACCAGGATATGCTGTTGTCGATCCTCGACCTGGAGAAAGTCAGCGTCGACGACATTATGGTGCCGCGCAATGAGATTGTCGGTATCGATATCAATGACGACTGGAAATCGATTGTTCGCCAGCTTACCCATTCGCCGCACGGCCGCATTGTGCTGTATCGCGACTCGCTGGACGATGCCATCAGCATGTTGCGTGTACGCGAAGCCTACCGTTTAATGACCGAGAAAAATGAGTTCACCAAAGAGGTAATGCTGCGCGCCGCCGACGAGATTTACTATGTGCCGGAAGGCACACCGCTCAGCGTCCAGTTAATCAAATTTCAGCGTAATAAAAAGAAAGTCGGTCTGGTGGTAGATGAGTACGGCGATATTCAGGGACTGGTAACGGTTGAGGATATTCTCGAAGAGATTGTCGGGGATTTCACCACCTCAATGTCCCCGGCGCTGGCCGATGAAGCGACACCGCAGAACGACGGTTCGGTGATTATTGACGGCAGCGCCAGCGTGCGCGAACTGAACAAAGCCTTTAACTGGCGCTTGCCGGAACAGGAAGCCCGCACCATTAACGGTATGCTGCTTGAAGAGCTGGAGGAGATACCGGCGGCGGGAACGCGCGTGCGTATTGAGCAGTACGACATCGATATTCTCGAGGTGCAGGACAATATGATTAAGCAGGTGAAAGTGATCCCGGTGAAAGCGCTGCGGGAAAGCGTTACCGAGTAAAAAACCCTCTCCTGGCGGAGAGGGTTTCTGCTTTCAGCCCTTCGCTTTCGCCACAGTGACCATCGCTGCGCGAATGGTACGTCCGTTCAGGGTATAGCCTTTTTGCATCACGCCCAGCACTTTGCCGGCGGCAACGTCTTCAGACTCCACCATCGCAATCGCCTGATGCACGTTCGGATCCAGCGGAACGTCGGTATCGGCAATCACTTCCACGCCGAATTTCTTCACCACGTCCAGCATGTTTTTCAGCGTCAGTTCGATGCCTTCAACCATCGGAGCCATCTCGGCGTTATTCTTGTCCGCCACTTCCAGTGCGCGATCCAGGCTATCGATAACCGGCAGCAGTTCGTTAATGAACTTCTCCAGCGCAAATTTATGCGCTTTTTCGATATCCAGTTCGGTACGGCGGCGCAGGTTTTCCATTTCTGCTTTAATGCGCAACACGGTTTCGCGCTCGCGGTTTTCCGCTTCAGCTAACTGCGCTTCAAGGTTCGCAATTTTCTCATCGCGCGGATCCACCTGCTCAGCAGAATCGTCAGACTCAACAACTGCCTCAACTTCGTCGTGCTGTTCCTTGATAATTTCTTCCGGGGCTTGCCCGTCAGGCGTTTTCTGTTCTTTACTACTCATGAATTTCTCCGCGTTTTTTTGCAATCATCTCGCTAACCTGCATTATTATGGGGATCCGTTTCCGGGATTCAAGGGAACATATCAGATTGTCATCATTCATTCGCCACAAGGACCAGCAGAAAATGACCCAACATTTCAAGTGTATTGGTATTGTCGGGCATCCACGACACCCTACGGCGCTAACCACACATGAAATGCTCTACCGCTGGCTATGCGCCAAAGGCTACGACGTTATTGTCGAGCAGCAGATTGCCCAGGAGTTGCAACTGGGTAATGTGAAAACCGGCACCCTGGCGGAAATCGGCCAGCAAGCCGATCTGGCGGTGGTGGTTGGCGGCGACGGCAATATGCTAGGTGCTGCGCGAACGCTGGCGCGCTATGATATCAAAGTGATTGGCATTAACCGTGGCAATCTTGGTTTTCTCACCGATCTCGACCCGGATAACGCCCAGCAGCAACTGGCCGACGTGCTGGAAGGCCACTATATTGCTGAGAAACGCTTCCTGCTGGAAGTGCAGGTTTGCCAGCAGGATTGCCAGAAACGGATCAGTACCGCGATTAACGAAGTGGTGCTGCACCCTGGCAAAGTGGCGCATATGATTGAATTTGAAGTTTATATCGATGAAATCTTCGCCTTTTCTCAGCGCTCAGACGGCTTGATTATCTCCACGCCCACCGGCTCGACGGCCTACTCACTTTCCGCTGGCGGGCCTATTCTGACGCCCTCGCTGGACGCCATCACGCTGGTTCCGATGTTTCCGCATACCTTGTCAGCGCGTCCGCTGGTTATCAACAGCAGCAGCACCATTCGCCTGCGCTTTTCCCATCGCCGTAGCGATCTGGAAATTAGCTGTGATAGTCAAATCGCCCTGCCGATCCAGGAAGGCGAAGATGTGCTGATCCGCCGCTGTGACTATCATCTCAATTTGATTCACCCGAAAGATTACAGTTATTTCAATACATTAAGTTCAAAACTAGGCTGGTCGAAAAAATTGTTCTGAAAACCATCATCAGAGCTTTACTGTATATAAATCCAGATTATACTGTACGAAAACACAGTTATGGTTTTTCATACAGGAAAGCAACCATGTTGGCACAACTCACTATCAGTAATTTTGCTATCGTTCGTGAGCTTGAGATTGATTTTCACAGCGGGATGACGGCTATTACCGGCGAAACCGGCGCGGGTAAATCTATTGCTATCGACGCGCTTGGGCTGTGCCTGGGCGGCCGTGCTGAAGCCGACATGGTTCGCGCAGGGTCGCCACGCGCCGATCTATGTGCCCGCTTCGCCCTGAAAGATACCCCCGCCGCGCAACGCTGGCTCGAAGAGAATCAACTTGAAGATGGACGTGAGTGTTTACTTCGCCGCGTCATCAGCAGCGACGGGCGCTCCCGTGGTTTTATCAACGGTACAGCGGTTCCCCTTTCGCAGTTGCGTGAGCTGGGTCAGCTATTAATCCAGATCCACGGTCAACACGCGCATCAGTTGCTCACCAAATCTGAACACCAAAAAAACCTGCTTGATGGCTATGCCGGTGAGTATGCACTTACTCTGCAAATGGCCGAGCGCTACCGCGCCTGGCATCAAAGCTGCCGCGAGCTGGCTCAGCACCAGCAGCAGAGCCAGGAGCGCTCAGCCCGTGCGGAACTGCTGCACTATCAACTGAAAGAGCTGAACGAATTTAGCCCTCAACCGGGGGAA
The DNA here is from genome assembly GCA_030704225.1 of Kosakonia sp. H02. Lineage (NCBI taxonomy): Bacteria > Pseudomonadati > Pseudomonadota > Gammaproteobacteria > Enterobacterales > Enterobacteriaceae > Kosakonia > Kosakonia styphnolobii. The sequence goes on from CP131915.1 coordinate 3,639,001, forward strand.
TTCGAACAGATCGACGAAGAGTACAAGCGCCTTGCAAACAGCGGACAATTGCTCTCCACCAGCCAGCACGCGCTGAACGTACTGGCCGATGGCGAGGACGTTAACCTGCAAAGCCAGCTCTACAGCGCCCGTCAGTTGCTGACGGAACTGTCCGGCATGGACACGCGCCTTTCCAGCGTGCTGGATATGCTTGAAGAAGCCGCCATCCAGATTAGCGAAGCCAGCGATGAACTGCGCCACTACTGTGACCGTTTAGATCTCGATCCGAATCGCCTCTACGAACTGGAGCAGCGTATCTCCAGGCAGATTTCGCTGGCGCGTAAGCACCATATCGCCCCGGAAGAGCTGCCGCAGCTCCATCAGTCGCTGCTCGACGAACAGCAGCTACTTGACGATCAGGCCGACTCGCAGGAAACATTGGCGCTGGCGGTCACTCATCATCATAAGCTGGCGATGGAGAGCGCTCAGCAATTGCACGACCAGCGCATGAAGTATGCGCAGGAACTCAGCCAGTTAATCACGGAAAGCATGCACTCACTTTCCATGCCGCACGGCGTGTTTGAGATTGATGTCGCATTCGATGCGCACTCGCTGACGGCAGAGGGCGCAGACTGTATCGAATTCCGTGTAACAACCAACCCAGGCCAGCCGCTGCAAGCGATCGCCAAAGTGGCCTCTGGCGGTGAGCTGTCACGTATCGCGCTGGCGATTCAGGTGATTACCGCCCGCAAGATGGAAACCCCGGCGCTAATTTTCGATGAAGTGGACGTCGGTATCAGCGGGCCAACTGCTGCGGTGGTCGGTAAACTGCTGCGCCAGTTGGGCGAATCCACTCAAGTGATGTGCGTAACGCACCTGCCGCAGGTGGCCGGTTGCGGTCATCATCACTTCTTTGTCAGCAAAGAGACCGATGGCGCAATGACGGAAACCCATATGCAACCGCTGGATAAACGTGCTCGCCTGCAAGAACTGGCGCGTCTGCTGGGTGGCAGCGAAGTGACGCGTAACGCGCTGGCAAACGCCAAAGAGCTGCTGGCGGCGTAAACTTTTCTGTAATATGACAGTCTGAGTTGTCGATAAAACGACAACAGACCCGGCCGCAAAGGTTTTAAACTGGCGAAAGGTCTATTATTATCGGCATATTACATATGAGCCACGTACTGTTCGGGCCCGAAAAGGAATCAAATCACTATGCGCTGTAAAATGCTGACTGCTGCCGCAGCAGTTCTCCTGATGTTGACCGCTGGTTGCTCTACCGTAGAACGCGTGGTTTACCGCCCCGATATCAATCAGGGGAACTATCTCACCTCAACTGACGTTTCTAAAATCCGCGTGGGTATGACGCAACAGCAGGTTGCTTATGCACTGGGTACGCCGATGATGAGCGACCCGTTTGGTACTAACACCTGGTTCTACATTTTCCGCCAGCAGCCGGGCCACGAAGATGTCTCTCAGCAAACGCTGACCCTGACTTTTAACAGTAATGGCGTGTTAACCAACATCGATAACAAACCTGCGCTGACCAAAAACTAAAGTTTGAAAAATGCAAAAAGGTGCTCAGTGAGCACCTTTTTTGTTGCCTTCGCAAGCCGGTTACGACTTGTTCGCGGATTTCTCTGCGCGCTGTCGCCGCAGCTCTTTCGGGTCGGCAATCAGCGGGCGGTAAATCTCCACGCGGTCGCCATCGTGAACGCTATCCTGCAATTTCACCGGGCGGCTGAAAATACCGACTTTGTTGACCTTCAAATCGATATCCGTGCGCAGCTCCAGCAAACCCGACGCGCGGATCGCCTGCTCGACGGTTGCGCCGTCATCCAGCGTCACGCGTTGCAGATACTGCTTTTCCGGCAGCGCATACGCCACTTCCACGGCAATTTTACCCGGCACTGTAAACCTCTTTTGCACGATGGGTAAACGCCTGCACCATGTTTGCCGCCAGCTCTTTAAAGATGCGGCCAAACGCCAGCTCAATCAGCTTGTTGGTAAATTCAAAATCCAGCTGAAATTCAATGCGGCAGGCATCTGCGCTAAGCGGGGTAAATTTCCACCCGCCCATTAACGACTTAAACGGGCCGTCTACCAGCTGCATCAAAATGCTTTGGTTAGTCTCCAGCGTATTACGCGTGGTAAACGTCTTGCTGATCCCGGCTTTGGAGACATCCACCGCCGCCGTCATTTGCGACGGCCCGGCTTCCAGCACCCGGCTGCCAGTACAGCCCGGAAGAAACTGCGGGTAGGATTTAACATCGTTCACTAACTGATACATTTGTTCTGCGCTATAAGGCACCAGCGCAGTACGGCTAATCTGAGGCATAAGGTTTTCCGCGTTCACACAATCACCAAATAATAACATTTCCGAAGGATGAAAGGAAAACGCGATGCCCCAACTCATGCTAAGATAACGCGTTCAGCCTCACAGGACGCAATGAGGTCAGTTTCAGATATCAGATTACCGGATGGCTTCACGATACTATGACGAAGAAAAAAGCATATAAACCTGGTTCAGCCACCATCGCGCTGAACAAGCGCGCCCGCCATGAATACTTTATTGAAGAAGAATTTGAGGCCGGGCTTTCTCTGCAAGGCTGGGAAGTAAAATCCTTACGTGCCGGTAAAGCAAACATTGGCGACAGCTACGTTATCCTCAAAGACGGCGAAGCTTATCTGTTTGGCGCGAACTTTACGCCACTGACCGTGGCGTCCAGCCACTATGTTTGCGACCCGACCCGCACGCGCAAACTGTTGCTTAACCAGCGCGAGCTGGACTCCCTCTACGGTCGCATCAACCGCGAAGGTTATACCGTGGTCGCGCTCTCGCTGTACTGGAAAAATGCCTGGTGCAAAGTGAAAATCGGCGTGGCGAAGGGTAAGAAACAGCACGATAAACGCTCCGATGTGAAAGAGCGTGAATGGCAAGTGGATAAAGCACGCATCATGAAAAACGCGGGGCGTTAATCCTCTCCCGCACTGCCCTCTCACACCGGGAGAGGGCATCGATTCTCACCGTTAACGCTCCCTCAGCGCTTCATTCAGTTTATTCAGCGGCTTAATCAGATAATCCATCACCGATTTTTGTCCGGTCTTGATTTCAACATTGGCGATCATCCCCGGCAGGATCGGGAAGCTTTTACCGCTGCGATTTTTCAGTTCCGCGCTTTGCGTGCGGACATACACGCGGTAATAGAACTGATCGCGACGCACCTCATCCTGAAGCGTATCCGGCGACACCACTTCCACCGTCCCTTTCAAATCACCGTAAATCGACGAATCATAGGCAGTGACTTTTACCGTCGCTGGCAAACCGGGGCGAATATAGGCGATATCGCGCGGGTTAATACGCGTCTCGACCAGCAATTGATCTTCCAGCGGCACAATCTCCATCAGCTTTCCGCCGGGCTGCAACACGCCGCCAACGGTATTGACCTGAATATCTTTCACGATCCCGCGCACCGGCGAGTTAATCACCGCGCGATCCAGCTGATCCGCTTTCCCGGCCATCACCTGCAACTGCGCATCCAGATCGGCATTATTTTTCACCTGCTCCTCGCGGGCGCGCACCGCAAACTGGTTTCGCGCCTCGTCGATTTTGCCCTTCAGCTCCGTCGCCTGGCGTTGCAGGCGAATCACTTCCACATCGCTGGCCGCGCCTTTCGCCACCAGCGGCTGCGTCATACGTAGCTCCGACATCACCAGTTGATAGGTTTTTTGTAGATTCGCCACCGTTTCGTTGAGATTGCGCCGCCGGGATTCATACAATTGCCGTTCACGGGCCACCAGAGCCGGTTCACGCATAGATTCAGCGCTAAAGCGTAGCGGTTCGCCGGTCAACTCAGAGCGCAAGCGTTCGCTGGAAGCCCGCAGCGCGCGAACCCGCGCCGCCGCTTCGCCGTAATTAGACTGAAAGCGCGTCGGATCGAGGCGCGCCAGCATCTGCCCACGCTCGACAATATCGCCCTCTTTCACAATCAACGCGCTGACAATCCCGCCATCCAGGCTTTCAATCACCTGCGCATGGGTCGACGGCGTGATTTTGCCAGTGCCAACCGTCACTTCATCGAGAATAGCCCACGCCGACCACCCCACAAACAGCACCAGCCCAATCAACGTTAGCCAGATAACCGATGAGTAAAATCGCCCCTGGCGCGCCAGATCGTCCTGCATTGAGAGTTGACTCATGTTCCTTCCTCAGGCGATGGACGCCACGTTGCTGTTACGCGCCGCCTGTTTAAGCAGAGTATCGCGCGGGCCATCGGCCACCACTTTGCCGTTTTCCATCACGATGATGCGATCCACCAGGTTAAGCAGCGCCGGGCGGTGTGTGACCAGCACCAGCGTGCGCCCGGTCAGCCACTGTTGAAGCTGGCGAATCACCCAGCCTTCCAGTTGCTCATCCATCGACGCCGTCGGTTCATCCAGCAGCACGATTTGCGGGTTGCGAACAATTAAGCGGCTGAGCAGCACCATCTGCCGCTGGCCGCCGGAAAGCCCGCGCCCGCCTTCGTTAATCAGACGGTCGAGGCTGGCAGCATCCTGTTGCACCAGGTTGATCGCCCCACTAATACGCAGCGCCTGAAGCAACTCCGCTTCCGTGGCATGGGGGTGGCCAAGCATCAGGTTTTGCCGCAGCGTGCCAAAGAAAAGCCGGGAGTCCTGCGACAGATACCCCACCTGGCGGCGCACATCGGTGGGATCGATATGCGCCATATCCACGCCATCAATAATCACTTTGCCTTTGCTGGCCTGCGCCTGGCCGGAAAGCAGCTTCAGTAGCGTGGATTTCCCGGCCCCGGTTTTGCCGAGGATCGCCACCCGCTCACCGGGTTTAATCTCCAGTTCGTTGACATTCAACGCCAGGTCGCCTTTTTCCACATCGTAGCTGTACTGCATCTGCTGCACCTGGTAATGGCCCGCCAGCACCGGGCAGTGCGCCATCTTTTTGTCAGCCTCTTTATCGAGCGGTTTTTTCAGCAGTTCGTTTAGCCCCGTCATGGCGGATTTCGCATGCTGCCAGCGGGAAAAAACCATGGTCAGTTGCATCAGCGGCGCAATCGTGCGCGAGGACAACAAACTACAGGCCACCAGCGTCCCGGTGGTAATCGCACCGTCAATCACCAGAAAACAGCCGAACACCAGCATCCCGGCATAAGTGATTTGCTGCACGGTCGACGCCCAGCCGCTGAGTCGTGCGCCCCAGACGCGCTGCTTCATGCCGACATTCGCCCCCACCGCGTGGGTATTTTCCCACTGGCGCTGAAAGTAGGGTTCCGCCTGCAACGCTTTGATGTCCTCCACCCCTTCGATGGACTCCACCAGCACCGCGTTACGAATTGCGCTTTCACGCATCCCCGCTTTCGCCAGCTTCGCCATCGGCCACTGCACCAGCAGCCCCGGAATGACAATCAGCGGAATAGCAATAAGTGGAATGATCACCAGCGGGCCGCCGACCAGCGCCATAATGCCGAGAAACAGCAGTACAAAGGGAATATCCATCGCCGCGCCGACGGTTGTTGAGGTCAGCAGTTCACGCACCTGGTCCAGCTCACGCAATTGCGAGATAAACGAGCCAGTGGACTTGGGTCGCGCGTCGTTTTTAATTGCCATCGCCCGGGCGAAAAAAAGTGAGGAGACATTCAGGTCGATATGTTTGCCCATAATGTCCGAAACATGAGTGCGTGCCAGGCGAATAAAGAACTCCAGCGCCGCCGCCAGCAGGACACCGAAAAAGAGCACCCACAGCGTCGGCAGAGATTGCGCCGGGATCACCCGGTCATAGACCTGCATGGAGAAGAGGATCCCCGCCAGCGCCAGTACGTTACCCACCACCGAGGCGAGCGCAATCTCCGTCAATTTGCGCCCGCTGTGGCGAAAGTGCTTCCAGAACCAGTGCGCTTCCCACGGGCGGGTAAAATCATCAATGCGTGAATCGCGCCCGCGCGCGGCGATGCCGAGCATCACCACGTCGGGTTTCGCACGGGTGAGCAGCGTTTCCAGCGGCTCTTCGCGCACCAGATCGCCGCCGTTATCCAGCCAGTAAGTAGCCAGCCCGTCGGCGTCCAGTGATTCCAGCAGCATCAGTTCACCGCTCTCAAGCTGCATAATCACCGGCAAGTTTTGCGCATTCCAGCGCATGCGCTCAAGGGGCACACTGCGCACCTGCAACCCCATCAGGCCACTGAGCCTTTCCAGCCGCGCAGTGAGCGGCAGCGCTTCAAACCAGCGCATCTGTTGTCGTACAGCGGGGGCATCGGCGGGCAGACCAAAGCGTCCCGCCGCGCGCACCATCACATTAATCCAGCTTTCACTATCCGGCTCTTGCATGACTACTCCTGCGTTTGCGCTTACAGCGCGGGCAAGTCATCGCCCACGGTACGACTACGTTCAATCCCCAGCATATCGAGCAAGTTATCTGCCGCAGCGGCGTAACGCACGGCGGCATCCCAGGCGTCATAGCGCGCGGTAATCGAGGCGGTGTCGGCCTGGAAAACATCTTGTTCGATGCTCAGAAGATCGTTCAGGCTGCGCTTACTCAGCCGGTATTCATCACGGTAAACGCCACGGGCGCGCCCGGCGCTTGCCGCCTGCGCATCGCCCGCCAACTGGCGCTGCTGCGCACCGATCAGATCCGCCAGAGCCGTGGCCGCACGCTGGTTGATATCCAGTTTGCTGGCTTCCACTTGCGCCTGTGCATTCGCGCGGTCGCCCTGCGCGGCATCCACGCGCGCGCTCACCGCGCCGCCCTGGTAAAGCGGTGCATCGACGACAAGTTGCACCTGATCGTCCCAGTAACTGCTCTGATCGTTTTGATAGCGCGTTCTGCCCGCCTGGACAGAAACAGTGGGCCAGTGCTGCGCCTGCGCCTGGCGAATACGCTGCTCCGCCGCCTGCTGTTTCGCCTGCGCGCTGCGCACGGCGTAGTTGCGCTCATAAGGCAGCGCATCAAGGGTAATGTTCTGTTTAAGCAAATCGTCGGGCAGGTCGGGCAAGGTATCGGACACCACGCCCGTCAGCACGCTGAGCGCTGCCTGCGCCGAGCGCATCTGCGCCTGGTACTGCGCAAGGGTGGCGTTCATACCGGCAATGCGGGATTGCGCTTGCAGACCATCAGACGCCGAGCTTAACCCGGCTTCGGAGCGCAAATTGGCCATCTCCAGCACGCTGTCCAGGGAACGGATATTGTTTTGCGCCGCCAGCGACAGCGCCTGGTAACGCTTCACCTGCAAATAGGCTTGCAGGGTCTGCATTCCCACCTCATTCAGGGTGCTGAAAAGATCGTAGCGCCAGGCGTCGGAGAGATTATGTTGCTCATCGATACTGCCGCCGGTTTTGCCAAAATCGTACAGCAGCTGTTTTAACGTAATGCCGCCGGAGCCGTTACTGTTTAGCGACCCGGCGGAGTCAGTCCGGTGTGAACGCCCGACGTTGCCCTGCAAGGAGACCTGCGGAAACCAGGCGCTTTCTGCTTCTGTCAGATTCGCTTTGCCCACACGGATTTGCGCAGCCGCCTGGGCGATTTTGGGGTTACGTGCAAAGGCGCGAAGAATAGCCTCTTTAATAGTGAGCTGCGCGGCGCGCTGTTCGCCCGGAGCCAATTGCCAGCGAGAGTTTGCTTCTTCGTCAGTGGCGGCTAATACACTTGTAACGGGCATGACCAATAACAACAGACATACGGCTCTTTTCATTTATCGACCTTTGGATTGCCCGTAATAATATTTCGCTTGCTTGCCTCATCCCTGAGGCGTAATTCCCTCAGACCATATTGACGTGCAGGCCATGCTGGATCAGCACATCGCTGAGCGTGTTGGCCTGCGCACTGTTGTGATAAACATCGAACTGGATGCCATCCACTTCGCGCTGCCCACTGATAGCCCAGGTATCGGTGGTTCCGTGTTTGAGGTTAATCTGGTCGCCGAGGCTGCCCTTAATCAGCAGGTCATCTTCCGGTTTATCGGTAATGCTCAGCGCGTCGTTGACATCCAGCGTGACGCTGTTAGTCCCGGATTTACCGAGGTCAATCACTTCAATGTTGCTAACTTTGCTTCCGAGATCGATAAGGTTCAGCAGCATGTTCGCGCCGTCCAGCACCAGCGTATCGGTTCCGTCTCCGCCGTTAATCTGCGTAAAGCCAAGCGTCGCCAGGTGGATGGTATCGTTGCCGCTGCTGCCCTCCACGCTCTCACCGCTCTGGCTGGTGCCGTCTGCCAGATCGATACTGACGCCGCCGATGGTGTAACTCTCGTTCGTCGCCGTTTCCGGTGTGCTGTCGCGGGTAGCGGCGGACGTTGTGCTGTGGGTTGCGGTCGTGCTGTCGGTACTGGTTGACTCCGAACCTTCCGTTGAACTGGCGGCTAACAGCGAGAAAGTGCTCGCGTCCGCCATCAACGACGACGCAGTGCCCGCTGGCGGCGTGGTGGTCGGGTTGCTGCCGTTCAGCCCAACGTTGAGGTAAGCGATGTTACCCGCCACATCGGCCGCGTAGAGGTTGAGTACGGTGCTCAGCGACAGGATCTTCGCCAGGTCGAGGCCGACATCAAGCTGCGCCGACCATTTCCCGTCCGCGCCGACAATCGCTGTCGTCGAGGCCAGGTTCAACAAGTTCAGGTGGACAATCGAGCCCTGATTGAGGTTAGTAGACGAACCGCCGATCGTCAGTTTCGCCGACCCTACCAACCCTAGCAGGACGTTGCCCAACAAGCCGACCAGGTTGGTTAACGGGTTGGTGCTCAGCGTCGGCTGGGTAAATTTCACCTGCACATCCGCTTCTGTCGCGGTGGTGTTACCCACCCGGTCAGTCACGGCAATGCCGACTTTTGCCGTCCCGTTCGCCAGCCCTTGCAGCAGGGAATTATTCACCGCCGCCGTCCAGTTACCGTTGGCATCCACCGTTGCGTTAATCTGCGTGCCGCCGATGGTAACCACCACCGTTGAGCCGCTAACCACGCCGCCGATTTTGCCGCCGATAACCTGGCCGTTCGCCGCTTCACTGATATTCAGATAACCGTCGTTCCCGAACAGCGAGGTCAGCGAAACCGTCGGCAGGTTGTGGGTGATAACATCCAGCGCGCTGGTGATATTCGCCACTTTCCCGGCGGCGTTAGTGAGGGCGACATTGACCGCTTGTGAACCATCAGCGAGCGCGCTGAGATCCACTTTCGGCACCGTCACGCTCCAGCTTCCGTCCACCGCAACGGTGGTGAGGTAATTTTTGCCACCCACGGACACCGTTAGCTGCGAACCCTCCGCATTCTGGCTGGTGCCCGAAATCACCTGGGACGTATTAATATCCGCGAGGCTCAGCGTACCGTCGCCAAACAGCGAGTTAATGATCACCGACGGCAGTGCCTGAATGGCAACGCTGGCGTTTTGCACAATAGTGGCGACGTTGCCCGCCAGATCCGTGGCGGTGGCGGAAACATGCAGAATGTCGGTGCCATCCTGCAAGTTTTGCAGAGAGAGCGCCGGAACGCTGAGCTGCCACTGGCCGTTCGCCCCGACGGTGGTGGTGTAAGAGAGCGGCCCGACATTCACAGTGATTTGTGTGCCAACCGCCAGGTTGGAACTGGTGCCAGAGAGGATCGGGTTGGTCAGCAGATCGCTGAGATCCAGCGTGCCGTTGCCAAACAGCGTATTGATGCCAATCGACGGCACCGCCTGCACGATCGCGTTCACCAGTTGGTTACCGGTGACGGTGTTGCCCACCGCATCGGTCACCGAGGCCGTTACGCTCAGCGTACCGTCGGCGATAGAGGCCAGCGTGCCAGCGGAGAGCGCCAGCGACCAGGTGCCGTTATTGCCGACGGGAGCCTGATACGACGTGCCGCCCACCGTGACGGTAACCGACCCGGAGGTCAAGCCGCTCACCGTGCCGGAGATGGTCTGTGCCGCCAGGGCTTCAGTCTGGTTGAGGAAACCATCGTTGCCAAACAGCGAGGTGATCGCCACCGTCGGCAGGTTTTTCACGCCGATAATGACCGGCCCACCCGTGCTGGTCGAGGTATTGCCTTCCGGTGTGGTGATTTTTATCGACGGCGTAAAGGTGCCGTCCACCAGCGTGGCGAGAATGGCGGGCGTTAAACCAATTGAGAAACCACCGCTGGCATTCACGACGCCGGTAAACACTTTTGCGCCGAGTGTCACTTCAACCGTCGAGCCCAGCGGCGCACCGCTGGCAACACCGCTAATCGTCTGGCTGACCAGCGAATCCGCCACGTTCAGCAGGCCGTCACCAAACAGCGTTACGCGCCCAAGCACCGGAGCCACCAGGTTAACGTTGAGGCTGCCGGTTTGCGTGGCCTGGTTACCGTACTGATCGGTCGCGGTAAGAGTGATGGTTTCACTGCCGCTGCCCAGCCCCTGCAATACCGCTTTCACCGCATCCGGCAAGTTCACCGACCAGCGGCCCGTATTATCCACATTGGTGGTAAAGGCGGTGGTATTCCCAATTTGGATCGTCAGCGTGCGTCCTGCCAGGTTCGTTGCCGTACCGCTGAGTAGCGCGTTCGCCAGTTCAGGAATGCTCAACACGCCATCGCTAGACAGCGGATCGAGAGAGATAGCCGGCAGGTTGTGGCTGACCACGGTAAAGCTGGCGTTACTATTAATCACGTTACCGAATTTATCAGAGACCGCGACGCCAACAGACGCCGTGCCGTCCGGCAGCGTACTGAGCAGCGCCGCCGGTAGCGCGGCGGTCCAGTTGCCGAGGGCATCCACGGTGGCGGTAATCGCCTGCCCGCCGAAATTCACCACCACGCGTGAGACATTCGCCACGTTACTGACAGTACCGGAAATGGTCTGGCTGGCCGCGCTTTCCACCAGGTTGAGGAAGTTATCCCCCGCCACCAGCACATCGTTCACCACCGGCAGATCGGTCAGCGCCAGGCCGATATCGACCGTCTGGTAAGTGGTATTGCCGTTGGCATCGACCACATCAACGCGCAGTTGCAACGTATCGGTGAGCAGCCCGGCCCAGATTGAAGGCGGCAGGGAAATGGAGTACGTCCCGTCAGGCGCCACCGCCAGATCGTTAATGGTGAAGTCCGCGCCAATCACGGTGAGCGACACTTTCGCGCCGCGATAATCCCCGCTGACGCGCCCGGTAAGCAGTTGCGTGACCAGCGACTCCGCGACGTTGAGGATGCCATCGTTGAATACCTGGTCGATCACCACGCCGAGGCCTTTATTCAGCGCGACATTCAGCGAAACATTGTTGGTTGAGGTGTTCCCTGCCGCATCCGTCGAGGAGATATTCACCACCTGCGGGCCGTCGGTCAGGGTGCTGAGATCGAGCTGCGGGAAGGTGTGGCTCCAGTGGCCCTGCGCATCTACCGTGCCGCTCCAGCTCAACGGCCCGAGTCGAACGGTAACGCTGTTCCCCGGTTCCCCCTGGCCCTGCAACAGCACGCCCGTTGCCGCCGTGACGGTGTTCAGCACGGCCGGAACGCCCAGCGCATCCACTTCCAGCAGCGGCGAATCGGCGTCCACGGTAAAGGTCTGCGAAGCGGTCGACGGGTTGCCCGCCGGGTCACGCAGGGTGGCGTTAATGGTATACGAACCGTTGTTCAGCGCGGCCATATCCGACTGCGGCACATCCACCGACCAGGCCCCGTTGACCACGGTTGCCGTGTAGGTTTTGCCGTTCAGCGTAAGGGTGACCTGGCTGCCGTTGGCATCTGATGTCCCGCTGATGGTCTGCGCAACGCCTTTCTCACTGCTGTTCACCACATTGTCGACGGCAAACTGCGCGACGGTAAGCGTTGGCGCAACAGTATCAACCACCACCGTTTGCGACGCGGCCGTGGTGTCCGGCTGGCTGTCGCTCTGCACCGTGAAGGTGTAGTTCCCGTCCGGCAACGAGGCGCGTGGCACATTAAACGTCCAACTGCCGTCGGCGTTGACCGTTGCCGTCCCGAGCGTGGTCGTCCCGTTCAAAATCGTCAGGGTGGTGCCGTTGAGGTTATACGCGTGGCCGGAAAGCTGAAGCGTACCGTTGGTGAACTCCCCGGCGTTGACGTAATTGTCACCGGCCACTAAATCCATATTGATGGAATAGTCCGGCGGCGTCAGATCGATAGCCAGCGTACCGCCGTTACCGGCGCTGCCGCCGACGTTACCCGCTTTATCAACTCCTTCAACCGTTATCGGCCCGGCCTGCAAGGTGGCGATTTGCGCCGGAGTTAATACCAGCGACCAGCTACCGTCCGCCTGCACGGTAGTGGTAAAGACGCGGCCACCGGTAAAGGTCACGCGAACGGTATCGCCAGTGGCTAAGCCAGTGGAAATTCCGGCGATGGCCTGGCTGGTCTGACTTTCGGCGTAATCAAGCAGGTTATCACCGGCAAACGGTGTCGTAATGGCGACCGTTGGCGCATCCAACAGTAACGTCGCCGTTGCGCTGGCGGTATTGATGTTGTGCGCGCCATCTTCCACCGACACGATAATGCTTTGCTGGCCGCGTGCCGTTACGGTGCTCCAGTCGGCAGCGTCCATGTTCAGCGTCCATTGGGTGCCATTCACCGTCGCATCAAAGGTTTGATCGCCCACCGTCACTCTGACCACGGTGTTCGCCGGGTACGGAGAAGAGAATGTGCCGCGCAGCACCGTGCCGTCTGCGGCTTCCGCCGCGCTGACATAACCATCGTCAAAAATTGGGGAAGTAATCGTCACCGCTGGCGGCGTTAGCGCCACCTGGTAAGGCACAGTGGTGGTGTGGCTGTTGCCGTACTGATCTTCGGCGTAGACAGAGATTTCATGCGGGCCGGCGCTGAGAGATTGCAGCGTCCCCGCTGGTAAAGTAACCGACCAGTTACCGCTGGCATCAACATCGGCAGTGTAGCTCACCCCGTCAACGTCGATTTTCATCGTCACATACTGGTTCGGGCCAGTTGCGCCGGTCAGACCCGACAGCGTGACTTCGCCCGCCGCTTCGGCAATGTTCACAATGCCATCGCCAAACGGGTTGGTGACCGTTGGCGCAGGCAGCGCGTTATGTACCGTGACGTTAGGTGTGGTTTGCGCATCGGTGGTGGCCGTGTTACCGGCGCGGTCAGTCACCGTTACGCTGAACGGCAGCGAGGCGTTATTGGTTAAATTTGCCAGATCCGCCTGCGGCACCGTCACCGTCCAGTCACCGTTGTCATCCACGGTGCCGGTATAGGTGGTGGTGCCCAGCACCAGCGTCACCGTCTGCCCGGCGCCGGTCACCCCGGTATTGCCGGTGATCCGTTGGTCGCTCTGGGTTTCGCTGTAGTTAATGGCGAAATCACCAAACGGCGTGACATAGTTCGCCACCGGCAGGTTATTAACGATGGCCTCAAAACTGCCCTGCCCGGAAACCTGGTTATTGGCAATATCGGTCACGGTAATGGTGACGGGTAAAACACCATCCGGCAGCGCCTGCAACGTGGTGCTGTCGACATCCAGTGACCAACTGCCATCTGCATTGACGGTGGCCTCGACGGCAGGTGCGTTGTTGATGCTGACCATCACCGTTTTGACCAGCGCCGGATCCAGGTTCAACTGGCCGCTAAGCGTCTGGGTTGTGCCTGCTTCGCCCGCGCTCAGGATCCCATCGTCGAATGGCTGCGCCAGTTCCGGGGCTGGCAGCGGATCGGTGCGCACTTCCACGCTGGTCACGGGAGACGTAGCGGTATTGCCTGCGCGATCCGTTACCGAAACCTGAACATTGTGCGGACCGTCAGTAATGGCGTTCAACTGCTGCGGCGTGAGCGACACGCTCCAGTTGCCGTTCGCATCCACGGTGCCGGTAAATTCTTGCGAATTATCGAGGATGATTTTCACCGTCTGCCCCGGCCCAGCCTGGCCGGTGGAGCCGGTCAGTTGCACCCCGGCATTGGCTTCCGCCTGGCTTAAAATGTTGTCATCACCAAACAGCGGCCCGGTGACGATGGCCGCCGGTCTGTCGAGCACCACATCCAGATTGCCGTTCACCGTGGCCGGGTTGCCCCAGGCGTCTTGCGCGGTGACGGTGACAGTAAATTGCCCGCTGGTGGTCAACTCACCGCCGGGAATCGCCACCGACCAGGTGTTGCCGGAAACCGTACCGGTAAAGTTCTGGCCATTAATGGTGACCACCACGGGCGTCCCGTTAGTGAGCCCGCTCACCGTACCGGTAAGCGTTGTGCCGTTCGTGGCTTCGTCGATGCTGACAATGTTATTGCCAAACATTGTATTCAGGGTGAGGCTCGGCCCGCCGCTGGTTTTCACGTTAATGCTGACCGGCTGCTGACTGGTGTTGCCCTGCGCATCGGTACTGATGAAAGTGAGCTGCGACGCGCCTTGCGGCAAGGCTTTCAGATCCGTGGCAGGGATAGCCATCGTCCACTGCCCCTGTTCATTCACTAGCGCCGACAGGGTTGTGCCGTTAATGGTCAGCGTGACTGTTTCGCCAGCCGTACCGGTCCCGCTGATCTGTTGATCCAGCGCGGCTTCGGCGATGCTGACACGCCCATCGTTTAAGAAGGAGTTGGCAAGATCCACCGTCAGCACTGGCGCGCGGGTATCGACCGCCACGCTGTGGGTGGCGCTGGCCGGGTTTTGCGCCGCATCAAGCGCGGAGGCAGAAACGACATACGGCGCATTAGCCGGTGTATCAGTCAGTGCCTGCACATCCGCCTGTGGCACGGCGATCGTCCAGTTACCACTGCCGTTGACGCTGGCGGTGTACGTTTTGTCGTTAAACAGCACCGTGATCACCGTGCCCGCCGCCAGCGCGGTCGAAGAACCGGTGATATTCAGCGCCAGGTTGTGCTCAATGGCATTTATCACGTCATCCTGCGCCACGGTGTTGATGGTGATGGTCGGCTGCGAGGCCGGTTTCGCAGCAAAGGTCACGCTATGGCTCGCCGAGGTGCTGTTGCCTGCGGCGTCGCTCACGTTCACCGAGATAACTTGCGTGCCATCCTGCACCCGCGCCAGGTCTTCAGGCGGCACGCCTACCGACCAGGTGCCGTCGGCATTGACCGTGGTGATGTAGTTTTTGCCGTTTAAGGTAACAGTCAGTGTGCGGCCGTTTTCAACATGGGTCGAGGTGCCGCTAATCTGTACCTGCCCCTGCGCTTCTGTCTGGTTGATAAAGTCATCGCCAGCGACTTTGTTGATTTGCACCTGCGGCGCATTAAGCGGCGAGGCATCCAGCGTGAAGCTGCCGGTCTGCGTGCTGCTGTTACCGGCGTAATCGGTAATGGTAACTTTTACCGCCACCGGGCCATCCGGCACGTTAGCCAGCGCCCCGGCGGGCAGCACAATGCTCCACACACCGCCTGGCTGAAGGATTGCGTCATAGTTCTGACCATTCACCAGCACGGTAAGGGTCTGCGGATGTTGCGAGTCGTAAACGCCTGTACCGCTGATGGTGATAGCTCCTGCCACCTCAGTACTGTTGATAATGTTATCGCTGGTGACCGGATCGAGCGCGGCGGTCGGCGCAGTGGTATCAACCGTCATCGGCGTAGTGACGGTACCGGTGTTCCCCGCCGCGTCGATAGCCGTCACCGTCAGCGTATGGCTACCCTCAGCGAGCGCACTCAGTTGCGTAGGTGTCAGCGGTACGGTCCAGTTGCCATTGGCATCGACCGTGGCAGTGAGCGGCGTACCGTTATCAATCTTTATGCTCACGCTCTGGCCTGCACCGACCACGCCGGTGTTGCCCGCCAGATTGCCGCCCGCTGCGGCTTCCACCGCGTTGACGACGCCATCGCCGAACGGCGCATTCATGGTCGGCTGCGGCAAGACGTGCGTAATCAGGGTAAACGGCAGCTCGTTGGAGATAACCGCGTTATCGATATCCACGGCAGTGACCGTCAGGGTGACGGTGCCGTCGGCAATCGCGGCGGCGTCAGCATTCGGCACGGTAAGTTGCCAGAAACCGCTGGCATTCACCATGGTGGTGTATTGCACCCCGTTAAGCGTAACGGTGATATGGCCGCCTTCCGGGATACGCACCGACGTGCCGTTAATGGTCAGGCCATCGGCAATATCGGCAAGGCTAACCCGGTTATCCGCATCGACCGGGTTGATAGCAATCGCACTGGCGGTGGTATCCACCGAGAAGGTACTGGAGACCGGCTGCGAGGCGTTACCCGCGCTGTCGGTCACGGTGACAGAAACCGCATAAGTCCCGTCGGTCAGGCCGCTTAATACCGCCGGGGAGACGGGAATAGTCCACAAGCCGTCGCCTGCGACCACGCCGGTCAGGGTTTCGCCATTCAGCGTAACGCTGACCGTCGCGCCAGGCTCTGCCGGGACGGTTCGCCCGGAGAGGCTAAAGCCCGCGTTCAGTTCGGCGGTGTCAATGATATTGTCGCGGGCTACCGGATCCATCACCACATTCGGCGCGGTGATATCGACGGCTACGGTGCGGATCGCGGTGGTGACGTTTCCGGCGTTATCCGTTGCGGTCACCGTCCAGGAGGTCACGCCAGATGGCAGCGCGCCGAGCACATTGTTACCGAGATCGAGACTCCAGTTGCCGTTGGTGACAGTCGCCGGATACGTGTTGCCGTTAATGGTCACCACGACCGACGCCGCATCAGCGGACGTCGCACCGCTGAGGGTGATACCGCTGGCAATGTTATTGCCGTTCAGCACATCGGTGCCGTTTAGCGGCGTGACACTCAGCGTCGGCGGGGTTTTATCGACGGTAAAATCAAGGGCATCGTTCGCGCGGTTACCGGCGACATCAGTTACCACTATCGCGATGCTGCCCGGACCTTCTTCGAGCAGTTCCATTGCGCCCTGCGGCAACGTTACCGACCAGCTTCCATCGGTGTTCACCACGCCGGTATAGCTTTGACCATTGAGTGTCGCCACCACCGTCTGCCCGGCACCGGTAATGTTGGTATTGCCGGTCAGGGTCTGGTTTTGGGTGGATTCTGTCAGGTTCACCACGTTATCGATAAACGCCGGGTTCACGGTAACGCTCGGCAAGGTGTGGATAGCGACGGTGAAATTGTGGCTATCCAGCACGGTTCCTGCGGGGGTTACCACCGTTGCGGTGACGGTCTGGATCCCATCGTTCAGCGCGTTCAGCGCCGCCTGGCTGATCACCGTTTGCCAGGAACCATCGGCCTGGATGGTGGCCGGGTAATCGGTACCGTTAAGAGAAACCGTGACGGTGGTTCCGGCAGGCAGTCCCGCGCTGTTGCCCTGGATAGTTAAGCCGCCCGCCGTTTCGCTGGCGTTCAGGTAGTCATCGCTGGCGATAATATTAATCGCCACCGCGTCGGTGGTGGTATCCACACTGAAGCCTGATTCGATAGTGGTGCTCTGACCAAACGCGTCGGTCAGGCTCACGCTCAGGTTGTGATCGCCATCGCTCAGTTTTTGCAGCTCGACGGACGGCAGCGTGACCTGCCAGTTGCCGAGGGCATCCGTCACGCCCTGATAGCTCACCCCGCCTAAGGTGACGGTCACGGTGCTGCCCGCTTCCGCATTCGAGGTGCCATGCAGGATCTGATCGACTTTGATCTCTGCCGCATCGAGCGAGTTACCGTCAGTCAGCGCCTGCACGCCAATTTCCAGCGCGCTTGTTTTCACACTGACCGGTTGCGTGACGGTGGTGCGGTTTCCAGCGGCGTCAGTCAGCGTGACGGTGAGCGGATACTCGCCGGTTTGTAACTGGGTGAGATCGGCGGCGGGCAGCGAGAGTTGCCAGTTGCCATCGCTGCCAACGACCGTGGTGTAAGTTTTCCCGTTCAGGGTGACCACGACCGTTTGCCCCTGCTCGCTGGCACCGCTGATGCCGCTCAGGGTCTGATTCTGCGCCAGTTCATCACCGTTCAACTTGCCGTCCGTCGTCAGCGGTAACACGCTCAGCGCTGGCAACTGCGTATCGACAACCGCCGTCTGAGCAATTGGCGTGGTGTTGCCGGACGCATCGCTGGCGTTAACCGTCACCGTCAACAAACCATCAGGAATGCTTTGCAGATCCCCGGCGGGCACGGTCACTTTCCAGCTTCCGTCGTTATCGACCGTGGCCTGGTAGGTTTTGCCCCCGATCTGCACCGTTACCCGTTGGCCGATGCTGGTGACGCCGGTGTTACCGCTCAGCACTTGATCAACGCTTTTTTCTGCCGCGTTGAGGTAGCCGTCGCCAAACGGCGCGTCAATTACCGGATTGGGTAAGTGGTGGATCTGCACGTTCAGGGTGTGGGAATCCTGCGCGTTCTGATCGTTTAGCACCACCTTCGCGGTAATCACATTTGGCCCGTCATTGAGCCGCAGCAGAGCTTCCGAGGGGATCGTTACGCTCCAGCGGCCCGAAGCATCAATGCTGGTGACCTGATAATCGATGCCGTTCACCGTCACGATGATGGAGACGCCATCACCAATAACTGTCGTGACCCCGCGCACTTCCAGCGGGTTTTCCGCCTCGCTGGCGTTGAGGTAATCATCGGTCGAGAGAATAGCGATGGCGATGCCCTGGGTGGCAGTATCGACATTGATAGGTACGGTTTTAACGATGGTGTTGCCATCGGCATCGTTGACCGACACCGAGAGCGTACTGTCGCCCTGCGGCAATGCGCCGAGATCGCCAGAAGGCAGCACCGTTTTCCAACTGCCGTCGCCCATCACTTCTGCATAGTAGATTTTGCCGTTCAGGGTGATGGTCACCACCTGACCGGGCGGAATGTTAAAGGTTTGCCCGGAGATAGCCTGGGTAACGAGGATCTCGGCGCTGTTGATGATGTTATCGCTGGCGACGGGATCGATGATGATAGCCGGTGTGCTGAAGTTGGTGCTGAAATCGCGTTGCTCTTCGGTGACGTTCCCGGCGATGTCAACGGCGCGATAGGTGAGCGTGTACGTTTGCCCGTCCTGGAGCAGCGCCATATCTGCCTGCGGGATAACCAATTGCCATTCACCGTCGGCATTGGCGATGGCGGTATAGGTGCGGCCATTAAGGGTAACAGTGATGGTGCTTCCCGCATCTTCCGCGCCGACATAGCCACGGACAATTTTGTCGGCGATATGCTGATCCTGATCGACAATGTCACCCGGCGCGAACGGTGTCAGCTCCAGCACCGGCGGCGTGGTACTGATCATCACTTGTGAATCCGTCGTGGCGGTCGCGCCCGCAGGCGTGACAAGGGCAAATCGCAGCACATGCACGCCCTGAGGGAAACTGCTTAGCTCGCTGGGTGACAACCAGACACCCCAGCTTCCGTCGCCAGCAACGGTGGTGGTCCAGGTCTGCCCGTTGGCGCTGATGGTCACGGTACTGCCTGCGTGTTCGGTCTCCGTCATACCACTAATAAGTTGTGGTTCGGTAGATTCGGCCAGGTTGATGATGTTATCGGCCGCGATAGTATTCACTTTCAGCGTTGGGGTTACGGGCGTTTCTCCCCCGCCGTTATCACCGCCGCCATTGTCCCCACCACCGTTATCACCGCCGCCATTGTCGCCACCGCCATTGTCCCCACCACCGTTGTCACCGCTGCCGTTATTGCCCCCGCTATGGCCACCACCACCCGTGCTTGCTGCTGCGGCAACGCCCGCCAGCCCGGCAATGCCAGCAAGGCCACCTAACACCGCAAGGGTGGAAATTCCACCGGCACCGACCAGAGAATCAAATGCGACTTCACTGAAAGCCGGGACGATAGTTTCTGCGCTCGCCGGGCCCGCTTCTGCGGCATAGGGGAAGGCGGCATGATGAGTACCAAGCTCATCCTGGAAAATCAGTTCGCTGTGCAGGCCGTCGCTATCGAGGTTAAAGAAGCTGTTGTAACGCACCGTTGAGCCATCTTTCATATGGACAATCAGGTCGTTTCCTTCGCGCTCATAAAAATTAACCGACTCTTGCGAAGCATGAATGCGGACAATACTGGTTTCGGTTAAATTAACGACCCGGTCACTGCCTTGTGCATATTGCGCAACGACATTGCCGGTTTTTTGATTTATGACATCTACTGAACCAGGAAGGCTATTTTGCGGGGCCATATATTTACCTCGGGAGCGAAAGCAATATTAAAAGCGCCTGCCAGCGTTTATTTACGCACAGGAGACGTGAAACAAAATTAAAAGTGTCGGTGGATTTTTACTGTGCCACAAGCAAGTGAATAAAGGTTAAGTTGTTATTTTTCATCTATTATTTTCTTTTTCAGTCAATAAACAAAATTTTACAATAAGAAAGATATAAACAACGTTTTGTAATTAGGCAAATTCTTAACTCATAAAATTAAGCAATTTTTCCCAAATACAGAATATATTCTTTTTATGATGTTTACGTTTAAGCATGGCTTAATGCGCTGCGTGGATTATTTAAATGAAAATTGAATAATCATTGTTATAAATAGAATAAATGGAAAATGTATAATATATTAATATTTCCCTGTTAATTATCTGGTTTCTTTATCGGAATATCATTCACCGTGCAAATTATTGTCATTGAGAGCGCTGACGTGGCTGCTAACGTTGTTCACAATTTCGTCAGATAAAAACGAGAGTGATATGGACTGGCATGCCGTAGTCAAAGTTTGCTATACTTGACGTCACACTTTTGGGGCTGATTCTGGATTCGACGGGATTCGCGAAACCCAAGGTGCATGCCGAGGGGCGGTTGGCCTCGTAAAAAGCCGCAAAAAAATAGTCGCAAACGACGAAAACTACGCTTTAGCAGCTTAATAACCTGCTGAGAGCCCTCTCTCCCTAGCCTCCGCTCTTAGGACGGGGATCAAGAGAGGTCAAACCCAAAAGAGATCGCGTGGAGACCCTGCCTGGGGTTGAAGCGTTAAAACTAATCAGGCTAGTTTGTTAGTGGCGTGTCCATCCGCAGCTGGCAAGCGAATGTAAAGATTGGACTAAGCATGTAGTACCGAGGATGTAGGAATTTCGGACGCGGGTTCAACTCCCGCCAGCTCCACCAAAATTCTCCATCGGTGATTACCAGAGTCATCCGATGAAGTCCTGAGAGCCCGCACAGCACAAGCCTTGCGGGCTTTTTTGTGTCTGCAATTTGTCCCGCGAAGTCCGAAGAGAACTGATTAAATCCGAACCTTTTAGGCACCTTGTTAGGCACCTCATAAAGCTATATTGTTTTTGAGGTGCCTAAAACTATGGAAACCCGGCAATGGCAAGACAAACCTCTATCCGTTAAAGAAATCGAATCCGTCAAACCCAAAGAAGCGGGCTACGTTCTCTATGATGGTGATGGCCTTGAGCTACTCATCAAATCCAGCGGGAGCAAAATCTGGCAGTTTCGCTACATTCGCCCACTTATCAAGAAAAGTGCGAAGAAGAGCATAGGCCCCTACCCGTCAGTTACCCTTGCCGATGCAAGACACAACCTGGCGCTAAAAGAAGAAAGTAACGGCGACTGGCTGCCGAAGTGTCATGAACCCGTAACGAGACAACCCAACCTGACCGGCAATCGCCGGTCTTTTTTTGCCTGCCAAACACTCACGGTGAAGAGTTAACTGTTCACTCTTCACAGACCATACACTTAATATCGGATTGAAAATAAAAACAAAAACCACTTAGTGAACAGTATGACCAGTTAAACCAAAAAAAAGAATTTTTATGCTCTGTTCGAAACACAGCAAAAGCTTAGTTGCAGTAACTAAGGGAACTCCGAATAACCGGTTTCGTTTCACAAATCACGTACCGTTTGCTTAGCAAAAAAACAGACTGTAAGTATCATTGGGAACATATCAATTCGTCATGATGAGATGCTGAATGGGATTCACATACCCAGCTGTCGCTGGAGCAATGCAGAATGATCAGAGAGCCTTTTCTGCGGCTCTGGCCTCGCTGCAAGGAACGGCATCAAACTTTGCCGCGCATTGTATTCAGGACTCTCGTGTCAGAGAGCAATATTTGCGTGATATTCAAAAGATGTCTGCCGAGTTTGTTCGTGCAGTTGAAAGCGGGAAAATGTCTCCCCGGGAAGCCGCCACGTTAGCCTCTCAAATGCGTAACGAGATACTGGATCTTTCACGGCTAAGAAACAGCCCTGTCGGTAGAGCGTATGCGAAAAAGCTAAAACCATCGGGGCGCACGATGGCTGACCTGACCGAACATTACGCCACTAAGATGTTTCAGCAACCTTTCGAGTCTCTATCAGAAAGGCAGCAGGCCACAATCTTTAAAGAAATGATCCAGTCGGCTGGACGTGACAGGGGCGCTGTATCGGGTATCGCTAAAACATTGAGTGTTGCCGGTAAGCGTGTTCTCTTCGTCTCTTTCGCTGTCGCCGCTTATGAAGTTTATCAGGCGGAAGATAAAACCACCGAAACGATGCATCAAGGTGCTATAGCCACCGCTGGAATTGCTGGAGGATGGGGAGCCGGTGCTGCGGTGGTCGCAACAGGCGTTTGTGCAGCAACAGCGCCTGTTTGCATTGGTGTTGCGGCATTAGTGGGAGGAATTCTCGCATCGGTCGGAACAGACCTCCTGTTCGGAACCCTGTATGTTTCGCCGCAGGGGAGAAACTAATATGCACCTGACAGAAGCCCAACTGGTGAACCGTGTCCCTGTCTGGCACGCATTATCCGAGCTTTTTACCGGGCGCGAACTCCAGGACTACGACTACCGCTGGATAGCGCAGAGATTGAAGGAGTCCGGTTTAAGCCGGGAAGAGATATTCAGGATTCTGGATGAGGAAGTTGCCCCTGCCCTACAGGCCAACCTTCTCTACAACCCAACGCCGGTCATGGATGGTTGGACAGAAGAAGATGTTAAGCGGCTCGTAACGGAGTACGTGACCAAGAAGCCGACAATTATCGAGCGCGTTATTCCTGCCCGCTTGCTGCTAAAACAGCGACGCAAACACATTCAGGGCGAACTAAACAAGCTTTCCGCCGAGCTGGATAAATGCTCCTGAAAGGGTCTTAAGCGAAGCGATTGGTATACGCTTAGGTATACATTTGAAATCTGAATTCATTAAAAACATTTAAATTCAGCTAGTTAAAAGAAAGATTCAGACTCCGCCAGCCCAAAATTCTCCATCGGTGATTACCAGAGTCATCCGACGAGGTCCTAAGAGCCCGCACGGCGCAAGCCCTGCGGGCTTTTTTGTGTCCTCAATCGCTATCAACTCATTCCATTTTACGCCAGGCCGCGATAAAGGCCTGTGCCTGCTCACGCGTACGCCCGACCGGTTGGCCTGCGCGATAGAGATCGCTCCCCAGCCCTGCGCCTGCGCATCCGGCCTGTAACCAGCTGGCAAGATTTTCCGGCGTCACGCCGCCCACGGCCATTACCGGCACGTCCGGCGGTAACACCGCCTTGAGGGAGTGAATATACCCAGGGCCAAAAGTGGACGAAGGAAAGATTTTTAGTATCTGCGCGCCGCTCTCTATGGCAGTAAAAGCTTCAGTCGCAGTCGCGCAGCCTGCGCAAACGGTCATGCCATGCGTCCTGGCGCGGCGAATCACTTGCGCGCAGGTATTGGGCGTAACCACCAGCCTTCCGCCCACGGCGGCCAGCGCATCCACCTGTCCGGGCTGCAATACCGTTCCGGCACCAAATAAACCCGCATTCCCGAACTGTTTGACCACACGGGCAATACTCTCCTCCCAGCCTGGAGAATTCGTCGGGATCTCTATCGCCGTAAACCCTTCCTCCAGAAGTGCGCCGACGTGATCCAGCACCTCTTCTGGCCTGATCCCGCGCAGAATGGCGATCAATGGAACATCAATTCCCCAGGTCATTCACAATACTCCTTATTCCCTGTTGAAACGCGACATCGCCTGCCAGGAGATCCGCGTTAACGCCAAGAAAGTTCAACGCCGTGAGATAGCGCGCCCCCAGTTGCGGGCTGGCGACAATAGACACGCGATGCGCCTCAAGTTGCCCATAAAGACGACGCATCTGCGCGATCTCCGCGCCAATTAATAACCCCGACAGTTGCTCGCTCACCGCCTCCCGCGCCTGTTGTCCAAGAATATAAGCGGCGCGCACCTCAAACAGACGCGGCAAAAGATCGCCACCGTGCAGGGTTTGATTAAGTGCATCAATGAATATCTGCTGATCCGTTATCTGTAGCGGTAAGTCCTGGCCAATCAGCGAGTGGTTAAGTAACAGATGATGCAACTCCCCGGTCATTACCGTGGAAAAACGCTGCAAACGCCCTTCTTCAACCCGCGCCCATTTACAGTGCGTTCCCGGCATCACATACAGGGAAGCGGGAACCTGCTGCCACGCCCCCAGCAATTGAGTCTCCTCACCTCGCATAATATTGCAGCGATCGCCGCCGACGCTGACGCCAGGCACGATCCACACATTTTCCTCGATGCGGGTCAGCATGCTGGCGATATCGGTAAGCCTTAACGGGCAAGGCAAATAAGGCACATTGCACCAGCCCTGAGCACTTCCGACCATACCTGCCATGATGATCGGCACTTGCCTCTCCCAGCCCTCAGTAATGCTGGTTAAAATATCGCGGGGATGACGCCCGGCAAGGCGTGTGATGCCCGCCTCCTGCTGGCGGCTGTCGGTACAAACACCGTGCTGATAGCGCCAGGCACGCAGGTGGGTCGAGCCCCAGTCAATCGCAATATAATTTGTTGTCACGCTGTAGCGCTCCTGCTCAAGCGCTGATTGCCTTTCGCCAAACCCGCAATCAGCGCTCCCTACCCAAGGGAACTTACCGTTTAAAAAACGCCAGCGCGTCGCGGTTGATTTCAATTCCCAGCCCCGGCCCTGAAGGGATCGTGACGACACCGCGATGATGAGTAATCGGGGTTTGCAGGATAGCCTGACGTACAGGATGTTCGGTCTGATCAAATTCCAGTAATGGCTGGGCGGGCGATAACGAGACCGGTGTATGCGTCGGCACCATGGCTATCCATTGCAATGACGCGGCGATACCCACCCCGCTGCCCCAAACGTGGGGATTGGTGCGGATACCAAACGCCTGCGCCATATCCGAGATTTTTTTGCACTCCGTTAATCCCCCCGCCGCGCAAATATCCGGCTGGATAATGTCCATCGCCTCACTGACCAGCACGTTTTTAAAACCGTAGCGGGTAAACTCACACTCCCCTCCCGCCAGCGGAATGGTGGTTGCCGCTTTCACGCGCTGATACCCCCGCAAATCTTCTGGCGGCACCGGCTCCTCAAACCACGCAATATCAAACTGCTCGATTTTCTGCGCCAGTTTAATGGCGGCCACCGTATCATAGGCGTGGTTGGCATCGACCATAAGCGCGATATCAGGCCCAATGGCTTCCCGGATGGCGCGGGTAACGGTGTAATCTTCCTCCACGCCAAAACCCACTTTGAGTTTCATCGCCGTAAAGCCCTGCTCAACGTAACTGAGCGCCTCTTCCACCAGATAGTCCACCGCATCACCGCTATCCCGACGATAAAGCCCGGTCGCGTAGGCCTGAACCTCGCTACGCATCTGGCCTCCCAATAGCTGCCAGGCTGGCGCGTTGAAATATTTGCCGCGAATATCCCACAGGGCGATATCAATGCCGCTCAGGCCTTCAATCAGTAAGCCCTTCTGACCATGATCCCGCAGCCGGGCATAGAGATCCTGCCAAAGAAACTCACCGTTTAGCGGATCGCTGCCGATGATCATACTTCCCAACTCGTCCACCACTGCTTTTGTCATGCGGGCCGGGCCGTAGCACTCTCCCCAGCCGCTAATCCCCTCGTCCGTTTCGATTTCCACAAGCATAGCGGTGCGGGTATCGTAACGTGCGCGTGAGTAGGAAAACGGCTGGCTGAGTTTTGCCGTCAATAAATGAGTCGTAACACCGGTAATTTTCATTTTGTCCTCTCTTGTGGCGCTCAGCGTTTTGGCGAAAGCATATCGTGCATGACCCGACCATCCAGCGTATCCAGCGGCAGCCCCAGTAAATGCGCAATCGTTGCCGCCGGATCGGTCATATTCCACGGACCCTGATTCTGCCGATCGCGGTAGTAGCCCGGTCGGACATCAGCGCCGTACATCAGCAAAGCGCCGTAGTTATTCGACAGCGTAGTTTCAGCGGTCGGCTTTTGCGGGCCGTGATTGGCTCCGGGCACTTCTACCGGGCAAATATCCTCCCCGTCCTGGCTGACTCCCCAGACAAAACCGGCGTTGTAGGCGAAAATGATGTCACCCGCGCACGGGCCCCAAAAACCAATCCCGACGGCATCTTGTTTCAACAGAGCCAGGCTGACCGCATTGCGCGCAACGCCATTCTCCTGCACCTGCCAGCTACCCAGCGCGAGCAGCGTCCGGGCGCATACCGCGTCATACTCCTGCTGGCTGACAATACCGGCGGCTTCTCTTCCGGCGAGGTTGACAAAAATCTCCAGGCCACCGCGTTCATCTTTGAGATAGACCTGGCTGCGGGACATGTCCGGTTGCCCCTGTTCATCCAGCACCACCAGATGATGTTTAGCCAGGTAGCGGTAGATATCGCACATATAGCTATTCGGCACGGCCCCGTGATCGGAAGCCAGCATCAGCACGGTCTCGTCATCCATTTCGTGCATCAATTTCGCCATCGTCCGATCCAGAACCTGGTAACACTGGCGCATCACATCGTCATACTTGGCCGCCTGCGACGGGTCATAAAAAGGCGACGCAGGATCGCACTGGCCCAGGCAGTTATGATGAGACTCATCGATCAAACGATGCACAGTCGCCCATAAGGCGTAATTTTTTTGTTGGGTAAGCGCAAGCGCACTGTCCGCCAGCCACAGCGACTGCTCTTCCGCCTCCTGCAAGGTGGCTTGCAGGTAATCCTCCTCCGGCGAGGCTTTAACGACCCATTTACTGTAAAACGGCGCGGTGTTGGTGATTGCAGGTTGTGAGGAGAGCTGCTGGCTGTCCG
Organism: Kosakonia sp. H02; assembly: GCA_030704225.1. Lineage (NCBI taxonomy): Bacteria > Pseudomonadati > Pseudomonadota > Gammaproteobacteria > Enterobacterales > Enterobacteriaceae > Kosakonia > Kosakonia styphnolobii. The sequence continues at coordinate 3,665,787 of CP131915.1, forward strand.
TCACCTGGCTTTGCAGGATTTCTACCTCATTATTTTCAGGATCAAACACCCCCGGGAAAAAGCGCACCTTTGCCGTACGCTCTCCAGACGTGAAGGTCAGCCAGCGGCTCCACGCGCCCGGCGTCAGTTCAAGGGTCTGATCTGCCAGGTGCAGCACCGGCTTGCCCTGCTGGCTGGTCAGCGTCACGGTCATGTTTTCGCCGTTGTTACCCTGCATGGTGAACTGATAACCATCATTGTGCGGCGTTAAGGGCTGCCATGCGCCTTTATCGTGGTAAGCCAGGGCGGACGTGGGCGGCCAGCCCAGTTTTTGTTTTTTCACCTGCTTGTTACCGGTGTGGGCTTCGTAGCGGGTGGTATAGCCCATAGGTTTGAAGATTTCGCCAGGCCAGGGCGCGCTGCGGCCCCAATAGGGCGCAAAGCTGAAATGTTCTTTATCCGCCGTAATACTTTCAGGAAAGTGGACCAGCGCGGCACGCAGGCCATGGTGACTCATCTGCCCAAGCAGGTTACCCGTATGCTGGTTATCCTGAGGCATTCCCTGCCCTACCCATGATGTTCCCACCGCCTGCCCGGCCATAAATGTCACCCAGTTGATATCTCCCCAGGCAGAAATAAAGGGAAGTAATTCGGTCGCAGCACCGCGTTCCAGCATCTGTGCTATCGCCGGTAAGCTTCCTTCCCGGGCATAACGTTGCAGCAACGGCATGGATAACCCATCGACGCCAAAAATAATCACTTTTCGCATGACTTCACTCCTGTTTCTCATTTTTTGGCAGCCTGCCAGGCAAGGGATACGGCTGTTTAATGGCCTTTTGATAATCGATCTTATTTTCGATCAGGCTTAATAACAGGCTTTCCAGGCTGCTTCGGATATGTTTACGCATTAACGCTTCGGCAAGGGAACCATCCCTTTCTTTCAGTGCAAAAAATATTTCCCGGTGTTCGCGCCATGATTGCAATTTCCGTCCAGGCAAGCTGCTGGTAATAAGGTGGAACATTTGCAATCGTTCAAGGTGAATACTCATCACTTCATTAATTAAGGTATTGCCAGAAAATCGAAAAATCAGGCTATGAATTGAATCGCCCGGATCGTCGACCGCCTCTTCATTTTCTTGCAGGAGCGTTTCCAGCGACTCGAGATAGCTTTCCATTCTTTGCAATTCTTCATCGCTTATGCGTTCTGCCGCATGGCGTGCGGAGATCCCCTCCAGCGCCTCGCGAATTACGTAAAGCTCCTGAATATCAGAGAGTTTTATCTCACTGACGAACCACCCTTTCCCGGGTACCAGTTCAACGAAGTGCTCTTGCTGAAGGCGATACAGCGCCTCGCGAATGGGGGTGCGGCTCATCCGCAAGCGTTCGATTAACCCCATTTCAGTCACTGAATGCCCCGGTTTTAACGCCAGGTTCAGGATCATGGTTTTTATTTCGTCATAGGCGATAACGCTTAATGACCTTTTTATTTCCGCTTCATCTGAGATAGCCATAACATGCTCCCGGATTAAAAGTATTACGCCGTTTGCTTAAGGACCAGGCGTTGAATTTTGCCGACCATAAATAAGTAAAAGAAAATAACCATGACCGCATGTGAAATAACAAACCACAACACCGCATGGAAAGAGCCTGTGATATTCAAAATATAGCCAGTAATAATTGGCGTGGTAATACTTGACGCATTGCTAAACGTATTCAGCATGCTGCCTGATAACCCCGCTATCTCTTTTGGTGCCGTATCGGTATTAATCGTCCAGCCCATTCCACCAATCCCTTTGCCGAGGAATGACATAGCCATAATGGCGATAACGGCAGATTCCGAGTTGGTGTAATTACACAGCACCATGACGCAGCAGAGCATCATGCCGCTAATAATGGGGATTTTGCGTGCAACAGAGACAGATACGCCTTTGCGGATCAGGAAGTCAGAGAAAAAGCCGCCGATCAAGCCGCCTAAAAATCCGCAGATTGCCGGGATCGCCGCGACCACGCCAGCTTTCATGATCGACATATTCTTTTCCTGCACCAGGTAAATGGGAAACCAGGTAATGAAGAAGAAGCCAATCGCATTAAGGCAATATTGAGCCAGATAGGTGCCGAGCATCATGCGGCTACTTAATAGCTGCTTCAGATAGCCTAATTTGGGGCCTTCATCTTTGGTCTGCTGCCCTTTCTTTTCTTCAAGGGTGATCAGCGCGCCACCGGCAGAGATATAGTCCAGCTCCGCCTCATTCACCATCGGATGTTCTTTCGGGCTTTTTACGATTTTGCGAAATACGGGCAGAAAGGCGATACCTAATAACCCCAGCACGGTGAACACGGAGTGCCAGCCCCAGGTGTGCGCCAGCCAGCCCATTAACGGCGCGAAAAAGACGGTAGAGCCATATTGCGCCGAGTTGAAAATGGCAGCCGCCGTTCCGCGCTCAGAAGCCGGGAACCATGTCGCCACAATACGGCTGTTTGCCGGAAACGAGGGGGCTTCCGATGCGCCGACCAAAAAACGCATGGCGAAGATAAAAGCCACCGCCATCGCACCGGAGACAAAGCCCGCCATGCCCGTCATCAATGTAAACAGCGACCAAAAAAAGATACTGAAGCTGTAGATAAGTTTCGAACCAAACTTATCCAGTAACCAACCGCCAGGTAACTGGAAAATGACATAAGCCCATCCAAAAGCGGAAAAAATAAACCCCATATCGACAGGATTCAGGCCCAGGTCTTTCGCCATCGCAGGACCGGCGAGGGATATTGAAGATCGGTCGGCATAGTTGATTAATGTCATAAAAAATAACATAGCAACGACTAACCAGCGCACGTTTGATTTTTTTATCGTGCCTGTTGCTTCACGCAAACCAATCGACTTGGAATTTTCCAATTGCATTGCAGTGCACCTCACGGGTTATGGGCATAGGGTCTCATTTATTGTTGAGGTAATAATATTAAATGCCCCGTTGTATTGTATTGAGAATATGCGTATCGGGTGAAAACTTCATATTTACAATTACCCGTCACGACAGTTTTTGTGTTGTATACAATACAAATACAATAGTCGGGAATATCCTTAATCGTCTATTGCTGAAGAAAGCTTTTATGAGTCGCATCACATTTTGTTTACATGTACGAAAAACAAAACAAACAAAAGCAACAAACTAAGCAGTTGAATTATAAGTAAATAAAACGCAAGGGTGTGTTTTTGTGGTTTATAAGAAAATAATACGCCCGCAGAAAGCAGTTCACTTTTTACGCCAGATTCCTTACCTGAATTGATGCGGGTTGTATAGAATTCAAAACCTATTGTTCTTAATCAGGAACAATAGGTTTTTGATTTAATACAATAGCGACACGCTGTATTCGCCATTAATTAAAATCCAGGCATAAATAAAAAATGGCACAGGGTATGTTATTTGTGACATACCCTGCGCCAGGTTTCGCTCAAATTTTCTAATTTTGGGCGGTTATTTCCAGAAAACCAGATGTGCAGTTACACCACCATGCTGGCCAGCAGAATAAACAGCAGCCCGAAGATGGATAACAGCGTTGACATTAATGTCCAGGACAATAACGTCTCTTTGGTCGTCAGGCCGAAGAAATCTTTAATCATCCAGAAGCTGGCGTCATTGACATGCGAGCAGATACAAGAGCCTGCGCCCGTTGCCAGCGTAATCAAGGCAAGGTTGGTATCAGGATGGACGGCCAGTAAAGGGATCACGAGCCCGGCAGTAGAGATAGCCGCCACGGTAGCCGATCCCAGACAAATCCGCAGGAAAGCCGCCACACCCCAGGCCATCAGAATCGGATTGATATCCATACCCGATACTAACGTCGAGATATATTGACCGACACCGGAATCAATCAGCACCTGCTTAAAGGCTCCCCCGCCGCCGATAATCAGCAGCAGCCCGGCAATACCGGCGATCGCTTTACCACAGGAATCCATCAACTCCGGAATGGTTTTCCCGCGGCCTAACCCCATCGTGTAAATGGCAAACAACAATGAAATCAGCATGGCAATCGTCGAGTTGCCTAAAAACAGGAACACGTTATAGAGCAGGCCAGGATCCCCGGCACCTTTTGCACGGGACATCTGCATAATGGTGACCAGCGCCATCAGGATCACCGGCAACATCGCGGTTAAGAAGCTGATACCGAACCCTGGCATTTCACTTTCGCTGAATCTTTTGGTTGCCCCAAGTGAGGCAATATTGCCCTCTTTTTTAAACGCATCCGGAATGATCCGCTGGCAGAATTTGTTCAGTATCGGGCCGCAGAGAATAAAGGTTGGAATGCCAACAATAATTCCGTATATCAGCACTAACCCAACATCAGCGCCATATTCCCGGGCGATAACTGTCGGGCCCGGATGGGGTGGCAAAAAGCCGTGCGCAACCAGCAAACCGGCGAGCATGGGCACACACATATACATGGGTGATATTTTCGCTTCGCGCGCGATGGCGAACAAAATAGGCACCAGCAGAATCAAACCCACTTCGAAAAAGAGCGCAATACCGACAATAAATGCGGAACAAACCACCGCCCAGTCGAGCCTTTTTTCACCGAAATAATTCAGCATGGTCAGCGCAATACGCTGTGCTCCCCCCGCATCAGATAACAGGCGGCCAAGCATCACACCAAAGCCAAATATCAAACCAATATGACCAAGCGTACCGCCAAGACCAGACTCGACCGAGGCGACGACTTTATTCAGATCCATTCCACTGGCGATGGCGACAGCAATCGAGACAATAATTAAAGAAACAAAGGTGTTGAGTCTAACTTTTATGGTTAAAAGCAGGAGTAAAGCAATACCTGCCACAACGATAATTAGTGGCATAATGTCCTCTCATTATTCAGGTAGGTACCCGTCATAATTCGGCTGCATAAATTACGCCTATACAGCCGAATTATTCAGGGTCAAGATGTTCTATTTTTACTTTCAGTTTTTATTAAAATAGTCGCGCAATGCATTGCTGATTTTATTGACGTCATATACACACCCGCACCATGTCCCGCCGCTCACGGCCTGGAGCATCGCCCACAGTCGGGTATCATCCGGCAGATCAGGGTCGGGCATTAAATCCGGGTGACTATTTCTGGCATTTAAAATAGCGGTGGCCTCCTCTCGTGAGGGTAATTTTTTATCTGCGCTTGTCCCTAAAAAATTGACCTCGCCTTGCAGCTTCCGACAGTCAATTTTTATTTCAATAATATCCCCTGTGCGTAATTTACCAATTGCGCCACCAGCCAGCGCTTCCGGCCCGACATGGCCGATACAGGCACCGGTAGAGACGCCCGAAAAACGAGCATCGGTAATCAGCGAAACATGCTTGCCGTAAGAGAGATGTTTTAACGCGCTGGTCACCTGATACGTCTCTTCCATCCCGGTGCCGGATGGCCCGACCCCAATAATGACCAGGATATCCCCGGCTTTAATGTTGTCGTGCTTGATATCGTAAATCACGCTTTTCTCAGACAGGTAAACCTTCGCAATGCCTTTGTGGTGGTAGATCCCCTGGTCATCAATCACCGAGGCATCAATGGCGGTGGATTTGATCACCGATCCTTGTGGCGCAATGTTGCCCACCGGGAAAGTGATAGTGGAGGTCAATCCCCGTTTTTGCGCCTGCGGCGGTGACATAATCACCTCATCAGCATCAATCTGCTCCTGTTCACGCAGCAGCGCTTTGAATCGTTGCCGACGTTCAGAGTGCTCCCACCAGTCGAGGTTTTCCTTCAGCGTACTGCCCGTTACGGTCATCACCTCTTCATGCAATAACCCCAGGCCACGCAGATGCAACATCACTTCTGGCACGCCGCCTGCCATAAAGGCGTTGACGGTCGGATGATAAACCGGGCCATTTGGCAGCACACTGACCAGCCGCGGCACCAACCTGTTGATGCGGATCCAGTCATCGACCGTCGGGATGTGGCAACCGGCCTGATGGGCGATGGCCGGGATATGTAACAGCAGATTGGTCGAACCGCCGAATGCCGCATGCACTATCATCGCGTTCTCAATCGCTTTATCGGTGAGAATGTCTTTGGTGGTGATACCTTTTTTACTCAAATGCAGCGCTGCTCGCGCAGAGGCTCTGGCAATTTCCTGCCACACCGGCTCGCCGGAAGGCGCCAGTGCAGAGTGCGGGATAGCCAACCCCAGCCCTTCGGCCACCACCTGAGATGTCCCGGCGGTGCCTAAAAACTGGCAGCCGCCACCGGAGGAGGCACATGCCTGGCAACCCGCGCGACGCGCGGCCTGTAGCGTTAACTCGCCATTCGCGAATCGGGCGCCTATCGTCTGCACTTTGCCGTTATCTTCACCGTGCTGCGCAGGCAGTGTCGCACCGCCGGGAATTAACACCGTCGCTTTGTCATGTTGCGACGCAAGCGCCATCATGGTAGCGGGAAGCCCTTTATCACAGGTCGCCACACCGATCACCGCTTTCGCGCCGGGCAAGGAACGGATAAGACGGCGCATCACCATCGATGCGTCATTACGATAAGGCAGCGAGTCAAACATCCCGATCGTGCCCTGGGTTCGCCCGTCACACGGATCAGAAACATACACAGCATAAGGCAGGGCGTTGTGCGTTTTGATAACCTCCGCCGCCGCTTTCATCTGAATATCCAGCTCGTAGTGCCCCTGGTGCAGCGCCAGCGCGACAGGCTTACCATCAGCGCCGCGCAATCCGCCCAGCGTACTGAGCAGCAGTATTTCATCACGATCCAGCTCTTCGGGCTTCCAGCCCATACCGGCGTTCATGGTCATGCCAAACAGATCCCCGCTCGGGCGATTGATGAGCATCTCCGGCGTTAACGGCAATTCACCTTGTGGACCGGCGGCGTGTGTCCTGACCCGGTAGATATCGTGATTCTCGTCAGCAAAAATATCGCGAACAGACATAATGTTCTCCTCAGGCCTGTGAAATGCCCTGCGCGACCAGCAGCGCACGTACTTTTTCTTTGGCTTCTTCTGAAGCCTCAAGGATTGGCGGCAGGCAATAGGTGTCCACAGGCAGCCCCACACATTGCATGCTGTACTTGATAAGCGAAACAAACGGTGTTTCCAGCGCGTAGATCGACGGCAGTTGCAGTAACTTTTTATTCAGTGTGGCGGCAGTCGCCAGATTGCCCTCACGCCAGGCGTTGTAGATGCCAACGGATAATTCCGGGGCAAAATTAGCACTGGCGGTAATCGCGCCATCGCCGCCCAGCAGCAGGGTATTGAGTAGATGGTCGTCGTAACCACAGAACACGGAGAATGCCGGGCGTACCGCTTTGATCGTGTTGATCATCGTGCGCAAGTGGCCGACGCTGTCGATGGTGTCTTTGATCCCAACGATGTTCTCATTTTGTAAAACCAGACGCGTCACGATGTCGGGGGTTAAATCCTGGCCGGTTAAGTCCGGGAAGTTATAAAGGATCACCGGCAGCGTGACGCTGCGGGCAATGCGCTGGTAATAGTCGTCCAGATTGCGTGACGCGATTTTCCAGTAATACGGGTTGATGGCGACCACGCCATCCGCGCCGCAGGCTTCGGCATGCCGGGCCAGTTTGACCGCTTCATCGGTCGATGGCGAGCCAACGCCAATTAACACCGGGACTCGCCCGGCGACGACAGCCACGGCTTCCTCCGTTAATGCCATCCGTTGGCTGGTATTCATCTGGCTAAATTCACCGCCGGTGCCCAGGTAAAACAGCCCGTCAACGCCTTCATTAATTAAGAAGTCGGCGACATGCTGCATTGCCGCTTTATCAATTGTCCCGTCCCGGTGAAATGTGCTGGATACCGGCGGAATAATTCCCTTAAATTTTCTCATGACTTCAGTTTCCTTTTCTTAAATATTCATTTTCGTTTCTGTATCCCAGTCCATATGATATTTGCCCTGCACATTGCCGGAGCAATTCAAGATAACCGTCGACCTTATTACTGGAATACACCACCGGATTGCCAGAAAGTGAGATCGCATAGTTAACCCGGCTGTACATATTAAATACCGGCATACTTAAACATACTGCACCATAAGTAGATTCTTCATTGTCTATTGCCCACCCACGCAGCCGTGTTTTTTGCAACTCTTCCAGGAATAAATTCTTATCGGTGATCGTATTGCGCGTGTGCTTTGGCAATGTTAATACATTTAAAAAATAATCCAGCTCTTCGCGTGTCTTCCAGGCCAGTAACGCTTTACCCAGTGCGGTAATATGTAATTCCAGTTTTTTGCCGATCCAACTTTTCCGCGTCGGCACCGAATCCGGGCTTTCTACCTTGTCGAGATAAATCGCGGAGTAACTCTCCATCGCGCCCAGGTGGCACACCAGGCCGCTTTTCAGCGACAGTTCCTGCATGGGTCGCTTGGTCACCTCGAAGATATTTTTGCGGTGCAACGCCTGGCAGCCAAGTTCATAGTTTTTTATCCCCAGGGCATATTGACCATGCTCATTTTTAATTAAGAAGCCACAATCAACCATCACATTTAATAAATTCAGCAAGCTACTTTTTGGGTATTGAAATTCTTTCAAGAGCTCCATATAACTCGCCACGCCAACATAAGCGATATGCGTTAATATTTTCTCGGCACGAATTAATGAATTACACCCTTTGCGAACCATCTCAGAACCCTCTTACTGTTGATATAAATAGTATCCGCCATGAACGGGGGAAAATATGCCTTGTTCAACAGGCTGAACTGGAATAAGAAGATTAAGTGTGATCCAGGGCGCAGTTTGAATGCCCGGACGCGATGGAAACGCCGCGCAAACGCCAGGCATACCCCATCCAGGGGTTAAAAGTGGGTGGCTATACAGCAAAATCTTATTGAAATAATGTGAGCATCAACACGATATGTATTTTTATACTTTCCAGTCTGGAATCATCGTTAACGTAATAGTGTGTCATCATAAACCAGACACTTATCTGCAACAGGGTTGCCCAGGATAATAACCATGTCGGCTAAAACGCTATACGAAAAAATCGTTGAATCACATACGATCCGCGAGCTGGATAATGAAGGCCATCTATTACTTTATATCGACCGTTCTATTCTGAACGAATATACCAGCCCGCAAGCCTTTAGCGGGTTACGGGAACGCCACCGTACAGTGCGACGACCGCAAAATTTTTTACTCAATATCGACCACGTTAATCCCACCCGACCGCAGCGCGATAGTGATATGACCGACGCTGGCGGACAGTTGCAGGTCGACTACTTCAGGCAAAACGCCGCCGATTTCGGTATTGAACTGTTTGATGTGCTGGACCCACGGCAAGGTATTGAACACGTTGTTGCGCACGAACAAGGCCTGGTGATGCCCGGCATGGTTATTGCCGCCGGTGACAGCCATACAACAACTTACGGGGCGTTCGGCGCGCTGGGGTTTGGCATTGGCACGTCGGAAATTGAACATCTGCTGGCGACACAAACGCTGGTTTATCACAAGCTCAAAACCTTACGCGTGCGCGTGATGGGGGAATTACCGTTTGGCTGTACGGCAAAAGATATCGTACTCGAACTGCTTGAACGCATAGGCGCGGATGGTGCAACAGGCTACGCCATTGAATTTGACGGCGAGGCCATTGCAGCGCTGAGCGTCGAGGGCCGAATGACGCTCTGTAATATGGCGGTTGAGGCGGGCGCGCGCGGTGCGCTTATCGCCCCGGACGAGAAAGTCTTTGCGTATATAGAAGGAAAACCGCAAATCCCAACCGGTGCGCTCTGGCGCCAGGCGCGGCAAGCATGGTCAGCACTTCACAGCGACCCGGATGCCGTTTTTGATAAAACCGTCACCCTCGATTGCCGCGTCATGACACCGAAAGTGACCTGGGGCGTCAGCCCGGATCAAACCTGTTCTATTGACAGCTGCGTCCCCTCGCCCGATCAGGAGCGGGATCGGGTAAAACGTCAGGCAATGGAAAACGCACTACGCTATATGGCACTCACACCCGGCATGCCGCTGCGCGGGCTGCCTATCACCCATGCGTTCATTGGGTCTTGCACCAACGGGCGGATTGAAGACCTCCGCGCGGCGGCAGCGGTTGTCCGGGGACGCAAAGTCGCCAGCCATGTGCGGGCCATCGTCGTGCCGGGCTCCTCACAGGTTCGCCAGCAGGCGGAAAAAGAGGGCGTTGCACAGATCTTTCTTGATGCCGGTTTTGAATGGCGTCAGTCCGGGTGCTCAATGTGTCTTGCCATGAACGAGGACGTACTGGCGCCCGGCGATCGCTGCGCGTCGGGGACGAACCGTAATTTTCCCGGTCGACAGGGTGCAGGTTCAAGAACCCATTTGATGAGCCCGGCCATGGTTGCTGCGGCAGCGGTCGCCGGGCACCTGGTGGATGTGCGTACGTTACTGGAGGCCAGTGAATAACATGGAACAATTTAAGCGCATCAACGGCCTGCTTGCCCCCATGCTGGAGGCGAACATCGATACCGATGTCATTATGCCAAAGCAATTTCTCAAAGGGATCGATCGTCAGGGGCTGGATAAAGGCGTCTTTTTTGACCGCCGTTTTCTTGCCGATGGTCAACCCGATCCCGCTTTTATTCTCAATATGCCAGGCTGGCAGGGGGCGACATTCCTGCTGACAGGCCCTAATTTCGGCTGTGGTTCGAGTCGCGAACATGCCGTCTGGGGACTGAAACAGTTGGGGATCCGCGCGCTTATCGGCACAACGTTCGCGGGGATCTTTAACGACAACTGCCAGCGCAACGGTGTGCTGACCATCTCTGTGGACGACGCGGCTTTCGAAGACCTGAAAAAATGCGCCTTTGATATCACGACCAACCACATTACGGTTTCCCTTGCGCCGTGTGAAATTATGACCAGCGATAAGGTCATCCCGTTTGCGATAAGCGAGCTTAAGCGCGAAATGTTGGCGAGCGGAGACGATGCGGTTGAATGGACGTTGCAATATGAGGCCGGGATAACGCAATTCGAGGAGCAACATTATGCGCGTCATCCGTGGTTAAAGCGGGAGCAGCAATAATGAGCACGATAACCGAAAAAGGCGCCTCGCCCTTTATTGACGGGTTCGCGCTTAAGGATGTGCGCCTGGCGAATAATTTAACTATCCGGGCAGCGGTTGGCGGTAGCGGTTTGCCGCTGGTGCTGCTGCATGGACACCCACAAAACCATGTGACATGGCAAAAAGTCGCCCCTAAGCTTGCGAAAGAGTACACCGTAGTCCTGCCCGATTTACGCGGCTATGGCGACAGTGACAAGCCAGAGAGCGACGAAACACACCGCGCCTACTCTAAGCGGGCAATGGCGCAGGATATTGTCATGCTGATGGCAGCGTTAGGGTTTGCGCGTTTTGCCTTTGTCGGCCACGATCGCGGCGCGCGGGTCGGCCATCGGCTGGCGCTCGATTATCCGCAGAATGTCATGTGCTGTACGTTTATTGATATTGCGCCAACCGCCACGATGTACGCCCTGACGGATAAAACCTTTGCCACTCGCTATTTCTGGTGGTTCTTCCTGATTCAGCCTTTCCCGCTGCCAGAAACGATGATCGGGCACGATCCTGAATTTTTTCTGCGTAAGCATATTGAAGGCCAGCTAAAAACGCCCGGTGCGACATCCGAGAAAACCCTGCAAGAGTATCTGCGTTGCTACCAGCGCCCGGAAATGATCCACGCGGTCTGCGAAGATTACCGGGCGGCAGCAACCATAGATTTGGTGGATGATGCAGAAGATGCTTCGGCCCGCATTCACTGTCCGCTGCTGTTGCTATGGGGCGCGCACGGTACAGTTGGGCAACTGTATGACGTGGTGGATACCTGGCGGGAGAAAGCGGTTTTGGTCGAGGGTGAAGCGTTACCCTGTGGGCATTCTCCGCAGGAAGAGATCCCGGAACGCTTCCTCGCTAAATTACGGCCTTTTCTGCAATCAGTGCTATAACACCTTCATTATCCATGGCCTGCCAATAACGCGATGAAATTGATGCCACCAGGGAAAAAACATCCCCAGCCTCTCGAAGGCTGGCCTTCCGTCGACGATCTTTACGTTTTTGTCACCGTAGTCCGTAATGGTGGTTTCGCCCGCGCAGCGCTGGAACTGGGCTTGTCGCCGTCATACATCAGTAAGCGGATCGCCATTCTGGAAAAGCGCCTTGAGACGCGGCTTTTTTTTCGTAATAACCGAATCATGCGCTTAACGCCTGAAGGGGAAAATGCGCTGGAAGGGGCGATGCAGGTGGTGAGCGAAATGGATACGTTTGTCAGCCTCCTCAACGGCCAGCGTGGGGCGCTTAGCGGCAATATCACCATCAGTTGTTCATTTGGTTTTGGACACCGTTTCATTGCGGATGCACTGGCGGAATTTATGCTGCGCTATCCCAATATCAACGTGAAGCTACTGCTTAGCGCTCGTGAAATGGATTTAGTGGAAGAAGGTATCGATATTGAGATCCGCGTCGGTGATGACATCAACGAACGGTATATCGCCCGCCCGCTGGCAGCCAACCGCCGTATTCTTTGCGCGTCGCCGGATTACCTTGCGCGTCACGGCGTACCGGAATCTATTGATGCCCTGCTACAGCATGAATGCCTGATGATTCAGGAAAAAAATTCCGCGTTTGGTAACTGGTTACTGACGGACGGCGAGCAACACATTCAATGCCGGTTGAATAGTCGTCACTCATCAAACAGCGGCAGCGTGGTGCTGACCTGGACGCGAAAAGGGCACGGTATTGCATTGCGTTCGACATGGGATGTGGCGACGTTCATTGAGCGCGGCGAACTGGTGCATATATTGCCGCAATGGTATCAGGCTGCGAATATCTGGGCGGTGTATACCCGGCGCGCGTCCAGCGCTCAGCGTATCAAAACGTGCATCGATTTTTTGAGCGAGTATCTGGCCCAGAGATTGCCCGCTATCGCAGATGCTGCGTTATAGTGTTGTGCCCTTGCCTGCCCCGGTCACTGCTTTTGGCTGCGGATGCGTCCAGAGGGCTTGAGAAGGTAACAAGGCAGGAGTGTTGCCGTATTCTGTTTGATGAGTTCCGCCATCTGTCGAATCCCTTTACTATCTACAGCCCATACCGACATTTGATTAGAAATCAAGGGATAACGCTTATGTTTAGTAAACGAAAGATGGTATTTTATGCACTATTTCTTTTGGGATGCATGCTGGGTGGTTATTTTTTATGGCTGACATTACGTCCAGTGGAAATTGTAGAAATACACCAACGAAGAAATTTTAGTGATGTTCTGGTGAATAACTTTCCGCTTACTGATAAAGCAAAAATAAACTGGTGGCTAAAAAACAAGGATCGCTTAAAAAAAGAATATGGAATTCCCAAACCCGCATCATATGGTAATTTCACCATCACTTTCTGGTTATTCGGCGAGGGTTATAAAGAAGAAGGTAAATACGACAGGCTTTGTTTTGATGATATGAAAACAAAAAGAAACTGCATCGAAAAAGAAGCCGTTTTTTCTGTGGACTGGAGCAAAAACTTAGGGCTGGTATTTACCGTAGATGACGGCGCCTATCAAATGACTAAAAATGGCGACGTTGTGAAACTTAATAAATAGCAGGGGAAAACCTTCCCCTGCCCGAAAATTACGCTTAAAAATAGTGCGATCCCATCACCTGCAACCCATGCGTTGCTTTAATGAGATCGGCGGCGCGTTCACCGATCACCACACAGGGTGCCATGATGTTGCCAACGGGTATTCTTGGCAGAACGGACGCATCGGCAATGCGCAGGTTTTTAATGCCGTAAACCCGCAGTTGCCCGTCGACCACCGACATCGCATCACGCCCCATTTTCGCGGTACAGGATTGGTGCCAGAACGTCACCGCTGAGTTGCGCAAGAATTGCTCCATCTGATGACGTTCGCGATACAGCGGCGTCACTTCGCGCTTGATGAGGTTATCAAAATGCGGATGGTTGCCAATTGCCCGGCACAGTTCAACGGTCGCGAAAGCCGCGGTTAAATCCTCCGGCTCACTGAGCACGTTAGGATCAATCACCAGCGGATCGTCAGGATCGGGGCCTGACAACCGCACGCTCCCGCGGCTTTTCGGCTGTGCCAGCCCGGCAAACATCGTCCAGCCATGCTCAGGCGGGTCAATCCCCACCTCCGGCGGCGACGGTACGGCAAATTCGAGTTGGCACTGCAACAGATCCGGCGTCTCAAGACGCGTGTCGCTCTTCCAGTACAGCGTTGATTCGCAGCCACCCGCATTCACCGGTTGCGGTGTGCGATACTCCCACGTGCAGCCAAAAGCAATATGGTCCTGATGATTCTGCCCCACGCCAGGATGGTGCTCGACCACCTTGATGCCGTGCGCGTGTAGTTCTTCCTGCGGGCCAATCCCTGATTGCATCAGGACTTTCGGCGTCTGGATAGCGCCCATCGACATCACCACTTCGCATAGCGCGCCGATACGGCACAGTTGACCATTCATCACCACTTCTACGCCTATCACCTGCTTACCTTCAAACAGCAAACGCGTGACCAGCGCATGGGTTACCACCGTCAAATTGGGCTGATACATGCGCGGATAGACATAAGAGCGAAAGATGGACTGGCGTCGGCCATTGCGAATACGCAAATCAGCGATCGCCACCCCGCCGGGGCCTTCCATCATCTCACCGTTCGGGCTATCAAAACGGGGAATACCAAATGCACTGGCGGCCCCAAGCGTGGCATGTACCAGCGGCTGCGGTTCAATCGCGGGGGCAACATAGACTGGCCCACCGACACCACGGCGTCGCTGATCGGGCGCGCCCTGCCAGTTCTCGATCCGCCGGTAATAGTCGAGGATAGACGCATATTCCCAGCCCGAATCGCCCGACTCTGCGGCATAGTAATCCCAGTCGCTTTTATGCCCGCGCGACCAGACCATCACATTAATGCTTGAACCGCCGCCCAGCCCTTTGCCCATATTTAAGGGCAACCGCCGGCCATTGAGATGCGGATTGGGTTCCCCAACAAAATTCCAGTCGTATTTAGAACCCAAATTCAACGGCCAGCTACCGGGGTCGTAAATGGTAGGGCTGACATCATCGTCGCCCGCTTCAAGAAGCAAGACCTGGACATCCGGCAGCTCGGACAGACGTGCAGCAACCACACACCCGGCAGAACCTGCACCGCAAACAATGAAGTCATAATGCGATTTCAGCCCAAAAGTAAGCGAACCGGACGTTTTAGCGGCTCCTGTCCTGCTATTAAAATCAACGCTCATTTTAAATCCTCATAGATATTCACAGTAAGAGTTCTTCCAATCACAACTATTGCGATCGCGCTCCCTGATAACCTCTTGACTGCATACCTGTGCTGAAAAGGATCGTACTGCATTCAACTACCCGGTCCGTGCCAGCAAACGCGGCAGCATTAGGGAAGCATGAAAAGCAATTCTTCGCGCCATTGCCCGGTTTTAAGGATTCCTGACACCTTTCGCCCGGCGAACGCAGAATAAAATTCCACCCTAAAGAGAACTTGTTAACAACTTGTGATAATAACTAACAGCGATAATAACCAAAGTAAATAGTCAGTTTTATGAACTATTCAGATGATTTTCTTATATGCCCGCAGGACGCGGGGGATTAGGAGGAGAAGCCTTGAAAACAAGACTATTCTTAGAGATCGCCTGTGAGCAGGTCACCAGCCCATCTTTCGTCGATTTTTCACATCAGAGAATGATTCGCATATTCAAACCACGAACATTTAAAATTATCATTACAACTTATCCCATCCCCCCTCAAATAACCTTTTTATACGCATAGCACCACTGCGGATATATTCTCTTTACGCCTAATCATTTCAATAGGATAAGTTATTACTGAAAAAGAGACACTTTCTCACCCCCAACGCGGAAATTTATGTAACTAAAGTAATATTCGTACCAATATCTTATGTAAGCATATGAAATATATAGTTATTTTAAAATATCATAAAACAGGATTTACGATTCTCCTGTTTTTTCCGCATTTTCGCGATTGTTCGAATTAAGGCAATTGTGTAATCTTATTTCCGTCTTAGGCAACAACCTAAAGACATTTAAAGCAGGAATAATAAATTTCACCTGCATAATAAAATAGTAAAATTTTGCTTGTTAGTTAATTTGATTATTATCGAAATAAAGTGGTTGCTCGCATATTTATTAATTAAATAAAAGTAAAAACCTATATCGACTGGCGGTTTTTACGGGAGCAACTTGATGAACGAACACAATTTTGAAGAACAAATGCAGTCCATTCAGGATCTGAACCTGTCCTACTTGTTACTGGCACAGCGTCTGATCCGTGAAGATAAAATTGCCGCCGGTTTCCGCCTGGGTTTAAACGACACTACGCTGGAAACATTAGGTACTTTATCGCTGCCGCAACTTATTAAGCTCTCTTCGACCGGCCAGCTTATCAGCCGGTTGCGTATTGATGATGATGTAGTGATTAATTGCCTGACAAAAGATTCCCGTATCGATGCGCTTCAGCGCTTGCACACCGGGATCATTCTGTCGAGCAATCTGCTTAACACCCTCGGCGAAGACGGCAACGAGGCAGCATAATGGAAGACACTATGTTGCACGAAAAAAGCATTATGTCGGAGATCAGAGACGCGCAAATCGCGATGGAACTGATTAATTTCGGCGCCAGAATGCAGGTTCTGGAGAGTGAAACCAGCCTCAGCCGCAGAAGGCTGTTAAAGCTCTACAAAGAGCTGAAAGGCGATTCACCGCCAAAAGGAATGCTGCCCTTTTCTGCCGACTGGTATATGGCGTGGGAACAGAATATCCACTCATCCATTTTCTATAATATTTACTGCTACTTGCAGAAAGTAGAAAAGGGACGCTCTGTTGAGTTAATGCTGAAAGCCTACCGTATTTATCTTGAACACGGTCTGGCTGAAGCCGATGAAAAACCGGTGCTGGGGTTAACCCGCGCATGGACGCTGTTACGTTTTGTCGACGGCGGCATGTTAAAACAGACACAGTGCGATTGTTGTGGCGGCAATTTTATTAGCACGCCGGAACATATGTTCAAAGGTTTTACCTGTAGCCTTTGTATTCCACCATCACGGGCGATGAAAAAAAGCCCGATGTTAAACTTTGTGTCAGGCACAACCGCGACCCTGCAATAATCGCTTCCCCTGCGGGTCACTCGTGAAAGCCCCGGCTGGTTAACAACCGCCGGGGCTTTCTTGTTTCTGCGCCCGTTTACCTTTTACGACAACCGGGCGGTAAAGACACCGCGATAATAACTCGGGCAGATATTAAGGCGCGTCAGAATATCCCGGCGGTGAACGTAGGCGGTTTTCAGGCTAATGCCCAGAACAGATGAAACTTCCTGCGCGCTGGAGCCAGAGGCCAGCAGGCAGAGCACTTCGCGCTGGCGCTGCGTTAACAGCGGTAACTCGACAAGCTTTTGCCGTTTCGCGCCTTTTTTCGTCATCAAGCCGGTTATCGACTCAAAAATAGTGCGAATAGGCGAATCCAGCCCCAGCGTCGGAATATCCGGTAACAGCGCGGGCAGCACGGGGTTGAGATCTTCGCTGAGTAGCAAACAGGGCAACTCTTCTTTTGTCTCACGCAAACACTGCATCGTCTGCATCAGCGACATCAGATTCGTCGCCTGAGTTGCCACCGCCACCAGAACACGCAGCTTACCGCTTACCGCCAGGCTCGCCTCCTCCACACTACGAATATGGCTGACGCGCAGATTTGGTCGGTAGAGCTTAATCAAGGTGATAAGCCCCATCGCGGAAAAATGATCTTCACTGTAAATCAATACATTAGCGGTATTGACAGAGGATTTCAGGTTCATAACCCCTTCCCTGGTATGCGTCACCGCCGGTGACATAAAGCGGTAAATAAAAGCGTCCTTTCATGCGTTATCTGAACCCGGTCAGGATCACAAACAGATGGTCAAAAATCCCGCCCATCATGTTTTCAAAGAAAGGAGCAAGCGTGAACATGACCAGCGACATGGCAACCATGCCGACGGTCAACGAAATCGGAAAACCAATGACAAAGATGGAAAGCTGCGGTGTCAGGCGGTTGAGCAACCCCATCGTCAGGTTGAGGCAGAGCAGCAAAGTAATAACCGGCAGACCCAGCATCAAGCCGTAACGGAAAACCATACTTCCCGCCTGAACCATCGCGATAAACCCGTCAGGACCAAGCGGAACGGCGCTCACCGGAAAAGCGACAAAACTGTTCGCCAGCACTTCCAGCATATAAAGGTGGCCATTGAAGGTAAGAAACAACAGCGTAACGAACAGGTTTAACAGCCGGGAAACCACCGGCATTGTCGGGCCGCCGCTGGGATCGTAAACCATGGCAAACGACAGCCCCATCTGCATACCGATAATCTCGCCCGCGTGACGCACGGCGACGAAAATCAACTGGACGGAAAGCCCGATAGCAACACCAATAATAAGTTGCTGGCAGCAGGCCCAGAAACCGTCCAGCGAAGCGATGGCAATACTGCTTTGCGGTAATTGCGGGGCAATCAAAAAAGTGGTGAGTAACGCTAACGCGACTTTGAGCCGCGCACTTAACTGCTTTTCACTGAAAATCGGCGCCGTACCGAACAGCGCGAGCATGCGCAGGCACGGCCAGAAATACTGGTTTACTTGGTCATACAGGTGAACCAGCGAGAGCGTAAACATAATTAACGGATGAGGTAAGGAAGGCTACTGAACAAACCACGCATATAATCGACCAGGGTGGTTAACATCCACGGGCCACAGGCGATCAGCACAACCACAATCGTCAGGATCTTCGGAATAAACGACAGGGTCATTTCGTTGATTTGCGTCGAGGCCTGCAAAATGCTGACCACCAGGCCCGCCACAAGCGCAGCTAACAATAACGGTGTGGCGATTAACAGCCCGACCTTAGTCGCCTGAAACCCCAGCGACATTACACTTTCAGGTGTCATTCTCTACTCTCTAACTAAAAAAGCTTTGCGCCAGCGAACCGATAACCAGTTGCCAACCATCGACTAACACAAACAGCATCAGCTTAAACGGCAGCGAAATCGTGGCCGGAGGAACCATCATCATCCCCAGCGCCATCAGTACGCTGGCAACCACCAGGTCGATGATTAAAAAAGGGATGAACATCGTAAAACCAATCTGGAAGCCGGTTTTTAACTCGCTGGTGACAAACGCCGGTACCAGGATGCTCATCGGCACATCGGCGGCGGTAGCAAAATCACCGGCTTTGGCGATGCGGGAAAAGAGCGCCAGATCCCCTTCGCGGGTCTGCTTCAGCATGAAAGCGCGCAGCGGCTGTGAGCCTTTCTCAATCGCCACTTCCATTGAAATCTTGTCTTGTGAGAGCGGTACCCACGCTTCGTCGTAAATACGGTTGAACACCGGCGACATAACAAAAAAGGTCAGAAACAGTGCCAGACCAAGCAGCACCTGGTTGGGCGGCGTACTGGCCGTGCCGAGGGCATTTCGCAGCAGCCCCAGCACAATCACGATGCGGGTAAAGCCTGTCATCATCAGCAGGATCGCCGGTAAAAACGTCAGCGATGTCAGCAGGACAAGCGTTTGAACCGATAATGACCAGCTATCGCCATTGGCGGAGTGCGAAAGCAGAAGGTCAGCATTGGCAGCCAGCGCCTGTTGCGCAGGGAGTAAGATCCCGGCCAACGTCAGGCCCGTGCCGATCACTGCCGTCAGCAGGTGAGCGTTACGTTTCATTTTTTGCTCTCACCTTTACGCTGGGCAATGCAGTTCACTAATGCCGCCTGAAAACTGGAGATAAACGGTGCCGGTTTAACGCTTTCAAGCTCCGCTTTTTTCTCCATCGTCATCAGGTTAGTGATGTTGTCTTGCGTCACCCCCAGCAACAGCCATTTGTCGTCCACTTCGACCACGACCAGGCGCTCGCGCGCACCGATTGACTGGGTGTGTTTAACAGAAAGAATGCTATTTCCCTTTACCATTCGTGTAGCAACACCAGTACGGCGGAAAACCCACGCGACGGCCACAATCATCAGGAGCACCAGCGCCAGTGCGCCGACAATATTGCTCATTGAGACTGGGGCCATCGCTGGCCCGCCGGATACTGGTTGAACAGTATTAAGCGACTGCGTATTCATTATCTGCTCAGGCGATGCATGCGCTCAGACGGCGTAATAATATCGGTAATTCGAATGCCGAATTTATCGGAAACGACCACCACTTCGCCCTGCGCAATTAAATAACCGTTGATCAAAATATCGAGCGGCTCACCCGCCAGGCCATCAAGAGAAACAATGGAGCCTGGGCTAAGTCTTAACAGCTCTTTGATCGTCATTTTGGTGCGACCTAATTCCACGGTCATTTTGACCGGGATATCAAGCACCAGATTTAAATCTTCAGACAAATTAACCATCACATCTTCCGCCGTAGATTGCATCTCGGCATTACTATCACTGGACAACTGTTCACTCATTGCGTCGCCCCAAAGGTCGCCGAGCGAAGACTTATTTGAGCCTGAATCCTGTTCCATATCGCTCATACGACAGTTACTCCTTCTTTAAACCTAATAATGTTGAGTTCTTTAAATCATCTACCTGGATGGCATATTGATTATTCGCGCTACCGTATTTACCTGTCATAACAGGCACATCGTTGACAAAGCCACCGATCTGGTCGGGCCTATCCAGCGGAATCACATCATCCGGTTTCAAATTCATAATTCTGGAAAGACGGGTAGAAATTTCTGCAAATTTAACCACCAGCTCCAGTTCGGTATCGCGCATCTGTGTCGCCAACGAATTGCGCCACTGATTATTTTCATGCTGGGAATTTTCCAGCGGCGGATTCGTCAGCAGTTCACGAATCGGTTCGATAATGCTAAACGGAATACAGATCTGTAATTCACCGCTGTGCGAACCAATATCCACCTGAAAAGGGGTGGTGATCACAATGTCATTCGGTGACGAGGTGATATTGGTAAATTTCACCTGTAATTCAGAGCGCACAAATTCCGTTCTGATCTTATAAATTGTTGTCCAGGCATAATCGTAAGCCTCACGGGCCATTGATAACATGCGCTGGATAATGCGCTGTTCTGTTGGCGTAAACTCGCGCCCGTCGGCTTTGGTCGGGAATCGACCATCGCCACCAAACAGGTTATCCACTGCGGTAAACACCAGGTTCGGCGAAAAAACAAATAACGCCGTGCCGCGCAGCGGATTCATGTTGATCAGGTTCAGTCTGGTCATCACCGGCAGATTGCGGGCAAATTCGTGATACGGCTGAATTTTAATATTTCCCGCAGTCACATCCGGGCTACGGCGCAAAATATTAAATAAGCCGATTCGAAACTGGCGCGCAAAACGCTCGTTAATCATTTCTAACGAATATAAACGTTCACGGACAACCCGACGCTGCGTATTAGGATCGTAAGGCTTAATATTATCTTCTGCCGAAGCGGGTATTACCGTTGCAGAACTTTCGCTACTGCTATTGGAGCCACCATTAAGAAGATTATCAATCTCATCCTGGGATAAAATGCTGTCCGACATTATGATTACCGTAAGATAAATGCATTAAACAGGACGTTTGTCACCATCGGTTTACGCTGACCAGGCAGTGATGCATTAACATCATCTTTAATTTTCGCGGCAAGCATGGCCTTCGCATCATCGCCGGTTAATGCCGCTGCCGTTTGCTGAGAAAAAAGCACTAATAAATGGCTACGGACTTCCGGGAGATGTTCTTCCAGCAACGTTTTCGTTGCCGCGTCCTGCACTTTTAAAGTCAGGCCAATATAAAGAATGCGATCGCTGTCGTGTTCATCCGGCTTCAGGCTGACAGTAAACGTATCGAGATCTAAATATACCGGCACCGCATTAACAACCGGTGCGGAAACAGGTTTGCCATCACTAATATGCGTAACCTGATTCTTCAGTTTGCTGATTTCCACATAGGCATATGCGCCAATTGCGCAGACGCCAAGAACCATTAACAGGATAAGTAAAACCAACAGCGGGCTTTTTTTCCCGCTTTGCGCTGCTTGTTTCTTCTTCGGCATTTGATGAATAACTCTGTAATAAAAATTAAATCATGAATCATGCGTTTTGCGGATGACCTGATGGAATGCCGTTATTTTAATACAGCACCCATCCAGGACAATTCATTGATAAACTGAAATTACTGTCAGCACCTTGCCAGTTCGCCCTTTGTCATCAGGCGAACGTGTTGATTCCGCGTGAATAATGCATAACGCGGGTCAATGTCGGGCGCGCTTCCTCTGCCGAAATAGTGCCTTCACCGTGTGCATTATCAGACTTTCCTTGTCCGGAGGCGTTGCCAGATTGCGTATCGCCCGCCGAAGAGGAGGTGTCTGCGCCTACGCTGCTCTGCCCCAGTTCAATCCCGGACTCCTGCAACATGGTGCGCAAGTTCGGCAGCGCCGATTCCAGCGCCGCGCGTACCTGATGGCTCTCTGCGACAAAGTGCACCTGCGCCTGATCGTTATTCACACGCAGGCTAACCTGCAATGCGCCTAAATCTTCAGGGTGCAGGTGCAGCTCCGCATGGTGAACCCCATTACGGGTAAAGACGGCGATCTGCTGGCCCAGTGACTGCTGCCATGCAGGCGTGCCCACTTCCGCCTGCAAGGTGGCCGTTGCCATTGCTGGCGTTGAAACGACCGGCGTAGTTGCCGCCGCCGTCACTGGCGCAGCCTGGGCAACACCGTTCGGCGTGACAACCGGCTCGGCGGCTTTCAGCGTGTGCAACGCGTTGGTGAAACTTTCACTGACCGGCGCGGTTTGCGCGTTTGCCGTTAGCGTCGCGGCATCACTGGCCGGTAACGGAGATTGTGTCCCGCTAACGGTTTTATCCGCTAAAGGTGCGGCGGCGGTCGCCGTCTGGAATTTCACGCCATCCGTCGCGCCCTCTTTAGTGGCTGTTGCCGGGGTGACTTCCTTGTCATTATTCAGCACGGCGGCGAAAGACGCCTGCGTTAAGGGATCGACACCCTGTGCAGCCACTGGCAATGCGCTGGTCGGCAGCCCGTTAGCCGGCGCGGCGGCGAGAGCCGGATCCGTCGTTACCTGCGGCAGTGCCGCCAGTTCAGCCACGCCTGGCTGCGCGGTCTGTATGCCCTGCGCCAGCAGCGCATCTGCGGTGGTGACATCCGTTGGCATCACCAGCGTTTTGGCGAGGTCGGCCAGCGGATCGGCGGGTAACGGCGTGGCGGCAACCTGGGTGGTGGCGTCAGCCGGTTCTTCTTTCTTGTCGGCAGGTTTCTTCGGTTTTTCCTGCGGCGCAAGGCTCTCTTCTGCTTTCTGCGTTTGTCCTGATGACATCTGCTTTTTCAGTTCGGAAGAAAATTGCCCCTCTTCCTGCGCGGACGACGTCGAGGCCGTCTGGCGTCCAGCATCACTGGTGGCTGCCGGGATTGAATGTCTGATAATCATCTTATGTATTCCTTTGACTGGCGCGACGGGCAAATTCATCCATCAACTTTTGTTCCAGCCGGTTCTCTTTTAACAATCGCTGTACGTCGGCACGGTTTTTCAGTGCTTCGAAAGCATTCAGCCTCTGCTTGTCTTTTTTCCATGCTTCCTGCACGTCATCCACCGTGTACTGACTGGCAGATACTCTCCTGACTTGTTGTGCCACGACGCCATCCAGCGAGGTAAGAAAATGCTGGTGCGTCTGTAAGGCCATAATTGATACGCCGCTGTCCATAATGGTTGACTGGAGCTGCTGGCGGTACTCTTGCGCATAGGTCTTGAGCTGATCCAGGCGCGTGGTTTCGTGAGCATGTACCTGACGGGCCGAACCGAGACGGGTAGTGGTGTCGTTGAGTTTCTTTTCTGCCAACTCGCGCAGCACATCCATGGGGTTTTGGCTGGCCATCAGTACATGCTCACATTAGTTCGCTTCGGTTGCCGGGAACAGCGCCGACAGCGCGGTGTAGGAGTCGTTATATTCACAGGACTCATGTATGCCCTGATGCAGATAACCCTCCATTTTGGGGTACAGCACAATCGCCTGATCCAACAGCGGATCGCTGCCTGCGGCATAGGCACCCACGCTGACCAGATCGCGGTTACGCTGGTAAGACGAGAGCATCTGCTTAAAGCGCTGCACCTTCTTGTAATGCGCAGGATCGATAAGCTCGGTCATGGCACGGCTGATCGACGCTTCAATATCAATTGCCGGATAGTGGCCCGATTCCGCCAGACGACGGGAAAGCACCACGTGACCATCGAGGATCGCGCGCGCCGAGTCGGCGATCGGATCCTGCTGATCGTCACCTTCCGTCAGCACGGTATAGAACGCGGTGATCGAACCGCCGCCTTTCATGCCGTTACCGGCACGTTCCACCAGCGCAGGCAGTTTCGCAAACACCGACGGCGGATAGCCTTTGGTTGCGGGCGGCTCGCCGATGGCAAGGGCAATCTCACGCTGCGCCATTGCGTAGCGGGTTAACGAATCCATAATCAGCAGCACATTCATCCCGCGATCGCGGAAATCTTCCGCCAGACGGGTGGCGTACACCGCCCCTTGCATACGCAAAATAGGCGAAACATCGGCTGGCGCGGCAATGACCACGGAGCGCTTCAGGCCGTCTTTACCGAGAATGTTTTCAATAAAGTCTTTTACTTCGCGGCCACGTTCACCAATCAGCCCGACGACAATCACGTCTGCTTTGGTGAAACGCGCCATCATCCCCAGCAGCACACTTTTACCGACGCCGGAACCGGCAAACAGCCCCATACGCTGCCCGCGACCGACAGTCAGCAAACCGTTGATGGCGCGAACGCCAACATCCAGCACGTTTTTAATCGGGTCACGCTGTAAGGGGTTAAACGGCGCGGTAAAGAGCGGCCCACGATCGGCGGTCGTCGGCGGCGGCAGACCGTCCAGCGGACGCGCGCTGGCATCCAGCACGCGCCCCAGCAGCTCCGGCCCAAGCGGCAGCAGTTTGCCTTTGGTGTTATTGCCGAGGGCATAAACGCGCGCGCCTGGCAGCACGCCTTCGACGTTCTCAAGGGGCATCAGGTAGAGAATTTCACCGTTGAAACCGACCACTTCACTCTCGACCCGCTGAATGCCCTCGTCGCTTTCGCGCTCGACAATACAGAGCGTACCGATGGGCAACTTCAGGCCGACGGCTTCCATTACCAGCCCGGTGGCGCGCGTCAGGCGGCCGTAGCGGCGGAACAGCGGCAGTGCCGCTATTCTTTTTTCGCGCACATCAACACCATCAAGCCACTTTTTCAGCCGGGCGGTCATAACGTGAAGTCCTCACGACTCAGGATACAAAGTTCGTTCCAGCGGGTTTCGGTGGTCGCGTCCAGTTCACCGCCATCGGTGGTTAAACGGCAGCCGCCCGGTAACATTTGCGCATCGGTGCACAGTTCCCAACCGCGGGTATGCAGCACTTCGCCGAGTTGCTCCTGCACCGCCTCGGACTCTTCCGGACTGACCCACAGTTTCACCTGACCCAGTTGCTTCGTATCTTCCTGCAAGAGTTGCTGGATACGCGTCAGCAGCCAGGCGTTAGTCGCCGTTGAGACCACGCTTTCGCCCAGCAAGCTGCGCGCCGCCATCAGGGCGACCTGCACCAGACGGGCAGGCATCACGCTGTCGAGGCTATCAAGGGTGATTTTGACGTTATCAATCAGTTGCGCGAAATCTTCGGCCTGCTTCTGCTGTAACTGGCGGTACTCGGCCACCCCTTTCTCGATGCCCTCTTCACGCCCCTCTTCAAAACCTTTCGCGTAGCCGAGCTTTTTGCCCTCTTCGACGCCACGCGTCTGGCCCTGAGCGAAGCCTTTTTGCTCCGCTTGCTGGCGAAGACGAGAGAGTTCGACCTGCAACGCGGCTTCGCTTGCCGGGTCGCTTGCCGGCACGGCAGCACGAATTTCTCGCTCCGTGCTGAACGTATCATCAAGCAGATTTTCAGGCCGCCAGGACTGCCACCGGGAATTAGACGTAGGCATCGTCGCCTCCACCAATCACAATCTCGCCAGTTTCCGCCAGACGACGGACTATCAGCAGAATTGCTTTCTGTTCGTTTTCGACCTGCGACATACGCACAGGGCCGCGGGAGTTCAAATCGTCGCGCATAATATCGGCCTGACGTTTGGACATATTGCGGAAGAACTTATCGCGCAGCGCTTCATCAACGCCTTTCAGGGCGACAATCAACGATTCGTTGTCGATATCCTGCAAGATGCGCTGGATGCTGCGATCTTCCATCTCGACAAGGTTTTCGAACAGGAACATCTCGTCGATAATTTTCTGTGCCAGCTCCTGGTCGTATTCGCGTACGGCTTCGATAGCCGCGTCTTCCTGGTGAGATTTCATCAGGTTGAGGATCTCCGCCGCAGGACGAACACCGCCCATCTTGTTGCGTTTGATGTTCTGGCCGTGCAGCAGGTTGTTCAGTACTTCGGTCAGTTCCTGCAATGCAACCGGCTGGACACCGCCGAAGGTGGCGATACGCAGCATGATGTCGTTACGTTCACGCTCTTCGAATTTCGCCAGCAGATCGGCAGCCTGGCTGCGTTTCAGATGCACAAGGATGGTGGCAATAATCTGCGGATGCTCATCACGGATGAGATCGAAGACCATCTGCGGTTCCATAAAGTTGAGCGTTTCGATACCGTTGCGCTCATCGTTGGCATCCAGCAGATCTTCCAGCAACGTGTTGGCGCGCTCTTCGCCCAACGCTTTCACCAGCACACTGCGCAGGTATTCGTTGGTATTGACGTCCAGTACCGCAAACTCACCGGAGTCACGGCGGAACTCTTTCATCACCACGGACAACTGGTCGTGGGTGTAAGTCCCGATATGAACCATCGCGCTACTGATCTTCGTCACTTCATGGGTATTCAAATGTTTAAAGACTTCGGCTGCACGCTCGTCACCGAGCGTCAGCATGACTATGGCGCTTTTCTCGGCGGCGTTCATGACGACTTCTGCTCCTTATTTAACCATTGACGAATAACCAGAGCGATAACCTGCGGCTCCTGATCGGCCATTTCACGCAGGTGCTGGGCCTCTTGTTCCGTCTCGACACGCTGCTGCGCTTTGGCGGTTTCCGCGCTCTGCCGCTTACGAATTTGCTCATCAAGCTCTGCCTGACGCGCCTCTTTTTCCATCTCCATACGCTGGATAATCATTTCCTGATGGCGCGTCCAGAACGGTTGCACCGCTTTACGCCACAAGATCCAGGCAACCAGCAAGACGAACAGATAACGCGCGGCGGACATCCCCAACTTGATAACTTCAGGCTGCTTCCACAGCGGAATCGGCGCCTCTTCTTCCTGATCGGTAAACGGCGTGTTCACGACATTCAGCGTATCGCCGCGTGTGTCGGAATAGCCCATCACCTCTTTCACCAGCGCATTAATCTGGTCGAGTTGCGCTTTGCTCAGTGCCGCCGTTTTGCCGTCTTTACCCGGTACGTAATTCACTACCACCGCAACGGACAGGCGTTCGAGCGTGCCGGTATTGCGCTTGATATGGGTCAGCGTTTTATCCACTTCGTAGTTCGTGGTTTCTTCGCTTTGTTTGTTATACGGCGTCAGCGTTTGGGTTGCGGTTTGCGTCGGCGCCTGGGTTGCGTTCGCATTGGCTGTACCACGGGCATTCGCCTGCTGGGCAGCCGGATCCTCAATCGGCGTGGAAACCGCTGCTGGCGGCTGGTTGCTTAACGCACCCGGTACGCCACCCACTGCATTCTTACCGCCCTGCTCATTGTTGCTGCTCTGGCGGCTACGAATAGCCCGATTTTCCGGACGGTTATTAGGCTGATACTGCTCCGCCGTCTGCTCGTGCTGCGTGAAGTCAACCTGCGCGGTGACCTGCGTTCTGACGTTCTGCGTACCAACAATCGGGGCCAGAATGGCCTGAATACGGCTCTGGTAATCGGACTCCACTTTGCGGACATATTGCAGTTGCGTTGTCTGCGTCGCCTGCGCGCCGTTTTGCGAAATCATATGGCCGCTCTGATCGACGATAGTCACGCGATCGGCGCTCAAACCCGGTACTGCGCTGGAGATCATAAAAGCGATAGCGCTCACCTGGCCGGAATCCAGCGTTCTGCCGCTGATCAGATTCAACGTCACCGAGGCAGAAGGCTCTTTGCGATCCTGCAAAAAGAGCGACGGTTTTGGCATCGCCAGATGGACACGTGCGGAGCGCACCGGCCCCAGCGTTTCGATAGTGCGCGACAGTTCGCCTTCCAGCGCACGCTGGAAGTTCACCTGCTCATTGAACTGGCTGATACCAAACTTTTCCTGGTCCAGCAGTTCAAAGCCTACCGCGCCACCTTTCGGCAGCCCCTGCTGGGCCAGCTTGAGGCGCACTTCATACACCTGCTCGGCAGGGATCTCGATAGAACCGTCATGCTCGGCAAAACGGTACGGGACCTGCATCTGTTTGAGCTGGGTAACAACGGCTCCGCCATCCTCTTCGCTAATATTGCTGTACAGCACGCGGTAGTCTGGTTCTTTCGCCCAGAACAACAACGCGATAACAATGGAAATAACTGCCGCTGCGGCGACAAAAAATATTATACGGGGGTTAGTCCGAATATTTTCGAGCACTGCCTTTACATCGACAATGCCTTTCTTTTTACTACCGGTGTTTGTGGCAGTCATGCCAATGTCCTGTAAAAGTGAACGCCGCAATTAAAAGTAAAAGCGATTACGGCTCGGCTCATCTGGTATCGAATTAATAAACTCAAATGTATTTCTCAGGGGAAATCCCGGTTGCGTATTATCTACATAAAGCCCGTTTTTCTAAGTGGTAAAAAGGTGAAATTTGTGTCAGCTATTCACGTTATGCTGTTTTTCGCGCCACATGTTAAGCTTGCGGCCAATAACTATTAAGGTCATTTTTTATGTCTATGAATACAGTAGGCGGGGTTCTGGATCAGATTCAGTCCCAGGCCAGACAAGTCTCAGATGTGTCGGCGCTGAATCCCTTCACCGCGACACGTAAAACAGAAAGCAATTCACAATTCTCTAATATATTGCTTAATAGCATTAACAATATTAGCGATATGCAAACACACGCAAAGAATCAGTCACAAGCGTATCTTTCCGGTGTTGAAGGCATTGGCTTAAATGATGTGATGGTTTCCCTACAGAAATCCTCAGTGGCATTAAATCTTGGTGTACAAGTGCGGAATAAATTAGTTAGCGCTTACCAGGAAATTATGAATATGCCGGTATAACACCTAAGCATTATCTTATTATCGCTCTGAACAGCAATTTGGCTGCTATTTTTCACGGCTGGTTACGTCGGGTGTTTTATTTTCATTAATAAAACACCCGGTATAACGCCGGTGATTCATTCCAGCATCACCTGCAATATGCGTTCAAAAAAACCTGTAGGTTTAAGTCAACCTTTATGACGAATAGCCAGAAAAATATGTTTTCAGTTACCGAACAGCCTCAGCCAGTTCAGGGTGCACTGACCGCAAATGAATTAGAAAAAATCAGCGAATTGATTTATCAGCGCGCGGGTATTGTGCTCACGCCGCAGAAAAAAGACATGGTTTATAACCGTTTATCCCGCCGCCTGCGTGAACTTAACCTGCGCCGGTTCGATGAGTATATCGCCCTGCTGATCAACAACCCGACCAGTAAAGAGTGGCAGGAGTTTATTAACGCGCTGACCACTAACCTGACCTCCTTTTTCCGCGAAGCGTATCACTTCCCGACGCTTGCGAAACATGCTCAGTCCAGAGGGGGGATGTACAACGTCTGGTGCGCGGCAGCCTCTACCGGCGAAGAGCCCTGGTCGATTGCCATGACGCTGGAAGCGGCGCTGGGCCGCAGTATTACCGGCCCGCGGGTGATAGCGACCGATATCGATACCGATGTGCTGGAAAAAGCCACCCAGGGCGTTTACCGCCTGGCGGATCTCGACACTCTGACCGAGCAGCAAAAGAAAACCTGGTTTTTGCGCGGCACCGGCGAGCAGGCGAGCATGGTGAAAATCAAAAGTGAATACCGCAACACCGTGCAGTTTCGCCAGCTGAATCTCATCGAATCCCAGTGGGATATTCCCGCCCCTTTCGATGCCATTTTTTGCCGTAACGTCATGATTTATTTCGATCAGAACACCCAGGAGAAGCTGCTAAAGCGTTTTGCGAAGATGCTCAAGCCCGGCGGGATATTGTTCGTTGGCCACTCGGAGCATTTTCAAAATATGAACAGTCCATTTCGTTTGCTCGGACAGTCTGTCTACCGCCTCGCGGAGTAAAAACGATGAAAAAGATTAAGGTGCTGTGCATTGATGACTCGTCGCTGATTCGCAAAATCATGACGCATATCGTCAACGAACAACCAGATATGGAAATGGTGGCAACGGCACTCGATCCCATCATCGCCCGCGATCTCATCAAGCAGCACAATCCGGATGTGTTGACTCTTGATGTAGAAATGCCGCGGATGGATGGGCTGCAATTCCTTGAACACCTGATGCGCCTGCGCCCGATGCCGGTGGTGATGCTTTCGTCGCTCACCAAAAGAGGCTCAGACATCACGCTCAGCGCGCTGGAACTGGGTGCGGTGGACTTTATCACCAAACCCGAAACGGGATTGCAGGAAGGTATGTCGCACTATAGCGAGATGATCGTCGACAAAATCCGCATGGCGGCAAAAGCGAGGGTGCGTCGCCATGAACGCCAGCCGGTAGTGCCACGCGTGACCCATTTTCCGCTTATCGGCAGCGAAAAAATTATTGCTATTGGTTCCTCTACGGGAGGAACCGAGGCGCTGCGCCAGTTGCTGGTGCCGATGCCGCCCACCAGCCCCGGCATCGTGATTGCTCAACATATGCCGCCGGGTTTTACCAACTCGTTCGCGAAACGCCTGGATCATCTGTGTCAGATGTCCGTCAAAGAGGCCGAAGAAGGTGACCGGGTTTTGCCCGGTCATGTCTATATCGCACCGGGCGGTTTTCATATGGAGCTGACGCGCAGCGGGGCGAACTATCACGTCAAACTGAGTGATGAGTCGCCGATTAACCGCCACCGCCCGTCGGTGGATGCGCTGTTTCATTCCGTCGCGCGCTACGCCGGGAAAAACGCTGTTGGTGCCATTTTAACGGGCATGGGCAGCGACGGTGCCGCCGGCATGCTGGCGATGCGACAAGCAGGAGCCTGGACGATTGCGCAAAGCGAACGTAGCTGCGTGGTCTTCGGTATGCCGCGTGAAGCAATTGCGCTCGGGGGAGCCTGTGAAACGGTCGACCTTGAGCACATCAGCCAGCACATACTCACCCATTCTGCCGGACAGGCCCGCAGGATTTAAACATTACCCAATACACCGTTACCACTGATTTAGGAAATAACCATGGCCGATAAGAATTTACGTTTTTTAGTTGTCGATGACTTCGCCACCATGCGACGCATCGTACGCAATCTGTTGAAAGACCTGGGCTTTAACCGTGTGGAAGAAGCTGAAGATGGTCAGGATGCGCTGAATAAACTGCGCTCTGACGCCTTCGATTTCGTTATCAGTGACTGGAATATGCCCAACATGGATGGCCTGCAACTGCTGACGGAAATCCGCAACGATATCAATCTGAAAACCATGCCGGTGCTGATGGTTACGGCCGAAGCGAAGAAAGAGAACATTATTGCCGCCGCGCAGGCGGGTGCCAGCGGTTATGTAGTGAAGCCGTTCACCGCCGCCACGCTTGAAGAGAAGCTGAATAAAATCTTTGAAAAAATCGGCTGGTAACCCATGACGACCCCGGAAAATACGCAACCTGAAGAAGACTTTAAAGGCATTTTTTCCCGCGTTGGGCACCTGACTCGCCTGCTGCGCGATAGCCTGGTCGACTTAGGTCTGGATCGCACCATCGTTGAAGCGGCGGATGCCATCCCTGACACGCGCGAACGGTTGAACTACGTGGTCGGGAAAACCGCGCAGGCTGCCGAGCGGGTGCTGACCTGTGTAGAAGAAGCGCGTCCGATGCAGGAATCCGTCGTCACTCAGGGTGAAAGCTTAGCAACCCGCTGGGATGCATGGTTTGCCGCGCCTGTTGAATTAGCCGACGCCCGCGAGCTGGTCACAGATACCCGTCAGTACCTGACGCAAGCCCCGAAAATGGCGCGCCAGACCGACGAACATCTGATGGAAATCATGATGGCGCAGGACTTCCAGGATCTGACCGGGCAGGTGATTCGCCGCATGATGTCGCTGATTGAAACGGTCGAGAAAGAGCTGATTCAGGTGCTGCTGGCTTACGTCCCGGACGACGTCCAGGAGCCGGAGCCTAAAGAGCCTGAAGTGGCGCTGATGAATGGCCCGCAAGTGGATAGCAGCAAAGCCGGCGTGGTCGCAACGCAAGACCAGGTCGATGACCTGCTCGACAGCCTGGGTTTTTAATGTGGCGCGCATTGCCGTACCGCCGAGCCAATCATGTCTGAAGAAAGTGATGTAGAGAAAACAGAAGAACCCACACCCCACCGAAAGCAAAAAGCACGTGAAGAGGGGCAGATCCCCCGATCCAAAGAGCTTAGCTCCATGTTGATGCTGCTGGCTGGCTGGGCTCTGCTGCTCTCGGGCGGTAACCAGTTCGCGCACAACCTGATGCAACTGCTGCAAACCGGGCTGGTGTTAAACCGGCTTTCGGTGATGGATCCGCAGTCGATGTTCCATCAGGCGAGCTATTTGCTGGACATGATGGGTTCAGCGCTGCTGCCCATTTTGCTGGGTCTTTTCGTAACGGGGATTGCCTCGCCCATGTTACTGGGCGGTGTGAATTTAAGCGGCAAGTCGCTGAAAGTCGATCTGAAGCGACTGTCGCTGCTACAAGGGCTGAAAAAGCTGTTTTCCGCCCAGGTTTTATCAGAAATGCTCAAAGGCTGCCTGAAGGTAGCGCTGGTAGCGTGCGCCTTCGCCGTCTACCTCTACAACAATAAAGCGCATTTCATTCAACTGGTTAACGAAGCACTGCCGATGGCCGTCGCCCACGCGATGAGCATGATTTTTGATTGCCTGCTGATGGTCATCTTTTTCCTGCTGCCGGTTGTCGGCTACGACGTGTTTTACCAGATAACGAGCAACCTGAAAAAGCTGCGCATGAGCCGTCAGGAAATTCGTGATGAATTTAAACAACAAGAAGGCGATCCGCACATTAAGAGCCGCATTAAGCAGATGCAACGCGCGGCGGCTCGTAGCCGGATGATGGCCGATATTCCGCAAGCGGATGTCATCGTCAACAACCCGACGCACTACTCCGTGGCCCTCTCTTATAAAGAAGGCGGCATGGGTGCGCCGACGGTCGTGGCAAAAGGTGCCGGAGATATCGCCTTAAAAATTCGTGAGCTGGGGGCACTGCATCGCATCCCGATGCTCGAAGCACCTCCGCTTGCCCGCGCGCTCTATCGCCACTGCGACATTGGCGAACAGATCCCGGGTGAGCTTTATAGCGCCGTCGCAGAAGTTCTGGCCTGGGTTTATGGCCTGCGACGCTGGCGCAATAGTGGCGGCGTTCCGCCTACAAAGCCCAGGGATCTCGCGGTTCCTGAGTCGATGGATTTCGTACATGAGAGTTCAAACTGATGGCTAATCTCGCCAGCAAACTACGCTTACCGGCGTTTAAAGATACACAGTGGCAAATTATGGCAGGCCCGGTGCTGATCATGCTGATTCTGGCCATGATGGTGCTGCCGCTGCCGGCATTTTTGCTCGATACCCTGTTCACCTTCAATATCGTGCTGTCATTGATGATATTGCTGGTGGCGATGTTCACGCAGAAGACCCTTGAGTTTTCCGCCTTCCCGACGGTGCTGCTGTTCTCCACCCTGTTGCGACTGGCACTGAACATTGCCTCCACGCGTATTATTTTAATGGAAGGCCACACAGGTGCCGCTGCGGCGGGCAAGGTGGTTGAAGCGTTCGGTCACTTCCTGGTGGGCGGCAACTTCGCAATTGGTATTGTGGTGTTCGCCATTCTTATCATCATTAACTTTATGGTCATCACCAAAGGTGCGGGGCGTATCGCCGAAGTGGGCGCTCGCTTTGTGCTGGACGGGATGCCCGGTAAGCAGATGGCGATCGATGCCGATCTGAATGCCGGGATCATTGGCGAAGCCGAAGCCAAACGCCGCCGTAGCGAAGTGACCCAGGAGTCGGATTTTTACGGCTCGATGGACGGTGCCAGTAAATTCGTGCGCGGGGATGCCATCGCCGGTCTGTTGATCATGGCGATCAACGTTCTCGGCGGCCTGGCGATCGGCGTAATGCAGCATGGTCTGAGCGTTGGCGAAGCGGGCGAGACCTACACCCTGCTGACCATCGGTGATGGCCTTGTCGCGCAGATCCCGGCGTTGATTATCTCCACCGCTGCCGGTGTTATCGTGACCCGCGTCTCCAACGATGAAGATATCGGCGAGCAGATGGTCGGCCAGCTCTTCAATAACCCACGGGTGATGCTGCTCTCTGCGCTGGTGATTGGTTTGCTGGGGCTTATCCCAGGCATGCCGAACTTTGTGTTCCTGATGTTCACCGCGATTTTGCTGGGACTTGCCTGGTGGATGCGCGGCCGTGAACTGAAGAACCCCGGCGGGCGCACCGCTGTGCGTGAAGATAAAGACAGCGCCAACGCGCAGGCGGCAAACGATCAGGCCTCGGCGGAAGCCTCCTGGTCTGATGTCGAGATGGAAGATGTGCTGGGTCTGGAAGTGGGCTACCGCTTAATTCCGCTGGTGGACAGCACCCAGGATGGGCAGTTGCTGGTGCGCGTGCGCGGTATTCGTAAGAAATTCGCCCAGGAGATGGGCTTCCTGCCGCCCGCCATTCACATTCGTGACAACCTTGATTTGGCTCCCGGCCACTACCGTATTCTGCTGAAAGGCGTGGAAATTGGCAGCGGTGAAATCGAACCTGAACGCTGGATGGCGATTAACCCCGGCTACGCCGAAGGCGATCTGCCCGGCACGCCGTGTGTCGATCCGGCCTTTGGCCTGCCGGCCTGCTGGATCGATGAAGTGTTCCGTGAACAGGCGCAGATCCAGGGCTTTACCGTGGTCGATCCGAGTTCGGTTATCGCCACCCACCTGAACCACCTGATTACGCTGCATACGGAAGAGTTGTTCAGCCGCCAGGAAACACAGCAGTTGCTCGATCGCATCACTAAAGAGATGCCGAAGCTGGTGGAGGATTTAATTCCAGGCGTCATTTCAATCACGCTGTTCCACAAAGTGTTGCAGAACCTGTTGTCCGAGCGCGTGTCGATTCGCGATATGCGTACCATCATTGATACGCTGGCAGAATATGCGCCAGTACAAAGTGACCCGGATGAGCTGACCGCGCAGGTTCGCGTCCGCTTAGGCCGCGCGATCACCGCGCAGTGGTTCCGCAATGATAGCGACATCAAGGTAATTGGCCTGGATAGTTCGCTGGAGAAATTGCTGATCCAGTCCCTGCAAAGCGGCAGCGCCATTGAGCCGGGCATCGCTGAAAACCTGATGCGCCAGGCCGATCGGGCGATTACCGAACAGCAGGCGCTGGGCGTTTCGCCGGTGGTGCTGGTGAACCCGGCGCTGCGCACCATGGTGTCACGCTTCCTGCGTCGCGCCTTCCCGCAGTTGGCGGTGCTCTCAACGATGGAAATCACCAACAACAAAACGGTGCAGATGACCGCCGTGATTGGTGCGAATTAATTAATGAAACGTGCGTTGTTACTCTGTACGCTGCTGGCGCTGCCAGCAGCGGCATTCGCGAAAGACGGCGCCTGGAGCGACACGGCCGCAGGCGGCAGTGTCAGCATCGGCAAACAACTGTTACGTGGCCGTCCACTGCACTCCCCTTCTGAGATCCCCGCGTCTGCGCGTATCGTGCGTTTTTCCTGGCGCGTTACGTTGCTGTCACCGCCCCCGCCGGGGCTGCAAATCAAGCTCTGTCGCAGTGATAAATGTTTTCTGCTGCCCGCCCTTGCGGGTACGCGTAGCGTGACTGTGCCGCTCTCTGCCGTCGGTGAGTTTCGTTTTATTTATTCTGTTAATAGCCTGGGTCAACTACAGCCGCCACTGAATGTGGTGCGTAATCAATTAACCGTGAATTATCGATGAGCAAAAAAGAAAGGCTATGGGTTGAGAATTTACCGATAGCCTTTTTAATAGGGTCAATGTAACGAAGGGGCTTGATGACGAGTATAAAGTTGGCTGCACCGGGCACCACGATGTATGGAAGATAAATTCTGCTTTAACGTATCAAGACGTGCCCGTAAATTGCGGGTTATTTCTGCTTCGTTGTCGAGCAACTGTTTTAACAGAACTTTCAGCTCCTCTTTTTCGCTGGCCGAAAGCGCATCCGTACTGTTATTTAAAATATCCTGCTTCTGAATAACATAACGCGATGCGATTTCCACGAAGTCATCCCAGCGCTCTTGCCTGGCCATGTCCAGCATCGCCTGGTTCATCTCTAACAACTCGCGATAATACAAAGGAATTGTTTCAGCCATAGCGCACCCGTTTTTGTACTGGTTCAATTTCCTTCCAGGTTGTCGCCAGCTTCACTAATAAATCATCAACGACTTTTAACGGTTCCGGATCATTGCGTAAATTGGCTTCTAATAAGGTACGCGACATATATTCGTACATCTGTTCCAGATCGGCGGCAATGCCTTTACCCGTTTCATGATCAAGGGCGGCGCGTAACCCGTTATCGATAATATTGATAGCTTTGGAGATCATCTTTCCGCGCTGCGCAACGTTGCCTTTCTCGAAATGGATAGCAGCTTGCAGAATGGCACTGTGCGCACCGTCAAACAGCATGGTGATTAACTGGTGCGGTGTCGCGCCCGCGAGTTTGCTTTGCAGCGAAACCTGCGCATAGGCGTGAGAACCTTGTGATGCATACATATGCGGCTCCTGAAAGCAGGCCGGTTAAGGCCTGCTGAAATAAAAATTAGAGTGAAGAGAGCAGTGACGTCAGCTGAGTACTCATGCTGTTCAGGTTCGACATCAGGGAATCCAGGTTCTGGAACTGCACACGGTAAGTTTCAACCTGTGCGTCAATCAGTTTCTGGGTTTTGTCGATCTGCGCTTGTGCAACTTCAGACTGCGTTTCCAGGCTTTCGGTCGCGGTATCAATGATGCCATCGGTCTTCGTTTTCGAATCACCGAGGTAATTGGTCAAAATCGAACCGAGCGACGTCGCCAGACCTTCGTTTTCGCCACGCCCGGTGAACATATTGGAGATTTGTTCCGGGTTATCGGCAATCGCTTCATCCAGCGTGTCTTCGTTGAGCGTCATCTGGCCGGTTGCGGCATCAATAGTGATACCCAAATCAGCCAGTGAGCCGTAAGTGGCATCTGAATCACCGTAAACACCGTTGACCGTGGAGCGGATTTCGCTAACCAGCCCGCGCAGGGTGGAATCGCCCATCAACGCGCCGCTTTCAGAGCTTTCGGTCGCCACTTCTTCATCATCGAGACCCGACGTATCTGCCGCAACATACTTACTGGAAGAGGACGTCTGGCTCAGCAATGCGTTGTATTGCTTAACAAAATCTTGCAGGCTGGTTTTGATAGCCGAAGTATCGTTGGTCAGCGTTAACTGCTCTGCTTCGCCGTTTTCAGAAACGGTTTTCAGGTTCAGCGTCACACCTTCGATGATATCGGTGATGTTGTTAGTCGAACGCGTATAGTCAGAGCCGTCGACGCGCAATTTGGCGTCCTGCGCATCGGATACAGAGATCATGGCATCAGTCTGACCCGGGTCGTTAATAAGCTGACCCTGGTCGTCATAATGCTGACCACCGTTTGAGGTATCCAGCACAGCGGCAAGCGATGCGTCGCCGTCAACTTTAACGCTCATCTGCCCGTCAGTACCGGTGGTTTTCGAGCTCAGTACCAGCTGGTAGCCATCATCGGTACGCTGTACCGAGGCGGTCACGTTGCCTTTCTCTTTGTTGATGGCTTTCGCCACCTGGTTCAGCGACGTTTCATCATCACCCAGCTCAACTTCCATTGTTTTGCCGTCGTTCTGCGTGATGGTGATAGTACGCGTGCCACCGGACGTATCAGTACCCAATGCAGTATCTGCGCTGGCCTGCGGTTGCGTTTTCAGCTTGTGCGCCGCCGCTAACTGCGAAATCGTTACCGAGTGGCTGTCTGCCTGCGCGCCGCTGGTGGCAAGGGCGGTAAAGGCATCGTTCGAGCTGACGTTCATTTTGCTGAACGCATCACCGCCCATGGTGGTGACGCTTTTTTGCAGAGACGACATCAGGCTGGAGATTTTGCCCCAGGCTGAGATTTGCGACTCATATTTACTTTTGAGGTTGGTGTATGGCGTCAGGCGAGTTTGCTCTGCTGCCTTGATCTGTTCCAGCATGGATGCTGTATCAATCCCGCCGGTACCGACGCCTAATGATGATATACCCATTTCTTCTCCTGTCGGAAATGTCTATTTGCGGTGGTTTACTATTAAATAATCGGCGCAGAAAAATAAAAGATGAATTTTTTACCGGTGCCGTAATATGGTGAATTGACCAGGATTTCGCGGCTTATTTATAGCAATAACAAGCAATCAGCGCGGGTAAAAACCCTTCCCTTTAAATGACGTCAGAAATGATGGTAATTCACCCCTTTGCTACCAGGAAGATTATCTCTTCTATATATAAAGGAAGAGAGCTAAAAATTTATCGACGGATCCAGATTAATCAACAATGCGATATAACAGCAGTTCCGCTGTCAATTCATAAAATAAAGTAAAAACCCGCGCAAAATATCAACGAAATAGCCACAAAAACCCGTTTTAAATCAAAAAATCGCCGGGGCAGAAAAAAGTTTTCGCTGCAAAAAACTTTAGTCATTTTTTAAAAGGCCGATTTATTTAGTATGCGAACGAAATGACGCATAACCATACTCTGTATAGTAAATTGTGTATAAGGAAACCCCATGTCCCAGGTTATTAATACCAACGCCCTTAGCCTCGTCGCTCAGAACAACCTGAATAAATCTCAGGGCTCTCTGGGTACCGCAATTCAGCGTCTGTCTTCTGGTCTGCGTATTAACAGCGCAAAAGACGATGCAGCAGGTCAGGCGATCTCTAACCGTTTCACCGCTAACATCAACGGCCTGAGCCAGGCTTCCCGTAACGCCAACGATGGTATCTCCATTGCGCAGACCACTGAAGGCGCGTTGAACGAAATCAACGACAACCTGCAAAACATCCGTCGTCTGTCTGTACAGGCGCAGAACGGTACTAACTCTGATTCTGACCGTCAGTCCATCCAGGACGAAATCGACGCGCGTCTGTCTGAGATCAACCGTATCTCTGAACAAACTGAATTCAACGGCGTGAAAGTTCTGAGCAAAGACCAGAGCCTGTCTATTCAGGTTGGTTCTAACGATGGCCAGACTATCGATATCGAACTGAGCAAAATGGATTCCAGCACTCTGAGCATGGACGGTTTCACCGTTGCCAGCGGTGTTGATACCACCAAACTGACTGCTTCAACTGACATCAATGTTAAAGTTGCCGTTGCCGATGACCTGAGCAACGTGGTTGAAGGTAGTGGCGGTACCGTTACTGCAACTGAAGTGGTATCTGGCTCTGACGGTAAAGCTTACGTTGTTGGTGACGACGGTCAATACTACGAAGCACGCGCTAACGCCCAGGGTGACGGTCTTGAGTGGAATTCCACGGCTCCGGCAACCATTGGCGCTGATGTCACCATGAGCGCTGATAAAACGGGTTCTTCTGTTGAAGCTGCTCAGACCGCTCAAATGGGTACTGTTACTGAAGACCTGATGACCGATGGCGCAGGTAACTTCTACCTGCAAGACGCTACCAGCGGCAATGTGTACGCAGTTACTTCGGACGAAACGGGTGTTATTACCAAAGGTGAAAAACTGTCTACCGCTCAGGCAACTGACGATCCGCTGACCAAAATCGATGACGCGCTGGCGCAGGTTGATGAAATGCGTTCTGGTCTGGGTGCGGTACAGAACCGTTTCGCTTCTGTAATCAGCAACCTGAACAACACCGTTAACAACCTGTCTGAATCTCGCTCCCGTATCCTGGATGCTGACTTCGCTTCTGAAGTTTCTGAAATGAGCCGCGCGAACATTCTCCAGTCTGCTGGTACTACCGTACTGGCTCAGGCTAACCAGGTTCCGCAGAACGTACTGTCTCTGCTGCGTTAATTTCTGGTGCTTAAGGCAGGTTTCCCTGCCTTATCATTCAACCGCCCACGCTATTGGGCGGTTTTTTTGTATCTGCGGTTTGTGCATTCCCTCCCTTTCCTTTCATCCACCACAACGCTGCCTGGAGTATTGCGTAGCCTTGTAGGTCGGATAAGGCGTTAGCCGCCATCCGGCGAAATGCCCGGAGCACTGATGCCTGATGGCGCTTCGCTTATCAGGCCTACGGACCATTCAGCCATACAGCCGTTATTTATTAGCGCGAATCTTACAGCGATGGGGTTGAGTCCCCGCCGAAATCGGCGAACCGAAGCGTGAATGACAAGGTCTGGACGCCAGGGATGGCGGCCAGAGGCGAACCGAGACAGGAGCGAGTCCCGGTACGGGGCGAGTAAGTCGAGTCGAGCCGACCGCAGGCAGACACGCGGGAGGTGAGCGCAGTGCGAAGCACCGATTTCCCTGCGGGGCCGCGGGGATTGACAAGGGGAGCGCGGTGCTCCCCTTGTCCCGTTCACCGTATGTAGCGCTTCTGAAACTACTGAACGCCTGGTGAACGGAACCATTCCACAGCCGTTACATACATGCGTATGTAGCGCTTCTGAAACTACTGA
The DNA here is from genome assembly GCA_030704225.1 of Kosakonia sp. H02. Taxonomy (NCBI): domain Bacteria; kingdom Pseudomonadati; phylum Pseudomonadota; class Gammaproteobacteria; order Enterobacterales; family Enterobacteriaceae; genus Kosakonia; species Kosakonia styphnolobii. Next base: position 3,706,496 of record CP131915.1, read on the forward strand.
ACGCCTGGTGAACGGAACCATTCCACAGCCGTTACATACATGCCGGATGGCGCCCCCCCAACCCCAAACAACAGGCAACAAAAAAGCCCTTCCCGTTGCCGGGAAAGGCTTTTTCACACTAAAAGGAGGAGTGACTTAGAAAGAGGCTTCGGTCACGCGCTCAATCAATTCCATCTCTTCGCTGTTCAGCAGCTTCTCGATATCAACCAGAATCAGCATACGTTCATCCAGCGAGCCGAGGCCCAGCAGATACTGCGTGGAGAGGGTTACGGTATATTCCGGTGCAGGTTTGATCTGCGCGGCGTTCAGCGCCAGCACATCAGACACGCCGTCAACCACGATACCCACCACGCGGCCGCTATCGAGGCTCAGCACAATCACCACGGTATTGTGATCAAACTCAGCGGAACCCAGGATAAACTTCACGCGCAAATCGACAATCGGCACAATCACGCCGCGCAGGTTGGTCACACCGGCGATAAAATCCGGCGTATTCGCAATGCGCGTCACGCGATCGTAACCGCGGATCTCTTGCACTTTCAGGATCTCAATCCCGTACTCTTCATTGCCGAGGGTGAAAACCAGGAATTCATTCCCGGTATTGTCGCCGGTAAGCTGTTTGTCTGTGTCAGATAAATTCATCTCATCACCTATTCAAAAATTCTTTTCGCACGTTGCTGTCAGCGGGCTTTCGCGCTTTTTGCCAACGTCGTTAACACGGCCACATCCAGAATCAGTGCCACACTGCCGTCGCCAAGAATGGTCGCTGCGGAAATACCCGGAATTTTGCGGTAGTTCTGCTCAAGGTTTTTCACCACCACCTGGTGTTGACCAATCAACTGATCGACCAGCAAGGCATAGCGGCTACCGGCGCTCTGGACGATCACGGCAATCCCTTCGCTGATGTCGTAATCCGCTTCGTGAACGCCAAACAGCGTGCCCAACTCAACCAACGGCAGATACTCTTCACGCACCTGCAACATGCGTTCGCCACCGGTCATGCGGTGCAGCGTATTTTCAGAGAGCATCAGGGATTCCATCATGCTGCCCAGCGGCAGAACGTAGATTTCAGAACCGACACGCACTGACATGCCATCAAGAATGGCCAGCGTTAACGGCAGAATGATGCGGATCTTCGAACCGCGTCCGTGGTCAGAGTGGATCGTCACATGGCCGCCCATCTCCTGGATATTACGGCGCACCACGTCCATGCCGACGCCACGACCTGAAACATCGGTCACTTTTTCGGCGGTGGAGAAGCCCGGGGCGAAAATCAGCATCCAGACATCTTCATCACTCATGTTGTCGCTGATGGCCATCCCCTGCTGCTGTGCGCGGGCGAGGATCTTCTCGCGGTTCAGGCCTGCGCCATCATCGGTAACTTCAATGATGATATTGCCGCCATGATGTTCCGCCGAGAGCACCAGGTTCCCTTTGTCGGCTTTGCCGTTTGCCCGGCGAACTTCCACCGGTTCAATCCCATGATCGAGGCTGTTTCGCACCAGGTGCGTCAGCGGATCGACAATCTGTTCAATCAGGCGCTTATCCAGCTCAGCGGAACCGCCGACCAGCGTCAGCTCCACTTCTTTATTCAGCTTACCGGCGAGATCGTGCACCAGGCGCGGGAAGCGGCTAAAGACATAATCCATAGGCATCATGCGAATGGACATGACCGATTCCTGCAAATCGCGGGCATTACGTTCTAACTGGCCGATGGTGCTCAGCAACGTGTCGTGGGTCGAGGAATCCAGCACGCCGGAAAGCTGAGAAAGCATCGCCTGGGTGATGATAAGCTCGCCGACCTGGTTGATTATCTGGTCGACCTTCTCCACCGCCACACGGATGCTGCTGGCTTCCGCCTGCTGCGGTTTCGCGCGGTTATTCTCCGGGCGCGTGGTACGGGGCGCGGGCGCAGCGTTTGCTTGCGCGGGTGCTTGCGTTTCACTGGCGGGAACGGGCGCTTCTTCAGCGGGAGCCGGAGAAATCGCAATCTGATCGGGTTCCAGAATAAAACACAGCACGGCGAGGATATCGTCAGCCGTGGCGGTAGTTTCCAGGATCAGTTGCACGTTCTCTTTTTCGATCTGCACGGCGCTAACGCGGCCCAGGTTGCCGAGCTCATCAAGCAACGGCTGCTGATCGTCTTCTTTAATATTGTTCAGCACCACCAGTAAACGCCCGTCATCGGGCTTCGGCGCTGCCGCTACCGGTGCCGCAGCGGGTTCCGCCATCGCGGGCGTGACAACCTCTGCGGGCAAGCTCGACGGTTCTGCGCTATCAAGAGCAATCTGGCGCAGCGCTTCACAAATATAGAGGAAGGTTTCCTGATCGGGTTCTGCGGAGGCTTTATAGGCGTCCAGTTGGTCCTGCATAATATCTTTGCTCTCCAGAAACAGATCGCGGATCGGGTCGTTAATCTGCAATTTACCGCTACGCACATCATCCAGCAGGTTTTCCAGGATATGCATGGTTTGTTGTAAAACAGAGAAACCGAACGTGCCCGCCCCGCCTTTTATGGAGTGCGCGGCACGAAATATGGCATTCAGGACTTCTCTGTCCGGTGAGTCGAGATCGAGTTCCAGCAGATACTTTTCCATATCTGCCATCAGCTCATCCGCCTCATCGAAAAAGGCCTGATAAAAATCGCTAATATCCATCACTTGATCTCCTCAGGAGCGCTTTTTACGCGGGGTTCAGCCGCCACTGCGCCGCGGGTTGGCCGGGCAGCATTGGTCGCCGGGGCTTTCTGGCTCGCGGGAGACGAAACCAGGGTGTCACGTAAAAGCACGTCTTCTTGCATGATCTGTTTTTCTTTCTGCTGGCTTAACACCAGGATACTGATACGACGGTTGATAGGATCGGCCGCATCGGAGCCGGCCTGCATCATGGTGTCTGCCGTTCCTATCACCCGAATGAATTTTTTACTGGCAAGCCCGGCAGCGGCCAGAATGCGTCGCGACGCATTGGCACGATCGGAAGAGAGCTCCCAGTTGCTGTAGCCCTGTTCGCCATTGGCGTAGGGAAGTGAGTCCGTATGGCCGGTCAGAATGATGCGGTTAGACATATCGTTGAGCACCGGCACCAGCGCTTGCAGAATATTCACCATATAGCTTTCCGGCGTTGGACGACCAACCTTAAACATCGGCCGGTCGGCGCTGTCGGTGATTTGCAGTAACAGCCCATCATTGGTGAGGGAAAGCCGCAGGTTGGAGGTGAAGTTATTCAGCCGCGGGTCGACCTCAATCAGGCTTTCCAGCTTTTCTCTGGCCCGTTTCAGGTTGGCTTCGCTCTTTTTCGCATCCAGTTTCTGAAGGGTTTTCTTGAACACTTCGCCATCTTGCTTGAGCGCATCATCCCCGCCGCCGGGGATCAGGCTGTCGCTAAGACTTGCGTTGGGGCCATTTGCCAGCGTGTTTTTAAGCGGTACTTTGAAGTACTCGGCAATTTGCTGGCGCTGCTCCGGGCTGGAAGATGAGAGCAACCACATCACGAGGAAAAAGGCCATCATCGCGGTCATAAAGTCCGCGTAGGCAATTTTCCATGAGCCGCCGTGCGAACCATGCGCTTTTTTTATGGTCTTGCGAACGACGATGGTTTCGCCAGGCTTCTTTTTCATGCTGAATCACCCGCAGAGGCTGAGGCGTTAGATGAGGAGCGCACTTCACGCACATGGTCTTCCAGTTCGGCGAAGCTCGGGCGCTCGGTGGAGAAGAGCGTTTTGCGGCCAAATTCAACGGCGATTTGCGGCGCGTAGCCATTAATGCTGGAAAGCAGCGTGGTTTTGATGCACTCCATCATCTTCAGGTGTTCCGCGCTGCGTTGACGCAGCAAGGTTGCCAGGGGCAGAACCATGCCGTATGCCAACAGGATACCGAGGAAGGTTCCCACCATGGCGTGGGCAATCAAGGCACCCAGTTCCGCAGCCGGGCGATCCGCCGCCGCCAGGGCGTTTACCACCCCCATTACCGCTGCCACAATACCGAACGCTGGCAGACCATCGCCGACGGCGTTCAGGCTGTGCGCCGGGACTTCGTGCTCGTGCTCGCAGGTCTCGATCTCTTCATCCATCAACGCTTCCATTTCGAAGGCGTTCATGTTGCCGCTGACCATCAAACGCAGATAGTCGACGATAAAGTTCATGATATCGGCATCAGCCAATAGCCGCGGGTAGGCCGAGAAAATCGGGCTGTTCTGCGGATCTTCAATATCGTTTTCCAGCGCAACCAGCCCGCTCTGGCGGCTTTTTGCCAGCAACAGGTAGAGCATCGCCAACAAATCGAGATAGAGCGATTTGGTGAAATGGGAACCTTTAAACAAAGTGGGGAAGGCTTTTAAGGTTGCACGGATCGCTTTGCCGTTATTACCGACAATAAAAGCCCCGACCCCGGCACCACCGATAATTAAAAGTTCGGTAGGCTGAAATAATGACATGAGGTTACCGCCGCTCAGCATAAAACCGCCAAATACGGTGGCGAGAACGACGACATAGCCAATTATGACTAACACTTCAACTCCTTAATAATTGAGAAAATATCCTGCCACTCTGATTGCAAACAGCGCAGCATGTCAGGGCGGGTTTTACTGCCGCTGATTCATGAGCGATCGTTCCGGGCGAGCGCGTTTAATTGCCCGTGAAGGCGGAAAACATAAACTACAGGTAAAAATACTGTTGGTATTTTCCGGCGTGGTAATAAAGCGCCCGCCACAGGTGCAGCACTCCGTATGTTTAATCATGCCGCAGTCAATAAAGCGCAGCAGCGTCCATGCACGTGTTAACCCTAATACAGGTTTTGTCTCGGTACCGTTCAGGCTATTTTCCAGATACAGACGATAGCCTTTGAGCATAATTTCGACGGGACGGCCCGTTTCCGTCTTTTGCAAATAACAATAGATGTTATAAAAAATTGACGAGTGGATATTTTGTTCCCACGCCATATACCAGTCTGTGGAAAACGGCAACATGCCTTTCGGCGGCGAACAGCCTTTGAGTTCTTTATACAGTTTTAACAACCTTCTGCGACTCAAACTGGTTTCGCTTTCCAGAACCTGCATCCTTGCGCCAAAAGAAATTAATTCCATGGCAATCTGCGCATCCCTGATTTCCGACATTATGCTTTTTTCACACATCATAAACTCCGCTTTCAGGTTGTCGACGGCTCTTCCCCAGAAAGAGAATTAAGCAAATCAGTAGATAAGATGATTCCGGTATGGATACTCTGCAAAGCATCAATACGGGAATCCTTGGTTAAACAATCAAGGACCGTTTCATTGTCAATACGCAACTGGCAAATTAACTGGCCGGTCGATGAAAGCTTTATAAGCTGAGGAAACGTCAGTCCCTTCACGATATCAATCGTGGCTTCGCTTAAACCAAGTCGAAATTTTGCAGCAAATCTGTCTTCCAGAATCAAACGCTGTGCCAGCAGCAAATAAGAAAGATTCATATCCCGGATACACTGCATTGGCTCATCAAAATTTGCTACGTTCATTACAACTGCCCCTTGTATAGGTAACGCACAATGCAGCTACCGTCCTGTACTTCGTAATCAATGAGTAACAACTTAATGTTGTTTATTTTTATTATTCCCAGCCTCGCCCTTCCAGGCGCGCACGTAACCGTTTAATGGTTTGGCTGTGTAACTGGCTCACGCGTGTTTCCGTAATCCCCAGCAGTGAACCCACCTCCTTCATATTCAACTCTTGTTGATAATATAAATTCAGTAACATCTGTTCGCGCTCGGGAAGCTCCCTTATTTCCTGGCTAATCTGCCGGGTTAAATCACCCAGCACAGCATCGTTTAACGGATCCAGGTGGTCCTGCTCCATTTCCGCCAGTTCTACACCGTCTGCCAGTAATTCCTGCAATTCATCCAGTGAACAGAGCATGCTGGTATTGGTATCCGCCAGGATTTGCTGATATTCCTGTAAGGTCATTCCTAATTCTGCGGCAACATCAGATTCCGATGCCGCGCCACCGGAGCGTTGTTCAACGCGCATAATGGCAGAGGAGACTTCGCGGGTTTTACGACGAACGCGTCGGGGCACCCAATCATGTTCGCGTAATTCATCCATAAATGCCCAACGCAAACGTTGGGCAATATAGACACTGAGTTTGACCCCTTTTTTGGGGTCAAATTGTTCAATAGCATCAAGAAGAGCAATTGCACCGGCCTGAATAAGATCGTCGAGTTCAACACTTGCCGATAATCTTGATTGCAATTTCAGCGCTTCATAGCGAACTAAATAACCATACTTAGCCCACAACTGCTCTTTTTGAATTGTCCCCTCAGGGCTGTATAAACCATTCACTATTACAATTTCCGGGATGATAATAATAGAATGAAATTATTATTGATTATCGCCAAATCAAATAGCCTGATAAGAAACCGGAAAGTGAAACATATTGCGACTTTATTCAGCACGTCAGGCACCATCAATTAAAATGTTTCCCAATCCCCTTCGGATTTTTTTACGGGAGCATATTCTTTGCGGGTGGATGAAATAACCGGTCGCACCGTTTCCATTCCGTGTTTCTCACGAGCAACGGCTGAAACATGGTGTTCGTTAACGGTAAACTGCGCCACAATTTCATCGAGATCGCTGGCATGTTGCTCAACACTGGTCGCCGTTTTCGCGGCATTTTCCACCATTTGGGCGTTCTGCTGGGTCACCAGATCCATTTCGTTGACGGCCTGCGCAATCTGGTTAATGCCGGTGCTTTGCTCATCAGAGGCAGAGGTAATTTCCGCCATGATGTCGGTAACCTGCATCACAGATTTAACGATTTCCTGCATGGAAGAACCGGCCAGTTCCACTTCCTGCGAACCGGTGTTCATATTGGCAACACAGGTGTTAATCAGTTGGCGGATCTCTTTCGCCGCATCGGCACTGCGTTTCGCCAGGTTACGGACTTCACCCGCTACCACCGCAAAACCGCGACCCTGCTCACCGGCACGCGCCGCTTCAACCGCTGCGTTGAGCGCCAGGATGTTGGTCTGGTTAGCAATGCTATCAATTACGCTGTTGATGTCGGCAATTTGACGGGAGTTGACGGTAATTTCCGTCATGATTTTGTCAAGATTACTCATCACTTCGCCGCCCTTCTGCGCGCTCACGCTGGCGCTTTCAGCCAGTTGTTGCGCACTGTGGGCGTTGTCGGCGTTCTGACGAACGGTGATTTTCAGCTCTTCCATGCTGGCTGCGGTTTCTTGCAGCGCGGAAGCCTGCTGTTCAGTACGGGAAGAAAGATCGTTGTTGCTGGTCGCGATTTCCTGCGCATTGGTATAGATGTGCTTCACGCCATTGCGGATGCCATAAACCGTGTCGGTCAGGGATTGGCGCATACTTTCAACTTCAACGAGCATTTTGCCGATTTCGTTCTGTGCGCCCGCGTCAATTTTGGCACTCAGGTTGCCGCCCGCAATAGACTGGAATGAAGCGATAGCCTGATCCAGACGATCGAAAATGGTGCGCTTGAGCCAGATACGGGAAATCACTGCGCTGATCACCGCCAGAACCAGGGCAATCATGGCAAAGAGAGACATACGCTGAGTATCAGCGCGAGCAGTATCACTGAAACCTGTTATCAGCTGTTCAGCATAGGTTAAGTACTTATCAGCACTCTCTTTCAATGCTACACGTTGTTTAGCTTCACCAACCAAATCACCGGTGTACCCGGCTGGGTTAGCGATGTAATTCGCCTTTTTCAGTGAAAAAGCCAGAACACTTTCAAAGCGTTTCTGGATATCTGCGGCGATAATGCGCTCTTCGTCGGTTTTAAAAGGGGTGGACATAAATTCATCCATCTCTTTTTCCGCGATGGTGAACATTTTTTTCGCGTTATCAATATCGCCTTGATCAAGCGGCTGGTTAAGCAGGGTCGACGTCATGCCAGCATTGACCTGCGCCATTGCCCCTGTCAGGCCAGAAACGGCGTTATTCAGGGTATCAATATTGGTACTGGTCAGTACGGCATCGTCAAAGTTACTTGAGGATGATTTAGAGCTGGTCAACGCATAGGTCGACACAGCAATAATACAAACGATTAACAGACCAAGCAGGAGATTAACTCCTGTGGATATTTTTAAGTCTTTAAACATAACGAAACCTAAGTAATAGGGAACACAATGAAATACCCGCACGCGGATATTTCATTTACGTATGTGCGTCTAATAACGTTCCCGTAACTTCCTACGGGATTAAAAATCAGAAGCGGAAAACTTATCCAACAACTTTGAAAATAGAGAGCTGCTGCATTGACTGAAATACCGTCATTGATGAGTTAAGCGCAAATTCCGACATCTTTGATTGCGATAACAGCGTAATCATTGAATCCCAATCCGATCCTAATGTTTCCTGCAATCGACTTGTCACATTGATACTCTGCGTTTCAGCACTGAACCCCAGGGATTCAATCTGCTGCAAATTCGTCCCGACCGTGGCGCGGACTTTGCCCAGGTTATCAATGTTTTTCTTGATGCTGACGTTCGCATCATCCAGCACAGCCTGTAAGGCATCGCGGTCGGCGTCGTTGGTCACCGGCTGCTTTAACTGCGCAATTGCGCTGTCGAGCGCTTTGAACAGATCGTCCTGCGAGCCGCTCATAAACACATCGTCACCAGTATGGCCGACCTGCATTTCAGTACTGTCGGAAACCACCTGCGTCATCGGCGTATCGCCGCCGATATAGGTGCCATCGTCCTGGAACGGTGCGGTTCCGGTTTTATAGCCAGCGAAAATATAGCGGCCATCGCTGTTTTTGGTGTTGGCCAAATCGAGCAGGTTATCGCGAATACCCTGCAACTCCTGCGCCAGCGCTGCGCGGTCTTCATCGGAGTAGGCCCCGTTACCACCGGCAACGATTTTTTGCGACAGGTTATCCGTCAGCAGGTTGGAGATGGAATCCAGCGTGCCATCTTCCTGAGCCAGCGCATCTTGCGCGTAGGTACGCGCGGTGTCGTACTGGCTCATGCGGGATAACGCAGTTTGTAATGTGACAGCCTGCGAAGCGCCGGTCGGATCATCAGACGGCTTCAGCAGAGTCTGGCCTGCGGAGAGACGCGTAGACAGGTCGTTATAGCCCGTCATCGCATCGCCCAGGCTGTCTATGCGGTTTTGAAATATATAACTTGTGCTAAGACGCATCGTTTATTCCTGATCGTAATGTAGGCTGCCCGGCTAAACCGGGCGCGCTTAACGAATACTTAAAATGGTGTCAAAAAGGGTCGTTGCGGTCTGGAGTACCTGCGCATTCGCCTGGTAGTACTGCGAGAACATTTGCAAGTTGACGTACTCTTCGTTGATATCGACACCCGACACAGACTGCTGCTGAAGCGCCCACTCATCGTAGACATTCGCCGATGTGGTGATATCCGCTTTTAAGGCACTGACCGAAGAACCGACAGAGCTCACCAGGCTGGCATACGCGCCGGAGAGCGTCTTACCGTCAACCACTTCCTCGTCTTTAATACCAATCATGTCGAGGATGTTTTCGTTATCACTCTGATCGTCCGGATCCGGAGATTTTGCCGCCGCAATCTGGTCGCCATCGGTAATGGCAACGGTAAGATTGTCTGCCGCGCCGTCGGTCGGGTTGATGATAAAGCTGTCGCCCGGCGTCGGTGTGCCGCCTGGGGTAATCGAAATACCTTCGAATTCCAGTTCGCCATTGCCGCCAATGGTAGGCGTAATGGTGCGACCATCGCTGGTGGTGATCGTCCAGTCGGTGCTGCCCGGCCCGTTATAGACCAGTTCGTAATCTTCAGATTTGACCGACGGGATATCCGTAAAGTCGACATCCAGCGAACCGGTACCGGTGTTGTTGATGTTGCCAACTGCTTCCGGTTTGCCGATGTTAAAAATATCGCCACCGGCATTGCCGTCGAGATCGTAGCCCTGGGCGTTAACCTCGTTGAATTTGTTAGCCATCTGCAACGCCAGCTGGTTGAGCTGATCGCGCGCGGAAACCAAATCTTCGTTGCGGAATTTAAACAGCCCGCCCAGTGAACCGGTGGTTTTCTCTTCATCAAGCGGCAGGGCATTGCCCGACGCGTCAACGTAAGCCACCACGGTGGTATTCGGATCGCTTTCCGATGCGCTGGCTTGCAGGTTGTAGGATTTGCCGCCGCTAACCAGCGCCATGCCGTTTTGCATGGAGACGCTAACCGCGCCGGTATCGGTGTTTTCATTAACCTTGATACCAATCTTTTCGCTTAACTGGCTGAGCAACTGATCGCGCTGGTCAAGCAAGTCCGCTGGCATACCGCCCGTCTGGCCGTGAACCTTCTCGATTTGCTTATTCAGCGTCGCCAGTTGTTTGGTATAGGAGTTGATATCGTCAACGGTCTGGGAAATTTGCGTGTTGGTGCTCTTTTCCAGGCCGTTTAATGTTTTGCTGTTGCTGCGATACTGGTTGGCAATCGCATTAAATTCCGCCAGTACGCCCTGACGCGCCGCCGGGTCAACCGGATCTTTACTGACCGATTCCATGGCTTCAAATAAGTTGTCCATGGTGGCGGAAATATTGTTAGTGGTATCGCCGAGCATGTCGTCAATTTGGCTGACCTGCTCGTAACGGCTGTTGAGGGAATAAAACTCGGTTGCCGCACCGCGTACCTGGTTGGTCATAAAACCGTTATAGGCGCGCTGGACATCACCCACTTTTACGCCATAGCCGAAAAAGCCATAACTCGTGGATTTCCCACCTGCCTCGCCCAGAATAATATTCTGGCGGCTATAGCCTGCTGTAGTGGCATTTGACAAGTTGTTACCCACCACATTTAACGCATTTTGCGCAGCGTTAAGCCCGGACTGGGCCAGATTGATTAAATTCATGTGTTATCGATCCTTACCAGAGGAGGAGGAGATAAGAAGCCCCCGATAAAATGAGTGTTCTCTATATTTATCGGCCCTGTAAAATTTCGCTAAAGTCCACAGCCTAAAATAATGAAGAAAAATCCGAAGAATAAGCATCCGCGGCCTCGCTCACCTTATTTCGCACTTGCTGAATGATATTGATCAATTTTTTCGCATATGCCGGATCCGTTGCATATCCGGCGGATTGCAACGCTTTTGCCGCTATTTCCGGCGTTTCCGATTTCACAACATTTTTATAACGAGGATTACGACTAATTAACGATGTATAATCTTCGAGCGCTTCGGCATAAGAGGAATAAACTTTAAATTTGTCTTTTATTTTCTGCGCCACACCACCTTCATATTCCGTGGTGGTTATTTCTGTCGTTTCGCCTTGCCAATCCGCCGTGGCTTTCACGCCAAATAAGTTATGGCTTGGTTTACCGTCGCGGGTGAGAATTTCTCGTTTACCCCAGCCGGATTCCAGCGCCGCCTGCGCAATAATTAATTGATGCGGAATGCCGCTTAAACGCCCCACCGCCATCGCCGGTGCCATCATGCGGGCAATAAAACCGCCGCCCGGAATAGCCGGTATTTCCGCTTGCGCAGCCTGCTCTTGTTCCGCCCGCTGTTCATCCGGGTCTGCTGGCTGCAAACGCAGCGGCACGCCAATAAAGCGTGCCGGACTAATATGTAGCGGAACTTCGCGCGTGGCGGTGACATTTTCGGCCACCGCTTCAGATTTGCCGGTCATCTGTTTGACCATCAGATCGGCAAAGCCCATTTTTCCCTTCTCGGCAATGTTCTGCGAAATCTGCTGGTCGTACAGCGAGGTGAACATCTCCGACTGCTGCGAATTAAATAAACCATCTTTGAAAGAGGCCTGACGCATGCTTTTCAGCATCATCTGTACGAACAGGCCTTCCATCTGTTTGGCGACCGCTTTCAGCGCCTCCGGCGACTGGTTACGTGCCGCCAGCTTTAATTGATCGAGGCTGTGGGCGTCAAACGCCGCCCCTTGCGGCACTGAAGGACCAATCATCAGTTAATCTCCAGGCGAGCATGCAGACAGCCAGCGGTTTTCATGGATTGCAGGATTGCCATCAAATCGTTTGGCGTCGCACCCAGGCTGTTTAACGCACGCACCACATTGTTCAAATCGGTGCTGGTGTTAACACGTTGCAGGGAACCATTTTGTTCACGTACCGAAAGCTGGGTATTCTGCGTGACCACGGTTTGCCCGCCCGCCAGCGGCGCATTCGGCTGATTCACCTGCTCGGTTTGCGCTACTTCTACCGTCAGATCGCCCTGCGCAACCGCACAGGAATCAAGTGAAACGTGACGGTTCATGACGACTGAGCCGGTACGCGAGTTAATGATGATGCGCGCATCGCCCGCATCCACGCGCAGCGGCAGATCCTGCACCGCTGCAAGGAAGCGCACGCGCGCTGCGCTGTCGGCAGGCGCACGCAAACTGACGGTACGCGCATCTTCTGCCACAGCGGCGCCTGCATAACGGCGGTTAATCGCATCGCTAATCTGCTGAGCCACGGTGAAATCATCCTGGTTCAGGCTCAGCTTCAGCGTGCTCTGCCCGGCAAACTGGGAAGGCACTTCGCGCTCAACTGTGGCGCCGTCGCTAATGCGCGCGCCGTTCAACTGGTTGACCTGCACCCGGTTGCCGCCCGCCTGGGCGCCTGCGCCAGAGACCAACAGGTTCCCCTGCGCCAGGGCGTAAATCTGGCTGTCCGCGCCTTTCAGCGGCGTCATCAGCAGCGTGCCGCCGCGCAGGCTTTTGGCGTTACCCATCGAGGAAACGACCACGTCAATTTTCTCACCTGGGCGGGCAAACGGCGGTAACTCCGCCGTGACCATTACCGCCGCGACGTTTTTAAGCTGCATGTTGACGCCCGCCGGTACGGTAATACCAAGCTGAGAGAGCATGTTATTCAGGCTCTGGGTGGTAAACGGCGTCTGCATGGTCTGGTCGCCGGTGCCGTCAAGGCCCACCACCAGGCCATATCCCATCAGGGAGTTGCCGCGAACGCCCTGAATGGTGGTTAAATCCCGGATCCGCTCTGCGCTGGCTGTCCCGGCAAAGAGCGCGGACAGGCAGCAGAACAGCGCCAGATAGCGGGTTAAAGAAGCAATTTTCATCATCAATCAATCAAAAAGGAGAAAGGTTAAGGAACATGCGTTGCAACCAGCCCATTTGCTGCGCTTCATTGATATAGCCGTTGCCGACATATTCGATGCGCGCATCCGCAACCTGGGTGGAGATAACGGTATTGCTCGCACTGATGGTGCGCGGGTTCACGATGCCGGAGAACCGGATAAATTCCGTGCCCTGGTTAATGGCAATTTGTTTTTCACCCACGACCGCCAGGTTGCCGTTTTCCAGCACCTGTTTCACCGTCACGGTAATCGTGCCGCTAAAGGTATTCTTCGCTGCCGCGCCGCCTTTACCGGCGAAATCGTTGGTTCCGCTGATAGACGCATCGGCTTTGCCGCGCCCAACCAGACCGTCCAGGAAACCTGGAACCGCAGTCACACCAACATCGGTCGAGCCATCGCGGGACGCGCTTGCGGATGAACTCTTGCTGGCGCTGACGTTTTCTTGCAGCGCAATGGTCAGCGTATCGCCGACATTTCGCGGACGGCGGTCTTCAAACATCGGTTGATAACCATAATTCATCGCCTGCCCTGTCTGAAAAATCGCGCCGTTAACCGATGCGGCAGCGACCGGCGCAGGTGCGGCAGAGGTTTCCCCCCCTACCAGTGGTTTTTGTGGAATATAGGCGCAGCCGGTAACCACAGACATCAACATGAATGTCGTAGCCAAACGACGCAGCGTTCTTACAGAGCAAGGGAGATAAGTCATTTCATTCACTACAGATAATGCAGACGCGAGCAGCACCCGCGGCCAGGGATCAAAGTTGTGACAATCGTTGAAGCATCTGGTCAGATGCCGAAACCGCTTTACTGTTAATTTCGTAGGCGCGCTGAGTCTGGATCATATTAACCAGCTCTTCCGCCACGTTAACGTTGGACGTTTCGACATAGCCCTGCTTCAGGGTGCCCGCGCCGTTCAAACCCGGCGTGGATTCATTCGGTGCACCCGACGACTGCGTTTCGCGATACAAGTTCTCGCCAATGCTTTCCAGACCGGATTCATTGATAAACGAGCTCAGGGTGAGCTGCCCTACCTGCTGCGGTGCGGTCTGACCCGGTACCGTGACGCTTACCGTACCGTCATTACCAATGGTCAGGCTCTGCGCATCCTGCGGAATAGTAATCGCCGGCTGAACCTGATAACCGCTGGAGGTCACCAACTGACCGTTCTGGTCAAACTGGAAAGAACCATCGCGGGTATAAGCCGTTGTGCCGTCCGGCAACAGGACCTGGAAGAAACCGCCGCCTTCAATCGCCACATCCTTGCTGTTGTTGGTCTGCGTCAGGCTGCCCTGGCTGTGAATACGCTCGGTTGCCACCGGGCGAACACCGGTACCCAGCTGTAAACCAGAAGGGATGGTGGTCTGCTCGGAAGATTGCGCACCCGGCTGGCGTAAGGTCTGATAAAGCAGATCTTCAAACACGGCACGCTGGCGTTTAAAGCCGTTGGTGCTGACGTTCGCCAGGTTGTTGGAAATCACATCCATATTGGTTTGCTGGGCTTCGAGGCCGGTTTTCGCAATCCACAGAGAACGGATCATGTTGTTTTTCTCCTTACCGAGGCTTAACTGGCGCTCAGTAACTGGTTGGCTTTCTGTTCGTTGTCATCAACAGTGGTGATGACTTTCATGTTCATGTCGAAACCGCGGGAGGTGGCGATCATCTCGACCATCGACTTCACCGGGCTGACGTTGCTGCCTTCCAGCATGCCGGGCATCAGACGCAGATCCGCATCGGCGGGAAGCACGGCGGCGGCGGCCGGGTCAGCGACGTGAAACAGACCGTCGTCGCCATTTTTCAGCGTGCCGGCTGGCGCGTTGACCATCTTCAGACGGCCAATTTGCGCCAGTGCCGAAGGTTCATCCCCTGCGCCGAGCGCGGTAATGGTGCCGTCGGCGGCAATGGTCAATTCCGACTGCGGCGGTACCTGAACCGGGCCGCCATCGCCGAGCAGCGGCATACCGCGTACCCGCAACTGACCTTCCGCATCCACTTCGATGTTGCCGTCTTTGGTGTAGCCTTCACTGCCATCGGGCAGTTGCACCGCCAGCCAACCGTTCTGCGGCATCGCCACATCAAGGTTGCGACCGGTAGCCAGCACCGCGCCCATGGTGTTGTCACTCCACGGCGTGGATTCCGTCACCATGGTGCGGGTTTCCACCGAGGGCCCGTGCACCGGGATCGCGCGATGAGCGGCGATCTGCGCACGAAAACCGGTGGTCGATGCGTTCGCCAGGTTGTTAGAAGTCACCGACTGGCGGTTAAGCGCTGCGTTAGCAGCGCCCATAGCGGTATAAATCGCGCGATCCATAAGGCGTTAACCCAGGTTAACCAGCGTTTGCAGAAGCTCAGACTGGGTCTTGATGGTCTGAGAGTTGGACTGGTAGTTACGCTGGTAAACAATCATGTTCACCATCTCTTTACTCAGATCCACGTTGGAGGCTTCCAGCATGTTGCCGCGCAGCGTCCCCAGGTTGCCGGTGTCCGAAATACCAATAACCGGCTGACCGGATTCCGGCGTTTCAGTCCAGCAGTTGTTACCGGCTGACTGTAAACCGCCCGGGTTGGTGAAGTTGCTCAGCACAACCTGACCCAGGATCTGGTTTTCGCCGTTGCTGTAAGAAGCGATGATCTGGCCGTTATCACCCACGGTGTAGCCGTTCATCAGTCCCGGCGGGTAACCGGTGGTGCTCGGGCTGTCCATGGTGTTTTCAGACGCCTGCTGGCTCAGACCCGAGAGATCGAGGTTGAAGTTCAGCGCCGCGCCGCCCTGGTAAGCCGCACCGTCCACGGTCAATTCAGCCGGGTTGGTGGTCAGTTTGCCGGAGGTGTCAAAGGTCAGGTTGACGGAACTTGTTGCGCCCGGAGAGGTGGAGTCCACGGAGTATGCGGTCCACTGGTTATCCGCCGTCTTCACGTAGTAAACGTTGATGGCGTGCTCGTTACCGAGGCTGTCGTAAGCGTTGACCTGGGTAGAGTAGGTGTAAGAATCACCGTCTGCCGGATCGAAAGGCGTCACCGTGACAATATCGTTACCTGAATCCAGGTTACCGGAAATGGAACCGGCGTCAGACGCACGCGCAGGCATCTGCCCGGTCGGGATCTGAATCGGCCCTACCGGCGCGCCCTGCTGGATCGCAGGCGGGGTACCGGTTGCCATATAACCGGTCAGACGCATGCCCTGGTTGTTGACCACATAGCCATTTTCGTCGGTCTGGAACTGACCATTACGGCTGTAAAACACGCGGCCAGCTTCCGTCACCATGCGGAAGAAACCGTTGCCCTGAATACCCATATCCAGCGGGCTGCTACCTGCGCCGAGAACGCCATCGCTGAAGTTCTGGTTCACACCGGCAACCTGCACACCCATACCGACCTGCGAGCCGGCAAACACATCGGCGAACGCTACAGAACCGGATTTAAAACCTACCGTCTGGGAGTTCGCGATGTTGTTACCCACTACGTCCAGCGCCTGCGAGGAGGCGTTTAAGCCACTAAGGCCTTGAGAAAAACTCATTTGCTAACTTCCTGTGCGCGTACCGCGCAAATCTGAATGAAAAATTATTCGATGAGGTAAACTTCACCGAGCGTCGCTGTGCCATCTATGCCCAGTTGCAGTACCGCACCGGAATTGGTAAAGGAGACGCTCTGCACTTTCGCCGGTTTCAGCGCGGTGATCGTTGGCGTGCTGCCATCGGCGTTCGTTGCGGAGAACGACACGTTGAAGCTGGTATCAGCCTGCGCACGCGGATCGCTCGGCTGGAAATCTTCAAAATCATCCAGCGTGTATTGATGCACGCCTGCTTCCACGTCTTTCAGCTTCGCGGTGTAAGCATTCCCGGCGGGATCCGTCAGCGTGACGGTGACTTCATCCGCATCGCTATTCAGGGAAAGCCCCACTTTCTGGTTACCGTCCTGCGCGGTAGACACCGACGGTTCGCCTTCAATCATGATGTCGCGGCCAACCCAGTCAGCGGAGTTCATCTGCTGCATACTGGCGACCAACGATCCCATGCTGTTCATGGTGGTGTTGAGCTGCTCAACGCCCGCCGCGGTGTTGAACTGCGCCAGCTGAGCGGTCAGCTGGTTGTTGTCCATCGGGCTTGTGGGATCCTGGTTTTGCATCTGCGCAACCAGCAGCGTCATAAAGTTATTCAGCAAGTCGTCCGCGCTGGAACCTGTATCCACACTGGAAGAACTGGTGGTGTTGGTTTCCGACGTCGACCTGGTTTTTGCCGTCGTCGTGGCGCTTTGCGTCATTACCGGTGAAATTGCCATTTTTTAATCCTTACTGGCCCAGAGTCAGCGTTTTCAGCATCAGGCTTTTTGCCGAGTTCATCACTTCGACGTTGGCCTGATAGCTGCGCGATGCAGAAATGGTGTTGACCATTTCACCCACCACATCGACGTTCGGCATATGTACATAGCCTTTCGCGTCTGCCAGCGGGTTGCCAGGTTCATACACCAGACGATCGGGGTCTGTGGATTCAGTAATACCGCTTACTTTCACGCCGCCAATTTCCTGACCGGCTGCGTTATCGACATTGAATACCACCTGACGGGCGCGATAAGGCTGACCATCTGGCCCGGCAATACTGTCGGCGTTTGCCATATTACTTGCACTTACGTTAAGTCGTTTTGACTGGGCGGCCATTGCCGAACCTGAAATATCGAAAACACTAAACAGCGACATGAAAATTATTAACCCTGGTTAATGACGCCCATCAAACCTTTAATTTGAGCGCCGAGGATGGTTAAGCTCGTTTGATACTTAACGTTGTTATCTGCGAAATTAACGCGTTCACGATCCATATCCACCGTATTACCGTCAGCGCTTGGCTGATCCGGAATACGATAAAGTAATTGTTGATCGTCCATTTTTGGTACCACGCCGGGAATATGTTTCCCGGATGTTAGAGCTAATGTTAATGGATTATTGTTTCGCGTTTCCTGCGTCATCGCTTTTTTCAATTCTTTTGAAAAATCAATGTCTCGCGCCTGGTAACCCGGCGTGTCGGCATTCGCGATATTGGAGGCTAAAATATCCTGTCGCCGCGACATCAGGCTTAATGCCTGCTGCTGGAAACGCAATTCATTATCAAGTTTATCAAACATGAAATGACTCGCCTGGCTCATTAATTGATTACGGGACATAGTCTAAGAGACAACCTAATAAATCTATACCGTAAAAATCCGCCAGAAATAAGCTCATTTAATTAGTTCATCACTACTGACAATAACCAAACCCCTCTTTTTCACATACTCTGAAACACCAAAGCTGCAAATTGGCGTCAAAAGTGCGCGCATTTATCTGATAAACAAATTGCCCGTCTGAATTACAATTAAAGAAATCGCGATACCTGCTTTCCTTTATTTTATTAATAAGGTTGTTTAAGAAATGCCGCACTCTCTTTTCAGGCCGTTCTGTCTTTTCCTGGTGCTCTGCTGCGCGTTGCTTTCACTGGCGCAGGCCGCAGAGCCGGATAGCGCGCCGCTGCAAACCCGCATTGCGAATTTGCTGGCAGCGGATAACGACGCGCAGGAAAACCAACCGACATTGCATATCCGCATTGTGACACCGCAAGCAAAGCTCGCCGGGTTATGTCCCGCGCCGGATTTGCGCCTTTCCGGCCATCCGGTGCGCCTGACGGGAAACCGTAGCGTCATTGCCAAATGCGGGAACAAGCAGCAATTTATTCAAATCAAGGTGAGTGCGACTGGCCAGTACTGGATTGCGGCGCATACGCTTACGCCGGGGCAGGTTGTCCGCGAAGGGGATATTCAGGCGGTAACCGGCGAACTGGATAAACTCCCCGCCGGGCTGCTGCTCGATGTCAGGAAAATTATCGGCAGCACGCCAACGCGCATCATCCGCCCCGGCCAGCCGCTGTCAGACAATCAGCTTCGTCGCCGCTGGGCGGTGGTAGCCAACCGGGACGTTGAAATTGTCGCGCCGGGTGACGGTTTTTTAATTCATGCGAAGGGAAAAGCGCTGGATAACGCCGCGCAAGATGAGAGCGTCAGAATACGGACGCGAACCGGACGAGTGGTGACCGCGACGGTGGTGGCGGAAGGAACGGTGAGCATTAACCTGGACAACTGATTTCAGTTTTATTTGCCTGGGCCGATATCTTTATTACAGAGCCACCGTAATGCAGATATCACCAGGACAACTATGAACATTGAACGCACCAGTCAGGCACGAGCTATTCAGGCGACCACGCAGCAGCAGGGCGAGCCGCGCGCTAAAAATGATGATATGGGCAAAACCAGCGACATCGAAAGCAAAGATGCCGGAACCCAGGTCAAACTCAGCCAATTGACACAGCAATTCAAAACCGACGGCAGCCGTGATGTCGATACCGCACGGCTTGCTGAAATTAAAGCGAAGATGGATGCCGGCGAACTGACGCTGGATAGCGATTCAATCGCCAACGCGCTGGTTCGCGACATCTTTCGATTCTCATAATCCTGACGAATAGTTAAAGATGGAAAATTTACCCGTAATTTTGAACAAGCTGTACAGCTTGCTGGAAGAGCTTGAAGGCACGCTGGCGGAAGAGATTAGCCAGTTAAGCCGCGCGCAGATAAACCCGATTTCGCTGCAAATTATCTCGGATAATAAAAGCCGTTTACTGGCGGCCATTAACTTCTATGACGAGCAGCGTAAGCAAGAGGAGAAGCAGCACCGCATTGCTTCGCCCTATTCGCAAAAACCGAAACTCGCAGCACTATGGAACAACATCACGCGCGTAGTGAGAAAATCGGGCGAGCTGAACCAGAAGAGTTATCAACTGCTGGAGATGCATATGAAGAAGGTCAATGAGGTTAAGCAAGTTGTTAACCGGGCAACCTCCAGTGCGCAACTCTATGGGCAAAGCGGCAACCCCAGTAATGATGGTTCCGGTAATGTCTATCGCATCTCTGTGTAACATCGCCGCCTCACCCCTCACCCCGCAAGCAACGCGCCTGCACAAAACGGGAACCTGAGTAAGCTGGCCTTCTCACGTTCCCGGTTCGCTTCTCTCTTAGCATTTTCCTCTGCGCTCTTTTTGCACATTTCTTCTTCATACCTTTTAGTGCCGTTTTGCGCGCAAACCCGCACAGAATCATGCCTTCAGGATTTATCCTAACTAAAATGTTTCAAAGTATTTCAAAAAGCAGGCGAGGATTTGTGATGCATATCGCATTAAAACGCAAAAGCGCTGATTTTGATCCTTTTTTTCCGGTTAAAAATGCTGCGCCGTACGAAGTGGTCAGAGCAAATAATTGGCACACAATAAACAGCGAATTGATTGCGTCGGTTTGTATACATATTGCGCGAAAAATGGCTATTTACGGAGCAAAAGAAAACAGAGAGAATGCGCCCATGCACTACAGCAAGACGTATTACCGGTAATTCTGACTGATGTTGTGCTTTATATCCCTCTCGATTAAAGGCCTATTTTTTCAGTTGCCTTATGACGAGAAGGTCGGTGACTGAACTATATTACTGTGAAATCTAACAGTACGTTAGTTGTCATATGTGATGTAAAACCACTATTTCGATTGCCACCTTCGGGTGGCTTTTTTTTGCTTATTTTTCAGTCTATTGAAAACTAAAAACAAAAAAACACCGCCCTGATAATAAAACACGTTAAGAAAAAGATTATTTAAAAAAAACAGCCTGCGCCCCCTCCCTGATATAAACCTCGTTTCTTATGGCTTAAAGCACGCAGATAAAAGAACGCTAGCCGTTCTCTTTTTTACGCCACAAGACAAAACCCTCGGCATTATTCTGTGTTAAGGGTTGTTCCTCCCTCTTCCTGGCGTTCATCCGTCCAGATACGCGTAAAGTCCGGCCAGCTTTGCGGAAAGCAAAAAACGTTATGAATACAGGCTGGCGTCACCAGACGGTAACGCTGGGCAAACAACGGCACAATCCAGCGATGCGCGCTGACGTAGCGCATCATGCGCTTAACGCGCTGGCTGTATCTGGATGCCGGCCCCGCATTGATATGATCCAGCAGCCGCAAACCGCGCGACCAGGTTGGCTGCCCCCAAAACCAGGGCCACATCACGCTGTGGCGATAACGCTCTTCCAGGCTGAATGCTTCGTGTTGTTCAAGGCGCAAAAACCCCAGGCAGAGATCCTGCTCTTCCCAGCTCTCATCCGGCAGTAGCCAGTGCGTGACACTTATCGGCTTCATATTTACCGTACAGCCGCGATAACGCAGGCTTTTTGCCAGCTCATCGACCAGCTTTTTCATCTCGGTGGAACGAAAATAGGCAATATTCAGCGTGCCGGGCAGCAGTGCCTGGGTCGAGGGTTCTTTTTCGGGCTGTAGCCACTCCGGTAACGGCGCGAGCGTCTCTTCCCGTTCCGCCAGTGCACGGCTGAGTGAAAGAGTAATCAGGCGAATAACCGACTGCTGCGCCAGGTTGACCCGCCCGCGCAGATAATTAAAAGAGAGGTAATAAAACGCGTCGGCGTTATCGTGGGTGGTAACGGCTTCGGTGGTCAATAACGAACGCGGCGTATCCAGCCGTACCACTGCCGGGAGCGGGGCCGCTGCCAGAGGCGTCTCATAGACAATTTCACTGGCTTGTGGCGTTTCACCGTACCAGCCAGGCGCGCGCGTCAGGGTCATTTGCACATCAGAATGGCTACGGAGCTGAAAGGGTCCCAGGCCGATGATGCCATTTTCCGGGTGCGCAAGGGCATACACCGGGCTGGCAAGCCGGTAGCGCAGCATCACATCCGGCTGGCGCAGGTGCAGGATCAGGACATAATCTTGCTGGATGACATTCACCACATGCGGCAGGCCAGGGCCGCCCGCATGGCGCTGTAATACCACCTTTAATTGCGCAGGCTCCAGCGGTTCACCGTTATGCCAGACCAGACCACGGCGTAGCATAAAATGCCAGCTTAACCCATCATCACTGACGCGAATGGTATGCGCCAACCCTGGAATCGGTTCGACCTGTTCGGGAATATGGCGCGTCAACCCGGCGTGAACCATTTGCAGAATATGGCGTCCGGCCCGGTCGATATGAATAGAGGGAACCGGAGCCTGAAGCGGGCGATAGAAAGAGATAAAGTAGCGAAAACCATCGCTGGAATAAAAGGCTGACTCCTTCACGGGCGCATTTTTCACTTCTGTGGAGGGCGCGTCACCACTGCTAAGCAGATTTTCCAGCGCCGAAACGCTCATCTGGCATTGCAGAACCCCAAGCACGCCGCGACCAGGACGAGAGCGCCAGATTAACCATCCTTGCTCCTGCATCTCATGTAATAGCGATCGCGCGTAGCGCGAAGTGCAGGCTAACGTGTCGGCAATTTGTGCGAGCGATAGCTCATGCCGGTGCGTACTGTATCTGGAAAGCAGCCGATTATAACGGCGCAGCAGGCTCCCCTTTTGGACCGTAGAGTAATAAACCATTGGTTTTTACCATGATTAAAAAGCGTGGCCAGAGAGAAAAATAAACATCGGTGGGAATAAGATTAAATATAGCAGATAAGAAAAATCTTACGATTATCTGCATCTGACCTGGCGGCTATTGAGAATATTCATCTTTTTTTATGCCGGGCGAAACTTTTGCGCACTCAGCAACGAACTGTTGATGAGCGAGAAAAAACTTAACTCCACAGGAGCGCAACATGTCCCCGATAAAAAAACTGCTTTTGAGCTTCTCTGCCATCGCATTACTTAACATCGCCACGGCACAAGCCGCTCTGCCCACCGGTTCGCAGGCCCCCGATTTTCAGTTGCAGGGCGCGCTCGCCGGTAAACCGCTAACCTTCTCTTTACAGCAGGCGCTGCAAAAAGGCCCGGTGGTGCTCTACTTCTTCCCGGCAGCGTTCAGCAAAGGCTGCACTATTGAAGCCCATGCCTTTGCCGAAGCGACGGATGATTTCAAAAAACTGGGCGCGAC
Organism: Kosakonia sp. H02; assembly: GCA_030704225.1. NCBI lineage: Bacteria > Pseudomonadati > Pseudomonadota > Gammaproteobacteria > Enterobacterales > Enterobacteriaceae > Kosakonia > Kosakonia styphnolobii. Next base: position 3,729,437 of record CP131915.1, read on the forward strand.
GGTGGTTGGCGTCACCGCGGGTAACACCGATCAGGTGGATGAGTTTTCCAAACTGGAGTGCCGCGATAAATTCACCGTCACCGCCGATCCCGGTGCAAAAGTGGCGGCGCAGTACGACAGCATCATGCAGATGAACGGCAAAACCCTCTCTGACCGCACCTCTTACGTTATCGCGCCGGACGGTAAAATCCTGCTGAGCTACACTGACAGAAACCCGGAAACGCATATCCAGAAAACGATGGACGCGGTGAAACAGTATGCGAAATCCCATTCGTAACTCACCCCTTTCTGCCAGAGAATCGTTATGTTAACCGCCATGCTCGCCGCCTTCACAGGCGGCATTATTCTCAACTTTATGCCCTGCGTGTTTCCGATAGTTTCGTTAAAAGCGCTGGGTTTGCTGCGCCATACGCAAAACCCGGCGCAAACCCGCAAAGAGGGTCTCGGCTTTTTACTGGGCACCGTCGCGACCATGCTGGTTCTCGCCGGGATCTTACTGGCGCTACGCGCCGGAGGAACCGCTGTTGGCTGGGGGTTTCAGCTCCAGTCGCCCGTGGTTATCGCCGCGCTCGCGCTGGTGGTGCTGGCCGCCACGCTTAATTTGCTCGGCGTGTTTGAAGTCGGGCTTTCGGTGCAGCGGGCCGGTGAAATTACCGTGGAGCGCGGCGCATTTACCCGCGCGGCGCTGACCGGTGCGTTGTCGATTATTGTTGCCACGCCCTGCGCCGCCCCGTTTATGGCGGGCGCGATTGGCTACGCGCTGGTGCAGCCGCCCGCCGTGGCGCTGGCGATTTTCTTCGCCCTCGCGCTCGGCTTTGCCGCGCCGTTTAGCCTGATTTCGCTCTTTCCGGCGCTCGGTAAATGGCTGCCGCGTCCCGGCGCGTGGATGAACACGTTAAAACGCGGGCTGGCCTTCCCGATGTTTGGTGCATTCGGCTGGCTGGTGTGGGTACTGGCGCAGCAGGCGGGAACGACCGCGCTGGCGGCGATGCTTGCCGCGTCGGTGGTGGTGAGTTTTGCCGTCTGGCTGTACGGCATGGCGCAACAGCGCCGTTTCGCCGGACGCGGGTATAAAGCGCTGTTCGCCGTCACCGCGGCGCTGCTGCTCGCCGCCATTGTGCCGCTGCCCTCGGCGGTGAAAAGTTCATCCGCGCTGGCGTCAAACAATATTGAAGAGATGAAATGGTCGCCGCAAACGGTCGCCGACAATCGCGGCCACGGTAAAGCGATTTTTGTTAATTTCACCGCCTCCTGGTGCATCACCTGTCAGGTAAATGAGAAAACATCGCTCTCCACCCAGGCGGTGAAAACCGCGCTGGCGAAAACCGGCACGCTCTATATGGTGGCCGATTCGACAAAATTTAACGCCGATATTGATGATGCGCTCAGCGAACTGGGCCAGGGCAGCCTGCCGCTGTATGTGGTCTACCCGGCGGATGGCAGTGCGCCGAAAATTTTACCCCAGGTGCTCACGCCGTCGATTGTGGTTAACGCATTGACGCAGGCCAGTGGCAAAAAAACCTGAAGGCGGACGATGGCAAAACGAGAAACAGCGCGGGACGAATGGCCGCAACTGATGGCGCAAGCCCAGGCGGGCGACAGCCAGGCCTACACGCGGCTGCTTAAAGCGCTGGTGCCGGTCATTCGCTCGCTTGCGCGTAAGCAGATTGCCGATGACGTGCTGATAGAAGATGTCATTCAGGATGTGCTGCTTACGCTGCACCGGGTTCGCCACACCTACGATCCCGCCGCACCTTTTTTGCCGTGGTTAATGGCGATTACCCATGCCCGTGCGGTGGATGCCCTGCGCAAGCGCGGTCGCCACCAGCAGCGGGAAGTGGACGCTGTTCAGGGTGATGACCCCCTTTTCAGCGCTGGTGCAGAACCGCCGCAGGATGAGTTATCCCATCTGCTGAATCAGCTTCCGGCGCGCCAGCGCCAGGTTATCGAACATGTCCACCTGCGGGAAATGAGCCTTGCAGAGACCGCGACGCGCAACAATTTAACGGTTTCCGCCGTTAAGTCGCTGCTGCACCGCGCATTGAGTAATCTTCGTCGGTTAGGAGCGCATCATGGCCGATCATGAGTTGTTAATTGAAAAATTGAGCCGTTCTGTTGAACCGGTCAAACGCCCGTGGCAACCGGGCTGGCGTGTCGTAAGCTGGCTCGCCGTCGCGTTACCATGCGGGATCGTCGCCAGTTTATGGCTTAACAGAGCGCTGACCGACTGGTCGCAGTCCGGCGCGCCGTGGGTCATGGCTCAACTGCTGCTGACCTTTGCCACCGGCACGCTGGCGATTCGCAATGCGTTTTTGCTGAGCATTGCCGGGCGGCGTCCGCTCGGCTGGCGCTGGTTTATGCCGCTGGTGAGCGTCTGGCTCGCCAGCACGCTGGTCAATCTGCATTTGCATCACACATTTGCGGCGGGCGGCGTTGAAGGGCCAAACTGCTACCTGTTTATGCTGGTGGTCAGCGTACCGATGGCGGCGATTGTGGTGGGTTATCTGCGCCGCACACGCACGCTGTTTCCCGCCCGCAGCCTGGGCGCAGCGGGCGCGGGTGTCGCTTGTATGGCGCTGACGCTGTTGTCGCTATGCCATCCAACGCATATCAGCGTGGCGGATCTGTTAGGGCATCTCGCCGCCATCGGCACGATTGTGCTGCTGACTATTGTGCTCGGTTACCGCTGGGTTTCCCTGCCCTGATCACCCCTTTTTCGGGAAGATCCATAGCTGCTCGGCGGGCAGCACCACGCGGTAGTTCTGCTCGCCGCGCTGCTGCGTGCCGTAGACGCGCACCACATAGTCATCGACCGGCGTGCGAAACAGGTATTCCCAACGATCGCCCAGATACATGCTGGTAAGCATGGGCAATTCCAGCGAGTTGTCCTGTGGCGAATCCGCCAGGCGCAGGCTCTCAACGCGGATCACCGCGGTAGCTTCCTGCCCGACGCTCACGCCGGGACCGGCGATCCCCCACAGCGACCACTGCGCGCCTTCGATGCGCGCTTTGCCGTTAACCACCTCGCTCACCTTGCCATGCAGGCGGTTGTTGCTGCCCATAAACTCAGCGGTAAACAGCGTTGAAGGCTTGCTGTACATCTCCTGCGGCGTGCCCTGCTGTTCAATCACACCGTTATTGAGCAGCAGGATGCGATCGGAAATCGCCATCGCTTCGTTCTGGTCGTGGGTGACCATCAACGCCGACAAACCGAGTTTGACGATAAGCTCGCGCAGGAACACCCGCGCCTCTTCGCGCAGCTTGGCATCAAGGTTAGAGAGTGGTTCATCAAGCAGGATAACCGGCGGGTTGTAGACCAGCGCCCGGCCAATTGCCACGCGCTGTTGCTGGCCGCCGGAAAGCTGGTGCGGATGGCGCTTGCCGAGTGCCCCAAGGCCAAGCTGGTCGAGCACCGTTTGCACCCGTTGGGTGATTTCCGACGAAGAGACTTTGCGCAGCTTCAGCGGGTACGCGACGTTCTCGAACACGGTTTTATGCGGCCACAACGCATAGGACTGAAACACCAGCCCGAGGTTGCGCTCTTCTGCCGGGACTTCGCTGCGCGGTGTGCCGTCATAGACCACGTTGTTACCAATGGTAATGCGCCCCTGGGTCGGTTTTTCCAGCCCGGCGACTGCGCGCAGCAACGTGGTTTTGCCGCTGCCGGACGGGCCAAGCAGTGACACCACTTCGCCGCGCTTCAGATCCATGGATACGCCTTTTAACACCGGATTGTCGCCGTACGTCAGGTGCAGGTTCTCTACCGATAGCTCAATCATGTAATTTCACTCCAAAGCGCAGGGCCACACCAAGACCAATGACCACCAGCAGAATATTGATAAACGAGAGGGCCGCGACAATATCAATCGCCCCCGCCGCCCACAGCGACACCAGCATCGAGCCGATGGTTTCGGTCCCGGGCGAGAGCAGGTACACCCCGGTCGAGTACTCGCGCTCAAAAATCAAAAACATCAGCAGCCAGGAGCCAATCAGGCCATAGCGCGACAGCGGGATCGTCACGTGACGCGTGACCTGCCCGCCGGTTGCGCCCGTGCTGCGCGCCGCCTCTTCCAGCTCCGGCCCCACTTGTAACAAGGTGGAGGAAATCAGCCGCAGCCCATAGGCCATCCACACCACGGTGTAGGCCAGCCAGACGCTGAAAATGGTGTTACGCAGGGATCGCAGCCAGACAATCAGGTTTTCGCGCAGCCACTCCGCCACCGGTAATCCTGACAGCCAGCCGTTTTTCAGCGACTGGTCGAGCCACATCGGTAAAAACAGAAACACCCACAAAAACGCCAGACCCGCCAGCAGCCCCGGTACCGCGCGGGGAACCAGCACGCTGTAATCCAGAAAGCGCGTAACGTTATCGTGCTTGCGGTGCATGGCAATGCCAACAAACAGATAGCAGACCACCGCCAGCGCGCCGCCGAAAACGCCGATTGCCATTGAGTTGACGATGGCGCGCAGCAAGTTAGGCTGCTGCCAGATATTGCGGAAGGTATCGAGCGACACTTCATCCCACAGTGAAACGCCAACGCCCCAGTTCGAAATAAACGCCCGCAGCACAACGCCAATCAGCGGCACGCCAATGGTGACGGTCAACCAGGCGACCACCACCGCACCAGCCACCCAGCGCCATTTCCCCAGCGGCAGCGCCCGCGCCTGCGAGGCTTTGCCTTTCATGGTGACAAAGCGGTTGGCGGTGCGCATCAAGCGGCGTTGCAGCATCACCAGCGGAATAGTGATACAGATAAGCACCACCGCCACGGCGGCCATTAAGTGATAAGACGGCGTGCCGAGTTTGTTGGTCAGCTTATAGAGATAGGTCGCCAGCACCATGTTGCCTTCGGGATCGCCAAGCACCAGCATCAGGCCGAACACTTCCAGCCCGAGGAAAAAGAGCAGCACGCAGGCGTACAAAATGGAGGGGCGCACCATCGGCAGGCTAACCGCTGTCATCACCTGCAACGGCGACGCGCCGACGGTACGCGCGGCCTCTTCCACATCCGACCCGACACTGCGCAGCGCCGAGGAGATATAGAGATACGCGTGGGGAACGTGCGTCAGCCCGGCAATCACCACGATGCTGAACATCGAATAGATGTTCCACGGCACGAAGCCGATCAGTTGCTGCGCCCACTGCGACAAAAAGCCCACCGGCCCGGCGGACACCACATAGCCAAACCCCAGCACCATCGGCGAGACAAAGATGGGCACGAGGATCAACGGCTCAATAAACCGGCGGCCAGGTAAGTCGGTGCGCACCATCAAAAAGGCGAGAATACCGCCAAGCGGAATGGCGATAAACACCAGGCCAAACGCCAGAATAAAGCCGGATTTCAGCGCCAGATAAAAATCCGGGTCAGTAAAAATAAAGGCGAAGGATTCGAGACTCAGCTCTTTGGTGCGGGAGAAGAACGGGGCCGAAAGAAAACTCTGTACGACGATAAATAACAGCGGAACGTAAATCACCAGAGCAGTGATAAGGACAATGACGCCGCGCGGTAACCCCTGCCATTTTCTGCGCACGATATTCATAGCGATTCCCTGTGATCAGGTCGGTCTTAAAACATGAAAAGGTTGTGCGTTAAAAAGAAATTAGCGCACAACCGATAGGGATCTTATTTCGCGGCGGCCGTGCGCCACTGTTTAATAAATTCAAGACGTTTTTTCGGCTCCAGATACTCCAGCAGCGATTCATCAACCGGGATCGGTTTTAGCGCATCGCCGAGTAATTTGGTCATGCCGTCGATATCATTGTTGCCTTCAATATCATTGCGCAGCGAGGGAATATCCGCCTGGCTTGCGAGTATGCTTTGCCCTTTTTCCGACAGCACATAGTCGAACCACAATTTTGCTGCATTGCTGTGTTCGGCTTCGGCGCTAATAAAGGAGACGCGCGACAGCACCAGCACATAATCTTTCGGGTAGGAGATGCCGAGTGATTTATCCCCTTTCGCCCGTGCTTCGGCATAAGAGCCCAGGATGTTGTAACCAATCAGGTTTTCGCCAGAGGAGACGCGCTCCATCATGGTGCCAGTGGAAGATTGCACCGTCAGCCCGCCTTTGGCGATATCGGCCAGATGGGTGAAATAGTCTTTATCGTGTTTGCTGTCTTCAACGGCCAGCATAAAACCGAGCCCCGATTTTTCGATATCGTAAGTGGTGACTTTATTTTTGAATTTATCGGTCTGGCTGGCGATGAGTTTTGCCAGCGCGGTGTGGGAGTCCGGCACATCGCTTTGCGGGATCAGGCGTTTGTTATAGATAAAGACAACCGGTTCATAGGTGGTGCCATAGGCTTTGTTTTGCCACACCGCCCATTTGGGTAATTTGCTCTGCTCCGGCGAAGCGTATTCATCGGCATAGTCTGTTGCCAGCTTCAGCGCGGTATCCATCGACGAGCTCCAGACCACATCGCCGCTGCCGCCGCCGGAAGCCTGTTCGCTGAGATAACGGTTATACAGTTCGGTACTGTTCATATCGTTATATTCAACTTTGATGCCCGGATATTGCGCTTCAAAACCTTTAATCAGTGGGCCAGCAGCTTTAGTGTCGGTGGTGGAGTAGATAACTACTTTGCCCTCTTTGGTGCCGGCGTCGACGATTTTTTGATAATCCGCCGGGTAGCCCTGAGGGACTGCGGCCAGTGCGGCACTGGAAAAGAGCATCGCCAGCACACCGGCCAGAACTGTTATTTTCTTATCCATGAACAAACCCCTTGGTCTCATTTTTTAAACACAAATTTAACATATAGCGCTTCAGCCACCCGTTGCAACGCGGCGGGTTCTTTTTTGCGGGTTTTGTGACATGGGTGTGATTTAAAAAGAGAAACCTGCAATTTCCCTATGAAATCGCGGCATTTTATCCAATTCAGGCAAGAACCTGGGGAAGAGAAATAAACAAAAGCGCGGCGGGGTTTATTCCAGCCGCGCTAATGAGTCAGTAAGGTTAATCTAATCACCTAAAATTAATGGTTTGTCATACAAAGCAATTCGTTTGGGATCTTTAGGATCATATTTCAATGAAATCCCATTTCCGGGGGCATAGCGCATCACCTCTTCTGCATTCAATGGCAGATTGAGACTTGACTCAATTTGTCTTCCCTCTGGAATTGAAAATTTAAATGTCAGTCTATAAACCGGAAGATTTGCATCAAATTTATCAGTCTGGCTTCTGGCTACAATATCGGCATTTACACCAACCCCTTCTTTCATCACATCGTTTTCCATAAAGCTCTGCTTGATAACGGGGATTATTGAAGAGCCAGCACTTATCAGAAGCCTGACGCCAAATAATGCCATAACAATATAAGCTATGTATCTCCAGTTAAAATCCATGCTTTCATTTCCTCTTTAAACAAAAAGCGTCAATGCTTTGGAACTCCAATGCAGTCCACCTGAAGCAATTAAAGCACCTATCCTGCTAACCTTAGCGGGGGTATTTTTATCCTCAAAGGTCTTATGACTAATTGAGATGACGTTGCGAGAAACCGCAGTTTGTGCCCATCCAATCGATAACATCTTTGCATCGAACGCAGCCATAATCAGGCTCTGTGATACGCCAGTCATGCTAAGGCTGAGCCCCGTCACCGCTTCTTTATGACCAGCAACAGTATACGTTGACTTAGGCGCATTAAGATCAATCGCCACATCACTATGAAGTGTGATTGTCTGCGGGCTGGTGAGGGTAATCGTCCCTGCTTTGACATCCTGGATCCAGTTGCCGCTGTTCACGTTTATTGTCACACCCCCATCAATGGTCTCGGTTTTCCCGGCCTTAATGGTACTGACAAGCGCGTTGTCGAAATTCTGCGTCATCGTACCGGTAACGTGGTGCGATTCGTTGCCGGTCACATCTATAGTGCGGCCATCATGAATAATAACGTTATCGCCACCGCTGGTGATGTTAAGCGTACGACCATGCTGAATGGTCGTGGTTTCACTGTCGTTGAACGTTTTAGTTTCGGCTTTCGTAACTGTTGTGGTGCGCTTTGCGTGGTAATCAAATGTCGCATCTTCCGTCACGCTATCAGTCTGAGTCTTTTTGATGGTGCTATGACGATGTCCATCAATATTCACTGTCTGGTTGTTTTCCACTGAGACAGTCATATCCTTTTCAGAATGCAGATTAACTGCTTCGCTGCCGGGTTTATCCTCAAAAAATAGATAGCTTGAATTGTCTTTATTGCCATCTTTGCTGCGCGTCATAAAGCCCATCACCGTTGCGGCGGCAGGAAGCGCCCATGGCGGCATACTGGATTCGTTATACACGCGCCCGGTAATGATCGGGCGATCCGGGTCGCCGTTGATAAAATCGACCACCACTTCGTCACCAATACGGGGGATCTGCACCCCGCCAAATCCTTGCCCGGCCCAGGCGCTGGAAACACGCACCCAGCAGGAGCTGGTATCGTCACCTTTTGCCAGCCGATCCCAGTGAAACTTCACTTTCACCCTACCGTAGCGATCGGTCCAGATACTCTCACCTTGTGGCCCCACCACCTTTGCTGTTTGCGGGCCATAGGTGCGCGGCCACGGCGTTTTCACTTCGGGACGATATGGCGTTGAGGAGGGAATAACAGAGAATTCGATACGGTGCATAGCTTCACCCGCATTGCCTGAGACGTACTGATTTTCCCGGAAGTCATATTCAGTGGTAATCACCAGATATTCACCGTTATCCCCAGCAAAGGGCGCACGGCTTAACTGAAATACACAGCCTGGAGCAATACCGGTTGCAGTTGCCGACCCCGCGATATGTTGATGATCGACCTGCCAGCGTTCCTGCCGGATACGGGCATACTTTTCCCCGTAACTGTGGTCATTAAACCGACCGGGCCATTCGTAGACATCAATATCGCCCGGCTTCGGTGAGGAGGGGTTTTGCCGCGCCTGAAAAAGCCACGCATTAGGCTGACGAAAATCGTAATCTTCAAGGCTTAATTTGCCGGGAGTTACGCTGTCTTCCATCGCCCACTGACTAATACCCTCCTCACCGGTTACGCCACCCGATGTTGTTGCATGGTAAGGGATGGTTTCATAGCCCGGGAATGCCTGGCGTGTTGAGCCCGTGTCGGTCAATACCAACTGATGGCTGTCTGCCTGATGATGGAAGTGGTAAGCAATCCCTTCCAGCTCCAGCAGACGGCTGACAAAATCCAGGCTGCTTTCCTGATACTGAACACAGTAATCCCAGACGCGATAGCTTCCCGTCAGCCTGTCATCAACATTCACCTGATATTCACTGAACAGCGTTTTGACAATTTCCGGCACCGTCTGCCCCTGAAAAATCCGCATATTACGGTCACGTTTCATCGGCCAGAGATCGGACTCCACAGTCAGGGTATAGGCGACATAACGTGTACCGGAGAGTTCTACCGGGCGGACACCTGCTCTGGTTACCTTGCCGTTAAGGTAGCGTGGTGTTGTCAGATTTTGCACTGGTACAGTGACGGTCACGGATTGTCCGAGCAGCTTACTGCGATCAAGACGAGCATCATCACTAAGCAGCGTCAGGTTAAAAACAAAAGGTTCCGAGAGCGCTTCACGGCCTGTCAATTGCCAAAAAAGCAGGTTATCGGCTGCGGGAAAGTGTACAGAAATGCGTTCCTTCATCGTTATTCAGTCCTTTAATAATGCGGTCATCAGCCTCCTGCTGAGCACTGCATCATTCCATACCTTCCTTCCTGAAATAAATACGCACATGTTTATTCAGGAATTTAGCCCGACCCCGCGCGTTCATTATTTGTTCGTCTTACCGTCATAAAACGATCATCCCCGGTCCCCTTAATGGTCGCCAGTTAATGAAAAAACGGATGACTTATGAACCGCGCATTTGCAGAGCTTTCAGAAGACCGCTATTCGTCTCTGCCGCAATTAAACACCGTGACGGCGCAAAAAGTGCTGAGCGTGAAGAACCTGCGCAAAGCCTACAACGCCCATCAGACCGTGCTGCACGACATCAATTTTGACCTGCATCGCGGGGAAATGGTTGGCGTCATTGGCCGCTCGGGCGCAGGGAAATCGACCCTGCTGCATGTGCTGAACGGGACACACAGCGCCACGTCTGGCGAAATCTTAAGCTTCCCCGACGTCGGCTCGCCGCGCGATGTGTCGCGCCTGAAAGGCCGCGCGCTCAATCAGTGGCGCAGCCAGTGCGGGATGATTTTTCAGGACTTCTGCCTGGTGCCGCGCCTGGATGTGCTGACCAACGTGTTGCTCGGCAGGCTGAGCCAGACGTCGACGCTGAAATCCTTGTTTAACATCTTCACCGATGAAGACCGGGCGAAAGCCATTGCGCTGCTCGAGTGGCTGAACATGCTGCCTCATGCTTTGCAGCGCGCGGAAACCCTCTCCGGCGGGCAGATGCAGCGCGTGGCAATCTGCCGGGCGCTGATCCAGAACCCGGCGCTATTACTGGCAGACGAACCGGTCGCCTCGCTGGATCCGAAAAACACCTCGCGCATCATGGGCGTGCTGCGCGAAGTGAGCCAGCAGGGCATCAGCGTGATGGTGAATCTGCACTCTGTTGAGCTGGTCAAAGAGTACTGCACGCGGGTTATCGGCGTTTCTCAGGGACAGATTATTTTTGACGATCACCCTTCCCGCCTCACGCAGGACGTTTTACAGGCGCTGTATGGCGATGAGATTGGCCAGGTGCACTAAATCCTTCAAACAAGACGACACAGGCAATGACAATGAAAAAGCAACTTTCTGGCGCATTACGTTTATCGGCATTGATGGCAACACTTTTGCTGGCATGGCAGGCCGCTGCCGCAGAGCAACCGAAGGAGTTAAACCTGGGGATTTTGGGTGGGCAAAACGCCACGCAGCAAATTGGCGATAACCAGTGTGTGAAAGAGTTTCTCGATAAAGAACTGAGCGTTGATACCAAACTGCGTAACTCATCTGACTACTCGGGCGTTATTCAGGGTCTGTTGGGTGGCAAAGTGGACGTGGTGCTGAGCATGTCGCCTTCCTCGTACGCGTCGGTCTATATCAACAACCCAAAAGCGGTGGATGTTGTCGGCATCGCCGTGGATGACAAAGACCAGTCGCGCGGTTACCACTCGGTGGTGATTGTGAAAGCCGACAGCCCGTACAAAAAACTGGAAGATCTGAAAGGCAAAGCCTTTGGTTTCGCCGACCCGGACTCCACCTCCGGTTACCTGATCCCGAACTACGCCTTTAAAGAGAAGTTCGGCGGCAACGCGGACAACAAATACAATAACTTCTTCTCCAGCGTCACCTTCTCCGGTGGTCACGAGCAGGACATTCTCGGCGTGCTGAACGGTCAGTTCGCGGGCGCGGTGACCTGGGCCTCGATGGTCGGTGATTACAACACTGGCTACACCACGGGCGCATTTAACCGCCTGATTCGTATGGATCACCCGGATCTGATGAAGCAGATCCGCATTATCTGGGAATCGCCGCTGATCCCCAATGGCCCGATCCTGGTGAGCAATAATTTGCCCGCAGACTTTAAAGCCAAAGTGATAACGGCAGTGAAAAAGCTCGATACCGACAACCACGCCTGCTTCGTGAAAGCGATGGGCGGCACGCAGCATATCGGCCCCGGCAGCGTTGACGATTTCAAACAGATTATTGAGATGAAACGCGAACTGGTTACCGCCCGTTAATCCTCTCGCCCCCGGGAAACACCGGGGGCACTTATTCGCTTGTCATCCAGGATGCTTTTTCAACCCATGAGCATGTCGAATACGCAGTTTGAGCACTACTACCAACAGATCCGCCTGCGCCAGAAACGCGATACCGTCACCTGGTCGCTGGTGTTACTGGCACTCTATTTCGCCGCTGGAAACGCAGCGGAATTTAACCTTTTTACCATCTGGCATTCGCTGCCCAACTTCCTTGATTACATGCTGGAAACGGTGCCGACGCTGCACTGGGCGCAGTTATTTGCCGACAGCCACACCAAAGGTTCGCTGGCTTATTGGGGTTACCGCTTGCCTATTCAGTTGCCGCTGATTTGGGAAACCCTGCAACTGGCGCTCGCCGCCACCCTGTTCTCTTTTGGCATCGCCACGGTGCTGGCTTTTCTGGCGGCGGGCAATACCTGGTCACCACCTGCGCTGCGGTTTGCCATTCGCGCACTGGTGGCGTTTTTGCGCACCATGCCGGAGCTGGCCTGGGCGGTGATTTTTGTCATGGCGTTTGGCATTGGGGCTATTCCCGGTTTTCTGGCGCTGGCGCTGCACACCGTCGGCAGCCTGACCAAGCTGTTTTATGAAGCCGTCGAAAGTGCGCCAGACAGGCCGGTGCGCGGGCTGGCCGCCTGCGGAGCGACGCATCTGCAACGCATCCGTTTTGCACTCTGGCCGCAAGTGAAACCCATTTTTCTCTCCTACGGCTTTATGCGCCTTGAGATTAACTTTCGCTCCTCAACCATTCTCGGTCTGGTGGGCGCAGGCGGTATCGGCCAGGAGCTGATGACCAACATTAAACTCGACCGCTACGATCAGGTCAGCATCACGCTCCTGCTGATTATCATTGTGGTATCCGCGCTCGATACCCTGTCTGGCCGATTGCGCCAGTGGGTGGTGGAGGGGAAAAAATGAGCAACTGGCAAACCGTACCGAACGTCGCCCTGAGCCGTAAGCTCAACAAAAACCTGTTCCAGGCCCAGGGGCGCTATTTGCGCCGCGTGGCGCTGGTCGCGCTGGCGTTGGTGCTCTATTACCTGTGGTTTTTTATGCAGTTCGGCATTCCGCTCGATCAGGCACTCAGCGGCATGCAGCAGATTGGCCGCTATGTTCTGCGCATGTTTGTCTGGCATGATTTTCTCAACTGGCCGTTTGCTTACTATTTCACGCAGATTGGCATTACGCTGGCGATTGTCTTTGCCGGGACGCTCACCGCCACCGTGTTCGCGCTGCTGCTGTCGTTCTTTGCCGCGCGCAACATTATGCGCGGCGGGCTGGCTGGCGCGTTCGCGTTTCTGGTGCGCCGCCTGTTCGATATTCTGCGCGGGATTGATATGGCTATCTGGGGGCTGATTTTCGTGCGCGCCGTCGGCCTCGGGCCGCTTGCCGGGGTGCTGGCGATCATCATGCAGGACACCGGCCTGCTCGGTCGCCTGTATGCAGAAAGCCACGAAGCGGTGGATCGCTCCCCGGCGCGCGGGTTAACTGCCGTGGGCGCAAGCGGTCTGCAAAAACACCGCTTCAGCACCTTTACCCAATCTTTCCCGACCTTCCTCGCCCTTAGCCTGTATCAGGTTGAATCCAACACCCGCTCGGCGGCGGTGCTCGGCTTTGTCGGCGCGGGCGGGATCGGCCTTATTTATGCGGAAAATATGCGTCTGTGGAACTGGGATGTGGTGATGTTTATCACCCTGATTCTGGTAGCGGTGGTGATGCTGATGGATGCAGCATCGGCGTGGTTGCGCCGACGCTACATCACGGGCAAAGCGGTTGCGTTGTTTAAACCAGAGTGATGAGTCGTTAAATGCCGTTGGTGCCGCTACCGCACAGCACAACGGCGATTTTCTCGTCCGGTTTCATGGTGAAGAGTTGACGCGTGACGGCAGCCACCGCCGTTGCCGCACCCAGCTCGATCGCAAGCCCGGTTGCCGCCCACACTTCGCGGGCAGAAGCTTCGACCTGATCTTCCGCCACCAGCACAATCTCATCGACATATTGCTCGACTAACGCAAAGTTGATCGCCTCTGTCGAGCGCGCGGCGAGGATCGGCACGATGGTTTTAACCGCCTCCAGTTTGACTATCTGCTGCTGTTGGCGGCAGGTCCACATCATCGGGCAGCCAGCGGCTTCAACACCAATAATGCGAATGCCCGGTTTCAGCAGTTTTGCCGCCTGCGCCACACCTGCGATCAGCCCGCCGCCGCCAATTGACACCACCAGCGTGTCGACGTCCGGCCACTGCTCCAGGATCTCCAGTGCCATGGTGCCCTGGCCGATGATCACATCACGATCGGCATACGGGTGCAGTAAAGCGCCGCCGGTTTGCTGGATGCGTGCGCCTGCGGCGTCCCAGCTTTGATCCCAGAAATCCCCTTCAACCGTCAGTTTTGCGCCGTAGCTTTCAATCCGCTGACGGGTCAGTTCGGTGCTGGTGTTCATCACAAAAATATCCGCCGGTAGCGCCAGTTGCTGGCCGACATAGGCCACGGCCGCGCCAAAGTTACCGCCTGAGGCGGTTGCCAGCCCCTGTTCGCGCACCTCGGGCGGCAGGTTCAACACGCGGTTAAACGCCCCGCGCGCTTTAAAGGAACCGGTCACCTGGCAAGATTCGGCTTTGAAGCGCAGCTCAATTCCCTCCACCGGTTGCCAGGGTGCCGCTTCCACCAGCGGCGTTTTACGCACCCACGGGCGAACGCGATCTAACGCCGCGAGATAATCGTTTGCAGTGATGTCAGGGTTCATGCCTGTTCCTCCACGGGTAAATGGTGTACCAGCACCGCCAGGCTATTGCCCTGCGCGGTTGCGCCGAAGGTACGCTGGGAGTAAATGCGCCCGCCAATGGCGAAATGCACCGCCTGCGGCACAGCTTCTGGTTCAGACAGACGGTGCAACCACCCCGCCAAATCGCCAGCTTTTACCTCATCGCCAATATCGACAACCGGCTCGAACCAGCCATCGCCTGGCGACAGCAGGTTGCCACCTGGCGGAATAAAGACCTGTTGCGAAAACTCCGCCGCCACCGGCTCAGAGCGGATCAATCCCAGATGATTCAGTACGCGCTCGACCGCCGCACGGGTGCGTTTCACACCGCGCGGAGAGATGCTGCCATTCCAGCCCATTTCAGCGGCAATCGCCGGAATGCCCAGATTGGCCGCCGCGCCGCAACTGGTGCGCGGATCGCCCATATTGTTGGTCACCACCGTTAATGTGGCCGCAAAAGCGCGGGCCATCGCTTCACTCTGCTCGCGCACTTGCGGGCTGAGTTCTTCAGTGACCACCACCTGCGCGCTCTCTTCAATAAACAGCGAACTGCCGCCGCTGTGCAGATCAAGGTAGAAATCACACAGCGGGAAAATGGCGTCATGGATCCAGGCGGCAATCTGCTCGGTTGGCGTTCCCCACGGGTTACCGGGGAAAACGCGGGCCAGGTTTTTATTGTCCAGCGGGCTCACGCGCATGGAGGCACGCAGCGCGGGCGTATTGGCGCAGGGCAGCAGAATAATGCGCCCGCGCACCTGTTCAGCAGTGAGGTTGCGGATCAGCTCATTAATAATAATGGGCCCTTCGTACTCATCACCGTGGATAGCCCCGGTGATCAGCAAAGTTGGCCCCTCGCCGTTGGCGATCACCGCCACGGGCATGGCGATCGTTCCCCACGCATCGTTGTGGGCGGAAAGCGGCAAGTGGGCAAAGCCCACCTGTTTACCGGGACGGTTGAAATCGATGCTGGTAAAAACAGTCGACATAATTACTGCTCCGTTGCCAGGTCGTTTTGTTCATCGTTAAACCACTTCTGGCGCAGCGCAGGCAGCTCGCCATCTTTGGTGCTCTTGTCGATAAACTGGTTAATCGCCGCCATCAGTTCCGGCTGGCCCGGGCGCACGGCGATATAGGCAGGGCTTTTGCGCAGCAGGTATTTCAGTTCGATATGTTTAGCAGGGTTTTCCTGCGAGACTTTCTGGGCAATCAGGTTGTTTTCGGCAAACATCGGCGCTTGCCCGGCGAGAAACGCGCTCACCGCCGAGGCGGTATCTTCCAGGCGCAGATAGTTACCCTGCGGGTAAAGCTCGCTCAGGGTCAGATCCGGCGTGGAGCCTTTTGGCACCGCGATCGCTGCTTTGCCCAGTTCGCTCAGCTTGTCGACTTTTTTCACGCTGTCATTGCCATAAACGCCCAGGTAAACCGCCGCATAGGGTTTGGAGAAGGCCACCTGTTTGGCGCGCTCCGGGCTGGAGCCGAGGGCGGCAATCAGCACATCCACTTTACGCGACATCAGGTAAGGGATGCGGTTCGCGCCGGTGACCTGTTGCAGTTGCAATTTCACGCCCATCTCTTGTGCCAGTTTCTGCGCCAGTTCCACATCAAGGCCCGTTGGTTTGCCGGACGCATCGGTGTAACCCCAGGGCGCGGCATCTACCGTGGTTGCGACACGCAGAACGCCGCGCGATTTGATGTCATCCAGGGAATTCGCCTGCGCCAGTAACGGCAGCGCGCAAAAGGCGAGAAGTGCAATTTTCTTGATAATTTTCATGCAAAATCTCCGGTGTTATCAGGCTGGGGTTTGAATAAATCGTTGTAATTCTGCGGTGCGCGGCGCACCAAAAATCTCGGCCGGCGGCCCGCTTTCCCAGACTTCGCCCTGGTGCATAAAGACGACGTTACTGGAAACTTTGCGGGCGAAAGCCATTTCATGGGTGACGGCAATCATCGTCATTCCCTGACTGGCTAAATCTTCCATTACGCGCAGCACTTCGCCGACCAGTTCAGGGTCGAGCGCTGAGGTAGCTTCATCAAACAGCATCACTTCCGGCGACATCGCCAGCGCGCGGGCAATCGCCACACGTTGCTGCTGACCGCCGGAAAGGGAGGAGGGAAAAGCGTCGCACTTTTGCCCAAGCCCGACCTGCTCCAGTAACCGTTTTGCCATTGCCGGGGCATCGGCTTTGCTGATCCGCCGCGTCAGGATGGGTGCCAGCGTGACGTTTTCAGCCGCTGTTAAATGGGGGAAAAGGTTAAAGCTCTGGAACACCATGCCGACGTTCTGCCGCAGTTTTTGCAGCTCGGCAGGCGTTCCGCCGACCGGTAAACCGCCGACGTGGATGGTGCCGCTATCGGGCTTTTCCAGCCCGTTAATACAGCGCAGCAGCGTGCTTTTGCCGGAGCCGCTCTTGCCAATAATCGACACGATGTCGCCGCGCTCGATGGTGGCGTTAATGCCGCGCAGCACTTCGTTGTGGCCAAAACTTTTCTTCAGGGAATTAATAACGACCAGCGCCATGGAATCGGGCCTCCAGTTGTAATGAGAGTCGTGCCAGCGGGAAACAGAGCGCGAAATAGCACAGCGCCACCAGCAGGTAGATAACCAACGGCTGTAACGTTGAGCCGCTGACGATTTGCCCGGAGCGTGTCAGCTCGACAAAGCCCACCAGCGCCGCCAGCGAGGTGTTTTTAATCAGTTGCACCGAGAAACCGACCGTAGGCGGCAGCGCCAGGCGAAACGCCTGCGGCCAGATGACATTGCGCAGCATCTGCCCGCGAGTGATGCCCAGCGACAGCGACGCTTCCCACTGCCCTTTTGGCACTGCGGCAATGCTGCCGCGCCAGATTTCACCGAGAAATGCGCCCGCAGACAGGGAAAACGCCGTCAGCGCGGCCATGAAAGAACTGACTTCCACGCCGGTGAGCATCGGCACGCCGAAGAAGAGTAAAAACAGCAAACCGAGCAGCGGAATGCCCTGAATCAGTTCGACATAGCACCAGGCGACGGTACGGATCCAGCGCTGATGCGACGAGCGGGCGGTGGCAATCAGCAGACCAATGACCGCGCCGCAGGCAAAGGTGCTGAGCGCGAGGATCAACGTCCAGCGCAGGGCGCTGATAATCATCCACAGATCGCTAAGAGAAATACCGCGCATGCTTACCTCCGTTCCTGAAAGCGATACCAGACTAAGCGCAGCACGACTTTCATCAGGCTGACGGCAAAGAAGTAGAGGCCGCAAATCAGCAGGTAGATTTCGAAACTGCGAAAGGTGCGTGATTCAACAAAGCTGCCGTTATGGAAGATCTCTTCCACGCCAATTTGCGAAATCAGGCTGGTGCCAATCAGGGTCAGGACCATCTGGCTTGCCAGCGCCGGAAAGACGTTTTGCATCGCCGGGAGGGTCAGAACGTGGGTGATTATCTGGCGACGCGACAGCCCCAGCGCTTCCCCCGCTTCACTCAGACCGCGCGGCAATGAGATAAGCCCGGCGCGCAAAATTTCCGTCATATACGCCCCGCAGTAGAGCGACAGCGCAATGGTGCCCGCCACGGGTGGCGAGAGATGAACGCCGAGGCTTGGCAAGCCGAAATAGATTAAAAACAGTTGCACCAGCGAGGGCGTGTTACGAAAAAACTCAACGTAACAGCGCACGACGCGCTGCCAGCCCTTCGCGCCATAAAGCAATGTCAGGGCGCAAACCGCCCCGAGCGTCAGGCCAAAGAAGATGGACAGCACAGCATATATCGCCGTGCCCAACAGCCCTTCAGCTAAGACATTGGTGTAGGGTAATAAAGAAGAGAAATCAAAGAGGTAATCCATCTGCATTGGCCTCCAGTTCGAGGATCGCCTCAATCTCTACCGTCTGGTTCTGTGGTAGCGATCCGGCGCCGATCGCGGAACGGGCTCCCCGGCCAATCTGTTCGCCAAAGACCTGCACGAAGAGATCGGAGCAACCGTTAATAACCTGGGGATGGTGCTTAAAGCCTTCATCGGCATTGACCCAGCCCAGCAACTTGACCACGCTTTTTACGCGCCCTAAATCGCCGGTGGCCTGGCGGACAACCGCGAGCAAGTTAAGCCCGGTGATACGCGCGTGATAGTAGGCATCTTCGACGCTGACTTCGCGCCCAACTTTGCCGGTATGCAAATGGCCGCTTGCTTCCAGCGGCCCCTGGCCGGAGAGATAGAGCACGTTGCCGAAACGTCGCCAGGTGACAAAGTTCGCCACCGGTGCGGGAACCGGCGGTAGTTCAATGCCGAGATGGTGCAGATGATCCGCCAGACGGCAACTGGCGGTGTGAGCAGGTGTTGGCATGGGTGTGTTCATTTTTTCCCCGTCGTCTCTTTTTTCGGCATTATGACCATGCTGGTTTTTATTGGTCAACCATAATGGTTAACCAATAAGAGATCTGTATGGCAAAGTTGCAAAAAAGTTAAAAACGACAGAGAGCGCAGCTTAACAGCAAATTGTTGGCGCATGAGAAATAAGTAAGTGCTCTGGTTCGCATAAATTGCGTACAGCTAGCTGCAAACGATGCTCGCCGTCGTGATTTTCTCAGGATATAATTCACGCCCGCGGGCCAGATTGGTCAGCCAATAAGGGATATTTCTGCGCACGGTATCAGGAGCCGCCAGATGAACGAGACTGATGACATTACCCAGCGAATTGTCGGACATGACAAAACCGCCGCTGTTAGCGTTTATCGCGCCATTATGCGCGCCATTAACGACGGCGATTTAAAAGCAGGCGATAAGTTGCCCAACGAGCGCGAACTGGCGCGGCGCTTTGAGACTTCCCGCAGTACCATTCGTAACGTACTGGCGATGATGTCAACGCAGGGGCTGGTCACGCGCAAAGTGGGAAGTGGCTCTTACCTTTCTGACAATTTGCAGCAACATCTTGTTGATACCGATCGTCCGGTCGCTGCCTGGCATAAAGAGGTGCCGACCTACAGTGAGATCCTTGAAGGCCGTCTGCTGTTTGAACCGATGATGATGACGCTGGTTGCCAGCCGCGCCACTCGCGAAGATTTCGCTACCATGCGCCATCACTTACAAGGCATCCGCGAAGCACAAGAGTGGCTGCTCTATAAAGAGCATATTTACGCCGTTCACCAGGCGATGTTCGCCGCCACCCGCAACCGCTTTCTGATCCAGATTTTCGATAATGTCATCGCCGACCGCCGCGCGGTGCAGTACGACGGCCAGCATTCGTTGCACTCTGCCGTCAGTGAAATTGTGCGCGAGCAGACCCTGCGTGAGTTAACGCCGCTGGTTGACGCGCTGGAAGCCCGCGATGGCAAACTCGCGCAAAAACGTGCCGATGACTATTTCACCCGCATTCTGGCATCACTGAGCGTTTACGGCTGATACCATCGTCACTACACTTGAAGGCATCGACTGCCCGGAGATATGAAATGGATGACAAGACAGTGAGCCCGCAAGACGCACGGGCGCAACAGCAAAACGGGGCGATGATTATTGATATTCGCCAGCCCGATGAATTTCGCCGCGAACATCTGCCCGATGCGATGTCCCTGCCCCTGGATGAGCTGCTGGCGGGTAAAACGGTGAACCCCACTTCCCCCAAGCAAACGGTGATTTTTCACTGCCAGTCCGGTATGCGCACGCAACAAAACGTTGAGACACTGATTCGGGCGGCGGCACCTGCGCACGTCGTATTGCTTGAAGGCGGGCTGACTAACTGGAAGCGCGCCGGGTTGCCCACGGTGCAGGATAAACGCCAGCCGCGCCCGCTGATGCAACAAGTGCAAATCGTGGCGGGCAGCCTGATTCTTCTTGGCGTCGTGCTCGGTTACACCCTCTCGCCCGCGTTTTTCCTGCTGAGCGGGTTTGTTGGTGCGGGGCTTTTATTCGCCGGGCTAAGCGGCTGGTGCGGCATGGCATTGCTGCTGGCAAAAATGCCGTGGAACCGGCCGTAATTGTTTGGCGTTTCTCCTCTGGGTCAAATGAGTGATATATTTCTGCCCTCAAACCCAAGGAGACGCCATGGCGGAATTTGATTCACTCGCGCAGGATCTGCTGGTACAGGCAGAAACTGAGCAGCAGCAGGCACGGGACCGGGCATTACTGAACCAGGTAGTGGAAATCTACGGTCAAAAGTACGTGGCGGAGCAGCTAAAAAAAGCGGGCAAGTCCGAGTGGAGCCGCGAAGCGCTCAACCGTTGGGTGAATGGCAAAGCCGCAGCGAAAATCCTTACCGCCGCCGAAGAAGCGCTGCTGCGCGGGCTGTTACCCTCCCCGCCTGCGCACCATCCTGACTATCGTTTTCGTTTTATCGATCTTTTCGCCGGTATCGGCGGCATTCGCAGCGGTTTTGAAGCCATTGGCGGGCAGTGCGTATTTACCAGCGAATGGAACAAAAACGCGGTGCGCACCTACAAAGCCAACTGGTACAACGACAGCGCCGCACACACCTTTAATCAGGATATCCGCGAAGTGACCCTGAGCGGCAATCCGCACATTTCTGAAGCCGACGCTTACGCGCATATTACAGAGCACATCCCCGAGCATGATGTGCTGCTGGCGGGCTTCCCCTGTCAGCCGTTTAGCCTTGCCGGGGTGAGCAAGAAGAATGCGCTTGGCCGCGCGCATGGTTTTGAATGTGAAGCCCAGGGCACACTGTTTTTCGACGTTGCGCGCATTATCAAAGCCCGCCGCCCGGCGATTTTCGTGCTGGAAAACGTTAAGAACCTCAAAAGCCACGATAAAGGCAAAACCTTCAGCGTGATCATGAATACGCTGGATGAGCTGGGCTACGACGTGGCCGATGCCGATGCGTCCGGCAAAGATGATCCGAAAATTATCGACGGTAAACACTTCCTGCCGCAGCATCGCGAACGCATTGTGCTGGTCGGTTTTCGTCGCGATCTTAATCTCGCCGACGGCTTTACCCTGCGCGATATCAGCAAGCTTTACCCTACGCAGCGGCCTGCGTTTGGCGAACTGCTGGAACCCACCGTCGACAGCAAATATGTGCTGTCACATAAGTTGTGGGATTACCTCTATCGCTATGCGAAAAAACATGCCGCCAAAGGCAACGGCTTCGGCTTCGGGCTGGTCGATCCCCTGCATGCCGGGAGCGTGGCCCGCACCCTTTCTGCGCGTTATCACAAAGACGGTTCTGAGATCCTTATCGATCGCGGCTGGGATAAAGCGCTGGGGGAAGCGGATTTCGCCAATGCGGAAAACCAGGCGCGTCGTCCGCGTCGCCTGACGCCGCGCGAGTGCGCGCGCCTGATGGGCTTTGAAAAAGTGGGCGAAAAACCGTTCCGCATTCCGGTTTCCGATACACAGGCTTACCGCCAGTTCGGCAACTCGGTCGTGGTGCCGGTCTTTGCCGCCGTGGCAAAACTGCTGGAGCCGCGTATTGCGCTGGCGGTCAAACGGCGCAACAAAAAATAACACCCTTCCCGGCGTATAACGCGCCGGGCGCTTTCTTAAGCATGAATAAATTGTTTAAAAAGTGATCATAAAGTTAATTACGTCCGGGTCGATATTAATTGAGCAATCCCGACTCTCTCACGGACTCTGACCATGCTCAAAAACATACGTGTTATTACCGGCATCATTATCGCGCTTTCGGTATTTTGTCTTCTTCAACTGGTCACCGGGGGACTGTTCTACTCGGCGGTTAACAACGACCGGGTCAATTTCCAGAACACCGTCGTACTCAACGCCCAGCAAGAAAACCTTGGCGACAGCGTTAATACGCTGATCAAAACCCGTGTCACCGTGACCCGCGTGGCGATCCGCTTTTTGAAAAACCAGCGCGATCCGGCTTCCCTTGCCAGTATCGAAAAACTCCTCACCACCGCTACCGAGTCGCTCGGCAAGTCTGAAGGTTATTTCAACAACTACAAAAGCACCCCGCGCGTTGCTGGCCAGGACAGTGCGTTAGCCGACGATGTGGTGCAAAACATCAATAAAATGCATGACGTGTTGCAGCAGTCGATCGCCTTCCTGCGGGCCAACAACTACGAAGCCTATGGCAACCTGGATGCGCAGCAGGCGCAGGACGATATGGATGCCAGCTACACGAAATGGCGGACAGAAAACAACACCTTCCTGCAAGCTGCCGCGCAGCAAAACCAGAGTAGTTTTACCAGTATGCAGTGGACGCTGGGGGTGATCTTGCTGGTGGTGATTGCGGTGATGGTCATTATCTGGCTTGGCCTGCAACATCTATTGCTCAGACCGCTGCACAGCGTAATGGGGCATATTCGCGCCATCGCCGGGGGCGATCTGACGCAGCCTGTTTCCGCTGATGGCCGCAACGAGATGAGCCAACTGGCGGCAGGTTTGCACGAGATGCAATTGTCGCTGGTCAAAACCGTCAGTTCAGTGCGTAACAGTTCGGATTCGATTTACACCGGCGCGAGCGAAATCTCCACCGGCAACAATGATCTCTCTTCCCGCACCGAGCAGCAGGCCGCGTCGCTGGAAGAGACTGCCGCCAGCATGGAACAACTGACCGCTACGGTGAAACAGAACACCGACAACGCGCGTCAGGCATCACAACTGGCGAAAACCGCGTCAGACACCGCCGCGCGTGGGGGTCAGGTGGTCAGTAATGTGGTGCGCACGATGAGCGAGATTTCCGACAGCTCGCAGCAAATTGCCCACATTACCAGCGTGATTGACGGTATCGCTTTCCAGACCAATATCCTGGCGCTGAACGCCGCCGTAGAAGCCGCGCGCGCAGGCGAACAGGGCCGGGGTTTTGCCGTGGTGGCCGGAGAAGTGCGCACGCTGGCAAGCCGCAGCGCGCAGGCGGCGAAAGAGATTAAAACCCTTATCGATAACTCGGTTAACCGCGTGAATTCCGGTTCGACGCTGGTCGCGGAAGCGGGCGATACGATGAAAGAGATCGTCAACGCCGTCACCCGCGTGACGGATATTATGGGGGAAATTGCCTCGGCATCTGATGAGCAGAGCAAAGGCATTGAGCAGGTGAGCCTGGCGGTGTCGCAGATGGATAGCGTCACCCAGCAGAACGCCTCGCTGGTGCAGGAATCTGCCGCGGCCTCTGCCGCGCTCGAAGAGCAAGCGGAGCAGTTGCGCCAGGCTGTCGCCGTGTTTCGTGTGAACGGGCACAGCGCCACGCTGAGTGCCAAACCCGGCAAACCCAGCGCCGCGCCACTGCGACCAGTTGCCGCTGTAACGCAAAGCCGCAGCGACAGCAACTGGGAAACGTTCTGACCGCAACAAAAACAACCCGCGCGATGAAACTTAGTCGCGCGGGTTATCGATGAGCGGGGTTAAGGGAGGTTAATCGCGGGTTTGTACCCAAAAGGCATGGATCAGGCCAGGAATGTAGCCCAGCAACGTGAGCAGGATGTTAATAATAAACGCCCAGCCGAAGCCTTTGCCGAGCAGCACACCCAGCGGCGGAAGAATAATCGTGATAACAACACGCCAGAAACCCATATAGCCTCCTATGCAAGTCAATTCCAGGTGATTGAAAATTGAGACAATCTCCTTAAGCGTAGCCGCTCTGCGCGCGACTGCCACCTTCACATTGTCTGTTTTACCCTGTTTTACGCTGTACCCTGTTCGGGGTTCAGGCTATGTTTACATTCACAAGCTCGTTACAAAAGGAGAGAAGCAATGTTTTCTGTTGGCGATATCGTTCAGCCCCGCATCGGCGGCCCGAAACTGAAAGTGCTGGAAGTGCATGAGGATCAAATCGTCGCGGTTCCGACCTATGACGAACAGGCAGAGAAGATAACCCTCAAGGCCGAAGATGTGGCGCTGTATAAAGAAGACGGCGACTTTGGTGTCTGCTGATCGACTGCGGTGAGAGCACTCTCACCGCCATGATGCGTAGTCATTCAATAAATATGCATAATCACCAATTACGCATATCAGCATCTCATCCTGCAAAACGGGCCTGATCAGCATAAAAAGTGCTGTTGCTTATTTTATCAGCGCAACGGAAGCATAGCGCGCTGAAACGCCTCCTCGTCCCTCTCCTGTGCCGCTGCATGGTTTCTCACCTTTCACTTAATCCATTGATATTTAAAATATTTTACCGCAAGCCCAACAAAAATAATGAAATAGTGAAAAAGCAAGCTATCGCAGAGGAGTTTCTCCAACAAAGAAAAGAAAATAAAAATTTATCGCTAGTTGTGAGTTTCAAACCAGATAGATACTCTAGTCGCATATATCCAGCCGTTTCAAAACGCTAAAGCCCGTTCGTTTTTTATCAAGGAGCACCACATGTTCTCTTCGCAGTCTCGCCTGCGTCACGCCGCTGCGGACACCTTCGCCATGGTCGTCTATTGTTCGGTAGTGAACATGTTGATTGAAATATTCCTCTCAGGAATGAGCTTCGAGCAGTCACTTTCATCGCGCCTGGTGGCGATCCCGGTCAACATTATTATTGCCTGGCCTTATGGGATGTATCGCGATCTGTTTATGCGTCGGCTAAGCCGTATTAGCCCGTCGGGCTGGATGAAAAATCTGGCAGATGTGCTGGCTTATGTGACGTTCCAGTCACCGGTGTATGTCGCCATTTTGTGGACGGTAGGCGCGGACTGGCACCAGATTGTCGCGGCGGTCAGCTCGAATATCGTGCTGTCGATGATGATGGGTGCGGTGTACGGCTATTTTCTTGATTACTGCCGCCGCTTGTTTCGGGTCAGCAATTACCACCAGGCCAAAGCCTGATGGCCGCAATCGATCATTAATGCTGTTCGCCAAATAATCCTTTAATAAACCGCTCCAGCGCCATGCGCGAGCTGAAACCGTGCGGGATACCGTAATGTTCCTGCGCCTGGCCGCCCAGATAGAGCGGGAAGTTCTGGTAGTGATCGCACATCTTGATGTCCGAGGCGGGATCCGCAAGCGATGAACTGCGTTCTTTTAACGTAGGGTGAATGACCAGTGCGGTGCGGCCCATGCGCGCTTCGCGATTGACATACACATAATTCTCGCCACGGCGATAGCCATAGGTTTTTGGCGTCGCCACATCCATGGTAAATCCTACATTTTCCAGAACGCGTGCCACTTCATCGGGTCTTAAGTACATAGATTTTCCTCGTCATCTCTCAACAGCTTCGCCACCTTACAGTACTGAGCATGGTCAGTGACTCAGAAAATTCCACAAAGGGACGTGAAAGACGTGATTGCCGTCTGGCCGTGAAAATTATGGTCTACGCTTAAAAACACACCAAAAACAAGGGAGGCTTCTATGTTTAACAGACCGAACCGCCGAGATGTCGATGAAGGTGTCGAGGATATCAATAATGATGTCAGCCAGTTAGCCGATAGTCTGGAAGCCGTGCTCAAATCCTGGGGCAGTGATGCGAAAGACGAAGCGGAAATCGCACGTCGTAAAGCGAAAGCGCTGCTGAAAGAGACCCGCGCGCGCATGAATGGCCGTAACCGCGTACAACAGGCCGCCCGCGATGCGGTTGGCTGCGCAGGCACCTTTGTGAAAGAGAAACCGTTGTGCAGTGTCGGTGCTGCCGCTGCGGTCGGGATCTTCCTCGGCGCGCTACTTAGCCTGCGTCGTTAATCGGTAAAAATACGTTCCAACCCCTGCGTGTCCTGTGGCGCGCAGGGGTTTTTCTTTGCCCTTCGCCCGCGTATCTGCGTATAAAATAGCGACAATTTGCCCTTACCCATTCTGCTTATTACCTGGGCATTGTCTATGCCATTTTCCTATATATTGTGTGGTTGAATCTTTTAATAACTACATCTAGTATTCACTTCAGTAGCAAACATCCTAACTGACGCGACTCTTCGCGCCGCCCTTTCATTTTAAACGGAAATACGAATTATGCGCATTACCATTTACACTCGAAATGATTGTGTTCAGTGCCACGCCACCAAACGGGCAATGGAAAACCGGGGTGTTGAATTTGAAATGGTGAACGTTGACCATGTGCCGCAAGCTGCCGATGAGCTTCGCGCGATGGGTTTTCGTCAGTTGCCCGTGGTGGTTGCCGGTGAGACAAAATGGTCCGGTTTCCGCCCGGATATGATCAACCGCTTGCCAGGCGCACCTCGCGTCGCCAGCGCATGAGCACCCTCGTCTACTTTTCCAGCAGCTCGGAAAACACCCGGCGCTTTATCACGCGCCTCGGGTTGCCCGCCGTGCGCATTCCGCTGAACGAGCGTGAGCGCATTCAAGTAGACGAACCTTATATTCTGGTGGTTCCCAGTTATGGCGGCGGCGGCACGGCAGGCGCTGTGCCGCGCCAGGTCATTCGCTTTTTAAACGATCCCCATAACCGCGCCTTAATTCGCGGCGTGATTGCCGCCGGTAACCGCAATTTCGGCGAAGCTTACGCGCGCGCTGGCGATGTGGTGTCGCAAAAATGCGCTGTGCCGTATTTGTATCGTTTTGAGCTGATGGGAACCCAGCAGGACATCGACAATGTGCGTAAAGGAGTGAGCGAATTTTGGCAACGACAACCGCAGAGCGCGTGATGCAAACCACGCCCGATTTCCATGCGCTGAATGCCATGTTGAATCTTTATGATAAAGACGGCCGCATTCAGTTTGAAAAAGACCATCAGGCGGTCGACGCCTTTATGGCTCACCACGTGCGCCCGAATACCGTCACGTTTAACAGCCAGGATGAGCGGCTGAACTGGCTGGTTGATGAAAATTATTACGATGAAAGCGTGCTGGCGCGTTATGACCGCGCGTTTGTGGTGGATTTAATTGCCCATGCGCACGCCCGCGGTTTTCGCTTCCAGACGTTCCTTGGCGCGTGGAAGTTCTACACCAGCTACACACTCAAAACCTTTGATGGCAAACGCTATCTGGAACATTTTGAAGATCGCGCCTGTATGGTGGCGCTGACGCTGGCACAGGGCGATA
Organism: Kosakonia sp. H02; assembly: GCA_030704225.1. Classification (NCBI taxonomy): domain Bacteria; kingdom Pseudomonadati; phylum Pseudomonadota; class Gammaproteobacteria; order Enterobacterales; family Enterobacteriaceae; genus Kosakonia; species Kosakonia styphnolobii. Next base: position 3,756,721 of record CP131915.1, read on the forward strand.
CCGCACTCGCAGAGCAGCTAACGGAAGAGATTCTTTCCGGGCGCTTCCAGCCTGCGACACCGACTTTTCTGAACTGCGGTAAACAACAGCGCGGCGAACTGGTTTCCTGCTTCCTGCTGCGTATTGAAGACAATATGGAATCCATTGGCCGCGCGGTGAACTCGGCGTTGCAGCTCTCCAAACGCGGCGGCGGCGTGGCCTTTTTGCTCTCTAACCTGCGTGAAGCCGGTGCGCCAATCAAGCGCATTGAAAACCAGTCTTCCGGCGTGATCCCGGTAATGAAAATGCTGGAAGATGCGTTTTCTTATGCTAATCAGCTTGGCGCACGCCAGGGCGCAGGCGCGGTGTATTTGCATGCCCATCACCCGGATATTTTGCGTTTCCTCGATACCAAGCGTGAAAACGCCGACGAGAAAATCCGCATCAAAACCCTGTCGCTGGGCGTCGTCATTCCCGATGTCACCTTCCGTCTGGCAAAAGAAAATGCGCAGATGGCGCTATTTTCGCCTTACGACGTTGAACGCCTGTACGGTAAGCCGTTTGGTGATGTGGCGATTAGCGAGATGTACGAGCAACTGCTCGCCGACGATCGCGTGCGCAAAACGTATATCAACGCCCGTGATTTCTTCCAGACGCTGGCGGAGATCCAGTTCGAATCCGGTTATCCGTACATCATGTTTGAAGATACGGTGAACCGCGCCAACCCGATTGCCGGGCGCATTAATATGAGCAACCTGTGCTCGGAGATTTTGCAGGTTAACAGCGCCTCGACCTTTGATGAAAACCTGGATTATGCCGAAACCGGGCGCGATATCTCCTGTAACCTCGGTTCGCTGAATATCGCTCACACCATGGATTCACCGGACTTTGGTCGCACGGTAGAAACCGCGATCCGCGGCTTAACCGCGGTGTCGGATATGAGCCACATTCGCTCGGTGCCGTCGGTGGAAATCGGCAACGCCGCGTCGCATGCTATCGGCCTTGGGCAGATGAACCTGCACGGCTATCTGGCGCGGGAAGGCATCGCGTATGGCAGCCCGGAAGGGCTGGATTTCACCAACTTCTATTTCTACACCATCACCTGGCATGCGCTGCATACCTCAATGATGATCGCCCGTGAGCGCGGGCAGCAGTTTGCCGGTTTCCCGGCCTCGCGCTATGCCAGCGGTGAGTATTTCAACCAGTATCTGGAAAGTGACTGGCAACCGAAAACGCAGAAAGTCCGTGCGCTGTTTGAACGTGCCGGCATCACCATTCCCACGCGCGAAATGTGGCAGCAACTGCGCGAGGATGTGATGCGCTACGGCATCTATAACCAGAATTTACAGGCGGTTCCGCCGACCGGTTCTATTTCCTATATCAATCATGCGACCTCCAGCATTCACCCGATTGTGTCGAAGATTGAAATCCGCAAGGAAGGCAAAACCGGGCGCGTCTATTACCCGGCACCATTTATGACTAATGAGAACCTGGCGCTGTATGAAGATGCGTATGAAATCGGGCCGGAGAAAATCATAGATACCTACGCCGAAGCCACGCGCCATGTCGATCAGGGCCTGTCGCTGACGTTGTTCTTTAAAGACACCGCGACGACACGCGATATCAACAAAGCGCAGATTTACGCCTGGAAAAAAGGCATCAAGTCGCTGTATTACATCCGCCTGCGCCAGCTTGCGCTGGAAGGCACCGAGATCCAGGGCTGCGTGTCCTGCGCGTTGTAAGGAGAAAAGGATGAGCCCACTATCACGCGTCAGCGCGGTGAACTGGAACAAAATTCAGGACGATAAAGACCTGGAAGTGTGGAACCGGCTGACCAGTAACTTCTGGCTGCCGGAAAAAGTGCCGCTGTCGAACGATATTCCCGCCTGGCAGACCTTAAGCCCGGCGGAGCAGCAACTGACCATTCGCGTGTTTACCGGCCTGACGCTGCTCGACACTATTCAGAACACCGTTGGCGCGCCTGCGCTGATGGCGGATTCGCTGACGCCGCACGAAGAAGCGGTGTTATCGAATGTCAGTTTTATGGAAGCGGTACACGCCCGTTCGTACAGCTCGATTTTTTCGACGCTGTGCCAGAGCAAAGATGTTGATGCGGCTTACGCCTGGAGTGAGGAGAACAGCGCGTTGCAGCGTAAAGCGCAGATAATCCTGACCCATTACCGCGCCGATGAGCCGCTGAAAAAGAAAATCGCCAGCGTCTTTCTCGAGTCGTTCCTGTTCTATTCCGGCTTCTGGTTGCCGATGTACTGGTCGAGCCGCGGCAAACTGACCAACACCGCCGATTTGATTCGCCTGATTATTCGCGATGAAGCGGTGCACGGTTATTACATCGGCTATAAGTACCAGAAAGGATTAGAGAAAGTGAGTGCAGAAAAACGCGAAGCGCTAAAAGGCTTTGCGCTGGATCTGCTGATGGATCTCTACGATAACGAACTCACCTACACGGAAGATTTATACGCGAACAGCGGTTGGGTGGAGGATGTGAAAGCATTTCTCTGCTACAACGCCAACAAAGCGATGATGAACCTCGGTTATGACGCGCTGTTCCCGCCGGAAATGGCGGATGTTAACCCGGCTATTCTTTCCGCGCTGTCGCCAAACGCCGATGAAAACCACGACTTTTTCTCCGGTTCAGGCTCGTCGTATGTGATGGGCAAAGCGGTTGAAACCGAAGACGAAGACTGGAATTTCTGACTGCCCTCTCCTCTCCCGGCAGGGAGAGGAGTATTCCTCTGTTAAATAACCCGCTGCGTAAAAAGCTTTTGATTAATTTAATCATATTTGCGTAATTTCTCAGCACAATATTCCCACAGGATCTACACTGTAATTTCCCCGTCATTTTCATCTGAATCGGTACAATTCAGATGCGATCCCCCGATGAATTCAAAAAAAATATCACCCGGCGTTAGCCCTTATCTCATGGGAAATAGAGACGATTCTGCACCCGATAATTCCGCCAGGCCCGGCAATTGAGGGTTGTCTCAGAGTGAGAGTATGGTAGGGTATGACCAGTCAATTATTCTCACTGGGTAGCATATCGACATAATAAATAACAGGAACTCTTTTATTGCATGGCAATTAAATTAGAAGTTAAAAATCTATATAAAGTATTTGGCGAGCATCCGCAGCGAGCTTTCAAATATATTGAAAAAGGACTTTCGAAAGAAGAAATACTGGAAAAAACGGGTCTGTCGCTTGGCGTTAAAGACGCCAGTCTGGCCATTGAAGAAGGCGAGATATTTGTCATCATGGGGTTATCCGGTTCGGGTAAATCCACTATGGTACGCCTTCTCAATCGCCTGATTGAACCCACCCGCGGACAGGTGCTGATCGACGGCGTAGATATCGCCAAAATATCAGATGCCGAGTTGCGCGAGGTGCGCAGGAAAAAGATTGCGATGGTCTTCCAGTCATTTGCGCTGATGCCCCATATGACGGTGCTGGATAATACCGCATTCGGTATGGAATTAGCGGGCGTTCCGGCGCAGGCGCGCCAGGAAAAAGCGCTGGATGCGCTGCGCCAGGTGGGTCTGGAAAATTATGCTCACGGCTACCCGGATGAACTCTCCGGCGGCATGCGCCAGCGCGTGGGTCTGGCCCGCGCATTAGCCATCAATCCCGATATTTTATTAATGGATGAAGCCTTCTCGGCGCTCGATCCATTAATTCGTACGGAAATGCAGGATGAGCTGGTGAAGCTTCAGGCGAAACATCAGCGCACCGTAGTGTTTATTTCCCACGATCTGGATGAAGCGATGCGCATTGGCGACCGGATTGCCATTATGCAAAACGGCGAAGTGGTTCAGGTCGGCACGCCGGATGAGATTTTGAATAATCCGGCCAATGATTATGTGCGCACCTTCTTCCGCGGGGTGGATATCAGCCAGGTGTTCAGCGCGAAAGATATTGCGCGCCGCACACCGGTGGGATTGATTCGCAAGACGCCGGGTTTCGGCCCGCGTTCAGCGCTGAAAGTATTGCAGGATGAAGACCGTGAATATGGTTATGTGATTGAGCGCGGCAATAAATTTGTCGGCATTGTCTCCATCGACTCCCTGAAAGCGGCGTTAGGCCAAAACCTGGGTATCGATGCGGCGTTAATTGACTCTCCGCTCGCAGTCGATGCGGAAACGCCGCTTAGCGAGTTGCTCTCCCATGTTGGACAAGCGCCCTGTGCGGTGCCGGTAGTGGGTGAAGAACAACAGTACGTGGGCATCATTTCGAAACGAATGCTGCTGCAAGCTTTAGATCGCGAGGGGGCAAACAATGGCTGATCAAAATAATCCGTGGGATAGCGCACCGGCAACGGACAACGCGGCACAATCTGCCGATGCATGGGGCGGCGGCGGTTCTGCCGCACCGGCCGATAGCGGCGGCGCAGACTGGCTGCACAGCGCGCCAACACCGGCTCCCGAACATTTCAATATTATGGATCCGTTCCATAAGACGCTGATCCCGCTCGATAGCTGGGTGACGCAGGCGATCGACTGGGTGGTGATGCATTTCCGCCCGGTGTTCCAGGGGATCCGCATCCCGGTGGATTACATTCTTAGCGGCTTCCAGCAGTTGTTGTTGGGAATGCCGTCACCGGTGGCGATTATCGTCTTCTCACTGATTGCCTGGCAGATGAGCAGCGCCGGGATGGGCGTGGCGACGCTGGTATCGTTGATTGCGATTGGCGCGATTGGCGCCTGGTCGCAGGCAATGGTGACGCTGGCCCTGGTGCTGACGGCGCTACTGTTCTGCGTGGTGATCGGTTTGCCGATGGGCATCTGGCTGGCGCGAAGCCAGCGGGCGGCGAAAATTATTCGCCCGTTGCTGGATGCGATGCAGACCACGCCAGCGTTTGTTTACCTGGTGCCGATTGTGATGCTGTTTGGTATCGGCAATGTGCCAGGCGTGGTGGTGACGATTATCTTCGCCCTGCCGCCGGTGGTGCGCCTGACTATTCTTGGGATTAACCAGGTCCCGGCTGATTTGATTGAAGCGTCTCGCTCATTTGGTGCCAGCCCGCGCCAGATGTTGTTCAAAGTACAGTTACCGCTGGCCATGCCAACCATTATGGCGGGAATTAACCAGACGTTGATGCTTGCCCTCTCCATGGTAGTGATCGCCTCGATGATCGCCGTTGGTGGGCTTGGCCAGATGGTACTGCGCGGTATTGGCCGCCTTGATATGGGGCTTGCCACCGTTGGCGGCGTGGGGATCGTTATCCTCGCCATCATTCTCGACCGCCTGACCCAGGCTGTCGGTCGCGATTCCCGCAGCCGCGGTAATCGTCGCTGGTATCAAACCGGCCCGCTGGGTCTGCTGACCCGTCCATTCGCAAAATAATTCTGTTGCCCGGCGCACCCCGCGTCGGGCAAGAGTGTCCCACCTGAAAAATAAGGAACAACGATGCGACATAGCGTACTTTTTGCCACAGCGTTTGCCACCCTTGTCTCTACCAGCACGTTTGCAGCCGATGCAGATTTGCCAGGCAAAGGCATTACCGTAAAGCCTTTTCAAAGCACCATTGCGGAAGAAACCTTCCAGACCCTGCTGGTCAGCCGCGGCCTTGAAAAACTCGGTTATACAGTGAATAAACCCGACGAAGTGGATTACAACGTCGGTTACACCTCGCTTGCCGCAGGTGATGAGACCTTTACCGCCGTGAACTGGCAACCGCTGCATGACGATATGTATGCCGCCGCCGGTGGCGATAAGAAGTTCTACCGCGAAGGCACCTTTGTCACCGGTGCAGCGCAGGGTTACTTGATCGACAAAAAAACCGCCGATAAGTATCACATCACCAATATTGAGCAGTTAAAAGACCCGAAAATCGCCAAACTGTTCGACACCAATGGTGATGGCAAAGCCGACATGACCGGGTGTACACCAGGCTGGGGCTGTGAGGCGGTGATTAATCACCAAATCGACGCCTATGGGCTGGATAAAACCGTGGTACATAACCAGGGCAACTACGCAGCGATGATGGCGGATACCATTACCCGCTTTAAAGAAGGCAAACCGATCCTTTATTACACCTGGACGCCGTACTGGGTGAGCGATGTGCTGAAACCGGGTAAAGATGTGGTCTGGTTGCAGGTGCCGTTCTCGTCCCTGCCGGGTGAGCAGAAAGATATCGACACCAAACTGCCGAACGGAATGAACTATGGCTTCCCGGTAAACTCCATGCACATTGTGGCGAATAAAGCCTGGGCGGAGAAAAACCCGGCGGCGGCGAAGCTGTTCGCAGTGATGAAATTGCCGCTGGCGGATATTAATGCGCAGAACGCCATGATGCACGAAGGCAAAGCTTCGGAAGCGGATATTCAGGGCCACGTTGATGGCTGGATCAAAGCGCACCAACAGCAGTTTGACGGCTGGGTGAAAGAAGCGCTGGCCGCGCAGAAATAACGCCTTTTCCGCAATAAACGTATCAAAGCGCCATCGGGTTTCTGCCGGATGGCGCTTTTGTGTATCTCTCATGCCCGGGCATCCTGCACATACGACAACACATAATCACAATCAATTGGTTATGATGGGTTTCTGACAAAACCATTATCTGACTTTTCTTATGACAAAACCCAACCAGGGCCTGAGCCCGGCGCTGATCGCGCTGATGTCCATTGCCACCGGCCTTGCCGTCGCCAGTAACTATTACCCGCAGCCGTTGCTGGATACTATCGCCAACGCCTTTTCGCTCTCGCCAAACCAGGCGGGATTTATTGTGACCGCCGCACAGCTTGGCTATGCCGCCGGCTTACTGTTCCTGGTGCCGCTTGGCGATATGTTTGAACGCCGCACATTGATTGTGGTGATGACACTACTGTCGGCGGGCGGCATGTTAATCACCGCCAGTAGCCCGTCCCTGAGCTTGATGATCCTCGGTACCGCGCTGACCGGCCTGTTTTCCGTGGTGGCGCAAATCCTCGTCCCGCTGGCGGCTACACTTGCGACACCCGAGACACGCGGCAAAGTGGTCGGCACCATTATGAGCGGCCTGCTGCTCGGCATTTTGCTTGCGCGCACCGTTGCCGGGCTGCTTGCCACCCTCGGCGGCTGGCGCACCGTTTACTGGGTCGCCAGCGTGTTAATGGCGCTGATGGCGCTGGCCCTGTGGCGTGGTCTGCCGAAAATAAAGCAGGAGACGCACCTCAACTATCCGCAGTTGCTCGGCTCGGTGTTTACCCTCTTTGCTGGCGATAAACTGCTGCGCACCCGCGCGCTGCTCGGCTGCTTGTGCTTCGCCAACTTTAGCGTGTTGTGGACGTCGATGGCGTTCCTGCTGGCCTCACCGCCGTTTAACTTCTCTGACGCTGTCATCGGCCTGTTTGGCCTGGTGGGCGCAGCGGGTGCATTAGGCGCGCGGCAGGCAGGCACGCTGGCGGATAAAGGCAAATCGCATCTCACCACGACCGCTGGCCTCATTTTTCTGCTGCTGTCATGGATTGCCACCTGGTTTGGTCACAGCTCGGTTGCTGCACTGATTATTGGCATTATCGTGCTCGATCTCACCGTGCAGGCGGTACATATCACCAACCAGACGATTATCTACCGCGTAAATCCGGATGCGCGTAACCGCCTGACCGCCGGGTATATGACCAGCTACTTTATCGGTGGCGCGGCGGGTTCATTGATTTCCGCCTCGGCGTGGCAGCATGCGGGCTGGACCGGTGTTTGCGTGGCCGGTAGTACGCTTGCGGTGCTGAATTTGCTGGTGTGGTGGCGAGGATTTCACCATCAAGAGGCGGCAAGCTAAGCAGTCGCTCACGTTTACGCGTTGCGGTTAAAAACCGGGGTGTTAACACGCTCCTCAGTCTGCTAAGGTTAAGGGACTTGTTTATCCCGGTTATATTAACGTGTGTGATATATAACAAACATTATGGATATGGAATGTTCATCTACCGTAACGGCCAGGTCTGAAAAGGCAGCAATGCTCACGGAAGACATCAAAGAAAAGCGTTCAATGGTGCTCAGTTACCTCCCTGTTGCTGGTGCGTTTGCCGTTGGCATGAACATCCCCCGTCCCGTTTTTACTCCCCTGGCAATCCCTAACAGATATATAGATAAAGCAAATTTATTAGAGCAAATAATACATTTACTTTATTTGTCACTGTCGTTACTATATCGACTGCAATTAATGAGGTTATACCCAAATGGATAGTTCGTTCACGCCCATTGAGCAGATGCTCAAATTTCGCGCCAGCCGTTATGAAGATTTCCCGTTTCAGGAAATATTATTGACCCGCCTGTGTATGCACATGCAGGGTAAGTTACTGGAAAACCGTAATAAGATGCTGAAAGCGCAGGGCATTAACGAAACGTTGTTTATGGCGTTGATTACGCTGGAATCCCAGGAAAATCACAGCATTCAGCCTTCAGAACTGAGCAGTGCGCTGGGTTCGTCGCGCACTAATGCCACGCGTATCGCTGATGAGCTGGAAAAACGCGGCTGGATCCAGCGTCGCGAAAGCGATAACGATCGCCGCTGCCTGCACCTGCAACTTACTGATAAAGGTCATGAATTCCTGCGTCAGGTTCTGCCCCCGCAGCACCACTGCCTGCATCAACTCTGGTCTTCTCTGACCGTTGCCGAAAAAGACCAGCTCGAGCAAATCACCCGCAAACTCCTGTCACGCCTCGACCAGATGGATGAAGAAGACATTATTCACGAGGCGCTGCGCTAACGCGACTATCTGCTTGAATTTCCAGGATATAAGAACAGTAAAGGGCCGGCCATAAGCTGGCCTTTCTGACGAAAGGTCGGCTTTCGCCGACACAATGAAAAATAAGATCGTGGAGAAAATCATGAGCGCAAATGCGGAGAGTCATACCCCGCAGCAACCGGTCAAAAAGAGAGGCAAACGTAAAGGCCTCCTTCTTTTACTGACCTTGCTCTTTATTGTTATTGCCGTGGCATACGGGATTTATTGGTTTTTGGTACTGCGTCATTTTGAAGAGACCGATGATGCGTACGTGGCAGGGAATCAGGTACAAATCATGTCGCAGGTATCCGGCAGCGTGACAAAAGTCTGGGCCGATAATACCGATTTTGTTAAGCAAGGCGATGTGTTGGTGACGCTGGATGCGACGGATGCGCAACAGGCGTTTGAAAAAGCGCAAACAGAACTGGCGAGCAGCGTTCGTCAGACCCGCCAGTCGATGATCAACAGCAAGCAACTGCTGGCGAGTATTGAACTGAAAAAAACCGCGCTGGCGCAAGCTCAGAGCGACTTTAACCGCCGCGTGCCGCTGGGAAGCGCCAATTTGATTGGTCGCGAAGAGCTGCAACACGCCCGTGATGCGGTAGCCAGTGCGCAAGCCGAACTCGATGTTGCGGTGCAGCAATATAACGCGAACCAGGCGATCGTGCTTGATACCCGTCTGGAAGAGCAACCCGCCGTTAAGCAGGCAGCCACCGAAGTGCGTAATAGCTGGCTGGCGCTGCAACGAACCAAAATCGTCAGCCCGATAACCGGCTATGTTTCCCGCCGTGCCGTGCAGCCTGGCGCACAGATAAGCACCACCACCGCCTTGATGGCTGTTGTTCCGGCAACCCATTTGTGGGTGGATGCGAACTTTAAAGAGACTCAGGTTGCGCATATGCGCATCGGCCAGAGTGCGACGATCATCAGTGATATTTATGGTGATGACGTCGCGTACAGCGGTAAGGTTGTCGGTCTTGATATGGGTACCGGCAGCGCGTTCTCACTGCTGCCTGCGCAGAATGCCACCGGAAACTGGATCAAAGTGGTTCAGCGTTTGCCGGTGCGTATTGAGATCGATGCCAAACAACTCGCCGATCATCCGCTGCGTATTGGACTTTCCACATTAGTGAAAGTGGATACTTCCGCACGTGACGGTCAGGTGCTGGCAAGCCAGGTGCGTACGACTCCAGCTTATGAAAGCAACGCCCGGGAAATCAGCCTTGAGCCGGTCAATACGCTTATCGATAACATCGTAAAAGCCAACGCCGGTTAATCTGAGGTGAGTGCAATGCAACAGAAACCGCTGGAAGGCGCGCAACTGGTCATTATGACCATTGCGCTTTCGCTTGCGACCTTCATGCAGGTGCTGGATTCCACCATCGCTAACGTTGCTATTCCGACTATCGCCGGTAACCTGGGGTCGTCTCTGAGCCAGGGAACCTGGGTTATCACCTCGTTCGGGGTGGCGAATGCCATCTCGATCCCCATCACCGGCTGGCTGGCGAAGCGCGTCGGCGAAGTGAAGCTGTTTCTCTGGTCCACCGTGGCGTTTGCTATCGCCTCGTGGGCATGCGGCGTGTCCAATAGCCTCGGGATGCTGATTTTCTTTCGCGTGATCCAGGGGATTGTGGCCGGGCCGTTGATTCCGCTATCGCAAAGCCTGTTGCTGAGCAACTACCCACCCGCTAAACGCTCTGTCGCGCTGGCGCTGTGGTCGATGACGGTGATCGTTGCGCCGATTTGCGGGCCGATACTCGGCGGCTATATCAGCGATAACTACCACTGGGGTTGGATCTTCTTTATCAACGTGCCGATTGGCGCGCTGGTGGTGTTGCTGACGCTGCAAAGCCTGCGCGGTCGCGAAACGCGTACCGAACAGCGGCGCATTGATGGCATTGGTCTGGCGCTGTTGGTGGTGGGGATCGGTAGCCTGCAAATCATGCTCGACCAGGGTAAAGAGCTGGACTGGTTCAACTCGACGGAAATTATCGTGCTGACAATTGTCGCCGTGGTGGCGATAAGTTTCCTGGTGGTGTGGGAGTTAACCGACGAGAACCCAATTGTCGATTTGTCGTTGTTTAAGTCGCGCAATTTTACCATCGGCTGTTTGTGTATCAGCCTCGCCTATATGCTCTACTTCGGCGCGATTGTGCTGTTGCCGCAGTTGTTGCAGGAGGTTTATGGCTATACCGCAACCTGGGCGGGTCTGGCCTCTGCGCCCGTTGGGGTTATTCCGGTCTTGCTGTCGCCGATTATTGGCCGCTTCGCCCATAAGCTCGATATGCGCCGCCTGGTGACATTCAGCTTTATTATGTATGCGGTGTGCTTCTACTGGCGTGCGTATACATTTGAGCCGGGGATGGACTTTGGCGCGTCGGCGTGGCCGCAGTTTATTCAGGGTTTCGCGGTGGCCTGCTTCTTTATGCCGCTGACGACCATTACCCTTTCCGGTTTGCCGCCCGAACGCCTGGCGGCCGCGTCCAGCCTCTCGAACTTTACGCGAACGCTGGCGGGCTCTATCGGGACGTCGATTACCACCACACTGTGGACTAACCGGGAATCGTTGCACCATGCGCAGTTAACGGAAGCGGTCAATCCTTATAACCCGAACTCGCAGGAGATGTATAACCAACTGCAAGGGCTGGGTTTGTCGCAACAGCAGTCGTCTGGCTGGATAGCCCAGCAGATTACTAACCAGGGGCTGATCATTTCGGCTAACGAGATTTTCTGGTTTTCGGCGGGCGTGTTCTTGATCCTGCTGAGCCTGGTGTGGTTCGCTAAACCGCCGTTTGGCGCTGGCGGCGGCGGTGGCGCGCATTAACGCAAAAAGCAAATCGCCTCCAGAAGGAGGCGATTTTTTTATTTCTCGATGCTGAGGACTTCCAGCGTCATTGTCGAAGCAACACCTGGCGGCACCGCGCCGGGTATTCCTTCCTCGCCGTAAGCCAGTTCGACCGGGATATAAATTCTCACCCTGCCGCCAACGACCAGCTTTTCCACGCCTGCACGCATGAGCGGCGGCAGTTCACTTACCCGCCCGGTATGAATCTCACCTTTGGCCAGAATCTTGCCCGAGCTAACTTTTTCATCCACTTTAAAACGGATGACATCATTAGCCGCAATCGCCGCGCCTTCTCCACGTTTTTCAACCAGATAGACGACGCCGCTTTCTGCCCGCTCGGCACCTTTAAGCTTTGCCGCATCCGCCAGAAGCTGCTGCCCCTGTTTCTTGTTGCTTGTCATGTCGCGTTGACGCGCATCAGCCACCCGCTTGTTTAGTGCGCTCAGCACTTTTTCGATATCAGCGGGTTGCATTTGCAGGCTACCGGCAAACTTGTCCTGTAAGCCTTGCAGAAATGCCGGCGGCAGAAATTTTTGCCCGGCGCTTTTCAGCGTTTCGCTTTCAAGCTGCACTTTTTCTGCAAACCAGATGCCCCAGGCGTAATTGGTTTTCGCTTGTTCAGACTTGTTCGCAGCCAGCGAGAAAACAGGATTGCTTACTTTTGCCGGTTCTTTTTCCGCCTTGCGCGGTATGGCCAGCGCCGCGACAAGCTGCTGCTGAACCCGTTCTTTCTCTGCGCTGCTCTGTTTCAGCTTCTCTTCCAGCGTCGCGATACGTGACGCCTGTTCATTCACCTTTTTCGTGGCGACATCAAGCTGGCCTTTTACCTCGCCATGCTTTTTATTCACTTCCGTGAGTTGTTTAACGTGATCCGTCGTTTTTGTCGCCGTAAGCTGGAGCTTCGCATTTTGCTCCGCGCCCTGTTTTTTCGCTTCGGCCAGTTGCTGCTGGCTGGTTTTTAATTGCCGTTGCAGCTGGCTGTTCTCATTGCTGATGGCCTGAAACTTCCCGGCATCCTGCACGTGCCTTTTCGTCGCTTCCGCTAACTGCTGCTTTAGCCGTATATTTTCGTGACTGGCAGCGTTTACTTGTTCATCCGATTTCTTTGCCGGCACAGCGGCGGCCTGTTTTTTACGCAACGCCTGCACTTCACGCCGCGATGCTGCAAGCTTACTTTTCAGCAGCCTGATCTCTTTCTCGCTCGCGTCCTTTTTAGGCGCGACGCTCGGTTTCACAGGAGCGGAATTTGCAGGCATGACGACCGGGCTCGCGGGAATGCCCGTCTGGGTAAAAGGGGATTTTGGCCCGACGGATATTATGTTCTCTTTGTTAAGACGTTCGAGTAACGCCGTAGAATCAGCACCGACCGCAGAGGCTGAAATAGTCGATAGCAATACAACCGATAAATATAATAACTTTCTCATAACTGTTTCAGTGAATTTGCACGTCTGGACATATTTGTGAATACCGCGCTGCGCACGCGCGAACAAACAACTTCAATTTTGTTGTCTATTTCGGTCTTCATTATTTCCGCCGAGTTGTTATCAATGATCGGCTGATTTTTCTTATACACTTCGTAGCTTTGATTGATGGTGCTGAATTGTTGCTTATACGTTTCAAAGGCAGAGTTATCCAGCCCTTTTAATGCAGTCAGAAGTTCGTAGCATTGCTGTGTCTGCTGCTTCTGCGGCGCGTCCAGCACCACGGCGGGAGCTTTTGATTTAACGCAACCGGTTAAGAGGAAGGGTAAACAAAATGAGATACATAAGAGAGAAAGCTGTGAGCGCCGCATAATATCCTCATCATTCAGGCATCTTTTTCACTGAAATTGGTTCAGAGAGTGAATATATTGGAAGTAAAAGGTTCGTCTAATAACGACGAGAGGAGCAAACTAGCACGGCAAGAATTAAATAACAACCAGAAGGCTCAGGACAGCAGAGGATATTAACAATACATCAGCAATTAATTATAAATAACAAAATCAAATAAATTTCTTGAATAAAAACTATCTGATAAATACGGCGATAAATAATACGCCGCCTTCTGCTGACAGAGAGGCGGCGTAAAAGACTAGATATGCAGTTCCTGCAATTTTTCTTTCGGCAGGGCCAGCTCTTCGTTGCTATTAACACGGACATCGCTTTCAAGAATATGGCGCGCAATTTCCTGCGCTTCGGTAAGCGAATGCATCTGGTACGTCCCGCACTGATAAACGTTCAGCTCCGGGATTTGGTTCTGCTCTTTAACCTTCAGAACATCTGCCATCGCTGCTTTCCAGGCGTCCGCTACACGCTGCTCATCCGGCGTACCGATCAGGCTCATGTAGAAACCCGTGCGGCAGCCCATCGGCGAGATGTCGATGATCTCAACGCCGTTGCCGTTGAGGTGATTACGCATAAAGCCCGCAAACAGATGCTCAAGGGTGTGGATCCCTTTTTCCGGCATCACTTCTTTGTTAGGAATGCAGAAACGCAGGTCGAATACAGTGATGGCGTCGCCGTGCGGCGTGTTCATTGTTTTGGCAACACGGACAGCAGGCGCTTCCATACGGGTATGATCGACAGTGAAGCTATCCAATAACGGCATTTAGTCACCTCCGACAGTGATTTTTTTAAAAATAAAATGAACTCTTGTTTCCCGTGCGGGTCTGAACATGTGAAAGACGCGCATTTGTTATCATCATCCCTGAGTTCAGAGATGAAATTTCGGCCACAGCGATGTGGCCTTTTTCTTTTCTATCAGGCGTGACGCGCAAGCAACGCTTCAAACGGCTCCGTATCCCCGGCTTCAACCTCTGCCTGACGCGCCAGTGATGCTTTACATTCGGCGATAAAATCTTCTTCACGCAAGATCTCCAGCGGCTCTTCACGCAGCTGTGAGCGGTACTGATCGCCCAGCGCCTTACCGGTGCCGCCAATCCCATTATCGATCATCGAGCGCAAAATACGCGCAGAGAAGGTTAATTCCGGATCGTCGAAGCTGGCAACCAGTTGGTCACACACTGTTTCATACTCATTGCCACCGTACACGCCATCAAGCGTCTGCGCTACTCGTTTCAGATCGCTAAACAGATCGCGCCCCACATCGGCGAGCGGGTACTGTGCAGTTTCGCAGCCAATTCCCAGCGTCAGACCAGGTTTGCGCCCTTCCAGAATCACGCGATTCCAGTTGGTGCGGGTACACAGCAGTTCATCGCTGCTCATTTCAGGCGCATCGGCCAGCACGCACCAGACCATAAACAGATCGAGGAAACGCACCTGCTGCTCGTCAACGCCAATCGCGGTGAATGGGTTGATATCCAGCGAGCGCACTTCAATGTATTCAATACCGCCGCGCAGCAGTGCATCCGACGGTGTTTCGCCGCTGCGGGTAACGCGTTTCGGGCGAACAGGCGCATAAAGCTCGTTCTCGATTTGCAGGATATTGGTATTGATTTGCAGGTACTTACCGTTTTTTTGCAAACCGATTTTTGCATACTCTTCCGAAGGCGTTTTAATGGCGCGCTTCAGAGCAACGACGTAATCGTGCAGATTGTTAAAGGTGATGCCCAGGTTGTTTTGCGATTTATTGGTGTAACCCAAATCGCTCAAGCGCAGCGAGGTCGCATAGGGCAGATAGAGCATCCCGTTCGCTGTTTTCTCAAACGGCAGCGTAGTCGGTTTGCCTTGCAGGAACGATGAGCAGATCGCCGGAGAAGCGCCGAATAGATAGGGGATCACCCAGCCAAAGCGGTAGTAATTGCGGATCAGGCGGAAATAGCCGTCCGAAACCGTTTCTTTATCGGTGCTGCCGCTTTTTGCCTGCCAGAACGCCATCGGCAGCGAGAAATTATAATGCACGCCGGAGATGGTTTGCATCAGCGCGCCGTAGCGGTTTTTCAGCCCTTCACGATAGAGCGTTTTCAGGCGACCAATATTAGAGGTGCCGTATTGCGCCAGTTCGATGTCCTGCCCTTCTTTTATATAGCAGGGCATACTCAGCGGCCACATGCGCTCATCGCCAATCTGGCGGGCGGTGTAGCGGTGGATATCGCGCATAATGGTCAACATATGGTCGATATCACCATCAACCGGAGTGATAAACTCCAGCAGCGCTTCGGCAAAATCAGTTGTAATCCATTTATGGGTTAATGCAGAGCCAAGCGCTGCCGCGTGACCTGTTGTCGCCAATGCCCCATCCGCATTAACGCGCAGGGTTTCACGCTCAAGACCGCGTTGGATCCCTTTCAGCGCCTGAGGATTTTTTTCCAGCCAGGACAACGCCTGTGATACGTCCGGGATCAAATTGACCTCCCGCCTGTAATAATCATTTCATTAAGCATAATTGTAATGGTTGACGATGAAAGGTCACTCACTCAGTCCAATTAGTGCCACCACGTCATACCCTGAAGCGTTACGAGAGCAAGAGCCACATAGCGCAACGCTTTGCCAAGGCATAAAAAAAACAGTACGGGCCCCCACGAAAGGCGTAGCCATCCCGCAAGAACACACAGTAAATCGCCCATAACAGGCATCCAGCTCAACAACAGCGCCACTGCGCCATAGCGCCTGAGCCAGTGGGTAGCTTTTTCCTGCCAGCGCGATACCTTACGCTGCGGAAAGAAACGACCAAGGATAACGTTAGTCAGCCCTCCAAGGCTATTACCCATTGTTGCTATTCCAACAAGCCACCAGGGCTGGCTTGTATGCGCGAGTAACATTGCGACCAGCACGACCTCAGAGTTGCCTGGCAAAATCGTAGCGCTGAGGAAACTGCTGGCGAACAATGAGAAGAGCGACAGTGAGTCGCTCACAATAAGCGAACATCCACAACGTCCATACCGGCAGCGCGCGCGGCCAGCAGGCCGAAATCGGCATCTTCAAACACCACGCACTGCGACGGCTCAACGCCCATTCGTTGTGCGCAGAGTAAGAAAGTATCCGGTGCAGGTTTGTGGTGTTGAACGTGATCGGCAGCGATGACCGCATTGAAGTATTGCCGAAGCCCGAGATGCGCCAGTAATGCTTCGGCAATAAAACTTTCGCTGCCAGTGCCAACGGACATCGGGCGACGGCCATACCACTCTTTTACAACTTCAATGAGCGGCAACGGGCGCACGCAATCCAGCAGCATCGCTTTTACGGCTGCGGTCTTCTCTTGTGCTAATAAATGGGGATCGAGATCGGCCTGGTTTGCTTCAATTATCGCTTGTGCGGTACGCCAGGTCGGTGAGCCATTCAACCCAACCATGGCCTGTTCGTCAAAATGCATTCCGTAACGCGCCAGCACCTCGTGCCAGGCTTTGCGGTGGGTTGGTTCAGTATCGAGGATGGTGCCATCCATATCGAAAATCAGACCAGCATAACGTTCGTACATCGTACTCTCACAAACCGGATAACAAACAATTACTTTAACGTAAACAAGGTTTTTTGTCGCTGCCAGAGAGTGAGAAGCTGAGAGGGATGATGATTATTGGAAGGGATTTCGCAGAAGATGGTGCATCCGGGAGGATTACTCGGCTTCGCCTCGCTCTGCGGGCCGTTGCTGAAGCAACGTTATCCTCTCTGGTGCTTGCGGTTAGGCCCGCCAGCCCTGAGAAAACAAATTCGAGGAGAACCGCTACGCCAGCGGGGCGGACAGTGAGACGGTACACCGCACAGACTTCACGGTGATACCGGCGTCGGTGGTGTACCGCCCGGCGGCGTTGACGGCGTGGCCGAAAACATACGGCCCGCAGACGGCCAGAGTGGTGGGACCGGAAGGGCAGAGTATCTGGACGGACAAATACGGGCGGGTGAAGGTGAAGTTCCACTGGGACCGGCTGGCGAAGGGCGATGACACCAGTTCCTGCTGGGTGCGCGTGTCGAGCGCGTGGGCAGGCCAGGGCTTCGGCGGGGTGCAGATACCGCGCGTGGGTGATGAGGTGGTGATTGACTTCATCAACGGCGACCCGGACCGGCCCATCATCACCGGGCGGGTCTACAACGAGGCGAGTATGCCGCCGTGGGCACTGCCCGCCGCCGCCACGCAAATGGGTTTTCTCAGCCGCTCGAAAGATGGCTCGGTGGATAATGCCAACGCCTTGCGCTTTGAAGATAAAGCCGGAGAGGAGCAGGTCTGGCTGCATGCCGAGCGTAATTTCGATGTGGATGTTGAGAACGACGAAAATCACACCATTGAAAAAAATCATACGCAGTTCGTCGGTGAAAACGAGACGCTGCGCGTGGTGAAAGATCAAAAGAGCGGCGTAAAAGTGAATACGCTGAATCTAACCGGCAGCGATCGTCAGGATAAAGCCGTCAATACGTTCACATTGTCCGCTGGCCGTTCTTTACGTCTGGAATGTGGTGAGAGTGCCATTGAGTTAACCAGCGACGGGAATATCAATATTGTGGGTAATAACTTTAACTTCACCGTGAAAGAGAGTGGGCAAATTAACACGCTCGCCGGGGAGTTGCATCTGAATCCTGACGGGGGGCAAGCGGCAATTATCGCGCCCGGCACCGGCCACCTGGGAGCTATCCAGCAAGAAGTTGACAGCTTTTTTGTCATTAACAGTAATAAATAAAGGGACACGAACGTGGCTGATTATATTCTTCAGGAAGCAACCCTTGCCCTGCCAGATGTGTTTAAAGACAGAACCATGAATTTATTCACGCTTAATGATAAGGGTGCCAGTGAGTTTACTTTTGTCGTATCCCGCGCCAGCGCAAACAAAGGTGAGACACTCCAGTCCGTGGCGGCACGAATTTTACGTGAACTTGAAATAACCGTTCCTCAATTTCAGCTTGAGCTGTCACGACCGGTCACTGTTGATGGTGAGCCCGCCATTGAGCTCTATTACCAGTTTAAAAATGACAGTGCGGTCATTATTCAACGCCAGACCGTCGTCTTACTTGATGAGGCACCCGCAGGTAAGAAAATCGTTAGCTACATTGGCACATGTCCTGATGAATTTAGCGATTATCATCAGCGGCAGTATCAGGACATTATCCAGAGCATCAAATTTCACCGGCAATCAGAAGCATCGCCCGAACAGATGCTCCCTCCCGATGATCCGCAGATCTTTTTTGCTTTAGACACCGAGACAAAGCATCTCAACTCCTATGCAGGCATACAGTCGCTGTATCAACATTTGCCCCTGCAACGTGCGCGTGAAGGTGTATTTCTGCTTTATGCCCAAAGTGGGCAGGCGCTAAAGATTGCCCCGGTACCCGGCAGTGAGCCGGTGCGCTATGCGCTCTGGACAATGCGCTCGGATAACGGACACGCTTTAGAGCAGCAACTTTCAGTCTGTCGGACATATGGCGGCGTTGAGGGGCTTGATACAGCGGATGACGTTCGGCGTTTTCTCAGCCGCCATCGGGATGGATTGAACCATGGCTGAGTATCAGGCCGCGCGCGTCGATGACCCCATCGCGCACACCGCGTCGCAGGGCTGGATGATTGCCGGGCTTATCGGCGGCGCTTTGCTGGGTATGGCGGCTGTGGCGGTAACAGGGGGCGCTGCACTCATTGTGGTTTCGACGGTAGCTGCTGGCGCCTGTGCGGGTGGCGGGTTGGGCGAGGTGCTGGGAAGTATGTCGTGGGCACCCCGTCACGTGACCGGCATGTTGAAAGAGGGGTCGCCGGATGTCTTTATTAACAGCCGCAAGGCCATCCGCGCGCATCTCTCTTCTGGTGAGTGTGATGAACACAGCGGCAGCCTTCAGCGCGTTGCCGAAGGTTCAATCAAGGTTTATATCAACAACTATCCAGCGGCGCGTATTGGCGATCGTTTGACCTGTAGCGCGGAGATATTTCAGGGCTCAGCCAACGTTTTTATCGGCGGCGCAAAAGTACAAACGGATGATATCAATCCCGAAATTCCGGCGTGGGTGAACTGGGTGATGTTAGGGGTTGGCGTCGGTGCGCTGGCGGTTATCGCCGGGCCGGCCATTGCACTGATCAGCACGGCCGGTGGTATGGCGGGCGGAACGGCCGGGGATTACGTTGGTGGAAAAATCTTCGGCGAAGGCAGCGACGGCCAGAAATGGAGCATGCTTGCGGGCGGGATCATTGGTAGTGGTATTGCGGCTAAAGGCACCACGTCGTTTAGAGCCTGGCGTGCGGGTAAGGTTGAAACCAATGGGGTTCCAATAGACAAAGTCACTTACGATGAGATCCTCAATATCCCTAAAGGTCAGAAGCCGGATCCTGAAACCTACCTTCCACCGGAGTACATTAACAAGCATGCAGAGGAGTTTTCTGAAGGGGCGACGCGTATCGTTTCAAGAGGTGATTATGATATGTACGGTTTAGGTAAGCCGGATGACTTAAACTCAGAATTCGTAAGCTCTAAACGTAATATGGAGTCTATTGTTAATGAGTCAAATGGCGATACAACCGTAATGTCTGAACGTTTAGGCATTCCTAAAGAGCAATTTGAACAAGGGGATTTACTTAGGGTCGATTATTTCCCTACCGAAAAATATAATGCAAAAATACCAACGGGTAACGAGTGGGGTGCCCGGGATACTGAACCTTTATGGTTGCCTGGAGGGAAGCTACCCAATGGAGACTATGAGGCTGTTATCTCTATGAAAGGTTTAGAAAAAGGCGTTGACTATCAAGTATATGATTTGAAAACAGGAGCGATATATGATTGAGGCTAAAATTATTTATTCGCAGCGTGGCGATTTTGTTTTAATGGAGTCCGGAGATAAATTTATTATTTCCGTGCTAATACCTAATTTTTATCCAAATTCACATTTTGATGTGAGCAAACACTTTTTTCTGACGGAAGAGGAAATAAAACATAAAGATGATGTTGATTATCTGAAAAAAATAGCTGAACTGATCAGAAAAGACTGGGCGCTATTTTCTGATAGAGAGGTGGCTAATGTAAAAATTAAACGATAGGGTTTTACGGTTAGTAGTGCATGATAAAGCGAGATGTCTCATGAATTATATTAATAGAATATCTTTTAACCCATGGGATTATACGCTTTATCAAATAATAGACGGTGGTTTTGTACTGAAGATTGTTTTTTCTGAAGGTGTTTATAAAGTAGATATCGAACGATATTTTTTGTTTACTGCGAATGGAATTATTACACCATTAGATGCTGAATATATGAAGGCGTTGTCAGAAAATATCCGTTGTGATTACGCACGATTTCAGTTGCGAGAAATAACAAAAGGTCAATTTCAGACTGGCTTTGTTATTGTGGATAAAGATAATGATTCTGTTTGAGGATTTTTCAAGATGATAATTCTGTTATTTCAGCCAGGTTAGGGGTTTATTATGAAGTTTATAACCTGAAGACAGGAGTTGTTTATGAATAGTGTTAAAGTTCTTTTTAAACAACAGGGTGATTTCTTTATTTTGCAAGGAACGGATGGCTTGTATATTTGTATGATTTGGCCAGCCGGTCATCTTGATGAAGAAAAGTGTTTCAAACTGAAAGATGACGACTTAATAAAATATTCTGATTACCATGATATGGTTTCTTTGGCTAAACAAATTCGTGCTAATTATGCGTTATATAAAGCGCAAGAAGTACCTGTTATGCAAGAGGCTACAGCGCAAGACTATATCGATAAGGCATTATCGATGGCGCGTAAAAGGCATCAGGCCATATCAGAAAATCCAGCTGCCGCGGCGCTTGAGCCAATGTATGATTCTATCGTTGAGCAACTATCTTATTTACGTAACATTGTTGACGGTAGCGAAAGTGACAAAACCAGATTGCGTAAATTGACGTTTGGCCTGTATGCAGTAAGAGAGTTTGAAACCTCTGATGAAATCTTCTTCCAGCGTTTGACTGATGCATTTTATATCGCGTCACAACTATCTTCTGGTCTAAAAGTGAAATTACCGCACGAAGTGAACGACAAATATATGCAGAGAGAACAGCGTCTTTGCAAACTTTATCCGGATGATTTTTATATTTAATGACAGGTTAAAAACCTTATGAAAATAACAGGTGCAAATGGCTATGTCATTTTATCTGTCGATGGGCGAGCAATAAAAATAGCAGGTGAGAGAATTATCGGTGGATTTGTAGCAGAAATAACATCGATGAGAAATTTCGAACCTCCATTTGAACACGAGACGTTAACGGAAGAGATCAAAAGTCATTATATTGCAGAAGTAACGAAAAAAACGAAGCATTCGAATTTTGTGATTCACTTTGTGTAATTTTTACTTAACGAACGACAAAACCCTCATTCAACAAAACCCCCGACGCGTTCTCCCGCCGGGGGTTTTATCATTTAACGCTGGCTACAACCGGCGCACTGTTTGTTCTGGATCTGCTGGAAGAAGTCATTACCTTTATCATCCACCAGAATAAATGCCGGGAAGTTTTCCACTTCAATCTTCCAGATAGCTTCCATTCCCAGTTCCGGATAGGCAACGCACTCCAGGCTCTTAATGCTCTGCTGAGCCAGCACCGCAGCCGGGCCACCAATACTCCCCAGATAGAAACCGCCGTGTTTAGCACAGGCATCGGTCACCTGCTGGCTGCGGTTGCCTTTCGCCAGCATAATCATGCTCGCGCCGTGGGATTGCAGCAGATCAACGTAGGAATCCATACGCCCTGCGGTGGTTGGGCCAAGCGAGCCGGAGGCATAACCTTCCGGCGTTTTCGCCGGGCCAGCGTAATAGATCGGGTGATCTTTCACGTACTGCGGCAACTCTTCGCCGTTATCAATCAGCTCTTTCAGCTTCGCGTGAGCAATATCGCGCGCCACAATAATGGTGCCGTTCAGCGAGACGCGCGTAGAAACCGGGAAGGCGGAAAGCTGCGCCAGAATATCCTTCATCGGCTGGTTGAGATTGATTTTCGCCACATTGCCTTCGCCCTGCTGGCGCAGTGCTTCCGGAATATACTGCCCCGGATTGTGCTCCATCTTCTCAATCCAGATGCCGTCGCGGTTGATCTTCGCTTTGATATTGCGGTCAGCGGAGCAGGAAACGCCCATACCGATCGGGCAGGATGCGCCGTGACGCGGCAGGCGGATCACGCGGATGTCGTGAGCAAAGTATTTGCCACCAAACTGAGCACCGAGGCCGAGGTCCTGCGCTTCCTGCATCAGTTCCTGTTCCAGTTGCACATCGCGAAACGCCTGGCCGTGCTCATTACCTTCTGTCGGCAGGCCATCATAATAACGCGTAGAGGCCAGTTTCACCGTTTTCAGGGTTGATTCTGCGGACGTCCCGCCAATTACAAAGGCGATATGGTAAGGAGGGCAGGCCGCCGTACCGAGGGTACGCATCTTCTCAACCAGGTAGTTTTTCAGTTTCGCCGGGGTGATCAGCGCCTTGGTTTCCTGATAGAGATAGGTTTTGTTCGCCGAGCCGCCGCCTTTGGCAACGCAGAGGAACTTATACTCATCCCCATCAACACTGTAGAGGTCGATCTGCGCTGGCAGGTTGGTGCCCGTGTTCACCTCGTTGTACATATCCAGCGGCGCATTTTGCGAATAACGCAGGTTATCTTCGGTGTAGGTGTTATACACGCCACGCGCCAGTGCGGCTTCATCACCGCCGCCGGTCCAGACGCGCTGACCTTTTTTACCCATAATGATTGCCGTGCCGGTGTCCTGGCAGGTCGGCAAAATACCTTTCGCGGCAATTTCTGAGTTACGCAGGAATTGCAGAGCAACGTATTTGTCGTTTTCGCTCGCTTGCGGGTCATGCAGGATCGCGGCAACCTGTTTCTGATGAGACGGGCGCAACAGGAAAGAGGCATCGTGGAAAGCCTGCTGTGCCAGCAGCGTCAGCGCTTCCGGCTCGACTTTCAATACCTGATGACCGTCAAAATCGGCGATGGAAACATGTTCGCGGCTCAGCAAATAATATTCCGTATTGTCTTTTGCCAGCGGGAACGGGTCCTGATACACAAAGGGTTTGTTCGACATAGCTCTTTACTCCATAAAAATAAAACCGCCGGGAAAACCCGACGGTTATGAATCAAAACATCATGGTGATCCACGGATAACCAATCAACAGCAGGGCGGCCAGGAAGATAGCACCGAAGATGGTGCCCAGACGCCAGTAGTCTTTCGTTGGCAGATAGCCGCTGCCGTAGTAAATCGGGCTTGGGCCAGTACCGTATGGGGTGATGATGCCCATCACGCCGAGGGAGGTACACAGAACCAGGACAACCACTTCCATATTGATGCCAGGGATAGTGGCCGCGATGGTCAGCATGGCTGGCAACAGCGCGGTGGTGTGCGCGGTGGTGCTGGCAAACAGATAGTGCAGCAGGTAGAACGCCAGCAGCAGGGCGATAGTCGCCATCCCCGGAGAAATACCGCTCATCAGCAGGCCGCCTTCTTTACCCAGCCAGGCGATAAAGCCGGTGGAGGAGAGGCCATCAGCCAGTGCCACTAAGGTGGCGAACCAGACGAAGGTGTTCCACGCCGGTTTGTTGCTGGTAATGTCGTTCCAGGTCAGCACGCCGGTCCACAGCATCAGTACCACAACCAACAGGGCAGCCAGTGCCGGTTCAATAAAGTCGGCAGCGAAGATCCACATCAGCAGCGCACAGCAGACAAACACCAGCAGCAGGATTTCATTGCGGGACATTTTGCCCAGTTTTTCCAGCTCGCGGCTCGCCCACAGCGGCACTTCATCATTCACTTTGACTTCTGGCGGGTAGAACAGGTAAGCCAGCAGCGGCATCGTCAGAATCAACAACACGCCCAGCGGCAGGAAGGCGATAAACCAGGTCCCCCAGGAGATGTTAATCCCGACGATGCTTTTCACCAGCGCCAGCGCCAGCAGGTTAGGTGCCAGAGCGGAGAGGAACATTGAACTGGTGATACAGGCGGCGGTAATGGCAACCCACATCAGATAAGAACCAATACGGCGCGCACTCGGATCGTTAGGTTTAGAGCCGTAAAGCGGCGGCAGGTTAGCGATAATCGGGTAGATGGTCCCGCCGCTACGCGCGGTGTTAGACGGCGTGAACGGTGCCAGCAGCAGATCGGCGAAGGTAATGGCGTAACCCAGCGTCAGGCTGCGACGGCCAAGGTATTTCACCAGAATCAGCGCCAGGCGGCGGCCGAACTGCGTCTTATCGTAACCGGCGGCAAACATAAACGCGCCGAAGATAAGCCAGACGGTTGAGTTACCGAAACCGCTGACTGCCCATTTGAAAGACTGGCCTGCCAGCTTAAATTTCGGGTCCGCCAGTTGATCGGGGCTAAACAGCACCCATTGGCTGCACAGCGCAATGATTACGACACCGGTCAAGCCGATAACTGCACCCGGCAACGGTTCGAAGATCAGGCCGACAATCACACCGACGAAGATAGCGAAATAGTGCCAGGCGTAAGGCGGTAAACCTTCCGGCACAGGGACAAACAGCAGTAGTACAGCCACGATAATCGGTAGTGCCATCATTATCAGGCGGTTTTTATTTCCGGCCTTTGCACTGTCTGCATTGGCAGAGGGTGGTGTTGTTGTTTTCTCGTTCATAGTGAGCATCTACAAGTAGTTAAAAATTCGGATATGCAACGGAATAGATTTGCGATTTATTTAGTTTCAAAAGTTAATTTAGTTATTAATGTCGCGCTTTCTTATTCCGTTTGCGGTTACTTAACGCAACTTTTACGGCGATAAATAAAGAAACTGAGTGTTTTTATATATTGCTCTTCCACTACAGAATACTCTTGATTGAGATCAAGAAAAAGAAAAGAGCACTGCTTTTTTTAATATAGTGAATACCCACAATGAATTATGTGGGTAATTTCACAAAATGAACCGAAATGTTAAAAAATGGTGCTGATAAAAACTCTCATTTCGCCGATTATTTTTGTTAACTATCTGATAAATAGTATTTTTATTCGTATAAGTAAAAACTTAAGCCATAAAGCGAAGTGATCACAATGTTACCGGTAATTAAATACCTGTAAATATAATATTTAAAAATGATAATACAGTGGAGGTAGTGCTGTTATTGGAGTGGTTAAATAGTTTTATAACTAACGTAATTAATTTAGTAAATAGAATTCGCGGTATATTAAATACACGACGCCAGGATTAAAAAACAAAACGAAAAATAAATCCGTCACCGAATTCAAAGTTTTCAATTTTAGATGTGGAGTTTAATTATGACCAGCAACGAACGCATTCTCAGCCCTTTCACCTTGCCGAATGGCGCGGAACTGAAAAACCGTTTGTTAATGGCACCCATGACCACCTGCACAGGTTATTTCGACGGTACCGTCAGCAGCGAGCTGGTGGAGTATTATCGTGCCCGCGCAGGTAGCATTGGCACCATTATTGTTGAGTGCTGTTTTGTCGATGACCTCGGGTTAGCCTTCCCGGGCGCCATTGGTATTGATAACGACGATAAAATCGCCGGGCTGGCAAAAATCGCTGCCGCCATTCAGGGCGAAGGATCGAAAGCGGTTCTGCAAATTTATCACGGCGGCCGTATGGTGGAGCCGAAGCTGATTGGTGGCCGCACGCCGATTGCGCCGAGCGCGATTGCCGCGCCGCGTGAAGGGGCGGCTATGCCGGTGGCGATGACCACCGCTGACGTAGAAGCCATGATCGGCAAGTTCGGCGAAGCCGTTCGCCGCGCTATTCAGGCCGGTTTCGACGGTGTCGAAATTCACGGCGCTAATACTTACCTGATCCAGCAATTTTTCTCCCCCAACTCCAACCAGCGTGATGATGAGTGGGGCGGCAGCCGCGATAACCGCGCGAAGTTCCCGCTGGCGGTGCTGGATATCACCCATAAAATGGCGCGTCAGTACGCTGACGACGCGTTTATCATCGGTTACCGTTTCTCACCGGAAGAGCTGGAAGTGCCCGGCATCCGTTTCGACGACACGATGTTCTTGCTGGAAAAACTGGCGGCTCGCGGTGTGGACTATCTGCACTTCTCCCTCGGTGCGTCGTTGCGCTCGTCCATTAATGACACCACCGACCCAGCGCCGTTGATTAATAAATATTGTGCCATGCGCTCCGAAACGCTGGCGCAGGTTCCAATCATGGGCGTGGGCGGCATCGTTAATGCCGCTGATGCCGAAGAAGGCCTGGATCATGGCTACGACCTGATTGCCGTTGGTCGTGCCTGCATTGCCTACCCGGACTGGGCGGCGCGTATCGCCAATGGCGAAAATCTGGAGCTGTTTATCGACAGCACCCAGCGTGAAGCGCTGCACATCCCCGAACCGCTGTGGCACTTCTCACTGGTAGAAGCCATGATCCGCGATATGAGCATGGGTGAAGCGAAATTCAAACCGGGGATGTTCGTCGAAACGGTACAGGACGACAGCAATGAACTGGTGATTAACGTTAGCCTGGAAACCGATCGCATTGCCGATATCGCCCTGGCGTCTGGCCCGGCTGATAACGTTGAGTTTACCAGCAGCTTTGCCGAGATCCGCGGGCGCATTCTGGATGCGAACTCCCCGCATGTTGATGCCATCTCGGGGGCTACCAGCCAGAGCGAAGCGGTGAAAAAAGCCGTTTCCAAAGCGATGGTGAAATCGAGCAAAGCGCGAGTGGCAGAAGAGGGCGGCGATACCAGCGCGCCGAAAAATTACGATGTGGTGGTAGTCGGCAGCGGCGGCGCCGGTCTGGCGGCGGCTATTCAGGCTCATGACGAAGGTGCCAGCGTACTGATTGTTGAAAAAATGCCGTCCATCGGTGGTAACACCATTAAAGCGTCTGCCGGTATGAACGCGGCAGAAACCCGCTTCCAGCGCGTGAAAGGTATTCAGGACAGTAAAGAGCTGTTTTATGCCGAAACCCTGAAAGGCGGCGGCGAGAAAAACAACCCGCAACTGCTGCGTCGCTTTGTTGAAAATGCCCCGGAAGCCATTGAATGGCTGGCGCGTCGCGGCATTATGCTTAACGACATCACCACCACCGGTGGTATGAGCATTGACCGTACGCACCGTCCGCGTGATGGATCGGCGGTTGGCGGTTATCTGATTAGCGGCCTGGTGCGCAACGTCACTAAACGCAACATTGATGTGATGCTGGATACCTCCGTTGAGGACATTCTGTTTGAACAAGGTGAAGTGCGCGGTGTACGTTTACTGACCGACGAGCAGGAAACCGTTAACGTGCAGGCGAAAAGCGTGATTGTGGCAACCGGTGGTTTCAGCGCCAACAGCGCGATGGTGGTGAAATACCGCCCGGATCTGGATGGTTTTGTGACCACCAACCACAAAGGCGCGACCGGCGGCGGTATCGCACTGCTGGAGCGTCTCGGTGCCGGTAC
Source organism: Kosakonia sp. H02 (assembly GCA_030704225.1). Lineage (NCBI taxonomy): Bacteria > Pseudomonadati > Pseudomonadota > Gammaproteobacteria > Enterobacterales > Enterobacteriaceae > Kosakonia > Kosakonia styphnolobii. The sequence goes on from CP131915.1 coordinate 3,784,470, forward strand.
GGTTGATATGGGTGAAATCCAGATCCACCCGACCGTAGAGCAAAACACCTCGTATCTGATTTCCGAATCGATTCGCGGCGGCGGCGCCATCCTGGTCAGCCAGCAGGGCAACCGCTTCTTTAACGAGATGTCGACCCGCGATAAAGTCTCTGCGGCGATTATCGCGCTGCCGGAACACTATGCTTACATTGTGTTTGATGAGCATGTCCGGGCGAAAAACAAAGCGGCGGATGAATACATCGCCCGCGGACTGGTAACCAGCGCCAGTTCACCGCGCGAGCTGGCGGATAAACTGGGCATCGATTATCACGCCTTCCTCGCAACGCTTGAACGCTACAATGGTTTTGTAGAGAAACAGCACGATGATGACTTTGGCCGTACCACCGCGCTGCGTGCGCCGATTAACGAAGGCCCGTTCCACGCTATTCAGATTGCGCCGGGCGTGCACCACACCATGGGCGGCGTGACCATCAACACCAATACCGAAGTGTTGAACACCGAACAGCAGGTGATTGCAGGTGCGTATGCGGCGGGTGAAGTGGTTGGCGGCCTGCATGGCGGCAACCGTATTGGCGGCAACGCCGTAGCCGATATCATTATTTTCGGCTCTCTGGCAGGGCACCAGGCCGCGATGCGTGCCAAACAGTAAGTAAAAAGTGCCGGATGGCGCGTTATCAGCTACTCCTCCCCCAGGACTGATAAGCGAAGCGCCATCCGGCAATGAGCACAGGTGCACCAACGCCGGATGGCGGCTACCGCCTTATCCGGCCTACAAAAGATGTGCCAAAAGGAGTACGCCATGTCCGATAACCCTGTCTGGAGCTACTCTGCCGTACTGATGGGTTCGCCCATTCTGCTCAAACTGTTTTCCCACGACGACGCCCTCGCATCCCGCGTTTTTTCGCTGATCAAACGCTACGAAGACCTGTTCACCGTTAACCGCGCACACTCCCAGGTGATGGACATCAACCACGCCGCAGGCAGGCATCCGGTGGTCGTCAGCCGCCCGGTATTTGAGCTCATCAAATGCGCCAAAGCCGCCAGCATGGTTCCTGATAGCGCCTTTAACCTGGCCATTGGCCCACTGGTTAAGCTGTGGCGCATCGGTTTCAAAGGCGATAGCGTTCCGCCCGCCGATGAAATAGCCGCGCGGCTACGTATCACGCATGTGCAGGATGTTATCCTCGACGATACCGCCGGAAGTGTTTTTCTTGCGCAGGCGGGAATGGAGATCGATCTGGGTGCCATCGCCAAAGGTTTTATTGCCGATCGGGTGCGGGATTATCTGCATCGAGAGGGGATTCACGACGGGCTTATTAATCTTGGCGGCAACGTGCAGACGCTCGGTTCCCCGCAAGGACAGTGGACTATTGGCGTGAAAAAGCCGTTTGCCGACGCCGACGCGTTAGTTGGCTCCATTGAGGTGGTGAACAAATCGGTGGTGACATCCGGCACTTATGAGCGCTATTTCGAACAGGATGGCAAACGCTGGCACCATATCCTCGATCCGCGTAGCGGCTACCCGCTGGATAACGAACTCGACAGTGTGACCATTATTTCCACCGACTCTCTCGACGGCGATATCTGGACCACACTTCTTTTCGGGCTTGGGGTGGAAAAAGGCGGCGCACTGCTGAAACAGCGCGACGATATCGAGGCGATTTTCGTCACCAAAAACCGCGAAATCATCCTCTCCTCACAGCGCCAGTTCCGCTTTACCCTTCTCGATGCCCGCTACCGGCTTACTGACAATACTGCTTAAGCAGGCCGTATTGCTCGGCAATGAGTTGGTAGCGGTACACCGGACGACCGGTTGCGCCGTAGTGAATGGTGGTATAGAGAATATTAATCTGTGCCAGCCAAATCAGGTACTTACGGCAGGAAACGCGGGAGATATTGACAGCGTTTGCCAGCTCATCGGTCGAAAACTCGATTCCTGGATGGGCATCAATCCACTGGCAAATAGTGCGTAAGGTCTGCGCCGTTAACCCCTTCGGCAACCGGCGCGTATCGGCCACTTCCGGCGCACCGCCGTGCAACAGCTTGTCAACATCGGACTGCTCATAATAGGGGCGGGCTTCCATCAGCCTGCGTTTTTCGCGCCAGCTGGTGAGCGCCTCTTCAAAACGCGGGAACTGGAACGGCTTGATTAAGTAATCCACCACGCCGTAATGCAATGATGTCTGGATAGTGGCGGCATCGGCGGATGAGGTGATCATAATCACGTCGATAGCGCGACCGCTGGCGCGAATGGTCGGCAGTAAATCCAGGCCGCTGTCCTGCTGCATATAGACATCCAGCAACACAAGGTCGATTTCACGCCCTGGATCGTTAATCATCTCCTCGGCCTGGTGCAGTGTCGACGCCGTGCCGCAGCACTGAAAACCGGCTATCTGCGCCACATACATGCGGTTCAGCTCGGCTACCATGGCATCATCGTCAACTATTAATACATTTATCACGCGGTCTTCCTTTCACTATCCCAGGGGAGGTGGACAAAAAATTGGGTAAACACACTGGGTTCAGACTCAACGGTAATGGTGCCGCCCAGTTCAGTCAGTTGTTGGCTGGCAAGGAACAGGCCGACTCCACGGTTATCACCTTTGGTGGAAAAACCTTTACGGAAAATCACCTCGATATGGTCTGGCGCAATGCCTGGCCCATCGTCGCTGACTTCGCCCGACAGCCAGCCGTCCTGATAGTGCAGCAGCAGGCTGACTTCACCTTCCGGCTGGTCGCTCATCGCGTCCAGCGCATTCTCAATCAGATTTCCCAGCACCGTGACCAGCACGGTGACCTGTTTCTCATTCGGGTTATCCGGCACCTGGCTATCATCCGCCAGCGTCAGGGTGTAGCCGCGCTCTTTCGCCCGGTTGATTTTGCCTAACAGGAAACCCGCCACCACCGGCGATTTGATGCGGTGCTGAATGGCACCAATATCGCTCTGGTAATTCTGCGCCGTTTGCAGCACATACTCCTCAAGCTTGTCATAACGTTTCATATTCAGCAGACCGAGGATCACATGCAATTTATTCATAAATTCATGAGAGGTGGTGCGCAAGGCATCGACATAATTCACCATGCCGTCCAGCCGTTGCAGCAACTGGCTGACTTCGGTTTTATCGCGAAACGTGCTGATAGCACCAATAATGCTCTCCTGGCTGCGTACCGGTACGGTGTTACTCAACAGCAGCAGGCCGTTACACCCCAGCTCCCGGTCATAAATCGGCACACCGGTTTGCAGCACTTCCCGCAGATCCGCCAGTAAAGGCTCATGGCCCGCCATTTGCGTGGCCGCATTGCTGAGTAGCATCCGCCGCCCGGCATGGTTTAACAGCGTGACGCGTCCATCGGCATCCACCGCCATCACGCCCTCTTTTAAGGATTGCAGCATCGCCTGGCGCTGCTTGAATTGGGCGGAAATCTCGTGCGGCTCCAGCCCCAGCAAAATACGTTTTAACACCCGCACCACTTGCCAGACGCCAAGCGACCCCATCAGCGCGCTGAACAACAAGATAACCATCGCCGCCTGGCGGCTGCGGCCCACCTGTTCATCCACTTTGCTCAGCGAGATGCCCACCACCACCACGCCAATTTGCTGGTAGCGTTCATCGTACACCGGGGTAAAGACACGCAGCGCCGGCGCCAGCACGCCATGATTGACGGCGATATTCTCTTTGCCCTTTAACGCCGGCTGCAAATCGTCACCAATAAAGTTCTGCCCGATGATCCCGGCATTCGGATGCGAATAGCGAATGCCCTGCATATTGGTCACTACCGCGTATAACAAATCGTTACGCGCGGCCACCGCCTGCGCCAGCGGCTGAATAATGTTGCTGTTGGGCGGCAATAACAGCCCGCGTTTGATGTCGGGGGCATCGGCAAGGGTGCGCGCCACCGCCAGCGCCGTCTCTTTTACGCCGTCGCGCGTGGCGTTGCTTATCTGCCAGAACCACAGGCCGCACGCCAGAAGCAGCACCGAGCCAGTAACGCTGCATACCATCAGCGTCACCGTGGTGCCGAACTTCATAGGGCGTTTGCGTGGTTTTGCCGCTGGGGGCGCTAAGTCAGTCATGCCAAACCCGAATCATTATAAAGAAGGGGGTATTATCACCGATGAGGGCGGTTTCATAAAGCAGCGTTATGAATCGCGATGCCGGGAGCGGAACCGGGAAGCGTGACCCCATTCGCAGGTATGGGAAATAAATACCCTTATAGTGTGTATGGAACCTTTAAAAAGGAGCAGTGTATGAGCAGTAAGCCAAACGGTTCAATGACAGAACGCCGCAACAGCCGCACCCACGATATCGACCGCCTTACCACCCTGGATATGCTTACCCTTATCCATCAGGAAGAGAAATATGTTAAGCAGGCAATAGCGGACTGCCTGCCAGCTATTGCCCGGCTGGTGGATAATGCCAGCGCGACACTCCACCACGATGGCCGGGTGGTGTTAGTCGGTGCAGGCGCCTCAGGGCAGGCGGCATTGCAAACCGCCCGCGATTTTGCGCCGGATACCCATCACCGGGTAATCGGTCTGATGGCCGGCGGTGCGCAAGCACAGATGGCTGAGCAGGCGCGCGCAGCGGCGGATTATGCCCGCGGGATGGCGGATTTGCAGGCCATTGAATTCAGCCCACGCGACATGCTGGTGGCCGTCTCCGTCAGCGGTAAAACACCGTGGACCAACGGGGCGCTGCGCCATGCGTGGTCCGTCGGCGCGCGGGTCGCGCTGCTGACCCGCAGCCGGGAGAGTGAAGCTGCGCAAATCGCGGATATCGTGCTGGTAGCCGATACCGGCGCCGAAGTGGTGAGCGGTTTTAGCGAGCCAAAAGCCCGTCAGGCGCAGGTGCAGATCCTCAACATGCTGGCAACCGGTCTGGCCATTCGCACCGGTCGGGTGTACAGCAATTTGCGCGTGGATTTACAGCCGGCCAGTGTTCATTGGGTCGAGCGGCAGATTGCCGTGGTGATGGCCGCTACCGATTGTTCCCGTGAGCAAGCAAAAAGCGCCCTGGCGCAGGGAAATCATCACTGTCGCACCGCCATTTTAATGCTGCTTACCGGGCTGGATGCCGCGCACGCCCAGGCGCTGCTGGCGGAAAATAATGGTCATTTGCGCGTCGCGCTAAACGATGCGCAAGCGCAATTTGCCGGGCTGTAATTCCCCGTTATCGGCCACTATTTGCGGCCGATAATGTCTGTCTTTTTATTTCGCATTTTTTCATAGCCGCCATTTATTATTTCAGCGTCTTCAGATAAATCCCGCCAGAATTAATTCCACACACTGTTTGCTATTACTTTTTTTAATTAAAAAAAGCAGCGAAATAAGGGGGATAAAATTTATTAATTTTGTGAATGATATTTTAAATTAACGTAAAATTGCGTTAATATCCGTTCCCACGAATCACTCGCTGTTATGTAACCTAATAATTATGCCTGCAATCAAAAAGACAATTATTACCCTGAGCGCTGTCGCGATGCTCGTCAGCACTGCGACCAGCGCATGGGCACAAGAGAACCAAAAAACCGATTTCCTGCTGATTGGCGGCGGTATCATGAGCGCCTCCCTCGGCACCTGGCTGCAAGAGCTGCAACCGGAGTGGAAACAGGTGATGGTCGAGAAACTCGATGGTGTCGCACTGGAGTCGTCAAACGGCTGGAATAACGCCGGCACTGGTCACTCTGCCAATATGGAATTGAACTATACGCCGCAGCGTGCAGACGGTTCTATTGATGTCAGCAAGGCGCTGGAAATTAACGAACAGTTTATGATTTCCCGTCAGTTCTGGTCGTCTCAGGTCAAACGCGGCGTGTTGAATAATCCACACGCGTTTATTAATTCCACGCCGCATATGAGCTTTGTGTGGGGCGATAATGTGGATTACCTGGCAAAACGTTATGCTGCGCTGCAACAAACCACGCTTTTCCAGGGAATGAAATTCTCCACCGATCATCAACAAATTAAGCAGTGGGCGCCGCTGGTCATGGAAGGGCGCGATCCGCAGCAGAAAGTGGCGGCGACCTGGACCCCGGTCGGTACCGATGTCAATTACGGTGAAATTACCCGCCAGTTAGTCGGTAGCCTGAAAAAAAGTAAAAACTTTTCCCTGCAAACCTCCTCTGAAGTGACCGATTTTAAACGCAATGCCGATAACTCCTGGCATGTGACGATTAAAGATGTGAAAAGCGGCGATGAGCACACTATCGACGCAAAATATGTCTTTATCGGTGCTGGCGGTGGCGCGCTGAAGTTACTGCAAAAAACCGGCATCCCGGAAGCGGACAACTATGCGGGCTTCCCGGTGGGTGGCTCCTTCCTGATGACGGAAAACCCGGCAATCACCAGCGTGCACCAGCAGAAAGTCTACGGTCAGGCTTCCGTGGGCGCGCCGCCGATGTCCGTTCCGCATATCGATGCGCGTTTTATTGACGGTAAACGCGTGGTGCTGTTCGGGCCGTTCGCAACGTTCTCGACCAAGTTCCTGAAAAACGGCTCCTTCTTTGATCTGTTAAGCACCACGACCACCAGCAACGTTATGCCCATGACCCATGTCGGTCTGGATAACTTTGATCTGGTGAAATACCTGGTCGGCCAGGTGATGCTGAGCGATGACGACCGCTTCGAGGCGCTGAAAGAGTACTATCCGCAAGCGCGTAAAGAGGACTGGAAACTTATCCAGGCCGGTCAGCGCGTACAGATAATCAAAAAAGATGAAGACAAAGGCGGCGTGCTGAAACTTGGCACCGAAGTGGTAGTCGATCAGCCTAAAACCCTCTCGGCGCTGCTGGGCGCATCGCCGGGCGCATCAACCGCCGCCCCGATTGCGCTGAACGTCATCAAGAAGATGTTCCCGGCGCAGTTCAACTCGCCGCAGTGGCAGAGCAAGATCAAAGCGATCGTGCCGAGCTACGGCCAGAAGATGAACGGTAACGTCGCGCTGACGCAGCAAGTCTGGGATGACACTGCCGCCACGCTGCAACTGACTAAGCCGCCGGTCATTCAGATGAAAGACCCGGCGCCTGCTGAAGAACCGGCAGAGCCGAAAACGGAAAACGCGCCTCAGCACGATATGGCGCTGTAAAAGAGAAGGGCGCACTGCGGTGCGCCCTTGTTGCATATATCTCTGCGCATTCGTATTTTGTGAATTAACATCTCGCCATTAATTTGTTGAAGAATATTCCGGGTAACAGGAAAAGTATCTGTATTTACTTCGTTATGTTCGATTCGTATATTTCTCCCGTTTATTTTCTTGTCTGTGCTTGAGTCTGTTCGCAGTTTGTGGTGCAGCATTGATTTTTATTCTGGAGAATATTAATGAAAAAGAAAAAAGTCGCCGCAGCGATGTTCGTTGTGGCCTCGTTATTACCGTTCAGCGTCATTCACTCCGCATCAGCAAGCGAAAGAATGGTCAAAATTGTGAACGGTACACCTGCACAACCGGGTGAGTTCCCTGAATTTATCACTATCAATGACGACAACACGCTCTACGGGCACGTATGCGGCGGCGTGCTGGTCAACGCCCGCTGGGTATTAACCGCAGCGCATTGTGCCGAGGTGTTCGATACCGCGACGGCAAATATTTTAGTCGGTATAGAAAGTTACGAACCGCTAAAAATTAAAGACAGCGTACCTATTGAAAAAGTTGTGGTGCATCCTTCGTATGATCCGTCGACAATGGAAGGCACTGCCAAAAATGATCTCGCGTTAATTAAATTAACCCGCGATGCTAACAGTACAAGTTTCGCTAATCTCACCGGAAATAATATTCATGACGAACCTCCGGCGGCGCTGACGGATATTCCGCTCACCGGTATAGGTTTTGGGGATGATGAAAACGGACTCAGACCGACTGTGCTCTATAAAGGTGATTTAAACGTGCTGGCCGATAACATGTGTATCGACGTGCCCGAGTTCTACCCGCCGACCTATTACGATCCGGCAATGCATATCTGTGCAGGCTATGCCACCGCAGGCGGGGATTCCGGCGGCCCGCTGTTCGCAACCTATAACGGAACGCGCTATGTCGTCGGGCTGGTGTCGCGTGACCTCATTCTGCCTGCGCAGCAATTCACCCGCGTCAGCTACTTCGCTGACTGGATAGCGAAGACCACGGCAGAGTAATCCCTTACCGGGGCAGGTATTGACCTGCTCCTGTTCAGTCAGTTATACGCTGGCGTTTCTCCAGCCGCCGGTAAAGCGTACTGCGGGAAATGCCCAGTTTCTTGGCGGCAAGACTCATATTGCCCTGCGCCTCGGCAATCGCTTGCTGTTCATCGGCGGGTTGGGCGACTGCGGGGCTCTGTACGCACCGCGTTTCACCCGGCAGGCTCGCCAGGCTAATGCAATCGCCATCTTCCGCCAGCGCCATCAATACCCTTAACTGGCTTAACAGTTGCCGCACATTCCCCGGCCACGGACGCCGGGCCAGCGTGGTGACCACCTCGTCGCTGAGCGTCAGGCCGCGAGCGGGCGCGCCAAGCTCATGCCACAGCTTATGGATAAAGCCCTCGACCTGTTGCCATTCACGCAGTGGGGGAATCGTCAGATGAAATTCCTGAATGCGATAGAGCAAGTCCTCGCGAAATGTCCCGGCCTGCACCCGCGCGGCCAGGTCCTGATGGGTGGCGCAAATCAGGGCAAAATTGACATCAACGCTGCTGTTTGCCCCGAGCGGCGTCACTTTTTTCTCCTGCAACACGCGCAACAGGCGGGTTTGCAGCGCGAGCGGCATATCGCCGATTTCATCAAGAAACAGCACGCCGCCATGCGCTTCGCGGCATTTGCCGATATAGCCTTTCGGGCTGGCCCCGGTAAACGCGCCGGGGACATAGCCAAACAGTTCGGATTCAATCAGGTGTTCCGGCAGCGCGGCGCAGTTAATGGCGACAAAATTCCCCGCCTGCCACTGGCTGCGCACATAGAGTTCGCGCGCCAGGTACTCTTTGCCACAGCCGGTTTCGCCGGTGATGCACAGCGCAATGCCCGCATTGACAATGCGCAGCGCTTTCTCTTTTTCCTGCGCCAGATGATCCTGCGCGTGTGGTGCGCCGCGTCCCGGGTAGCGCCGGGAAGGCAAGGTCTGGCGAGCATAATAGCGACGCGTATTGCTGGATTCGAACGCGGTTTCGCCCGCCCGTAAATCAATACCGGGAAACAGGGCGTCAATATCGAGTGCGCCAAACTGGTTCGCCGTCAGGGAAAACTCTTCCATTGCCAGCCGGTTGGCGCCGAGCAGGGTATTGTCCTCGAAAATTAGCAGTAACTCCTGGGCGCTACCCAGCACCGAAGGATCATGATGCACACTTAGCAGCCAGCGATCGGCCCCGAGCGCACTGGTCGCCCAGGCATGCTCAATCTGGCACACCGCACGGCGGATAAGCGTGGCGGCATCACGACGCGGCGCCTGGGCGGGCGTTGAGAGATCCAGCACGCCGGCGATATGTCCGTCCGGGCGAAATACAGGCGCGGCAGAGCAAAACAAGCCTGCGTTACGGCTCAGGAAATGCTCACCGCCGAACACTTCGCAGTGACGTTGTAATGCTAACGCCGTGCCGATGGCATTGGTTCCCCGCGCATGTTCCCCCCACAAATTGCCGGGCGAAAGCGCATAGCGCTGCGCTTTATGCAGAAAATCGCGGTTGCCGTAGGTATCAAGCACCAGGCCGGTGGCATCGGACATCACCATAATGGATGGATGGCTGGAAAGCGCGGGGCGCAGGCGGGCCAGCAGCGGCGCAACCAGCTGGCTCACCCAGCCATTTTCGGCGCGGGCATCATTAAGCATCGAAGAGGCGACCCAGGGCTGCGCGTCATCGTCCCGCGTTAATCCATAACGTGAACTGCGCTGCCAGGAATCTTCCAGTTGATGCGGCAGGCTCGCCTGAGTGGCGCGGGGGGACAACGATCGGGCGCGTGGCGGCATGTTACTCTCCGATAATTGAAATGTTACATTTGTGTATCACATGAGTGTCCCGCATGTAGCGACATGCGACACACTTCGCGCAATCAACGGCACTTTTTTTACCGCTGCGCTGACTTACAGATTTTTAATTTGCTGATTTTCCTTCGCTTAATGTTAAATCTCTTTCCCCGGGCCAGCCTGGCATAAGAACTGCTTATATCCCTCTGTCCGCCCCTGCGCGAGACGCCTCACCTGTACCGATAATAAAAGAGGAACATCTTATGAAATACGTCCACCCTGGCCTTGCTGGCGCAAAAGTGTCGTTCAAACCGCGTTATGGCAACTATATTGGCGGTGAATTTGTTGACCCGGTTGAGGGGCGTTGGTTTACCAATACCTCGCCGGTCACCGGACAGGTGATCGCCGAGTTCCCGCGTTCAAACGCGGCAGATATCGACAAGGCGCTGGACGCTGCCCACGCCGCCGCCGATAGCTGGGGCAAAACCAGCGCGCAGGATCGCGCCAATGTGCTGCTGAAAATTGCCGATCGTATTGAGGCCAACCTCGAACTGCTGGCATTAACGGAAACCTGGGACAACGGCAAACCGATCCGCGAAACGCTCGGCGCCGACATTCCGCTGGCGGTCGATCATTTTCGCTATTTTGCTGGCTGTCTGCGGGCGCAAGAGGGCACGGCGGCCGAGATCGACAGCAACACCGTCGCCTATCACATTTACGAGCCGCTGGGGGTGGTTGGGCAGATAATCCCGTGGAACTTCCCGATCCTGATGGCGGCCTGGAAGCTGGGCCCGGCGCTGGCGGCGGGTAACTGCGTGGTATTGAAACCGGCTGAGCAAACGCCGCTGGGTATTTGTGTGCTGATGGAATTAATTGGCGATCTGCTGCCAAAAGGCGTGCTGAATGTGGTGCACGGTTTCGGCACCGAAGCGGGCGAACCGCTGGCGCGCAGCAAACGCATTGAAAAAATCGCCTTCACCGGCTCGACGGCAATTGGCCGCCACATCCTCTCCTGTGCGGCAGAAAACATTATTCCCAGCACTGTCGAACTGGGCGGCAAATCCCCCAACATCTTCTTTGAAGATGTGATGAACGGTGACGCAGAATTTATTGATAAAGCGGTTGAAGGCGCCGTGCTCGGTTTCTTCAACCAGGGCGAAGTCTGTACCTGCCCATCGCGCGTGCTGGTGCAGGAATCCATCTACCCGCAATTTATTGAAAAAGTGATTGCCCGTATGGAAACCATCCGTAAAGGCGACCCCTTTGACACCGAGACCATGATTGGCGCGCAGGCGTCACAAGAGCAGTACGACAAAATCCTCTCTTATATCAACATCGCCCGCGAAGAGGGCGGCGAAATCATTACCGGCGGCGCGCATGTGGAACATGGTGATGCGCTGGAAAATGGCTACTACATCCAACCGACGCTGATCAAAGGCCATAACGGCATGCGCTGCTTCCAGGAGGAGATCTTTGGGCCGGTGATTGGCATCACTACCTTTAAAGACGAAGCGGAAGCGCTGCACATTGCCAATGACACGGAATATGGGCTGGGTGCCGGGCTGTGGACGCTGGATATCAACCGCGCGTGGCGCGTGGGGCGCGCCATCAAAGCCGGTCGCGTCTGGACTAACTGCTACCACCTCTATCCGGCACATGCCGCGTTTGGGGGTTACAAAAACTCGGGCGTCGGGCGTGAAACCCACAAACTGGCGCTGAGCCACTACCAGCAGATCAAAAACCTGCTGGTGAGCTATAGCGGTTCGCCGCTGGGTCTGTACTGATTTTCCATCAGGATGAAGGAGATATTATGCAACTGAAAACCATGAAAGCCGCCGTTGTGAAGGCGTTTGGCGAACCGCTGGTGATTGAAGAGGTGATGGTGCCCGCTGTTGAGCCGGGCAAAATCCTCGTCAAGATTGAAGCCACCGGCGTCTGCCACACGGATTTGCATGCGGCGGAAGGCGACTGGCCGGTCAAACCGAACCCGCCGTTTATTCCCGGTCACGAAGGTGTCGGGCATGTGGTGGCGGTTGGCGCGGGCGTCACGCACGTGAAAGAGGGCGATCGCGTCGGTGTGCCGTGGCTTTATTCAGCCTGCGGCTACTGCGAGCACTGTCTCGGCGGCTGGGAAACGCTGTGCCATTCGCAGCAAAACTCTGGCTATTCAGTTAACGGCAGCTTTGCGCAATATTGCCTGGCGGATGCCAATTATGTCGGCATCCTGCCGGACAATATCGGCTTCAATGAAATTGCGCCGATTCTGTGCGCCGGTGTCACCGTTTATAAAGGGCTGAAGATGACCGAAGCCCGCGCCGGGCAGTGGGTGGTTATCTCCGGGATTGGCGGGCTGGGACACCTGGCTATTCAGTACGCGGTGGCGATGGGGATGAACGTCGCGGCGGTGGATATCGACGACGACAAACTGGCCTTTGCCCGTCGCCTGGGGGCATCGGTCACCGTCAACGCGCGGGAAGAGGATCCCGGCACGCGTTTTCACGCCGAGTTTGGCGGCGCGCACGGTGTGCTGGTTACAGCGGTCTCGCCGAAGGCCTTCGAGCAGGCAACCACCATGATGCGCCGGGGCGGGACAATGGTGCTCAACGGCCTGCCGCCGGGGACATTTGACCTGTCGATTTTCAACATGGTGCTGGATGGCATCACTGTGCGCGGGTCGATTGTTGGCACGCGCAAGGACTTGCAGGAAGCGCTGGATTTTGCCGGGCGCAACAAAGTCCATGCCGAGATTTCCGTTGAGCCGCTGGGAAATATCAACGCCATTTTCGACCGTATGCGCGCCGGGAAAATCACCGGCAGAGTGGTAGTGGATATGTCGATGTAATAAAAAACCCGGCAGACGCTGGCCTGCCGGGTTTTGAGGAAGGGTTACAACCCGCGTTTCGCCATCAGCGTTGTCAGGTCAACCAGGCGGTTGGAGAATCCCCATTCGTTATCGTACCAGGCAAGGATTTTCACCAGCTTGCCGCCAATGACCAGCGTGGAAAGCCCGTCGATAATCGAGGAGCGCGGGTCACCCTGGTAATCGCTGGAGACCAGCGGCTCATCGCTGTACCCCAAAATGCCTTTCAGCGGCCCATTGGTCGCGGCTTCGCGGAATGCCGCATTCACTTCATCCACCGTGACATCGCGTTTCAGCGTTACGGTGAGGTCAACAATCGACACCACCGGGACCGGCACGCGCAATGAATACCCGGTCAGCCGACCATCCAGTTCCGGGATAACTTTGCCCAGCGCTTTCGCCGCGCCGCTGGAGTAGGGCACGATAGAGAGTGCGGCTGCACGCGCGCCGCGCAAATCTTTTTCCGGCTGATCGTGCAGCGCCTGGCTATTGGTGTAGGCGTGGGTGGTGTTCATCAGCCCGTGCTCAATGCCAAACTGCTGATGCAGCACCTGCGCGGCAGGCGCCAGGCCATTAGTGGTGCAACTGCCGTTACTCACCACAAAGTGGCGCTGCGGATCGTATTGCTGGTCGTTCACGCCGAGCACAATGGTCAAATCTTCATTTTTGCCAGGGGCGGAGATAATCACGCGTTTCGCGCCGCCGCTATTGATGTGGACGGCGGCTTTTTCCCGGTCGGTAAAAAAGCCCGTCGCTTCAATCACAATCTCCACGCCCGCGTCGCGCCAGGGAATATTGGCCGGGTCGCGCTCGCTAAACACCCGTACTGCGTTACCGTCGACAAACAACTGACCTTCGCCCGCTTCCACCGGCACGGGCAGCGTCCCCAGCAGGGAGTCGTGTTTAAGCAAATGCGCGAGGGTTTTACTGTCTGTCAGATCGTTAATCGCCACGATCTGCATCTCGTTATTACCCAGTGCCGCACGTAATACATTGCGCCCGATGCGGCCAAAACCATTAATGCCGACCTTCACCATGATGCTCTCCTTCAGTAGGTATCTGCCTTTACTGTAGGATTGGCGCGGTTTGGCGTAAATGACAAATAAGGATCACTTTACGCCATTTTGCGGCAGTGGAAGCGCTGGCGGTACTCGCCGGGCGTCAGATGCAACTGGCGCTCGAAGGTGCGCCGCAGATTAATGCTGCTGCCAAAGCCGGTGAGGGTGGCGATACGCTCCAGCGTGTCGTTGGTTTGCTCAAGCCTGTCGCGCGCGGCGGCCAGGCGTGCTTCAGCAACATAACGCGCCGGGGGCGCGCCGGTTTCCCGGGTAAAGACGCGGGTGAAATTGCGCGGGCTCATGGCAACACGGGCGGCGAGTTTTTCGACGGATAAATCGTCAGCCAGGTTTTCCTGGATCCAGCCCTGCAAATCACTGATCGGCCCGATACCGCTGGCCTGCTGTAAATGGTAGCGGCTGAACTGCAACTGCCCGCCGGGGCGGCGCAGGTACATCACCAGATCCTGGGCGACATCGCGGGCGAGGGTAAAACCATAATCCTCTTCCACTAACGCCAGCGTCAGGTCGAAGCCAGAGCTGACGCCGCCTGAGGTCCACACCGGGCCATCCTGAATATAGAGTGGGCCAGCTTCAACGTGAATGTCAGGAAAGCGCGTCTGCATGGTTTCCAGCAGCCGCCAGTGAGTGGTGGCGCGTCGGCCATTGAGCAGCCCGGTTTGCGCCAGCAGCATCGCGCCGCCGCAAATCGACACCACGCGGCGGGCGTGAGGGGCGGCAAGATGCAACCAGTCCACCACGGCAGTGCCTTCGTCCTCGTTGATTCCGCGACCGGTAATCATAATGGTGTCCCAGGGCTTGCGCGGATCGATTTCCGGCAGGCGATGGTCGGCCAGCAAGTTTAAGCCGGACTGCCCGTGGATTACCTGCCAGGGCTGCGGCGTGGCGAGACTTATCTGGTAACGCGGTTCGGGTGAGCCATTTGGGTGCAGACGATTGGCCTGCATCAGGATGTCGGCGATACCGGCAGCTTCGAACAGCATGCCGCCATCGGGTACTATTATCAGGAATGTTTTCATGTCCTGAAAAGTACGCTTATTACAATATAAGTCAACTGGCGGCGATAAAAATGCCCGACGCATCCACGCCGGGCAAGTAACGCAAGGCACATAACGGAGAGGGTATTTACCCTCTGTTATTCACTACGTCTATCGACTTGTTTACGATCTGCCATCATCTTGACCGGCACAAAGGGTTTTTCCAGTCTTGCGCGTTCGAACTCATCCAGAACCTGCCAGCCTAAATCGGCGCTGGTTCTTGAGTTCATGCGGACATTCCTTACACGTTTCAGATTCTGTTGCATATCTGTATCCTTCTTTGTCCCATCGCCGCTATTTTCTGGCGCCTTTTCAGACGCCGGTTTTGATATTTCACGAGGCTAACGAGTTACCACTACGTTATTTGCACCCGTGTATCAATTAAATAGCGGAAATATTTACCTTTAATGCTCGATAATTATCGCTACGCTTCGCTATGGCAAGTATCACGTAACAAGTCAGGATAATTCTCTTCGTATCTATCAGCATAACCTTATGCAACGAAAAGAAATTATCAGCAACAACGTAGCGGTAACTTATTCAACCTCTGCTTTCTGATTAATTTTGCTGGTAGCAATTTTGGTCAGTAAGTTATCCGTATTCTTTTCTTCTTCCAGCGTTTGCGCCAGAAGTTGGCCAGCTTTGTTATAGCCTAATTGTTTCGCGAGCGTGCAAAGCGTACCGTAAGAGGCAATTTCGTAATGCTCGACTTTTTGCGCAGCGGCAATCAGGCCAGCATCACGTACGGTGCCTTTTTCGCTCGCTTCAATAACTTCATTGGCTTCATCGACCAGGCCTTCCATCGCATGGCATTTCATACGTTTCAGCTTGACGTTAGACTCGGCTTCAAGCAGCTGATCGATGCGTTCAATCTGTCCCTGGGTCTCTTCCAGATGCTGTTTGAATGCCTGCACCAGTTCGGGGGTAGAAGCTTCACGCGCCAGCTTCGCGAGTGCGCGAGCCAGTTGCTTCTCTGCACTGTAAATGTCCGACAGCCCATGAATGAAGAGATCGTTTAGCGTGTTAATCTGCATAATATCCACCCAATAATAGCGTTAAAAATAGCGAGCCATTTCTGACTCGCCAGTCATTTACTTATTTAAAATAGAAGCGGTGATATCCAAATCACAACAATATATTAATTGCCGGATTTACGGCCGCCGCTGTGGCTATTCTGGCCGCCTTTTTTCCCCGCTTCGGAAGCACGCTGTGGATCATTTTTAAAATTACCACCGCTATGTTGACCGCCTTTGCGGCCTGCTTCTGATGCCTTATCACGATCTTCGGCGAAATTACCTGAGCCACCACGATGTTCAGCCATAATATTTCTCCTGTTTCGTTGTTTCAATTAACGACATTTAATTAAGTCAATGTCGCCGGCGTTCGTAATTAAATTTAGACGCTGGCTGGAAATAGTCAAACGGCACGTCAAATCGCAAATATTAATGCTTTGTAAGTAGTTGTGTTTAATTTAACTGAGGGGGTTATTTGAAAGGTATCTTTAAAATAAATAACTTAGCGGCAGTTAGATAAAAATAAAATAATCACGTGAGTTATCATCAGGTGATTTCGCTCACAAAATGGCGCAAAACGCGCTTTTTTTGACATAAATTTACCTTTGGGAGAGTGGATATATCATTTTTTCTTATGGTTTTAAGAGGAATCTTAAAACCGGAGAGGAATAGTCACTGGCCGGTTGGCTCAGCGGGGCGGCGGGGTCTACTTTTAAACTTCATAACGGATACGGCACCCGAAACAGGGGCGACGTTACGATGCCGTTCACCTGAACCAGGCACCGTATCGACGCACCGGGAGTGCACGTACAGCACTTTTTTGGTGAGGAAGTAACATGAGCCTGCAAAAATGTACTGTCATCTATGACGGTAAGCCTTTGATTGGCCTGGCGGATATGCCACTGATCCCGTTTCTTGAGAGTTGTAACATTACGCTGCCCCATGTCTGTTACCACGAGGCACTGGATCCGTTGAAAACCTGCGATGTTTGCTGGGTGGAGATGGACGGCGAACTGGTGCGCGGCTGCACGTTGCGCAGCCGCGAGGGCCTTGTCATCAACTCGTTAAGCGAGCCTGCCCGCGCCGCGCGTGAAGAGGGGATGGACAGGTTGCTGGCGAAACATGAGCTGTATTGCACTGTGTGCGAACACAATACCGGCGACTGTACGTTGCATAACACCGCCGTTGATATGCACATTCCGATCCAGCGCTACCCTTATCAGCGCAAGCCCTATGTTAAAGATCACTCCAACCCGTTTTATACCTACGACCCGGATCAGTGCATTCTCTGTGGTCGCTGTGTCGATGCCTGCCAGAATGTTGAAGTTAACGAGACGCTGAGCATCGACTACACCATGGAGCACCCACGCGTGCTGTGGGACGGCGGCAACCAGATTGCCGGTTCAAGCTGCGTAAGCTGCGGCCACTGTGTTACGGTTTGCCCCTGCAATGCGTTGATGGAAAAGAGCATGCAGCCCGATGCCGGGCCATTTACCTCGATGCGTCAGTCCCTGAAACGCCCGCTCATCGACATCATCAAAACCCTCGAAAATTCCACCGGCGCGGAAGTTATCTCCGGCATTTCGGTTATCGACACCCATTTGCGCCAGCAGGAGATCAAACGCACCAAAACCGTCTGTACCTATTGCGGCGTCGGCTGCACGTTTGAAATGTGGACCCGCGATCGCCACCTGTTAAAAGTGCAGCCGCATGTCGACGCGCCGGTCAACAGCATCTCGACCTGCGTGAAAGGCAAATTCGCCTGGGATTTTATTAATAGCCCGCAGCGACTGACCACGCCGCTTATCCGCGAAAACGATCGTTTCCGCCCGGCAAGCTGGGAAGAGGCGCTCAGCCTTGTGGCGAAGCGGTTGCTGGAAACTCGCGACCGCTATGGCTCCGACAGCATCGGTTTTATCGGCTCAAGCAAAGGCAGCAACGAAGAAGCCTATCTGACGCAGAAAATTGCCCGCGCCATCCTTGGCACCAACAGCGTTGATAACTCCTCGCGCTACTGCCAGAACCCGGCGACAGAAGGGCTGTTTCGCACCGTGGGTTACGGCGGCGATGCCGGAACCATTGCCGATTTAACCAAAGCCGATTTGGTGGTGATAGTCGGCAGCAACACCGCCGAAAACCATCCCGTTATCGCTTCACGCCTGAAAGCCGCTAAAAAGCATCACGGGCAGAAATGGCTGGTGGTGGATCCGCGCCGCCATGAAATGGCCGAACGCGCCGATCTCCATTTACGCATTCACCCCGGTAGCGATCTGGCATGGGCCAGCGCCATGTCGCGCTATATGTTCGACAACGGCTATGCCGACGAAGCCTTCCTCGCTAATCGCGTTAACAAAGTCGACGAGTATCGCCAGTCGCTGGCTCCATTTACGCTGGATTACGCCGCGCAGATCACCGGCCTTGATACGGACGAGTTAACCCGCGCAGCCGAAATGATCGGCCTGGCGGGCAGTGTTTGTATCATCTGGGCGATGGGCATTACTCAGCACAGCCACGGGGCCGATACCAGCACTGCGCTCTCCAATTTGCTGCTGGTGACCGGCAACTACGGGCGACCCGGCACCGGCGGTTACCCGATGCGCGGCCACAACAATGTGCAGGGCGCGAGTGATTTTGGCTGCCTGAAAAATTTCTATCCCGGTTATGAATCCGTTAGCGACCCGAAGGTGCGGGAGAAGTGGGCGAAAGCCTGGGGCGTGCCCGCCGAGCGCCTCTCGCTGAAAGTAGGACAGGACAACTTTATGATGGTGGAAATGGCGCGTAGCGATCAGATCCGCGCCATGTATGTGATTGGCGAAGAGACCGCCTTTTCTGACGCCGATGCCCGCAACGTGCATGAAGGCTTTACCAACCTCGATTTCCTGGTGGTGCAGGATATTTTCCTCAGCCGCACGGCGCAGTTCGCCGATGTGGTGTTACCTGGCTGTCCGAGCGTGGAAAAAGAGGGCACTTTTGTGAACACCGAGCGGCGTATTCAACGCTTCTACCCGGTGATGGAGCCGCTCGGCGACAGCCGCCCGGACTGGCTAATCCTCACCCAGCTTGCCGCGTATATGGGCCACGACTGGGGCTACCGCCATCCGCAGGAGATCATGGCGGAGGCGGCCAGCATTGCCGACAGTTTCGCTGGCGTCAGTTATCAGCGCCTGGAGGGATGGAAATCGCAAATCTGGCCGGTCAACGCTGATGGCAGCAGCACACCGCTGCTTTATACCGAGCGTTTTAAATCCCCCGATGGCCGCGCCTCGCTCTATCCGCTGAGCTGGCAGCCACCCGCCGAAGAGGCGGATGCGCTCTACGATTTGCTGCTCAACAATGGCCGGATGCTGGAACATTTTCAGTCGACCAACCAGAGCGGCCAGGGCGGGCGCACCACCAGCCTGTCGCCAAACTGGTTTGTTGAAATTAGCCCGGAGCTGGCAACCGCCCGCAGCTTGCAGGAAGGCGACTGGGTAAAACTGATCTCCCGGCGCGGGGAAGTGGAGGTGCCGGTCGTTATCACCGAACGTGTGGCGGGCAAGGTGCTGTTTATCTCCATCCATCAGGGCAAAGATGGCATCAACAGGTTAACCGGTGAGCACCACGATCCGCAGGTCAACACCCCGGCCTATAAAGAGCTGGCGGTACGCCTTGAACCCGTTGATCGTCCGCCGCTTCCCGACCCGCTGCCGAAACATAACTTTCGTCACGGTAAACGCACACCCATCGCCAGGGTGCCCGTGGAAGAGAAATGGCGGCGCGACGATTACCGCGAACCGCCGGAAACCGAACCCCACCCGGAGAAATTTTGATGGCTAAAGCGATTGATTATCAGCCGGAACCGGCAAAAATCGGCCCCGATGCGCACGAGGAACTGGAGCGTTTACTGGAAACGCTGCACCAACATGGCGTGCTGCGCCTGGCGAACGACCTGGTGGCGGCCAATAACGAGGTGGCGCAGGTGCTGGTCAAAGGCTTGCAGCGCGAAGGTACGCTCAATGTGCTGCAAAATATCTCGGTGTTGTTGATGGCGCTCTCCAGCGTGCCGCCGGACAAAATGTACAAACTGGCGTTTGGCCTGCGCGATATGGCCGATGCCTTCAGCCAGCCGCCGTCGCAAAGTGAGCAGAAAGCGCCGGGGGGGCGCGGAGTGTGGAAGATGTTGCACGACGATGAGCTCTGGGGGGCGCTGCAACCGCTGTTGCAGGGTCTGAAAGCCTTCTCCCGACGCATGGATGAGCCGGTAGACAAACCCATCTCAGCCTGGACGGGCAAGCCCAGCGACGCATGATGAGCGAGGAATTCACTTTATTGCTGGCGCGCGGCCAGTTTGCCTTCACCATCGGTTTTCATATCGTGCTGGCGGCGTTCACCATTGGCCTGGCGCAGTTCCTCATGTTCCTTGAAGGCATGTGGCTGTGGCGCAAACAGCAAATCTGGCTCTCGCTCTGGCGCTACTGGAGCAAAATCTTTGCGCTGAATGTGGCGGTTGGCGTGGTCACCGGCGTGGTGATGGAGTTTGCTTTCGGCACTAACTGGAGCGGTCTTGCCAGCCGCGCCGGGTCGGTGCTCGGGCCGATGATGTATATGGAAGTGCTGGTGGCGTTTTTCCTCGAAGCGGGGTTTATGGGCGTGGTGCTGTTTGGTATGGGCAAAGTGCGCCCGTGGGTGCACTTTTTAGCCACCTGCATTGTCGCGCTTGGCTCGTTTATCAGCGCCTTCTGGATCCTCGCCGCCAACTCATGGATGCAAACCCCGGATGGCTTTAGCCTCGCGGCGGACGGGCGCGTGATCCCTGTCGACTGGTGGGCGGCGATTATCAACCCCTCGTTTCCCTGGCGCATGGCGCACATGGTGGTCGCGGCGATGCTCGGCACGGCCTGCCTGGTGGC